>NC_017586.1:3141483-3769780 GCF_000240165.1 Streptantibioticus cattleyicolor NRRL 8057 = DSM 46488
CCAACCTGGAGGACGGCCGTACCCCGTACGCCGATCCGTACCACCCGTACACCGGGGACGAGCTGCTGATGCTCGTGGTGCGCGACCTGACCGGCACCATGGACACCGAGGCCGAACTCGCCCGTCAGCAGCGGCAGACCGAGATGATCCTGCGGGCCGCCAGCGAGGGCGTGGTCGGCGTGGACACCGAGGGCAAGGTCGTCCTGGTCAACCCGTCGGCCGCGCAGATACTCGGGTTCCGCGCCAGCGACCTCGGCGGGCAGGAGCTCCATCCGCTGATCCACCACTCGCGCGCCGACGGCACGCCGTTGCCGTACGAGGAGACGCCGCTGGCCGACACGCTGCGTTCGGGGCGCAAGCACCGGGTGCGCGGACAGGTGCTGTGGACCAAGGACAAGCGCGCGGTGCCGGTGGATCTGACCACGGCCCCGGTGCGGGAGGCCGATCAACTGGTGGGCGCGGTGATGACGTTCACCGATCGCACGCCCTTCGACGCGCTGGTCGCGCGCCATACGCAACTACGCGCCGTGCTGGACGCCTCGTTGCGCGGTCCGCTGGAGGAACTGCGGGCCGAGCTCGGCGCGCTCGCCGACGATCCGGCCGGTCAGCTGTGGCCGGAGGCCAACCAGACGCTGCACCATCTGGCCGCCGGGTACGCCCGGATGACCACGTTGATCGACAACGTGCTGGCGTTCCAGCAGCTCGACTCGGGCAAGGAGAAGCTGGACCGGCGGCCGACCGGGCTGGACAAGGTGGTCGCGGCGGGCGTCGAGGGCGCGGTGGAGCTGATCGGGCCGGGGAGGGCGCAGTTCGCCGTGCACGCGCCCCCGGTGGAAGCCGTGGTCGACGCCGTGCGCCTCGCCCAGGCGCTCTCCCATCTGATCGCCGACGTGGCCGGGGTGGACGCCACCGGGCGCACCGCGGTCGTGGCCGGCGGCGGGGACTCCACCATCGTGGTGGCCGCGGCCCGGCGCGGCGACGTCGTACGGATCGAGGTGCGCGGACCGCACAGCGGCGGCAGCCCCGTCCATGTGCCCATCACGCGCGGGATCGTGGAGCGCCACGGCGGTGTGCTCCAGACCCACGAGGTCCCCGGTCAGGGCAGCGCCTACGTGCTCGAGGTGCCGGTCGGGGAGACCGGCGACGATGCGGGCGGCGGTCCGGGCGGCGCCACGGCGGACGGCGAGGGGGCGCGCAACCGCGAGTCGGAGACCACAGTGATGCCGATGCCCGCCGAGCCGGCGCGTGGGACGCGCGGTCCGGCAGGCGCGTCGGCCGGTGCGCCGGGCGCGGGCGCCGGAGGCGCTGCCGGTGCCGGTACGCCGACGGGGCCCGGCGGGGCGTCCGGTACGGGCGCCGACGGCGCGCGGGCCGGTGGCGTCCGGCCGTCGCGTCCGCGCCGGCGACCGGTCGGCGAGGGTTCCGAGACGGCTGACGGTGACGGTGGTGCGGCCGGTGGCGGGGCGGCGCCGGGTACGCCGGCCGGGTCCGCGATCGCGTTGCCGGCCGGGCCTTCCGGGGCGGCGGCCGCGGGCGGTCCGGGGAACGGCGGTGTCGCCGGGGCGTCCGGCGTGCCGGGGGCGGAGCAGCCGACCGGGCGCCGGCGCGCGCTACGGCGTGCGGACGAGGACGTGCCCGAGGAGGCGCCGCAGAGCGCCGTCCGGCCGCCGAGTGGCCGCCGGGCGCGCCGGGCGCTCGCCGATGGACAGCAGGGGGCGCGCGCGACGGCTCCCGCCACGCCGGGCGGCCACCCGGCGCCGGGCGACCAGCCGGAGTTGACCGCGCGTCCGTCCGCCCACGCCTTGCCGCCGGGCGGCGCGACCGCCGGTGAGCCGCCGGCCGACGCCGCCTGGCCGGGCCATGGTCCGGTGCCCGGGCCCGCCACGGGGATGGCACCGGTCCCGCCGCAGGGCCAGGGGCGGGGCGGACGAGGCGCCGGGGGCCCCGGGCCGGTGTCGGCGCAGGGCGGGCCGGGGCTTCCCGCCACGGTGCCCGCGCAGCCCACGCCGTCCGGTCGGCGTGCGAAGAAGCCCGCCGGGCAGCCGGAGGGCAACGGTCCGGTCGCGCTGCCGCCCGGCGCCGGTTACCCGGCCGGTGGCGGTGCAGCGGTGACCGGTCCCGGCCAGGCCCGCCACGGCGTACCGGGCGCGCGCCGTGCTCCGGGCGAACCGGCGGCGGGGCACGACACCCCGGGCCACGACGTACCGGCGGGCACGCCGGCGCACGGCATTCCGGCGCAGCACGGCACCCCGGCCCAGGGCACGCCCGCGCACACCACCCCGGCGCACGGCACCTCCGCGCGCCCTAACTCCGGCACGCCCGACCCCGGCGCACCCGCGACCGGCGCACCCACCACCAACGCCCCCGCGACCGGCAGCGACGGCCACGGCATCAGCGTGCGCACGCTCGGCCAGGGCGTGGCCTTCACCCATCCGCTGCCGGGGCAGAGCGAGCCGCCGAGGGCCGGCCAGGCGGTGCCGTTGCCCGCGCAGCAGCCCGCGGCCGGTTCCGGACGGCGCCGGAGGCATTCGGCGTCCACCGATCCGCAACCCGCGCCGGAGCATGCTCCCGGCGCACGCCCCCACCCGACCGAGGGCTCCGTGGACCAGGTCGGCGCCGCCGAACCCGTTCCCGGCTCCAACCCGGCGTTCCAGACGAGCGACAGCGAGGGTCAGGGGCAGGCGTTCGCCATCGGTGCCCCGGCGGACGGCGCCGAGGGGCCCGAGATGCTCGACGGCCCGGGCGGCGCGGTGGAGGTGCGGACGGCCCCGGCGGCCGACGCGGACGGGGACGACGAGGGGGCCCCGCCGACGCCGATCGCCCCGCGCCGACTGCTGGTCTGGCCCGAACCCGACGTCTCCACCCGGCAGGCGCTGACCGACCGCGGCTACCGCCCGGTGACCGTGCGGTCCCGGGAGGAGGTGGACGCGCAGGTCGCCGAGTACCCGGCGGCGCTCTTCGTCGACCCGCTGACCGGGCCGATCACCCGTACCGCGTTGCAGTCGTTGCGGGCGGCGGCGGTGGCGGCGGAGGTCCCGGTGCTGGTCACCGCGGGGCTCGGCCAGGCCACCCGGGAGGCGGCGTACGGGGCCGACCCGGCCGTCCTGCTCAAGGCGCTCGCCCCGCGCGACAGCGAGCAGCATCCGCCGCGCGTCCTGCTGGTCGAGAGCCACCAGGACATCGCCGCGGCGTTCACGGCGACGCTGGAACGGCGCGGCATGCAGGTGGCGCACGCGGCGTCGGAAGGCGACGCGGCGACCATCGCCGCCCAGATCCGACCGAACCTGGTCGTGATGGATCTGATGCTGATCAGGCGGCGTCGGGTCGGGATCGTGGACTGGCTGCGTTCCAACGGCCTGCTCACCCGTACCCCGCTGGTGGTGTACACCTCGGTCGACATCGACGCCGCCGAACTGCCCCGCCTCGGCACCGGTGAGACCGTGCTCTTCCTGGCCGAGCGCTCGACCAGCGGCGAGGTGCAGGGGCGCATCGTGGATCTGCTGAGCAAGATCGGTACGGACGGCTGAGCCGGGACGGCGCGGGCGCGGGCTTGAAGGGCCGGGGCGCGCGCTGAAGGGGCGCGGGGCGCTCACGACCACGCGGAGCGCCCCTTGTCCCCCGGGGCGCCCCCGCGATCTCCGAGGCGCCCCGGTGATCCCCTGTACGCCCCCGGCCGGCTTCCGCGCTACAGCGTCTCGACCGCCAACTCCCCGTCCGCGTACCGCTTGCGCAGCACCTTCTTGTCGAACTTGCCCACCGAGGTCTTCGGCACCGACTCCAGCAGCGACCAGCGCTCCGGGAGCTGCCAGCGGGCGACCCGCAGCGCGAGGAACTCCCGGAGTTCGGCGAAACCGGCGGTGGCTCCGGGCCTCAACACCACGGTGGCCAGCGGACGTTCACCCCACTTGTCGTCCGGCACCGCCACCACCGCGGCCTCGGCGACCTCGGGGTGGGCCATCAGATGGTTCTCCAGCTCGACACTGGAGATCCATTCGCCGCCCGACTTGATCACGTCCTTGGCCCGGTCGGTCAGGGTGAGGTAGCCGTCCGGGGTGATCGTGCCCACGTCACCGGTGCGCAGCCAGCCGTCCCGGAACTTGTCGTCCGGCCGGACCGGTTCCGCGCCCGCCCCGCCATGGTACGCGCCGGCGATCCACGGTCCGCGGACCTCCAGCTCACCGGCGCTTTCACCGTCCCACGGCAGCACGTCGCCGTCCGGGCCGATCAGCCGGGCCTCGACCGAGGCCGGGAAGCGGCCCTGGGTGATCCGGTACGGCCACGCCTCGTCCGGGTCGGTGACGGTGGCCGGCGGATGCGCGATGGAACCCAGCGGCGAGGTCTCGGTCATCCCCCACGCCTGGACGACGGTGACCCCGTGGCGTTCCTCGAAGTCCCGCATGAGCGACGGCGGACAGGCCGAGCCGCCGATCACCACCGCGCGCAGGCTGCTGATGTCCCGCTCCCGGGCCGCCAGTTCGCCGAGGAGCCCCTGCCAGATGGTGGGGACGGCGGCGGCGTGCGTGGGCCGTTCCGTCTCGATCATCTCGGCGATCGCGGCCGGCTGCAGGAAGCGGTCGGTCAGCAGCAGCCCGATGCCGGCCAGGAAGGCGGCGTGCGGCAACCCCCAGGCCAGTACGTGGAACATCGGCACGATCGGGAGCGAGGTGTCCCGGGAGGTGAGCCCGAACGACTCGGCCATGTTGACCTGCATCGAATGCAGGTAGATCGAACGGTGGCTGTAGACCACGCCCTTGGGGTCCCCGGTGGTGCCCGAGGTGTAGCACATCGCCGCCGGATGACGTTCGTCCAGCTCGGGCCAGTCGTACGTGGTCGGGCGGCCGGCCAGCAGCGTCTCGTAGTCGTGCACCGCCGGACGGCACCCGGCCAGCAGCGAGGTGTCCCCGGGGCCCACGACGACCAGGTGCTCCACCGTCTCCATGCGCGGCAGCAGGGGCGCGAGCAGCGGCAGCAGCGAACCGTTGACCAGCACCACCCGGTCGGCGGCGTGGTTGACGATCCACACCAGCTGCTCGGGGGCGAGCCGCAGGTTGAGCGTGTGGAGCACCGCGCCCATGCACGGGATGGCGAAATACGCCTCCATGTGCTCGGCGTTGTTCCACATCAAGGTGCCCGTCGGCTCCCCCGCCTCGACCCCGAGGTCACGCAGGGCGTGCGCGAGCTGCGCCGCCCGGGCGCCGATCTCGGCGAAGCTGCGGCGGTCGGGCCGGCCCTCGCCCGTCCAGGTGGTGACCTGGGCTCTGCCGTGGACGGTCGCCCCGTGCGCCAGGATCCGCGAGAGCGTGAGGGGTACGTCCTGCATCGTGCTCTGCACCGGGGGCCTCCCCAATTTCCACGCGCCGGAGGCGACGCGTTACGCGAGGGTAATGTCCCGCGATTCTGGTGGCGTACCCGGCGGTATGTCACTACCCCGGTGGCCCAGCTCACGCCGTGTCCGCCTCCCGCGGACCCCGCTCACCAGTGGAAACCGGCCCGCAGCTCCGGATCGCTGCGCAGTTTGACCAGCGCGCGGGAGACCGCGCTCTTGACGGTGCCCACCGAGACCCCCATCACCTCGGCGGTCTGCACCTCGCTGAGGTCTTCGTAGTACCGCAGCACGACCATCGCGCGCTGCCGGGCGGGAAGTCTGCCGACGGCGTGCCACAGCGCGTCCCGCTGGGCCTGCGCCTCCGCCGGGTCGGGGTCGACGGCGCGCTGCTCGGGGACCTCGTCGCAGGCGTACTCGTCCACCCGGCGCTTGCGCCACTGCGAGGTGCGCGTGTTGACCAACGTGCGCCGGACGTAACGGTCGAGCGCCCCCCGGTCGTCGATCCGGTCCCAGGCGAGATAGGTCTTGGTCAGAGCCGTCTGCAGCAGGTCCTCGGCGTCGCACTGGTTGGCGGTCAGGGAGCGCGCGGTGCGCAGCAGCACCGGCCCCCGGTCCCGTACGTAGCGCGTGAACTGCTGAGCGCTGGTGCAGACAGGCGTGGTCATGGCGTCAACGCTATGAGCGCCATCGCCCGCCGGGGATCGCCCGCAGGTGCCGAAGCGGGGTCCCCCTCAAGTCGTAGGGCACCGGCCGCCGCTACGCCCCGAGGCGGGACCCGGCTCGGGGTCGGCGTCAGGGCAGTCTCAGGGCTGCCCCGGCCCCCGGCCAGCTCCGCCACGATCCGGCGGACGGCACCCCGAGCCCGGCCGGGAACGGCGACGGAACCGACGGGTACGGGAACGGCACGCCCGGAACCGCGCCGGCCACCGGGTTCCTCACCAGGGTCGTCCCCGGCACCGCCACGGGAACGAACGGTACGCCGGCGCGTTCCGGCAGCCGTACGCGCGCTGGAGCGTACGCGCGGGCGTACGCGGACGGACGGGGGTGGGCGTGAGCGTACGGGCCGAATCGCAGGGGCGCGCGGGCGGAGCGGCGGCCGGGGTGCCCGAGGCGGTTCGGCAGCCGGGCCGCCGACCGGGCCGGGGCCTTGCCCTCCGTCCACGCCGTGCCGGGGCCGTCCTCGTCGGCGCTCTCCGGGTCGCCCGCGTTCTTCTTGGCTCCCGCCATGATGGCCACCGGGGCGTCCACCAGGTTGCGGTCGATCTTCAGGCTCTTGCCGCCGTGGCTCTCGTGGATGTCCCCGGCGAACTGGTGCACCCTGCGATGCGGGCTCCACGCCGTACGCGACAGCTTCGCCTCGCCGTACACGTCCGGCGGAACGTTCCAGCGGGCGAACCACATCAGGTCCGGCAGCGAGGGCCGCCCCAGACGCCGCGCGACCTCCAGCTGGGCGACCCCGGAATCCGCGCTGCTGTAGAAGCCGGGGACGTACCCCCTGGCACGCAGCGCGCGGTTCCACGCCTGGGTGAAGGCGATCACCGGCTCGGTACAGCGGTCGCTGCGCACGTCGTACGCCTCGATATCCAGGTAGACCGGGCTGTGCTTGGCGAGCCCCAGCGCACCGGCCGCCCGCGCCGCGTCCGCCGCCTCGGCGGCGCCGTTGGCGCTCGCGTGCGCGGTGTCGATCGGATAGTTGCGTTCCCGGCGCTCCAACGCGCACGGCGACTGCGAGCCCACGTACACCGGCAGGATGCGCCACCCCATCGCCACGACCGAACGCGCCCAGCCGGCCGAGAGGTTGGGCTGGGCACAACTGCGCGCCCGGCCGCCGATGTAGGCGCCCACCGCGCCGTACGGCGACTGCCGCCAGGCCCGCATGGTGCCCAGGTCCGGCGCGGAGCAGGAGTCGAAGGCCCAGCCCCGGAAGATCTGCGCGCCGAGCCGCCGCATGTCCCCGGTGGTGGGTGCGGACGCCGACGCCGCTCCCGGCTGGTCGCCCTCCTCCTGCTGCCGCGGCCGGCCGTGTTGGGGGCGGCCGGGCTTCATGCCCGGACCGGGCGTGCCGACCGGGTCCGGGACGCTCCCCGGATCCGGTACGGCGCCGGTCTCCGGTCCACCCGAGCCCTGGTCCGGCGCGCCGACCTCGTCCGGGGCGCCGCCGAGATCCGGGAGCGGCCCGGGGTCGCCCGGGTCGGCGGTGTCCGGGGCGTCGGGGGTGTCCGGAACGTCCGGGGCCTCCGGTGGCGGCGACGCCGGATTGCTGTGCGGACGGGGCGGCCCCGGTGGTCCGGCCCCCTCCGCCGGCGCGATCGCGGTGACCACGCAGGCCAGCGCGGCCAACACGGCCAGCGCAAATCCGATGATCCGGTTCTCGTGGCGCATGACGCCGAGTGAAGACGCCCCGGACCGCCCCACGTAGCAGGCACGCCCGGGTGGCCCCAGGGTTCAGCCGTTCGCCAGGGCGGTACGCCCGGGTCCGCCCCCGCCACGCCGCCCCCGGAGCCGACCGGACGGGGGCCCGCTGGCGGGGTCGGGGGTCCGTTGTCACGGTGGGGGGCGGTTGCGGGGCGAGCGGGGGCTGACGGCCCGGCCACCGCGCCGACGCGTTCCGGGCCCGCGTGCCCCGACGCCACAACCACCGCGCCGATGTACAGCGGCGCCCACGTCGCCCCGGCGCCCGCGTCCCCGAAACCCACACACCCCGAGCCGACGGGCGGCCGGCCGGGGTCGGCGGTCAGCCGCCGCCAGGCGGCCACGTCGGCCGGGCCGGAGCCGCACCCGGCACGGCCCGATCGCACCCGAACGGGCCGCCCCACTCCGTACGGGCTCAGACGTCCCTGCTCAGCAGGAGCGCCGAGGTGGGGACGCCGGTGCCCGCGGTGACGAGGGCGTGGTGGACGCCGGGTATCTGGTTGACGGAGGTGCCGCGGATCTGCCGGGTGGCCTCGGCTATACCGTTCATGCCGTGGAGGTAGGCCTCGCCGAGTTGTCCGCCGTGCGGGTTGAGCGGGAGGCGGCCCCCGAGTTCGAGGGCGCCGTCGGCCGCGAAGCCGGCCGCCTCTCCGCGTCCGCAGAAGCCGAATTCCTCCAGTTGCATCAGGACGAACGGGGTGAAGTGGTCGTAGAGCACGGCGACGTCGACGTCGGCCGGGCCCAGCCCCGAGGTGCGCCAGAGCTGGCGGGCGACGACGCCCATCTCGGGCAGCCGGGCCAGGTCGTCGTCGGCGCCGCCGGTCCGGTAGAAGCTGGTCATCTGCTCCTGGGCACGTCCGGCGCCCTGGGCGGCGGCGGTGACGACGGCGGGCCGGTGCGGCAGGTCCCGGGCGCGTTCCACCGAGGTGACCACGATCGCCTGGCCGCCGTCGGTCTCCTGGCAGCAGTCGAGCAGCCGCAGCGGCTCGACTATCCACCGCGAGGCGGCGTGGTCGGCGAGGGTGATGGGCTTGCCGTAGAAGTAGGCGGCCGGGTTGGTCGCGGCGTGACGGCGGTCGGCGACGGCCACCGGCGCGAAGGCGTCCGGGGTGAGGCCGTAGGTGTGCAGGTAGCGCTGGGCGGCCATCGCCACCCAGGACGCCGGCGTGAGCAGTCCGAACGGCAGCGCCCAGCCCAGCGCCACCCCCTCCGCCGACGGCTCCCGATGGCGCACCCCGCTGCCGAAACGGCGCCCGGAACGTTCGTTGAAGGCGCGGTAGCAGACCACCACCTCCGCTGTTCCCGCCGCGATGGCGAGCGCGGCCTGCTGAACGGTGGCGCACGCGGCGCCGCCTCCGTAGTGGACGCGGGAGAAGAAGGAGAGTTCGCCGATCCCGACCGCCTGGGCCACCGTGATCTCGGGGCTGGTGTCCATGGTGAACGTGACCAGACCGTCCACGTCGGCCGCGGTCAGCCCGGCGTCGTCCAGCGCGGCCCGGACCGCCTCCGCCGCGAGGGCCAGCTCGCTGCGGCCGGAGTCCTTGGAGAACTCGGTGGCCCCGATGCCCACGACGGCGGCACGACCGCCGAGCCGGTCCGGGGCGGTGAGCGTCATCGCGGCGCTCCTTCCACGGCGGCACCGGCGGCGGGTTCCACGCCCGCACCGGAGGCGGGGGCGTCCTCCGACGCGCCGGGCGTGCTCGTCGCCGGAAGCCCGGCCGTACCGTCGGCGCCGGCCGTGGAACCCACCGGCAACGCCACCGTCACCCGCCCCGTGACGTGGTTGCCGATGGCGTTCCTGCCGGTGACCTCGATCTCGGCGGTGGCACCGGTGACCTCCGTGACCTTTCCGGTCAACACCATTTCGTCGCCGGGATAGTTGGGGGCGCCGAGGCGGATCCGTACCGCGCGCAGAGTGGCCGCCGCGCCGGTGCGGCCGGTGACGTATTCGGTGACGTAGCGCCCGACCAGGCCGTTGGTGGTCAGGATATTCATGAAGATGTCGGGGGAGCCCTTGGCCCGGGCCGCCTCGGCGTCGTGGTGGACGTCCTGGTAGTCGCGGGTGGCGATGGCCCCGGCGACGATGAGGGTGCAGGTGATGGGTACCCGCAGCGGCGGCAGTTCGTCACCGGGTCGCACGGACTTCCCCTTCCGTCGCGCTTCGGGCGCCCCGGAAGACCGGCAGCGTCAACTCGTCGTCCACCGCGAGGAATTCGAGGTCAACCGGCATCCCGATGCGTACCTGGTCGTGACGGACCCCGGTGATGTCGCTGATCATCCGGACCCCTTCGGCGAGCTCCACCAGGGCGACCGCGTAGGGCGGCGAGAAGGCCGGGAACGGCGGGTGGTGCATGACGACGTACGAGTGCACCCGGCCCGCGCCGCTCGCCCGCACGGTGTCCCAGTCGGCCGAACCGCAGCCGTTGCACCCCGGCAGCCACGGGAAACGCAGCAGGCCGCACCCGGTGCAGCGCTGGATCAGCAACTCGTGCCGGGCCACGCCCTCCCAGAAGCCGGCGTTGTCCCGGTTGACGACCGGACGGGGGCGTAAGGCGCTCGCGGCGGACGGTGAACCCCCGCCGTGCGACGAGGACTTCGCGGGCACCTGGTCTCCGGTGCGCGCCGGGGAACCGGGCGGCGTGACGTGCGCGGGGGCGTACTTGAGGATGCGGAAGCGGTGGGTGCCGACCCGTTCGCCACCGGACCACACCTCCGTCCTGGTGGTGACGAAGTAGCCGGTGCCGAGCTTCGTCGTCTTGCGCGGCGAGACGGATTCGACGACGGCGTCGAAGGCGATCCGGTCTCCGGTACGCAGCGGGCGCAGGTATTCCTGCTCGCAGTCGGTCGCCACGACCGAGGTGAAGCCGGCGGCGTCGAGTTCGCGGAGGAGGGCGTCGAAGGGGCCGGCGCGGTCGGTGTGCCCGGTGAGCCCGGCCATGGTCCACACCTGGAGCATGGTGGGCGGCGCGGTGCCGTCGGGTGGTGGCGGATGGCCGATCGCCTCGCACCAATGCCTGATCATGGGAGCGTTGACGGGGTCCTTGCCCTGGCCACGGCGGGTCGCGGGCGCGCCCTCGTACGCCCTGAGCCGGTCATGGAGCCGGTCCGTGGTCCCGCTCATCGTGCGCCCTCCTGTCTCCTGGTGGGGCACTCGGAATCTGACTAGCCGTCAGTTTCAGTGGTGCCGTCGACGCCGTCAAGGCAGCCAGGATTACACGAAGGACGCCGATTTCGCCGAGCGCTGTCCACAGCATGTGGATAACTGTCGACAGGGCTGGTCCGGCCGCGGGCGCCGTGGCACCGTCCGCCGCCGAACGCGATTGCGCGGCGGGCCCGAAGGCACCGCCGCGCAATCACATCACCAGTCACCGGAATCACCGACGAGGCCCCGCCGTCGTCTCGGCAGCGTCAGCGGAAGCCCCGTCCAGCGCTCACCACCAGCCGCCGAAGTCGACGTTGACGTTGTTCTGGGCGACACGGGTGTATCCGTTTCCCAGAACCGTGGCCGTGTTGGCCTGGTTGCCGGCCCCCCGTCCGGACGCGGACTGCGCGATGCTGCTCACGCTGGCGGCGGCGCTGTGGTCCGCGAACGCCCCGTCGTCGGCGGAGGCGACCCCCGTGAAGAGGGCCGCCGCCAGCGGAAGAGCGGCGAGCGCGGCCAGGGCACGGGCGGTGCGAATGCTGCTCATCTCAATTTCCTCCAAGGACACGGAAGTTCACCAACATCGCGGAGTGTTCGACCTTCCACTCCGCCATCTGCGCGGCGTCGCGAGACCAGAGTTGCCCACCGCCCACACCACCAACCACACCCGTCGCCCCATTTACCTCTCAAGCGTGATGATCTATCGATAAACCTCTCTACGCCGACAACCTCACCAACGACCCCAGAAGCGACCATCGCCACCCAAGCGACACAACGGGGGAAACGTTCCCGCAGCACCCCCTCCCGGCCATCGACATATCGACAAACCCCCGCCCACACGCCACTCACAAGAGGACACGTGGACGAAACGTCACACCCCGCTAACGACGCCCCGCACGGGCACGTGAGCCGCCGCACCACCAAAACGTTCCGCCGCGCCGTGGAAACGTTCCGCCGCCCCCGCCGACCCCGGAACGCCCTCGCCCGCCCGTCCTGCGGGCCCCGTTCCCCTTACGCACGCGAAGCGGGCCCCGGTACGTTACCGGGGCCCGCTTCGACCTGCGTTTTTCCTGCCTACCTACGCGGAGGGTGTGGGATTTGAACCCACGGTGACGTTGCCGCCACGACAGTTTTCAAGACTGTTCCCTTAGGCCGCTCGGGCAACCCTCCCCGCGTCGCCGGTGGTGCCGGGACGCGGGGACAGCGTAACCCGTTCGGGGAGTGGCGTGCTGGAAGATCAGCTGTCGCCCGTGCGTTCGCCGAGCGTGACGGTGGTGGTGGCGGTGCGGCCGTCGCGCTGGTAGGTGATCTTGACCTGGTCACCGGGCCGGTGCTGCCAGATCGTGCCGATCAGGGTGGGGCCGCTGTCTATCACCGTGTCGTCGAGCTTGGTGATCACGTCGCCCGGCTTGAGACCCGCCTTGTCTGCCGGGCCGCCGGGGGTGATGCCGGTGCCGCCGTCGACGCTGTTGGACGAGATCTTGGCGCCCTGGCCGCTGTAGTTCATGTCGACCGACATCTTCATCACCGCGTACACCGGCCGACCGGTCTTGATCAGCGTGTCGGCGACGTACTTGGCCTCGTTGATCGGGATCGCGAAGCCCAGGCCGATGCTGCCGGCCTGGCTGGAGCCGCCGAAGGGGCTGCCGCCGCCGTTGTTGGCCGACTGGATCGCGGAGTTGATGCCGACGACCGCGCCGCCCGCGTTGAGCAGCGGACCACCGGAGTTGCCCGGGTTGATGGAGGCGTCGGTCTGGAGCGCGGACATGTACGAGGCCGAGGAGCCCTGGCCGTCGCTGGAGGCCACCGGGCGGTTCTTGGCGCTGATGATGCCGGTGGTGACCGTCCCCGACAAGCCGAAGGGGGCGCCGATGGCGATCGCCGGGTCGCCGACGGCCACGTCGTCGGAGTTGCCGATCGGCAGCGGGGTCAGCTTGGCGCCGGACGGGTCGCGGAGCTTGATCACGGCCACGTCGTAACCCTGGGCGCGGCCGACGACCTCGGCGTCGAACTTCCGGCCGTCGGAGAAGGTGGCGGTGAGCCTGCCGCCGTTGGCCGCGGGGGCGACGACGTGGTTGTTGGTGAGGATGTGGCCCTGGGTGTCGTAGACGAATCCGGTGCCGGTGCCGGACTCCTGGCTGCCGCTGGCCTGGATGGTCACCACGCTGGGCAGCGCCTTGTTGGCTATCCCGGCGACCGAGGTCGGGGCCCGGTTGAGGTCCTTGGGGCTGACCGAGGACGAGACCGTGGTGGAGCCGTTGTCCGAGCGCTGCGCCGCCCAGTAGCCCAGGCCGCCGCCGACACCGCCGGCCACCAGCGCGGCCACGATCACCGCCGCGACCAGCCCGGAGCCACGACGCCGGGGCTTGTCGCCGACGACCGGCTGCCCGGGGCTCATCGCGTACGGGGCGTACGGGGCGTACGGGTCGCCATGGGCGCCGTAGGGATCCCCGGGGCCGCCCCCGTACACGCCGGCGCCACCGGCTCCCGTGGCGGCGTAAGGCGCCCCCTGCGCTCCCTGCGCGTCGGGCACGCCCCCGTACGCGCCACCGGCGGCCGGAGCATCGTACGGCGGCATCGGCGCGGCGCCCGTGGCACCGTGCGCGCCCTGCTCCGTACCGGGCGCCCCCTGCGGCGCGTCGGCCGGCGGGGGCGGGGGACCCGCGGGGCGGGCCGCCGACGCGCCCGGGGCCGCGGTGGCCTCGGCGGGCGAGGAGAAGGCCGCCGGCCTGGCCGGGGGCGGGGTGGCCGGGGCGGGCGGCACGGCGGGCGGGCCGTCCGGGACCGCGGGCATCGCGGCGGTGGTGTCGGGCCGCTCCGAGACACCCGGCCGCTGCTCGGACCGGTCGCCGCCGTCTGGTCCGGAGACGGGCCCGGAGGCGGGGAGTCCGCCCTCGTTCTCGGTGCTCACAGCTTCATCTCCTCGAAGGGACACGGTGGATGGGGACCGCCGCCGGCCGACCGGCCGGACACGGTACGACGACCGATTACCGCAGGACAGCATTGCCCATGCCGCGTCGGACCGCTGTAAGCAGTCCCTGTGCGCTCCACGGCAATCCTTTATCCCCGGCAAATCGGACGCCGTGGGCAGGTGGTGGCACGATATCCCGATGAGCCACGCGTACGAGGTCGGGGCGGTCCCGTCGTCCCCGCGCCGGATCCAGGTGGTCGCCCACCGGGGCGCCTCGCGGGACGCCCCCGAACACACCCTCGCCGCCTACCGCAAGGCCATCGAGGACGGCGCCGACGCGCTGGAGTGCGACGTCCGGCTCACCGCGGACGGCCACCTGGTCTGCGTGCACGACCGCCGGGTCAACCGTACGTCCAACGGGCGCGGTGCCGTCTCCGCGCTCGAACTGGCCGACCTCGCCGCGCTCGACTTCGGTTCCTGGAAGGAGGATCCGTACGAGTCGCCGGACCGGGAGGCGGACCCGGCCGAGCTGAGCGCGGTCCTCACCCTGGAGCGTCTGCTGGAGCTGGTGACCGACGCCGGGCGCCGGGTCGACCTGGCCATCGAGACCAAGCACCCCACGCGCTGGGCGGGTCAGGTGGAGGAACGCCTGCTGACGTTGCTGCGCCGCTTCGGCCTCGACCGCCCGGAGCCCGCTGCGGAGGACGATGAACGGCCCCGGGTCCGGGTGATGAGCTTCTCCGGCCGCTCGCTGCGCCGCATCCAGGTGGCCGCCCCCGCGCTGCCCACGGTCTTCCTGATGAACTACCTGCTGCCCCGGTACCGCGACGGGCGGCTGCCCGCCGGTTCGCACATCGCCGGACCCGGCATCCGCATCCTGCGCTCGCACCCCGGCTACGTGGCTCGTTCCCATCGGGCCGGCCATCGCGTCCATGTGTGGACGGTCGACGAACCGGCCGATGTCGAGCTGTGCGTTCGCCTCGGTGTGGACGCGATCATCACCAATCGTCCCCGTCAGGTACTGGCGCAACTCGGGCGATAGGCGGCCTCCCGCCCCATCCGGCCCACACGGGAGCACACCGGCGCGTTCGGTATGTGTTCGAACGGTGTCAGTGCGCCAAAGGATCGCGATTGGCCTGTTTCCGGTCCAGTCCTTCGGGGCATCCTGCACGTGGCGTGGGGTGAAGGAGGTAGCGGGGGTGGCGTTGGTGGTAGCCCAAGAGGTACCGACGTCCTCGACCATGGCCCTTCCCCATGGTCCGGCGGGCGTCGGTGAGGCGCGGCGAAGGCTGCGCGAGGAGCTGTACGAACACGGGGCGCCGGACACGGTGGTGGACGACGCCGTCCTGGTGCTCTCCGAGTTGCTGAGCAACGCCTACCGGCACGCTCGTCCACTCGACGACGGCCACGAACACGAAAGCCGCGGCTACGACGGCCGCGGACACGACGGGGGCGACCACGGCGGCGTCCGGCACGACGGCCGGGACGGCGCCCACGCGGCCACCCGCGGCGCGGACCACGGCACCGGCAACGCCGGTATACGCGCCGCCTGGCGGCTGGCCGAGGACGGACTGCTGACCTTGGAGGTGACCGACGGCGGCGGCCCCACCAGGCCCCAGCCGTCCAGTCCCTCGCTGACCGCCCGCGGCGGACGCGGGCTCGGCATCGTCGGCGCCCTCTCCCTCAACTGGGGGGTACGCGACACGCCCGGCGAGGTGACCGTCTGGGCGGTGCTCGCGGTACGCGGCCGGCACGCCCGGCGGGAGGGCCTCGGCAACGGCGGGGCACGCCTCGCGGTGCCGGTCATGGGCCGGGTGCCGGAGTTGAGCGATCTGCTGGACGGCCTGGGCTGAGACGGCGGGCGCACCGCACCGACGGGCCGTCGGTCGCCGCGCGGCCGACGGACGGTGCGGTGCGCCACAGGCCGCCGACGGCAGGTCGCGCGGAGCCGGGCGCGGGGCGGCATTAGGCTCGCCGACGACGTAGCACGCCGTACGCGGGAGACGCCCAGCCATGGCCAAGAAGCGCCCACAGTCCAAGGACCGCAAGCCGGTCGCGCAGCGCACCGACGGGGAGGTGCCGGTCGTCGGGGCGCGGGAGCCCTGCCCCTGCGGATCGGGGCGCCGGTACAAGGCGTGCCACGGGCGGCAGGCCGCGCAGGCCGCGACCGAACTCGTCCAGCGGCCGTTCGAAGGGCTGCCGGGCGAGTGCGACTGGGTGGCGCTGCGCGAACTGGTGCCGGCCGCCACGGTCGAGCTGACGCTCAAGGGCGGCCTGCCGGACGGCGTTCCGGCGGTGACGCTGGCCACCGTGCTGCCGATGGCGTGGCCGGCGCTGCGCCGGGACGACGGCACCGTGCTGCTGGGGCTGCAGAACGACACCGCCTCCGGTGACATCAGCCGCGACCTGGCCGACACGCTGCGGCGGGCGCTGGAGACCGAGCCCGGGCACCCGGTCGACGCGCGGCGGGCCGACCCGTCCGGTCCGCGTCTGCAGGACCTGCTGGACACCACGGCGCCCTTCACGCCGGTGGTCCACAGCGGCTTCGAGTTCTGGCTCGGCGACCCGGAGCAGGCCGCGCAGGCCACCGGCGAGGTCGCCGCCTCGCTGGAACGGGCCAACGCCGCGGCGCTGCCGACCGCACGGCTGACCGGCGTCGAGGGTGCGTACTGGTGCGCCACCCCGGAACGGAACCACCTGCGGTGGGTCATGCCGCACCCGGAGGAGCAACTGCTCGACGCGCTGGCCCGGTTGCACACGGCGGGCACCTCCTCGTTGGGCGAGGGCACCCGGCTCGTCGGCTCGTTCCGGGCGCACGGGCTCGTGGTCCCGGTCTGGGACCTGCCGGCCTCCGTCCAGGCCGAGGACGTCGAGAAGCCGGCCGCCGCCTTCGGTGAACGGCTCGCGGAGGCGCTGGCGGTGGACACCCCGCTCGACACCCAGGAGCGCAAGGCCCGCAGCGGGCTGGCCAATCGCCAGATCACCCTGAGCTGACGGCGGGACAACGGGGGAACGGCTGCCCGGCGCCGCGCCGGACGACGCGCGGGAACACGATCGGTCGGGCAGCGTAAGGCATGCCGGAGTGGTACGCGGACCGGTGCGGAACTCGGCTGTCCGGCCGGTGCGCACCGGTTCCCGTCCGGCCGGTCGACGGATAGCGCGGTGCCGCTCATCGGTTAGCGGCTCTTCCGCATTCGGTTACCGCGGTTACGCGATCGGGATAGTCGATCCGCCGATCGCACACCGCGGGCACCCCTGATCCACCAGGGCCAACCAAGCGGAACCCCCGATTCGCCATGTACTCACCGGCCTTGTAGGAAGACCCGAAGACAGCCCCTGGAAGCGGAAGATCCGCATCCTACGGAACGTGATACGCGTCACACTCCACATAGCGGCCGGTGAATAGGGGTTCCAATCCGCCCGGCCGAATTTGCGTATGGGCAAAGTCTTGTTACCGTTAATTACAGCCCGGTCGCTGGTGCATCCCCCGTCGCCAGCGATCGGGCCTTTCCATTCCCTCCTTCTCCCCGCCGTCTCACTGCGTACCGCTGCCGGTGCGCAGCAGCAGCCGGCGATCGGTGACGCGGTCGGCCGCCGGGGCGATCTCCGCGATGGCGCTGTAGGCGTCCGGCTCCAGGTCGGTGCCGGGGACGGACCGTTCCCGTGGGGTGTCGCACGTGCCCGGGGTGTCCGAGGCGGCGAGCGGACAGTGGACGACCACGGTGGTGTGGTCGGGGCGCATCAACGTCATGGCGAGGTCGAGCCGGCGCCCCGTGCGGTTGCGGTAGTAGGTGCGGGCGTAGGCGTCCTGACCGCTCGTCAAGACACAGGTCTGGGCCTCGACTCCGGCCGGGGAGCGCAGTTGGGGTCCGCACTCCGCGATGGTGCGTACGGGGACGGGCGCCTGGACGTGGGCGGCACCCGACCCGAGGAGGCCGGACGCCACGGCGCCGGTGGCGGAGGCGGAACGGGGGTCGCCGGGGCGGCCGGGGGTGACCCGGAAGGGGTGGCGGGCGTGCTGGGCGTGGGGCGCGCCCCCGAATGCGCTTGCGGGCGTGTCCTCGTGTGCGCCTGCCGGCCGACGGTCACCGCGGACGACGTTGTGCGGCACCAGTGCCTTGCGGTGCGGCCCCGCCGGCCCCGCGGTGGCGGCGGTGAGCGGAAGCATGGCGGCGAGCGCGACCACGCTCGCCGTGGCGATCACACGCAGATTCGATCCGCACTCCACGGGCACCCACCTGGATTAGCCGGAGACTGCTTCGACGGGTCGAACATATCGGTATCAACCGCCCCCTTCCGTCTCGCGCGCCGATGTCATGGGGCCACACGGCCCCCCTCACACCTGAACGAGTGACCCGGGGGTAGGTAACGCCCGCCCCGACGGCACGCCACGAAAGGGTTTACGGCGCCGACCAGGACGGCGCGCGGCGCCGTCCTGGTCGGCGCCGCGTCATGGGCTCACCGGCGGCACGGGCAGGGCCCGGCGTCGCACGACGCCGGGCCACCCGGCACTAGTAGGCCAGCCTGCTGCCGTCCGGCGCGCGTACCCCCGCCTCGACCAGCGTGTCGACGATGACGGCGATGTCCGGCAGCCAGGGGGCGCCGCCGTCCGCCGCGGGCCGCGGCTCGCGCAGCCAGCCGGCGTGTCCGGCGCCGGTCCGGGACGGCGGCAGCACCACGTACCCCCCGCGGCCGTGGTAGCGCAGCGACGAAGGGACCCAGTCGTGCCGGTTGAGCAGCTCCCCCAACTCCTCGAAGGAGTAGGGCGCCACGAGCAGCACGCAGCGGGTCGGGGTGGCGACCACCGGGCCGAGGCGTACGCCGAGGCGGTCGAGGGCGGCGAGCGCCCGCACGCCCGCGGCGGCGGGCAGGCTGACCGCCGAGACCTGCTCACCGGTGGCCAGCAGCACCGGGGCCTCCGGCCGCCGCTCCCACCACCAGTCGACCATCCGCGCGTCGGTGGTGGCGGCCAGCAGACCGGGGTCGTACGGGTGGGCTCCGGGAACGGCGCAGTCGGGGCGCGGGCAGGCGCATCCGGACCCGGACGCGCCGGAGTCCGCCGCCGTGCGCCCGGACGCATCGGCGCTTCCGGGCGCGTGCGCCTCCTCGTACGCCCCAACACCCCGGTGCGGCGC
The DNA here is from genome assembly GCF_000240165.1 of Streptantibioticus cattleyicolor NRRL 8057 = DSM 46488. Lineage (NCBI taxonomy): Bacteria > Bacillati > Actinomycetota > Actinomycetes > Kitasatosporales > Streptomycetaceae > Streptantibioticus > Streptantibioticus cattleyicolor. The sequence goes on from NC_017586.1 coordinate 3,160,410, forward strand.
GGCGGACGCGCGCCCCGTCCGGCCGTCCGCCCCGCGCCGGAGGGCACGCAGCGCGGGCCGCCACGCGGTCAGCGCCCGGCGGGCGAGGGCGCCGAGGCCGCCGGAGCCCGGCAGGGCGTCCTCGGAGCGCGCGGAGGGCGACGGCTCGCCGTGGTCGGCGGGGAGTATCCCGTGTGCCTCGGACCACCCGGCGAGCAGCACGTCCGCCCCCGCGACGGCCTGCGTACGGCGCCGGGACGCCGGATCCGCGGGGCCGGCGCCGGGAAGCACCGGCCAGCCCCACCGGGTCGCGTAGCCCAGGGCCGCGTCGCGCGTCGCCGACCGCCCCTTCCTGGAGCGCCTGGAGCCACCGGGCCCCGAGCGCCCGTTCCTACCCAGCAGCCCCTTGGACCGCGGACCGCCGGACCGGGAAAGTCCGTCGGACCCCATGAGCCTGCGTCGCCTTCCGAGGATCTCGCGCATCAGCGCTCGTTCCTTTCCGTTAACGCCAGAGGATCTGCCCGTTGCCAACCAGAACCGCTCTCCCCCGTGAGGGCAGGTACACCGCGTGCGAGGCAGCGCATCACGCCGCCGACCGGGCGTGGAATGTGGCGAGGGGTGGCGCTCATTGGCGTTCGCCATGGAGTTTCGTGTCCGGCGTTCGCCTGGTGGTCCCGCGTGTTGTTGCGCCCTCGCCACAGGTGGAGGTCGGCCGTCGTCGGGTAGGACGCGCGGGTCGGGGATCGGGTTCCTGCCGTACCGGGGGCACCCGTGTGCCGCCCGGCCTCTCCGGCCGCCCCGTCGCCTGTCCCACCTCGTACGTACCCGCCGACGTGGATATGACGCACTGTCGAATGTGCTCAGTCGACAGGTAATTGACCTTGGCTGCGGCTATTTCAAGTCAACTTTGCGTCAACCTCTCACCAGGAGCGGCTACGAGAGACACCCGGCAGCCACCTGCGCAATCCTGGACATGTCCTCATCCATGCGTGTACAAGGGAGGTATTGATAGCGGCGCAGCACGACATGGGGGTTTGCGATGCTATTGACGGAAAAAGCCAGGTCGCAGTCGCGCCCCTGCTCGTGGAACGAAGCCGACGAATACCACGGAAATCGGGTGAATGCGGGCACCGCCTCGCACGGACGCATTCACGCCGGAAGCCGTCGGCCATGAACGCCCCCCACCTTCCGAAAGTGGCCGGAATCGACTCACCCATTGCGGATGTCCCGCACAATGTGCCCACCTCGGCGGAGGCCGCGCAATCCGCCGCCCGCCGTGGCCGCTCCGGACCGCACCCCGTGTCCGACGACGCCCGCCCCGGCGACCGCCCCGCCGCCGCCGTGCAGGACCGGCTGGCCTGCTGGATCTCCGACCTGACCACGCTGCACGAACTCACCGAGCGCCTGGCGCACACCGCTTCACTGGGCGCCGCGCTCGAAGAGCTGCTGCGCGCCGGCGCGAGCCTGGTCGGCGCGCGCCGGGGGCTCGCGGTACTCGAACCGGCCGACGGCCGGGGGCCGGCCACCCTCGTGGGACACGGACTGCTCCGCTCCGAACTCGGCGCCATCGAGACGGTGCCGCGCGACGCCGCCCTCTACGGTCAACTGCTGGACGCCGGCGCCCCGTCCGGGACCGCGCCCGAGGGCGCACGCGCCGAGGTCATCAACTCCGACCTCGCCAACGAGCCCGGCCTCGACCCCAGACACCGCGAGGTCGCCGCCCACCTGGGCTTCCACGCAAGCTACGGGCTGCGGCTGGCCGCCGAGGGCGCCGGACACCTCGGCGCCGTCCTGTGGCTGTACGACGAGGCGGGCCAGCCCGGCGAGCGCCAGCGCCACCTGGCCGGGCTCTACGTCCGCTGCGCCGCCGCCCATCTCGCCCGCCAGATCGAACTGACCCGGGCCCGGGACACCGTCGCCGTACTGCGCGAGGAACTCCTGCCGAGCCGGCTGCCGAGGGTGCCGGGGGTACGGATGGCGGTCCGGCACCGCACCGGACCGCTGGGCGGCGGCGACTGGTACGACGCGCTGCCGCTGCCGGAGGGCGCGCTGGGGCTCACGGTCGGCGGGGTGACCGGTTCCGGGCCCAGCACGGTGGCGGCGATGGGCCGGCTTCGCGCCTCGCTGCGGGCGTACGCGGTGATGGAGGGCGAGGATCCGGTCGCCGTCCTGTCCGACCTGGAGCTGCTGCTGCGGCTGACCGAGCCGGCCCGGGCGGCGACCGCGCTCTTCGCCTACGTCGAGCCCACGGCACGGCACCTGCTGATGGCGGGCGCCGGGCACTGCCCACCGCTGATCGTCGGCGCCCACCGCACCGAGTACGTGGAGACCTCGCTGTCGGCGCCGCTGGCCATGCTGAGCTGCTGGGAGGCGCCCAGTGTGGAACTGGACGCCGCGCCGGGAGAAACCGTACTGCTGTACACCGACGGGCTGCTGCACCGTACCGGCGAACCGGTGGACCGGGCGTTCGCGCTGCTGCACGCGGCGGCGGCGGGCGCTCCCCGGACGGCCCGCGCGGACCCCGACCTCCTCGTCGACCACGTGCTGGAGGTGTGTCTGCCGGACGGACGGGACCGGATGGACAGCCCGGAGGACGTGGTGCTGCTGGCCGCGCGGTTCGACTGAACGGACGGCGGACCCGGAGCGCCTATGTCGTGGGCATGATCCGAGTTATCCACAGGCGGGACGTTGTCCACAGGGTGGCGTTCACGGATCCCCGCACATGCTTACGATGGCAATCGTCCAAGTGCGAGGAGGCATGACGTGGCCGAGGAGCGCGCCCCGGAGAACACCGAAGGCGGACCCGAGACCGATCGCCCCGCCGACCAGGCGGAGATCAAGCAGCGGAAGAACGGCCTGTACCCGGCCGTCTCCGACGAACTGGCCGAACTGATGAAGTCGGGCTGGGCCGACACCGAGCTGCGCGACCTGCGGCCGGCCGACCAGGCCGAGTACGCCGCCGAGCGCCGCGCCGCGCTCTCCGCCCGCTTCCCCGGGGAGCGCCTGGTGATCCCGGCGGGCAACCTCAAGACGCGCTCCAACGACACCGACTACCCCTTCCGGGCCTCATCGGAGTACGTCCACCTCACCGGTGACCAGACGCAGGACGCCGTGCTCGTCCTGGAGCCCGAGGGCGACGGCCACCGGGCCACCGGCTACCTGCTGCCCCGTTCCAACCGGGAGAACGGCGAGTTCTGGCTGGACGGCCAGGGCGAGCTGTGGGTCGGCCGGCGGCACAGCCTCGGCGAGGCCGCCGTGCTGCTCGGCCTGGAGTGCCACGACGTACGCGAGATCGCCGACCACCTGCCCGACGACCAGGTGCCCACCCGCGTGGTGCGCGGCTACGACGCCGGGGTCGAGCGGATCCTCGACGGCCGCACCGACGCCGGGCGCGACGAGGAGCTGAAGACGTTCCTCAGCGAGCTGCGGCTGGTCAAGGACGCCTGGGAGATCGGTGAACTCCAGCGGGCGGTCGACTCCACCGTGCGCGGCTTCGAGGACGTGGTGAAGGTCCTCGACAAGGCCGAGGCCACCTCCGAGCGCTACATCGAGGGCACCTTCTTCCTGCGCGCCCGCGTCGAGGGCAACGACGTCGGATACGGCACCATCGCCGCCGCCGGCCCGCACGCCACCACGCTGCACTGGGTGCGCAACGACGGCCCGGTCCGCTCCGGCGACCTGCTGCTGCTCGACGCCGGCGTGGAGACCACCTCGCTCTACACCGCCGACGTCACCCGTACCCTGCCGGTCTCGGGCACCTACACCGAGCTCCAGCGGAAGATCTACGACGCGGTGTACGAGGCCCAGGAGGCCGGTATCGCCGCGGTACGGCCGGGCGCGAAGTACCGCGACTTCCACGACGCGGCGCAGCGCGTGCTCGCCGTCAAGCTGGTCGAGTGGGGGATCCTCGAAGGCCCCGTCGAGCGCGTGCTGGAGCTCGGCCTCCAGCGCCGCTGGACGCTGCACGGCACCGGTCACATGCTCGGCCTCGACGTCCACGACTGCGCCCAGGCCCGCACCGAGACCTACGTGGACGGCACCCTGGAGCCCGGCATGGTGCTCACCGTCGAGCCCGGTCTCTACTTCCAGGCCGACGACCTGACGGTGCCTCAGGAATACCGTGGCATCGGCGTCCGGATCGAGGACGACATCCTGGTCACCGAGGACGGCAACCGCAATCTGTCGGCGGCGCTCCCCCGCCGTTCCGACGAGGTCGAGTCCTGGATACGGGGGCTGCGCGGCTGAGCCGTCGGCTTCCACGGCGTGTCCCCGGCCGGTCCCGCGCCGGTCCGGGGGCGGCCGGCCGGGCCGGGGCGCGCGGGGCTCGTCCTCACCCGGTCAGGACGCCTTGAGCAGGGCGTCGTCACGCCACTTGAGCACCTTGTCGAAGCTGACCACGGCTCCGCTGCCGGGCTTGTTGCGGAACTGCACGTGGTCGACGAGGGCCTCGATGAGGAAGAGTCCGCGGCCGTGCTCGGCGTGCTGATGCGGCGTCGGCTGGGCGGGCCTGGGGCGGACGGGGCGGCGCCGGGTCAACGGCAGCCCGGGGCCGGAGTCGGTGACCTCGATGTGGCACCGGTCGCCCTCGATGTGGGCGGTGACCCGGTATTCGCCGGACGCGGATTCGGTGTCCCCGGCGTGTTCCACCGCGTTGGCACACGCCTCCGACAAGGCGACGGACAGGTCGTAGGAGATGTCCGGGTCGACCCCGGCGGTCTCCATGGTGCCCAGCAGAAGCCGGCGGGCGAGCGGAACGCTCGCAGCTTCGCGCCGCAAATGGAGAGACCACCAGATGCTCATGCTCCAGCCTCCTGGCTGCGGCTCGACATACGGATACGTATTGCCGCGAAGTTCTCCTCATAAGCCTGCCGTTGATGTGAAGCCGCTCATTCGGCGGACGCGGAAGGTGGACGGCAGGGGGTATGGGCCACTGCGACGGACGGTGGCCGCGGATACGGCGCCCGGTACGGACCGGGCCTGGTGAACGTACGGCCCCGGCGCCGGACGGACGCCGGGAGAACGGCCTGGCGCGCAGGCCGGTGGCGGTATGCGGCGGCCCGGCGGCACCCGGGCGGATGCGTACCGGCACCCCGAGACGCCGGGGTACGTAGCCGCCGGCGCCCTGGAGGCGCCGGGCGGGAGTGGACCGGTCCCGGCGGACGCCGGGTGGACGAGACGTAGGTCGCCCCGGACGGGCCGGGTGCGACGCGGACGGCGCCCCGGAGGGACCGGGCGGGCCGAGCACCCTGCCACGGGTGGCGGAAGGGAGGGGTGGGATGATGACGGCCGTCATGACTGCCCCCCTGCGTGCCGACGCCGGCCTGCGACTGCTGAGGGCCGCGGTGTTCGCCGCGGCCTGCGTGACGCTGTCCGCGGCCGGGCACGCGATGGCTTCGGGCGACACGATCCCGCTGTGGGCGTTGCTGGCCGGCTGGGCCGCGGTGACGGCCGTCGTCGCGCCGTTGGCCGGACGGGAGCGTTCGCTGCCCGGCATCGCCACCGCCATGGCGGCCGGCCAGCTCGGCCTGCACGCGCTCTTCAGCACCGGCCAGTGGTGTGCCGGGGCGGCGGGCGGTCAGGGGGCGGGCCGCGGCGAGCAGCTGATGGCGTTCGCCGGACGGCTGCTGTGCAACGCGCACCTGACGCCGATGACCCCGGGCCGTGCCGAGCACGTCATACGCCAGGCCGGTATCGACCCGGCCGCCGTGATCGGTACGTCCTCCTCCGCCGGTGGCGCGATGGCCCCGGGCGGGCACGCCATGACCGGTGCGATGGGGTACACGCTGCCGATGCTCTGCGGGCACCTGGTGGCCGCGGTGATCGCCGGCTGGCTGCTGCGGCGGGGCGAAGTGGCGCTGTGGCGGCTGGTGCGGCTCTCCGCGCAGGGCGCCCGGACGCTGGCCGGGACGCCCGGGTGGCGGATGGTGCTGGCGGCCGTCAGGGTGCTGGCGCTGGTCGCCGGGGTGCTCGCCGAACGGCTCGGGGCGGTACGGGCACGGCGCGCGGCGGAGCGGCCGGTGCGTCCGCGCGCGGTGGCGCTGCGCCATTCGGTGGTCCGGCGCGGTCCGCCGCTGTCCGCCGCCGCGGTCTGACCGGCTCCCCGGGGCGACGTCCGGGAGGGGGCCGGGGCGACCGTGCGCGCACGTCACCCGAACCACCTCTCACCCAAGTGGAGTCATCGCATCATGACCACGTCACGTCGTCGTACCCTGCGCCGGGCCTCAGCGGTCGGCGCGGTTGCCGGAGCGAGTGTGCTGCTGCTCGCGGCGCCCGCGTTCGCGCACGTCACCGTCCAGCCGGGGCAGGCCGCCAAGGGCAGCTACAGCACGGTGTCGTTCAAGGTGCCCAACGAGCAGGAGAAGGCCAACACGGTCAAGGTCGAGGTGAACTTCCCGGCCGACGAGCCGCTGGCGTCGGTGTCGACGCAGCCGGTGCCGGGCTGGACGGCCACCGTCACCAAGAGCAAGCTGGCCAAGCCGATCACCACCGACGACGGCCAGGTCACCGAGGCCGTCACCAAGATCACCTGGACCGGCGGGCAGATCAAGCCGGGCGAGTTCCAGCAGTTCCCGGTCTCCCTGGGCCCGCTGCCGACCAACACCGGCAAGCTGGTCTTCAAGGCGCTCCAGACGTACGACGACAACCAGGTCGTCCGGTGGATCGACGAGCCCACATCGGGCGGCCCCGAGCCGGCCAACCCGGCGCCGACGCTGGCCCTCACCGACGCCAAGGGCGACAACGGCGCCGGCGGGCAGCAGAGCGCCGCGCCGAAGTCGTCCGACGACAGCGACACCACCGCGCGGGTGCTGGGCATCGCCGGCATCGTCGTGGGCGCCGCGGGCGTGGCGTTCGGCGTGTTCGCCGGGCGCAGGCGGTCCGGCGGCGGTTCCGCCGAGGCGTGAGCCGGCAGGCCGTGCCGGACCCGTGGTCGCGACCGCGGGCCCGGCGTGGCGTGGTGGCGGGCGTCCCGGACCACGGGGCGCCCGACCCAGGAGGCCTGAGCCCCGGGCGCCCGACCACGGGTCGCCCGGCCGCAGGACGCCTGAGCCCTGGACGCCTGAACTCCGGGCACCTGGGCCCGGGGGATCGGCCGGCCGGACACCCGGGCCCAGGTGCCCGGGACCACCACCCGCCGCCACACCGCGACCGGCATGGTCCGGCACGGCCCCTCGGCCTCTGCCCAGGCCCAAGCTCCGGCCCAGGCCCAAGCTCCGGCCCAGGCTCCGGCTCCGGCCCAGGCCCAAGCTCCGGCTCCGACTCCGGCTCCGGCTCCGGCCCAGGCCCAAGCTCCGGCCCAGGCTCCGGCTCCGGCCCAGGCCCAAGCTCCGGCTCCGACTCCGGCTCCGGCTCCGGCTCCGGCTCCGGCCCAGGCTCCGCGGCCCGGGCTCCGGTCCAGGCCACCCGACCGGCCCGGCGCCGGGCCGGAATCCACCGGTCGGCGCCACCGGTCCGCACCGGTCCCCGGCCGCCAACCGGCGGGCGGGGACCGGGCGGGCGGGCCCGGGGCGAGGGCGCCGGGCGGACCGGGCACGGGGGCCGGCGAAAGCAACTACCACTGTGGGGAACCTCTTGATGCGTACAACTACGACCGACCAGCACCCGATGGCCGTCGGCGCGCGGAAGGCGGCCGGGCGGCGGCTGGTGGGCTGCGCCGCGCTGGTCGCCGCGGCGGCGCTCACGCTGAGCGCGTGCGGCGGCTCGTCCGACGGGAACAAGCCGGTGGTGTCGGTCTCCGCCTCGGCGACCAAGGCCGCGGTCACCCTCGACCAGCCCAAGGACAAGCCGGACCTGGTGCTGACCGACACCCACGGCAAGCGGTACGACCTGGTCAAGGAGACCGCGGGGAAGCCGACGCTGCTGTACTTCGGCTACACCCACTGCCCCGACGTGTGCCCGACGACCATGGCCGACATCGCCAGCGCCAAGCACCGGCTGCCCAAGGCCGACCAGGACAAGCTCCAGGTGGTCTTCGTCACCACCGACCCCGAGCGCGACACGCCCAAGCGCCTCGGCGAGTGGCTGGCTCCGCAGGACCCCGCCTTCACGGGGCTGACCGGGGACTTCGCCACCATCCAGGCGGCGGCGCGCAGCCTAGGCGTGTTCATCGACAAGCCGGTCAAGCAGAAGGACGGCAGCTACAGCGTCCAGCACGGCGCCGAGGTCTTCGCCTTCTCCCCCAAGGACGACAAGTCCCACTTCCTCTACACCTCAGGGGTCAGCGCCGATCAGTTCGCGGCCGACCTGCCCAAGCTGATCAAGGGAGAGACGCCGTGACGCCGACCACCCGCCGCGCCATCCGCCCGACCGCCCGCTGGGCCCTGGCCACGGCCGCGCTCGCGACGGCGGCGACGGCCCTCACCGGCTGCGGCGGCAACGCCTCCGGGACCGCCGCCGCACCGCAGCTGAAGGTCAGCGGCGGTTACGTGCCGCAGCCGCCGATGGCCGACATGGCCACCGGTTACTTCACCGTCACCAACACCGGGGCGGGGGATGACCGGCTCACCTCGGTCAGCAGCGACCTGGCGCCCGAGGTGACGATGCACAGCACGCAGGGCGGGGCGATGCGCGCGGTGAGTTCGTTCCCGGTGCCGGCGAAGGGCCGGCTGGTGCTGAGCACCGGCGGCAACCACCTGATGCTGATGAAGCTGAAGCGCCGTCCGGCCGTCGGTGACAAGGTCTCCTTCCAGCTGCACTTCGCCAAGTCGGCGCCGATAACCGTGGAGGTCCCCGTCGAGCCGGCGTCGTACCACCCGAAGGGCTGATCCGCGATGAGGGCCAAGCGGCTGCTGATCGTGCTGGCGGCGGTGGTCACCGCGCTGCTGGCCGGCGCGGTCCCCGCCTCGGCGCACGCCGCCCTGCTGAAGACCGACCCGGCGCAGAACTCGGTGGTGGCCACCGCGCCGACCGCCGTGACGCTGGGCTTCTCCGAGGGCGTGCTGCTGTCGGCCGACTCGCTGCGGGTGCTCGACCCGGCGGGCCGGCCGGTGCAGCAGGGCGCCGCGCACCACGCGCCGAGCGGGTCGGACACCGCCACGGTGGCGTTGCGCGCGGGGCTCGCCAGGGGCACGTACACCGTGGTGTGGAAGGCGGTTTCGGCGGACAGCCATCCGGTGTCGGGGGCCTTCACGTTCTCGGTGGGCGCGCCGTCGAAGACCTCGGCGGTGGTGCCGCAGGAGCCGGCCGGCGGCGGGGCGGTCGGCACGCTGTACGGCATCGGGCGCTGTCTGGCGTATGCCGGTTTCGCCGTGATGGTCGGTGTGTCGGTGTTCCTGACGGTGTGCTGGCCGCGTGGGGCCGGGCTGCGGGTGATGCAGCGGCTGGCGGTGTCGGGGTGGGCCGCGATGGTGGTCTCGACGCTGGCGTTGCTGCTGCTGCGCGGGGCGTACGCGGACGGGGCCGGGCTCGGCAAGGTGGCCGACCTGGGGCTGCTGCGGTCGGCGGTGGAGACCCGGCCGGGCGGCGCGCTGGTGGCCCGGCTGCTGCTGCTCGCCGCCGCGGCGGCCTTCCTGTCGGTGCTCTTCGGGGCGTACGGACGCCGGGACGATCCGCGTGAGCGGCGGGACCTGGCGTTCGGGCTCGGGGTCGGCGGCGCGGTGATCGCCGTCGGCATCGCGGCCACCTGGGCGATGGCCGAGCACGCCTCGGTGGGCATACAGCCGGGCGTGGCCATGCCGGTGGACGTGCTCCATCTGCTCGCCGTGGCCGTGTGGCTCGGCGGTCTGGCCGCGCTGGTGACGGCGTTGTACCGGACGGCCGGGGTGGACCGGGGCGCGGTACGGCGGTTCTCCCGGACCGCGTTCGGCTGCGTGTGCGTCCTGGTGGCCACCGGGGTGTACCAGTCGTGGCGGCAGGTCGGCTCCTGGCACGCGCTGACGGCCACCGCGTACGGGCGGCTGCTGCTGGTCAAGCTCGGGCTGGTGGCGGTGATGGTGGCCGTGGCCGGGGTGTCGCGGCGGTGGACCGGCCGGCTGGCGGAGAGCGCGCGGCCGATCGCGGAGGCCGAACCGACGGCGGTCGCCGAGGCGGAGCCCGAGCCCTCCGGCGACCCCGCGCGCGCCGCTCAACTCGCCCGCCAGCGCGCCGCGATCGCCACCGCGCGGATCCGCCGGGCACGCGACGCCGACCCGGCCCGCTCCGGGCTGCGCCGCTCCGTGCTGGCCGAGGCCGCCGTCGCCGTCGCCGTGCTCGCCGTCACCACCGTGCTCAGCGGCACCGAACCGGGCCGCGCCGCCCAGGCCGCGGCCGGCGCCGGCGCCGTACCGGCTTACCAGGGGCCGGCGTTCGTCACCTTCCCGTACGACACCGGCGGGCCGCACGGCAAGGGCATCGCGGCGCTCCACCTCGACCCGGCGCGGACCGGCCACAACGAGCTGCACCTGGAGCTGGCCGACCCGGCGGGCAAGCCGGTGGACGTCCCCGAGGTGCGGGTGGCCTTCACGCTGGACGGCGGCGCCAGGAGCGGCGGCGCCGGGGCGATAGGGCCGCTCCCGGTCCCCCTGGAACACCTGGACACCGGTTCCTGGGCGTCGACGACCGTGCAGCTGCCGTTGGCGGGCCGCTGGCAGGTGTCCGTGACCGTACGCACCTCCGACATCGACGAGGTGACCGAGACGAAGGAGGTGACGGTCGGCTGATGGCCGGTCAGGAGATCACGCGCAGGCGGCTGCTGGGTACCGCGGGGGCGGCGGGGGCGGCCGGACTGGTGGCCGGCGGCGCGGGCGGCGCGCTGGGGTACGCGGCGGCCGGTACCGGCGGTCCCGCGCTGACCTCGGTGGGCACCGGCGCCGTACCGTTCCACGGCACCCACCAGGCCGGAATCACCACGCCGTTGCAGGCATGCGGTCATCTGATCGCGTTCGACCTGGCGACCGGGGCGGGCCGCAAGGAGGCCGCGGCGTTGCTGCGCCGCTGGTCGGCGGCGGCGGAGGCGATGACGCAGGGACGGCCGCCGGCGGGCGACAACCAGGTGGCGCTGGACGCGGGGCCGGCGTCGCTGACGGTGACGTTCGGTTTCGGGCGGTCGTTCTTCGCCCGGACCGGGCTCACCGACCGGATCCCGGCGGCGTTCCAGCCGCTCCCGGCGTTCTCCTCCGACGCGCTCGACCCCCGGCGCAGCGACGGCGACCTGTGGGCGCAGATCGGGGCCGACGACGCGCTGGTCGCCTTCCACGCGCTGCGGGTGCTCCAGAAGGAGGCGGCGGGCACGGCCCGGGTGCGCTGGCAGATGAACGGCTTCAACCGCACCCCGGGCGCCACCGCGCGGCCGATGACCGCCCGCAACCTGATGGGCCAGGTGGACGGCACCAACAACCCCAAGCCGGCCGACCCCGACTTCGCCGCGAAGGTCTTCGTCCCGGACCAGGGCGGCGACGAGGCGTGGCTCAACGGCGGTTCGTACGCGGTCGTGCGGCGGATCCGGATGCTGCTGGACGACTGGGAGCGGCTGCCGCTCGACCGGCAGGAGGCGGTCATAGGCCGCCGCAAGTCCGACGGCGCCCCGCTGTCCGGGGGCACCGAGACGACCCCGGTCGACCTGGGCAGGTTCAACCCGGACGGTTCGCTGGCGATCCCCGGGGACGCCCACGTCCGGGTGGCCGCCCCGGCGTCCAACGGCGGGGCCGCGATGCTGCGCCGCCCGTTCTCGTACCACGACGGCTACGACGCGGACGGCACGCCCGACGCCGGGCTGCTCTTCGTGTGCTGGCAGGCCGATCCGGGCAACGGCTTCGTCAAGGTGCAGCGCAAGCTCGACCGCGGGGACGGCCTGTCGCGCTTCATCCGCCACGAGTCGAGCGCGCTCTTCGCGGTGCCGGGCGGTTGCGGGAAGGGCGAGTACGTGGGGCAGCGGTTGCTGGAGTCGTGAGGGCGGGCGGGGTCGCCGCACGGCCCCGGCGTACCGCCCGCCCCGGGGCCGTCCGCACGGCCATTAGGCTGACGTCATGACCTCGCCCTCCGCGCGTTATACGTATCTGGGCCCCGAGGGGACGTTCACCGAGGCGGCGTTGCGGACGTTGCCCGAGGCGGCGACCCGGGAGCTGGTGCCGATGGTGTCCGTGCCGGCCGCGTTCGACGCGGTGCGCGGCGGGGAGGCGGAGGGCGCCTTCGCGGCGATCGAGAACTCGGTGGAGGGCGGGGTCAACGCGACCCTGGACGAGCTGGCCACCGGGGCGCCGCTGATGATCTACCGCGAGGTGCTGCTGCCGATCGCCTTCGCGCTGCTGGCCCGGCCCGGCACCAGGCTCTCCGACGTCAAGACGGTCACCGGCCACCCGGTGGCCCAGGCTCAGGTGCGCGGCTGGCTCGCGGCCAACCTGCCGGACGCGGTCTGGGAGTCGGCGGCCTCCAACGCCGACGGGGCCCGGCTGGTGCAGGAGGGCCGGTTCGACGCGGCGTTCGCCGGCGAGTTCGCCGCCGCGCGGTACGGGCTGGAGCCGCTCGCCACCGAGGTGCACGACAACGCGCACGCGCAGACCCGGTTCGTCCTCGTCGGGCGGCCGGGCCGGCCCGCCGCGCCGACCGGGGCGGACAAGACCTCGGCGGTGCTGTGGCTGCGCGAGGACCACCCGGGCGCCCTGCTCGAACTGCTCCAGGAGTTCGCGGTGCGCGGCGTCAACCTGCTGCGCATCGAGTCCCGCCCGACCGGGGTCGGCATGGGGCGCTACTGCTTCTCGGTGGACGCCGAGGGGCACATCACCGACCGCAGGGTGGGCGAGGCGCTGATGGGGCTGAAGCGGATCTGCCCGCAGGTGCGGTTCCTCGGCTCCTACCCGAGGGCCGACGAGACGGCGCCGCAGGTGCGCGCCGGCACGTCGGACGGGGAGTTCGCGGCGGCGGCGGACTGGCTCGCCCGGGCGATGGACGGCCGCGTCTGACCGGTCGCATCCGGCCGAACGTACACCCCCGGCCGCGTCCACAGTTTTCCACCGAGTTATCCACAGGCTCTCGTGGAGACCTGGGGACAAGTCGACAAGCCAGCCGCCCCCAGACCGTGATCTAGTCGACAAATCGGTCTGTTGCCTCCGAGCCGTCCACAGCGCCGCACTCCATCATCCGTCACCCCAATTACGTCGATCAACTCCATAGAGGGAACGAGAAGGCGCACTTCTCACCCGAATGGGACCTCTGGCAATGTTTGAAACCGGAATTACACATCACTCTCCCGGGAAAGCGGAATGATCAACTCCGTCTTCCACAGCCCACCCCCACACCCTGTGGACAACGGCCCGGGAGCCTCGGCTCCCTGTGGATAACCTGCGCCGACACCCGGCTCGACGGCCGGTTTCGCGGGCCGAAAATGCAACTCCGGAGGGCGATGCCGTTAAATTCGGTTGACGGGCAGTGGGGGTCGCCGATTATTTCTTCCGTTTCCCAGAAACGGACATTTGCCAGCAAACTCGACTTATTTTGTCGCGGCCGGAGGCGGCCTGCCGGTAGCCTGTAGCCGTGATCGACCTTCGCCTGCTTCGTGAGGACCCCGACCGAGTGCGCGCCTCCCAGCGCGCCCGTGGAGAGGACGTCGGCCTGGTCGACGCCCTGCTCTCCGCCGACGAGCGGCGCAGGTCGTCCAGTCACCGCTTCGACGAACTGCGCGCGGAGCAGAAGGCGCTGGGCAAGCTCATCCCCAAGGCCGCCGGCGAGGAGAAGGCCGGGCTGCTGAAGAAGGCCGGCGAGCTGTCCGCCGCGGTCAAGGCCGCCGACGCCGAGCAGAACCTGGCGGCCGAGGAGGCCCAGGCCCTGCTGCTGCGCATCGGCAACCTCGTCCACCCGAACGTGCCGGTCGGCGGCGAGGAGGACTTCACCGTCCTGGAGACCGTCGGCACCCCGCGCGACTTCGCCGCCGAGGGCTTCGAGCCCAAGGACCACCTGGAGCTCGGCCAGGCACTCGGCGCCATCGACGTCGAGCGCGCCGCCAAGGTCTCCGGCTCGCGCTTCTACTACCTCACCGGTGTCGGCGCCCTGCTGGAGCTGGCCCTGGTCAACGCGGCGATCGCGCAGGCCACCGAGGCCGGCTTCACCCCGATGCTCACCCCCGCGCTGGTCAAGCCGCGCGCCATGGAGGGCACCGGCTTCCTCGGCCAGGCCGCGGAGAACGTCTACCACCTGGAGAAGGACGACTACTACCTGGTCGGCACCTCCGAGGTCCCGCTGGCCGCCTACCACATGGACGAGATCGTCGAGGCGGCCAGGCTCCCGCTGCGCTACGCCGGTTTCTCGCCCTGCTTCCGCCGGGAGGCCGGCACCTACGGCAAGGACACCCGAGGCATCTTCCGCGTCCACCAGTTCGACAAGGTGGAGATGTTCTGCTTCGTCGCCCCCGAGGAGGCCGAGGCGGAGCACCAGCGGCTGCTGGCCTGGGAGAAGCAGTGGCTCGGCGCGCTGGGGCTGCCGTTCCAGGTGATCGACGTGGCCACCGGCGACCTGGGCGCCTCCGCCTCGCGCAAGTTCGACTGCGAGGCGTGGATCCCCACCCAGGGCAAGTACCGCGAGCTGACCTCGGCCTCCAACTGCGACGAGTTCCAGGCCCGGCGGCTGTCGGTGCGGATGCGGGACGAGCGGGGCACCCGTCCGCTGGCCACGCTCAACGGCACCCTGTGCGCCGTGCCGCGCACCATCGTGGCGATCCTGGAGAACCACCAGCAGGCGGACGGCTCCGTGGTCGTCCCCGAGGTGCTCCGCCCCTACCTGGGCGGGCGCGAGGTGCTGGAGCCGGTCGCCAAGTGACCTACCGGCTGATAGCCACCGACCTGGACGGCACCCTGCTCCGCGGCGACCACACGGTCTCCGCCCGTACCCGGCGGGCGCTCGCCACGGCCACCGCGGCCGGCGCCGACCACATCGTGGTCACCGGCCGCCCGGCCTCCCGCACCCTGCACATCTTCGACGCGCTGGACTACCAGGGGCTGGCGGTGTGCGGGCAGGGTGCCCAGGTCTACCACGCGGGGGAACGGCGGCTGCTGACCTCGGTGACCCTCGACCGCCAGGTGGCCGCGCTCGCCCTGGAGAAGATCGAGTCCGAGGTCGGCCGGCTCGCGGTCGCCGCCACCCGCGACGGGGTGGACGGCGCCTTCCTGGTCGAGCCCGGCTACCGGTTCGTCGCCGAACTGCCGGTCACCACGGCGCACGAGCGCGAGCGGTTGTGGGAGGAGCCGATCGGCAAGATCTTCCTCCAGCACCCCACGCTGACCGACGACGCCCTGGCCACCGCCGCCGAGGTGGCGGTCGGCGGCCTGGTGGGCGTGGTGATGGCCGGCGAGGGGCTGGTCGAGCTGCTGCCGCTCGGCCTGTCCAAGGCCACCGGCCTGTCGCTGGCCGCCCGCCGCCTCGGCCGTACCGCGGCCACCACGATCGCCTTCGGCGACATGCCCAACGACATCCCGATGTTCCGCTGGGCCGCCCACGGCGTGGCGATGGCCGGCGCCCACCCCGACCTCAAGGCGGTCGCCGACGAGGTGACGGCGGGCAACGAGGAGGACGGCGTGGCGGCCGTGCTGGAACGCCTCTACGGGTGACCGGAGCGCTTCCCGCCGCGAAGCGTCACGCCGCGCGGCGTACCTCGAAGTGGAAGCAGCCGAACTCCACCGCCCGTACGTGGACCACGGCCACCCGGGGGTCGGCGAGCGACTCGGCCAGCAGCGCCTCGCCGCCCGCCCGGCCGGGCCACTCGATCATCCGGCCGCCCAGGATGGTGCCGTTGGCGTCGTAGGCCCGCAGCACCCGTCGCGCACCGGTGCGGATCTGAGGGAACTCCAGCTGTCCGCCGCACGGCTCGGGGTGGATGAAGACCGGGCCCACCTCGTCGTACGCCGCCGGCTCGGCCCCCGTCCCGGCGGCCCAGCGGCGCAGCGGGGCGTACGAGACCAGGGCCAGCGGCTCGTGCGGGCGGGCCACGGCCAGGCAGCAGCGCAGCGGCGAGCCGCCGTCGGGGCCGGCGTCGACCAGGCGCGGGGCCCGCCCGGCGTCGTCCCGTATGCGCAGCGCGGCGACCACGTCGGGGGCGATCGCCCGGATCTCGAAGGCGGTGGCGGCCACCGCGGCGTCCATGTCGTCGATGAGGGTCATGGCACCGAGCCTGCCGCGCCGCAGCCGCGTCCACCGGCGGGAATCGGTCATGGCGTTCCCCCGCCGGGCGCCGCCCCCGCCGCGGGGAAACCGAGGCGCGAGTGATATCGGCGGGCCGATAGGATTTCGTCCATGGCGGCCACTGCACATGAGAAGCTCGACCCCGCGGAGCGGCGCGCTCCCCGCGACGGCGCGGACGACGCGACGACGTTCTACGTCACGACGCCCATCTACTACGTCAACGACGCTCCGCACCTGGGCCACGCCTACACGACCGTCGCAGGCGACGTGCTCTCCCGCTGGCACCGCCAGCGCGGCGAGAAGGTGTGGTACCTCACCGGCACCGACGAGCACGGTCAGAAGATCATGCGCACCGCCGACGCCAACGGGGTCACCCCGCAGGAGTGGTGCGACAAGCTGGTGGGCGAGGCGTGGCAGCCCCTCTGGAAGCATCTGGAGATCGCCAACGACGACTTCATCCGCACCACGCAGGAGCGCCACACCGCGCGCGTCCAGGAGTTCGTGCAGGACCTGTACGACAAGGGCGAGATCTACCGCGGCGGTTACGAGGGCCCGTACTGCGTGGGGTGCGAGGAGTACAAGTCCCCCGGTGAGCTGCTCGACGGCGAGGACGGCAGCAAGCTCTGCCCGATCCACAAGAAGCCGGTGGAGATGCTGAAGGAGGAGAACTACTTCTTCAAGCTCTCCGCCTACACCCAGCGCCTCCTCGACCACTACGAGGCCAACCCCGGCTTCATCCAGCCCGAGTCGGCCCGCAACGAGGTCGTCAGCTTCGTGCGGCAGGGGCTGGAGGACCTGTCGATCTCCCGCTCGACGTTCGACTGGGGCATCCCGGTGCCGTGGGACCCCAAGCACGTCATCTACGTGTGGGTCGACGCGCTGCTCAACTACGCCACCGCCGTCGGATACGGCTCCGACCAGGCCAAGTTCGAGCAGACCTTCCCGGCCGACGTGCACCTGGTCGGCAAGGACATCCTCCGCTTCCACGCCGTCATCTGGCCGGCCATGCTGATGGCCAACGGGCTGCCGCTGCCGGGGAAGATCGCGGCCAACGGCTGGCTGATGGTCGGCGGCGAGAAGATGAGCAAGTCCAACCTGACCGGCATCTCCCCGCACCAGCTCACCGAACACTTCGGGGTGGACGCCTACCGCTGGTACTTCCTGCGGGCGATCCACTTCGGCCAGGACGGCTCGTTCTCCTGGGAGGACTTCTCCGCCCGCTACACCAGCGAACTCGCCAACGACTACGGCAACTTGGCGTCCCGGGTGGCGGCGATGGTCGGCAAGTACTTCGGCGGCACCCTGCCCGAGGCCACCGCGCACGGTGACGCCGAGCAGGCGATCGCCGACGCGCTGGGCCGCGCGGTGGCCGAGGCCGACAGCCGGATCGGCGAGAAGCTGGACTTCGCCGGCGGCATCGAGGCCGTCTTCGACTTCGTCAAGCAGGTCAACGGCTACCTCACCGAGCAGGAGCCGTGGAAGGTCGCCAAGGACTCCTCCCCCGAGGCGCAGGCCCGGTTGGCGACCATCCTGTACACCGCCGCCGAGTCGCTGCGCGCGGTCGCGGTCCTGCTCAACCCGGTGATGCCGGCCACCTCCGAGAAGCTGTGGGCCTCCCTCGGCGCCGCCGAGCACCTCGGCGCCCTCGCCGACCAGCGCGTCCAGGACGCCGCCGCCTGGGGCCGCCTCCCGGCCGGCGCCACGGTCACCAAGGGCGAGGTCCTCTTCCCCCGCCTGGAAGACCCCAAGAAGGACGCCTGACGCCCGGGCCCGCGCCGGTACACGTAACGCGAAGAGCCCCGGCAGCCGGGGCTCTTCGCGTCTTCAGTGGTCCTCGGGGTACCGGACCGGCTCGTACCGAGCCGCGTAATCACGCAGGAAGGCGACGGCTTCTTCAGGCAGAGGGACCGTGTTCACCAGGAAATAGGCGAGGACCCGTTTCGGCGGGTAATATTCGAAGAATTCGTAGGCGAGATCCGGCTGATCGATGAGAGCCGGGTAACGGTCCAATACTCCGAGGTGGCCAAGAAGGTCGCCCAGTCCCCAGTGGTAGATGTCGTCTCCGGGGTCTTCCGGCATGACGAACACCGTCTCGCCACCCGCGGAGCGGACCGGCCGGCCGGCGGCGATCTCCTTGAGTTGAGATTGATCGAGTCCGTACCAGGGACCACTGTGCTCGACCACCAGCCAGCGGTTCATCGTGCCGTGCCGGAAGATCCGGCAGAGTTCTCCGGAGAAGATTTCCGTCCGATAGTCCAGGCCGTTCCTGGCAAGAACTTCGCGGGCGCCGCCGATCTCCACCTCGAACGGTTCATGCGAACCGGTGGCCATCGCGGTGAATTCACGGGAGAACTCACCGGGGTCCGGGAGTTCGCGAAGGCAGGAAAAATGCAGCGGCCCATCGACGAACCACCGGTCACCGGACCGCCAGGGCGCCCGCACCAACCGGTAGCCAGGGATACGAGCAGCCCAGCCGTCGACCTCGGGGGCGGGGCGCCCGCAGATCTCACAAGCATGGCCCTCGGCCGCCATACCGGCCTCCTTTCTCTGTGCCGTCAATGGTAGTGGGGTCACCGGCTGCTCGCGATCTTCGGAACGGGCACGATGTACCCGCGGTCGTTGACCGGTCCGCCGACCGGGTATTCACCAGGGGGCAGGGCGTGGATCCGCCGGTCGTCGAAGAAGCGGATTTCTCCGTTACGGCTGATCACTGCCTCCAGGTGCGGAGCACGTTTGTACGTCATATCGGTTTTCATGGATCCGTATTCATCGTCCGGAATGCCCAGCCGGTATCCCACGCCATGGTCCTTCTCCCAGTCGGAGAGAGGGCCGGGCAAACGGTCCTCCGGGTGGGTGTGCACGATGAACCGGTATCCCTGCCTGCCCAGTTCCCTGGGTATGACGGTTCTGGCCTGTTCACCCTGTATGAGGCGGAGGTCTCCGTCCGGGCCCTGGATCGCGGCGTGCTCCACCGAATTGAATTTCTGGAGTTCGGCCAGGTGCGAAGCGCTCACCTCGCCGGGCCCGATCGTCACCGGACCGTTCTCCAGGGCGCGCGCGAGTTGTTTGGCCTTCGGGGAGAGATCACCGTAGGTGATCTGGCCGCCGGGATGGCTGAAGTTGCCTTTCATCGGGGGGTTGATGTTGCGGGTGTCCCCCTCGTGGTGGCCGGTGCCCACTCCGTCCGTGTGCGGCGCCTCCTCCGCGAGCTGCCGGTCCCTGGCCTCGATGGTCCGGGCGGCCTTGGCGAGGCTCTTGTCGGTGTCGGTCAGAACGGTGTGGAGCGCGCCGGGCAGCTTGGGTCCGCACCGTGGCTGCGGTTCTGCGAAGGCCCTGGGTATCGACCTTGAGGGCATAGCCCTCCATGGCCACGCCCACCCCGCCGGTCAGTAATTTCGCGACCGACCGGCCCACGTGATCGCTGACCTCCTCGGCCGACTTGTCGACCAGCATGCCGAGGAGTTTGGCCTCCAGTTCCTGGAGCGCGAACTTGATCGCGGTCTTGGCGACCGCCACTTCGAGCGGGACTTCCCCCTCAGCCAACCCAAAGGTCACCAGCGCCTCGCCCTGGGTCGCGATCACCGCGGTGGCGAGGGTGACGGCAGCGCCGATCACCACCCCCTTCTGCACCTCCACGGCCACCGCGGCGTCCTCCAGCGCGGCGGCGAAGACGTGCATCGGCTCCCGCATCGCCGTGATCTGCGCGTGGTGGCCGTCCCATCGCCGCGCCATCGTTCTGACGAACGCCGACTCACTGGAGCCCGACAGCTCCTGCACCGCGTCATGGGACAGCCTGGAGATCTGCGTGATCTCGTCGGCGAAGGCGCGCAGATCCTTCGCCCAGCCCCGTAACTCGTCCTCGTCCACCCCGGGCCACGGCAGGCCCACGAAGTAGAAGGCGTCAACCACCCAGCCGGGTAACTCGATCGACAACGGTCCCCCCACGCTTCGGCTGCGTCCACCGGCGGGGCAGCCGCCCGGGGTGCTTCGGCGGGCGGACCCGCCGGGGACGGAGCCTACGCCGACAGCAGGCCTCGGCCCAGCCAGTCCCCGGGGTCCTTGGCGCCGGGGAGGCAGAAGAAGTAGCCGCCGCCGGTGGGGGAGATGTAGTCGACGAGGGGTTCGTCGATGAGTCGGGTCTGGGTGGCCTCGAACTGGCGGATGGGGTCCTGCTGGTAGCAGCAGAAGACCAGGCCCATGTCGAGGTTGCCGACGTTGTCGACGCCGCGGTCGTAGTTGTAGCCGCGGCGCAGGATGCGGGAGTCGTCGGTCCTGGGGGTGCGGGGGTTGGCCAGGCGGATGTGGGCGTCCAGGGGGATGGCGTTGCCCTTGGGGTCCTTGGCGTAGTCGGGGGCGTCGGTCTCGTTGGCGCCGTCGAGGGGGGCGCCGGTGTCCTTGCGGCGGCCGAACATCTTCTCCTGCTCGGTGAGGGAGACCCGGTCCCAGAACTCGACGAGCATGCGGATGATGCGGATCACCTGGTAGCTGCCGCCCACCGCCCAGGAGGGCTCGCCGGCCGCGTCGGTGACCCAGACCAGGCGGTCCATCTCGCGGCCGGACTTCACGTCCGGGTTGGCGATGCCGTCCTTGAAGCCGAGCAGGTTGCGCTGGGCGCCGCTGGGCCGGGGGGCGTTCTGGAAGCCGTCGACGCGCCACTTGATCTGCATGGCGCCGCGGGTGTGGCGGGCTATGTCGCGCAGCGCGTGGAGCACGGTGTCCTGGCTGGCGGCGCAGATCTGCAACGACAGGTCGCCGTGGCACTCGGCCTGGTTCAGGTTGTCGTTGGGGAAGGTGCGCATCGGGACGAGCTTGCGCGGCTTGGCCTTGGCCAGGCCGAAGCGGTCGTCGAAGAGCGAGGCGCCGACGCCGACGGTGACGGTGAGCGCGTCGGCCGGGACGACCGGGCCGAGGATGCCGTTGTCGGACGGGGGCGCGCCGACGCCGAGGTCGACGGGGGTGCCGCCGACGGTCAGGAAGCGCGCCCGTTCGGTGATCGTCCGGAACAGGTCGGTCAGTTCCTTGCGGTTCTCGGCGATCACGTTGAACGAGACGAAGGCGGCGGCGGTGGGCTGCGGGGTGAGGATGCCGGCCTGGTGGACGCCGTGGAAGTCGACGGCGGTGGTCCGGCCCGCCGAGGAGTCGTCGGCGGCCTGGGCGCGTCCCGGGGTGAGGGCGAAGCCGCCGCCGGCCAGCGCGGCGCCGGCGGCACCGGCGCCCAGCGCCGTCTTCATGAAGGCCCGGCGGGCCGGACCGGCCGGGCAGCCGCCCTCGGCGGCCGACGCGAGCTGTTCGTGGTTGACAGGGCAGGACATCAGGCGGACTTCCGGATCTCAAGGAGGTCGGGGATGGGCGCGAGGTCTTCCAGGAGCTGACCGGTGGCGCCGTTGAGCGTCTGGCGGCTGGTCTGGTCGAGCTGATCGACCGGGGTCCACGCGTCGCCGTGGTGGGCGGCGTCCAGCAGCTTCTGGACCCGGGTGATGTCGCCGTCCACGGTGGTCAGCAGGGCGGCGTCGCGCTTGGCGATCAACGGGCGCAGCACGGTGAGGAGTTCACGGGTGCCCGACAGGTTGGCCGCGGCGGTGGCCAGGTTGGTGCCGCTGCCCTCGTCGGTGTCGGCGGTCAGCTCGAACTGGAGGGTGTTCTCCAGGATCTCGTGGGTGCGCAGCGGCAGGTCGGAGACGTCGAAGTCCTGGCTGGGGAACGCCTTGCGCAGCCCCTTGACGTCGGCGGCGAGCTGGTCGGCGGGGGCGCCGAGGGAGTCGGCGGACTCGCCGTGCCACAGGCCGTACTCGATGCGGTGGAAGCCGGTGAAGCCCTTGTCGTGGACGCCGTCGGGCAGACCGTCGGCGCGGCCGTTGATCTTCTTGTCGAAGTCCTCGAAGGTGCCGTAGGCGGCGCCCAGCGAGGAGTACGTCAGATGGGCGGTGAGCCAGTCCTTCTTCGCGGCGTCGAGGTCGCCGGAGTGGATGTCGTCGGCGAGCTTGCCGGTCTGGCCGATGAGGGTGGCCAGGCCTGCGTCGACGTACCCCTTGTACGCCTTCAGCGGCTGCTGGAGGTCGTCCTCGGAGACCGGGGCGACCGGCCTGGTGTTGCCGGAGCCGCTGACCCGGACCGCGGCGGAGGTGGTGACCTTGCCGCCGGTGGGGACGCAGCGCCAGGCGTACTGGCCGCCGCCGATGGTGGCGACCAGGCCGCGGGTGGTGCCGGGGGCGAGGCCCTCGATCTCGCCGAAGACGGCGTTGGTGCCCGGGTCGATCAGGTAGACCTCGGAGGTCTTGTTCCCGGTGTTGTGCATCTGGAAGGTCTGGCGGCCGGGCTTGGGGGCGGTGAACCCCTTGCCGCAGTCGGTCTCGGAGACGGAGACGGTCTGCGCCCCGGCGGGCTTGGAGCCGCCCAGCGCGATCACGGTGCCGGCGACGACCACCGGGACGGCGACGACGGCGGCCGGGACGACCCAGGCCGGACGCCTGCGCGAAGCGGCCTCGGCGGACTTGCCGGCCTCGGCGGCCCCGGCGGTCTTCCCGGACTCGGCCGGCGCCGCGGCCGGCTTGGGCTTCGCCGTCCGCACCCCGCGGACGAAGAGCGTCATCACCACGGCCAGGTAGGCCACGTACGCGACCACCTGGAGCCAGGTCATCTGCGGGGTGAGGTTGAAGACGCCCTGGAGCAGCGTGCCCCACCAGGAGCTGGCGTCGACGCTGTCGCTGAAGTGCACCGCGAAGGCGTGGGCGCCGGGCAGGACGCCGCCTTCCTGGAGGTCGCGCAGGCCGTAGCCGAGGACCCCGGAGGCGATGACGATCAGCACGATGCCGGTGCAGGTGAAGAACTTGGTGAGGTTGATCTTCAGTACCCGGCGGTACAGGCCCCAGCAGAGCCCGGCGGCGATCACCAGGCCGACCGCGGCGCCGATCAGCGGGCCGGTGGACTCCCCGGCGGCGCGGGCGGTGGTCCACAGGAAGAGCGCGGTCTCCAGGCCCTCCCGGCCGACCGCCAGGAACGAGGTGACCACCAGCATCCCGGCGCCCATGGAGAGCGCGGCGGTGACCTTCTCGCGGATCTCGCTGGAGAGGTTGCGGGCCGAGCGGCGCATCCAGAAGACCATGGCGGTCACGAAGCCCACCGCGATGACGCTGAGCGCGCCGCCGAACGCCTCCTGGGCGGTGGCCGGCATGTTGGCGGCGCTGAAGGTGAGGACGGCACCGAAGCTCATGGCCACCGCGATGGCGGCCAGCACCCCGGTCCACACCTGGGGCAGCCGGGACTTCTGGTCGGCGCGGACGATGGTGGCGACCAGGATCGACACGATGAGGCCGGCTTCCAGCCCCTCTCTGAGGCCGATCAGAAAGCTGGGAAACGCGTCGTCCCACATGGTGACTGCTGTGTCCTCCCCGGCGCGCCCGCCCTGGTACATCCCTGTATGCCGCGAGGTTCACCGCGCGGACGCGCCGCACGCGTCCGCCGCAAACGGCAGTTAGCTTAGGCGAACCTTAGTAAACCCCTCAAGGGGTCGGACACCCGGGGCGCAACGCGACGCGCCGGGGCGGACGCGAAAAGGCCCCGCAATCCCATGGATTCCGGGGCCTTCGCGCCAGCTGTGTCCGGTATTGCCCTACTTGGCGGGGTCGGACTTGGCCTCCGGCTTGGCCGGGGGCTTGCGGATGCTGAGGTGAAGCTCACGCAGCCGGGCCTCGTCCACCTCGCTCGGGGCGCCCATCAGGAGGTCCTGGGCGGTCTGGTTGAGCGGGAAGGCGATGGTCTCGCGGATGTTGGGCTCGTCGGCCAGCAGCATCACGATGCGGTCGACACCCGGGGCGATGCCACCGTGCGGCGGGGCGCCGAAGTGGAACGCGCGCAGCATGCCGCCGAACTCGCTCTCCACCTGCTCGCGGCTGTACCCGGCGATCTCGAACGCCTTGTACATGATGGCCGGCTCGTGGTTCCGGATGGCGCCGGAGGAGAGCTCCACACCGTTGCACACGATGTCGTACTGCCAGGCCAGGATGTCCAGCGGGTCCTTGGTCTCCAGCGCCTCCAGGCCGCCCTGGGGCATGGAGAACGGGTTGTGGCTGAACTCGATCTGCCCGGTGTCCTCGTTGCGCTCGAACATCGGGAAGTCGACGATCCAGCAGAAGCGGAAGACGTCCTCCTCGAAGTGGCCGGCCCGCTTGGCGGCCTCGACGCGCACCGCGCCCATGATCTTGGAGACCTCGTCGAACTCGCCGGCCCCGAAGAAGATGGCGTACCCCGGCTTGGCCTCGACCGCGCCGAGCAGCGCCTTGGTGTCGTCCTCGGTGAGGAACTTGGCGATCGGGCCGGTGAGCGTCAGGTCCTCGCCGACGCGCAGCCAGGCCAGGCCCTTGGCGCCCTGGGTGGTGGCGAACTCACCCATCTGGTCGAAGAACTTGCGCGGCTGCTCCGCGGTGTCCGGCACCGCCAGCGCCCGCACGTGCTTGCCCGCGAACGCCTTGAAGCCGGAGTCGGCGAAGACCGCGCTGACGTCGGTCAGCTCCAGCTTGGCCCGCAGATCGGGCTTGTCCGAGCCGTACTTGAGCATCGCCTCGCGGAACGGGATGCGGGGGAACGGCGAGGTGACGTGGCGACCGCCGCCGAACTCCTCGAACAGCTCGGTCATCACCTTCTCGATGACCCCGAAGACGTCCTCCTGCTCGACGAAGCTCATCTCGACGTCGAGCTGGTAGAACTCGCCCGGCGAGCGGTCGGCGCGGCTGTCCTCGTCGCGGAAGCAGGGGGCGATCTGGAAGTAGCGGTCGAAGCCGGCGATCATCAGCAGCTGCTTGAACTGCTGCGGGGCCTGCGGCAGCGCGTAGAACTTGCCGGCGTGCACCCGCGAGGGGACCAGGAAGTCCCGGGCGCCCTCGGGGGAGGTGGCCGACAGGATCGGGGTCGCCATCTCGTTGAAGCCGAGCGCGGTCATCTTCTCCCGGATCGACCGGATGACCGCGGAGCGCAGCATGATGTTGCGGTGCATGCGGGCGCGCCGCAGGTCGAGGAAGCGGTTGGTGAGCCGCATCTCCTCGTTGGCGTTGTCCTCGGGGAAGACCGGGAACGGCAGCGGGTCGGCGGC
The DNA here is from genome assembly GCF_000240165.1 of Streptantibioticus cattleyicolor NRRL 8057 = DSM 46488. Taxonomy (NCBI): domain Bacteria; kingdom Bacillati; phylum Actinomycetota; class Actinomycetes; order Kitasatosporales; family Streptomycetaceae; genus Streptantibioticus; species Streptantibioticus cattleyicolor. Next base: position 3,185,554 of record NC_017586.1, read on the forward strand.
GCCGAGCACCTCGAACGCGGTGACCTCGACCTCGACCTCACCGGTGGCCAGCTCGGGGTTGACGTTCTCGGCGCTGCGCGCGAGCACCCGGCCGTCCACCCGGATGACCGATTCCTTGGACTGGCCGCTGAGCGCCTCGTAGGCCGGGTTGTCCGGGTGGGCGATCAGCTGGACGACGCCGTAGTGGTCCCGCAGATCGACGAAGAGGATGCCGCCGAGGTTGCGCCGGTTGTGCAGCCAACCCGCGAGGCGCACCTCGTTGCCGACGTCGGCGGCGCGCAGCTCGCCGCAGGTGTGGGACCGGTACCGATGCATCGTCCATCCAAGGGGGCTCCGGGGGCGCGCCCCCGGGATAAGGAAACAGCAGACCCCCCACAGCGTACCTTGGCACCTCGCGCCCTCTATTGGTATGGACATGTCCTACGGGTGCTCACGCGAACGAATCACCATAAAGTAGGGCCGATGCAGACAGAGGGTGCTCCCCAGCCGCTCCGGGCCGAGGACGTGCTGACGGCCGTAGGCACCGGCCTTTGGCGTTGGGAGAACTCCAGCGGCACGGTCACCGTGGACCGCCGGGCCGCGGCGCTGCTGGGCATGGCGGACGGCGCCGGCACCGTCCCGGCCACCGCGGTCCGCGCCTGCCTGGCCCCCGAGGACATGGTCGACCTCACCGCGGCGGTGGACCTGGGGCTCGCCGAGGAACGGGTGGCCGAGGCCCGGCTGCGGGTGATCGGCGAGGACGGGCGGGTGGTACGGCGGCTGCACACCCGGCTGCACGGCGAGCCCCATCCGTCCGGCGGAGCGCACACCGTGGTCGGCACCCTGGCCGAGCTGCCCGAGGACGGCGCCCTGCACCAGGTCAGCGACGGCGGACGGCGGGCCCGGGAGGCGTTCCTGCTGGACGCCGGGCGGGCGCTGGCCGAGGCCGACAGCACCGCCGAGGTGCTGCGGGTGGCCGCCTCGCTCTCCATGCCCGGCTTCACCCCGGACGGCCAGGCGATCTTCGCCGTCCAGGGCGACCAGCTGGTGATGATCGGCCACCACGGGCACCGGCACGGCGGCGAGCGCCCGTTCCTCCAGATGCCGCTGGCCACCGACTACCCGGCCGCCGAGGTGGCCCGTACCGGCCGGGCGATCTACCTGCCCGCCCCGGAGGCGTACCGCGACCGCTTCCCGGCCACCTGGCCGCTGGTGGAGCCGCTGGGCCGCCGGTCGTGGGCCTTCCTGCCGCTGGTGGTGGCGGGGTCGACCACCGGCGCGTGGCTGGCCGCGTTCCGGGAGCCGGTGCGGTTCACCCCGGACGAGCGCTCGGTGCTCACCACGGTCGCCCGGATGCTGGCCCAGGCGCTGACCCGGGCCCACCTCCAGGAGTCCGAACGCGAGCTCTCCGACGGCCTGCAGCGCACCATGCTGCCCACCCACAAACCCGAGATCGCCGGGATGACGCTGGCCGCCCGCTACGTCCCCACCGGCGGCGGCCTCCAGATCGGCGGCGACTGGTACGACGTGATCGACCTGCCCTCCGGGCGCACCGCCCTGGTCATCGGGGACGTCCAGGGACACGACGTGCGGGCCGCCGGGCTCATGGGCCAGCTGCGCATCGCGCTGCGGGCGTACGCCTCCGAGGGGCACCGGCCGGACGCGGTGCTCTCCCGCGCCTCGCGCTTCCTGGCCGGGCTCAACGACGCCGCCGACGCCCCCCGGCCGGCCGGCGCCGAGGTGGCCGGGGGCCGGCCGCACGGCTTCGGCGACCGCTTCGCCACCTGCCTGTACGTGGAGGTGGACCCGGCCACCGGGAACCTGGACATCGCCCGGGCCGGCCATCCGGACCCGGCGATCCGGCTGGGCGACGGCACCACGATCGTCCGCCACACCCCGGGCGGGCTGCCGCTGGGCATCGACCCGGACGCCGACTACCCGACCACCACGCTGGCGCTCGACCCCGGCGAGGTGCTGCTGGTCTGCACCGACGGGCTGATCGAGACCGGCGGCCACGACCTGGACACCGGCTGGCGCCGGCTCACCGACGTCCTGGCGGCCACCCCGGCGGACGACCTGGAGACGCTGGCCGACGCGCTGGTGGCCGCGGTGCACGGACCCCCCTCGCACCACACCCCCGGCCCGCTCGCCGACCGCCGCGAGGACGACGTGGCGCTGCTCCTGCTGCGGTGCGGCGAGGCCCGGGCGGAGCTGGCCTACCCGCCCCGCCGTACCGCGCTCACCGTCGGCCAGGACCAGCCGCAGGCGATCCGCGGCGCCCGGCACGAGATCCGGGCGCTGATGCACGACTGGGCCGACCCCGACCAGGTGGACTCGGCGGTGCTGATGGTCTCCGAGATGCTCACCAACGTGCTGGTGCACACCGACGGGGACGCCGGTGTCACCGCCGAGGTGCTGGGCCGGCCGGGGTCACGGCGGCTGCGGGTGACGGTGGCCGACCGCAGCGACGAGATGCCGCACCGCCGCAGCCCCGGCGAGATGGCCTCCTCCGGGCGCGGCCTGATCCTCCTCGACGAGCTCTCCGACGCCTCCGGGGTGGACCCGGCGGGCCAGGGCAAGTCGATCTGGTTCGAGCTGTACGAGGCGGACGCGCCCGGCACCCCGCACTGACCGGCGTCAGTGGCCGGCCGGTACCGTGCCCAGCCGTCCGGCCCTGAAGTCCTCGAAGGCCTGGGCCAGTTCGGCGTGCGAGTTCATCACGAACGGGCCGTAGTGGAAGACCGGTTCCCGGATCGGCAGCCCGCCGAGCAGGACCACCTCGAAGTTGGCCGTCCGCGACTCCTGGGTCCGGTCGGCCCGGATGGTGACCGAGTCGCCCGCCCCGAAGACGACCGCCTGCCCCATCCGGAAGGGGCGCCCCTCCTCGCCGGCCGAACCGTGCCCGGCGAGCCCGTAGGCCAGGGCGTTGAACTCCGGCCGCCAGGGCAGGGTCACCCGGGCGCCGGGGCTGACGGAGACGTGGGTCATGGTGATCGGGGTGTGCGTCGCCCCCGGCCCGGCGTGGCCGCCGAGGTCGCCGGCGATCAGCCGGATCAGCGCGCCGCCGTCCTCGGAGGCCAGCAGCTTGACGGTGCCGCCGCGGATGTCCTGGTACTTCGGGGCGATCATCTTGTCCTTGCGCGGCAGGTTGACCCACAGCTGGAGCCCGTGGAAGAGGCCGCCGCTGACGACCAGCTCCTCCGGGGGCGCCTCGATGTGCAGCAGGCCCGACCCCGCCGTCATCCACTGGGTGTCGCCGTCGGTGATGACGCCGCCGCCGCCGTGCGAGTCCTGGTGGACGAAGGTGCCGTCGATCAGGTACGTCACGGTCTCGAAGCCGCGGTGCGGGTGCCACGGGGTGCCGCGCGGCTCCCCGGCCGCGTAGTCCACCTCGCCCATCTGGTCCATCATGATGAACGGGTCGAGGTGCTGGTGGTCGATGCCGGCGAAGGCACGGCGCACGGGGAAGCCCTCGCCCTCGAAGCCGGACGGGGCGGTCGTCACGGCGAGCACCGGACGGCCGGCCGCGTCGGCGGCGGCCGTCACACGCGGCAGGGTCAACGGATTTTCTACGGTCACGGCGGGCATCGCGGCCTCCTCGGGGTCGTCCGTGTCCAGTTTAGTTGAACAGTGAACGACTTGCCGGGCGAACGTATTCCGGGCCGCCACGCGTGTCGCGCGGCGGCCCGGAAACGGTCGGGGCGGAGTCGGCCTCAGCCGTACATGCGGCGCATGGCGAACTCCACCATCTCCTCGACCGCCTTGGCGTCGAAGACCATCCGGTGGTCGCCCTCCATGTCGAGGACGAAGCCGTAGCCGGTGGGGAGCAGGTCGAGCACCTCGGCGCCGGTGATCACGAAGTACTTGGACTCCTTGCCGGCGTAGGCGCGCAGCTCCTTGAGGGAGGTGAACATCGGGATCACCGGCTGCTGGGTGTTGTGCAGCGCGAGGAAGCCCGGGTTGTCGCCGCGCGGGCAGTAGACCTTGGAGTTGTGGAAGATCGTCTGGAAGTCCTCCGGCGACATGGCACCGGTGGTGAAGGCGCGCACCGCGTCCCCCAGCGAGGGCGGCGAGGGCTCGGGATAGAGCGGCGGCTGCGCACCGTAGGCTCCGGGCGTTCCGGCGGGCGGCGCGCCACCCGTGGCAGCGGTCTGGTCGTAGCCGTACACGGGCAACAGGGTAGCGAGCCGGAGGGAGTGCCGGGTCACAGTCGGGCGGTTGGGGGTTGCTTCTTATTACCGACGGGTAGCATCATCGGGTACTACTAATCAGTAGATTCTGCGAGGCATGCCCCTTCTGGGTCCCCTCCCGAGCTGACGGAGCCTTCGTCATGGGTCACTACAAGGCGAACCTGCGCGACATCGAGTTCAACCTGTTCGAGGTGCTCGGGCGCGACACGATCTACGGCACCGGCCCGTTCGCCGAGATGGACGTGGACACCGCGAAGAGCGTCCTCGCCGAGATCGCCCGGCTGGCCGAGAACGAGCTGGCCGCCTCGTACGCGGACGCCGACCGCAACCCGCCGGTGTTCGACCCGGAGACCAACACCGCGCCGGTCCCGGAGAGCTTCAAGAAGAGCTTCGCCGCCTACATGGACGCCGAGTGGTGGCGGCTGGGCATCCCGGAGGAGATCGGCGGCACCACGACGCCGCGCTCGCTGCTGTGGGGCTTCGCCGAAACGATCCTGGGCGCCAACCCGGCGGTGTGGATGTACGCCTCCGGCCCGGCCTTCGCCGGGGTCCTCTACGAGGAGGGCACCGAGGAGCAGCACAAGATCGCCCAGCGGATGACCGACAAGCTGTGGGGCTCCACCATGGTGCTCACCGAGCCGGACGCCGGCTCGGACGTGGGCGCCGGCCGCACCAAGGCGGTCCAGCAGCCCGACGGCTCCTGGCACATCGAGGGCGTGAAGCGCTTCATCACCTCCGGTGAGCACGACATGGCCGAGAACATCATCCACTTCGTGCTCGCCCGCCCCGAGGGCGCCGGCCCCGGCACCAAGGGGCTGAGCCTGTTCATCGTGCCCAAGTACGACTTCGACTGGGAGACCGGCGAACTCGGCGAGCGCAACGGCGTCTACGCCACCAACGTCGAGCACAAGATGGGCCTGAAGGCCTCCAACACCTGCGAGATGACCTTCGGCGCCAACCACCCGGCCAAGGGCTGGCTGCTGGGCGAGAAGCACGACGGCATCCGCCAGATGTTCAAGATCATCGAGTTCGCCCGGATGATGGTCGGCACCAAGGCCATCGCCACCCTGTCCACCGGCTACCTCAACGCGCTGGAGTACGCCAAGGAGCGGGTGCAGGGCGCCGACCTCGCCCAGTTCAGCGACAAGACCGCGCCGCGGGTGACCATCACCCACCACCCGGACGTGCGCCGCTCGCTGATGACCCAGAAGGCGTACGCCGAGGGCATGCGCTCGCTGGTCCTCTACACCGCCGCCGTGCAGGACGACATCCTGCTCAAGGAGGCGGCCGGCGAGGACGCCTCCGCCGCCCACGCCCTCAACGACCTGCTGCTGCCGATCGTCAAGGGCTACGGCTCGGAGAAGTCCTACGAGCAGCTCGCCCAGTCGCTGCAGACCCTGGGCGGCTCCGGGTACCTCCAGGAGTACCCGATCGAGCAGTACATCCGGGACGCCAAGATCGACACCCTCTACGAGGGCACCACCGCCATCCAGGGCCAGGACTTCTTCTTCCGGAAGATCGTCCGCAACCAGGGTGCCGCGCTCACCGTGCTGTCGGAGGAGATCAAGAAGTTCCTGGCCGACGCCACCGGCGGCGAGGAACTGGCCGGCGCCCGGGAGAAGCTGGCCAAGGCCGCCGTGGAGCTGGAGGCGATCGTCGGCGCCATGCTGACCGACCTGGCCGCCACCGAGCAGGACGTCAAGGCCATCTACAAGGTGGGCCAGAACACCACCCGGCTGCTGCTCGCCTCCGGTGACGTGGTCGTCGGCTACCTGCTGCTGCGCGGCGCCGCGGTGGCCGCGGAGAAGCTGGCCACCGCCTCCGAGAAGGACAAGGCGTTCTACCTGGGCAAGATCGCCGCCGCCAAGTTCTTCGCGGACAACGTGCTGCCGGGCGTGAGCCTCCAGCGCCGGCTCGCCCAGGCGGTCACCAACGAGCTGATGGAGCTGCCCGAAGAGTCGTTCTGACCCGGAACGGCCCGGCCGGTCCCGGACCGGCCGCGTCAACCGTCGCGGCGGCGGCCCGCTCCCCTCGGGGACGGGCCGCCGCCCGCTTCTATGCTGGGGTCATGAGCGATCACCCCGCCGCGTTCGACCGAGGCCACACCGACGACCTGATGGCGTTCGTCACCGCCGCCCCCACCCCGTACCACGCGGTCGCCGCGGTGGCCGCGCGGCTGGAGAAGGCGGGCTTCCGGCAGGTGGCCGAGACCGACGCGTGGGACGGCTCGACGGGCGGGAAGTACGTGCTGCGCGGCGGCGCGGTGGTCGCCTGGTACGTGCCCCAGGGCGCGGCGCCGCACACCCCGTTCCGGATCGTCGGCGCCCACACCGACTCGCCCAACCTGCGGGTCAAGCCCCGGCCGGACACCGGCGCGGCCGGCTGGCGCCAGGTGGCCGTGGAGATCTACGGCGGCCCGCTGCTCAACTCCTGGCTCGACCGCGACCTCGGCCTGGCCGGCCGGCTCACGCTGCGCGACGGCACCACCCGGCTGGTCGACGTCGACCGGCCGCTGCTGCGCGTCCCGCAGCTCGCCATCCACCTCGACCGGCAGGTCAACGACGGCCTCAAGCTCGACCGGCAGCGCCACACGCAGCCGATCTGGGGGCTGGGCGAGGTGACCGACGGCGACCTGATCTCCTTCGTCGCCGAGGAGGCCGGGACGTCCGCCGCCGAGGTGGCCGGCTGGGACCTGATGGCCCACGACGTGCAGCCCCCCGCCTACCTGGGCCGGGACCGCGAACTGCTGGCCGCGCCCCGGCTGGACAACCTGCTGTCGGTGCACGCCGCCACCGCCGCCCTCGCCTCGCTGGCCGGCACCGACCTGCCGTACATCCCGGTGCTGGCCGCCTTCGACCACGAGGAGAACGGCAGCCAGGCCGACACCGGGGCGGAGGGCCCGCTGCTCGGCAACGTGCTGGAGCGCTCGGTGCACGCCCGCGGCGGCTCCTACGAGGACCGGGCCCGCGCCTTCGCCGGCACCGTGTGCCTCTCCTCCGACACCGGGCACGCCGTCCACCCCAACTACCCGGAGCGCCACGACCCCGGCCACCACCCGATGCCCGGCGCCGGCCCGATCCTCAAGGTCAACGTCAACCAGCGGTACGCCACGGACGGTTCGGGGCGGGCGGTCTTCGCCGCCGCGTGCGAACGGGCCGGGGTGGCGTGGCAGTCGTTCGTCTCCAACAACGCCATGCCGTGCGGCACCACGATCGGCCCGATCACCGCCGCCCGGCTCGGCATCAGCACGGTGGACATCGGGGTGGCCATCCTGTCGATGCACTCCACCCGCGAACTGTGCGGCGCCGACGACCCGTTCCTGCTCGCCGCCGCCCTCAAGGCGTTCCTCGCCGACGGCTCCTGACCCCCGTCCCCCAACGCCTCGGCCACGCATGGCCGTTGGTGCCCCGGGTAGGCGCAAGCCACGAGCCCGGGACACGCCAACGACCTTACGGAGGCACCACGATGGGTATCGGTGGATGCATCGGTCTGATGGCGGTGGGGGCTATCCTCACCTTCGCCGTCGACTGGCACGTCAAGGGCGTCAACCTCGCCCTGGTCGGCCTCATCATGATGGGTGTCGGAGCGATCGGCCTCGCGGCCTACGTCAGCATCTTCAAGCGCCGCCGCGTCCAGCCGCCGAGCCCGGCGGCCCCGGTGGTGGACGTCGAGGAGCACCGGTTCTGACCGGCCCCGGCGCGCCCCGCCCCGCCGCCCGGCGGCTGCCGGATCAGCCCGGCTCGCCGGGCAGGCGGTCGCCGATCGCCTGGACGGCGGTGAGGACGGTGGCGAAGCCGCGGCGCACCTCTTCGCGCAGCTCCGCAAGCTCCCGTCCCTGTTCCACCTGCGTCTCCCGCAACGCGTTCAGCACCTGTCGGTTCGCGCGCAGTTCCGTGCGGAACTCCGCCACGTCACGGTCGTTCATGGCCGCCAGGGCACGGGTCGCCGCGTCCTCGCGCAAGGTCGTCACTTCGGCCTCCAGCGCTTCGAGACGCCGACGGAGCTCTTCGATGTCGGTCACACATTCAGCCTAACCGATTCGTGATCACGATGCGAAGTCATATGATCACTCAGCGTCCAGCCCTGCCAGCACCAGCGGCAACCGGCTCGCGCCGTCGGGGGTGACGCGGACCGGGACGCCCCAGTCCTGCTGGTGGACGTGGCAGGCGGGGTATTCGTTGGCCGGGTCGTCGTCGCAGGAGGCGGCCATGGCGGAGACGTGCAGGACGCCTTCGCCGACGGCGGGGTCGAGGACGAGGTCGCGGGTGAGGTCGGTGCCCTGGCCGGCGCCGGAGGTGAGGAGTTCCGGCGGGGTGGCGGAGACCAGCAGGCGGGTGGAGGGGCCGTAGCGCTCGTCGAGCTTCTGGCCGGTGGGGGCGGTGAAGACCACGTCGAGGCGGAGCGCGCCGGGGGCGACCTCGGTGGCCGGCCGCCGGGTGCGGTGGGCGGCGCCGGCCACCGCGACGGCCTCCTCCGGCAGCCGCAGCCGGGTCAGCCGGTGCCGGGCCGACTCGACCACCACGATGTCCTCCCCGACCAGCACCGCGTCCGACGGCTCGCGCAGATCCGTGGCGAGCGTGGACACCTCGTCGGCGGCCGGGTCGTAACGGCGCAGCGCGTGGTTGTAGGTGTCGCTGACCGCCACCGAGCCGTCGGGCAGCGCGGTGACCCCGATCGGGTGCTGGAGCAGCGCCTGGCCGGCCGGGCCGTCGCGGTGGCCGAAGTCGAAGAGCCCGGTGCCCACGGCGGTGCGCACCTCGTACCCGTCCTCGCCCCGGGTCACGTACCGCAGCGCCGAGGTCTCGGAGTCCGCGACCCACAGCCGGTCGCCGGCCGCGGCCAGGCCGGACGGCTGGGCGAACCACGCCTGACCGGCCGGGCCGTCCACCAGGCCCTCGTTGGTGGTGCCGGCGGCCACCGCCACCGTCGCGTCCGCCGGGTCGTACGTCCACAGCTGGTGGACGCCGGCCATGGCGATCCACACCCGGTCGTCGTACCAGGCGACGTCCCAGGGCGAGGAGAGGGCCACCTCGCGGGCCGGGCCGGCGACGGGCGAGCCCTGCCACCACTGGCGTCCGGTGCCGGCCACCGTGGTCACCTCGCCGCTCGCCAGGTCCACGCGGCGCAGCGCGTGGTTGACGGTGTCGGCGACGATCACCGACTCCCCGTCCGGGAGCAGGGCGAGCCCCTGGGGTTCGCTGAACCGGGCCCGGTCGGCGGGGCCGTCGGCGAGGCCGCGTTCGCCGCTGCCGATCCGCCGGACCACGGTCTCGCCGTCCGGCGCCAGCTCCACCAGGGCGTGCCGGGTGGAGTCGGAGACCAGCAGGTTCCCGGTGGGCAGCAGCAGCGCCTTGCCGGGGAAGCGCAGGTCGGTGGGGACGGGCTCGGGCGGCACGTAGGGGCCGTCGCCGCGGCGCAGCGTGCCCTTGGCGGCGTGCTCCGCCTCCAGCTCCTCCACCAGCGTGGCGATGGCGTGCGCGTGCCCCTCGCCGGCGTGCTGGGCGACCACGTAACCCTCGGGATCGATCACCACCAGCGTGGGCCACGCCCGTACCGCGTACTGCTTCCAGGTGGCCAGCTCCGGGTCGTCGAGCACCGGGTGGTGCACCCCGTACCGCTCCACCGCGTCGACCACCGCGGCGTGGTCGGCCTCGTGGACGAACTTCGGCGAGTGGACACCGATGATCACCACGGTGTCACGGTGCTTCTCCTCCAGCTCCCGCAACTCGTCCAGCACGTGCAGGCAGTTGATGCAGCAGAACGTCCAGAAGTCGAGGATCACGATGGACCCCCGCAACTCCCGCAGCGTCGGCTCACTGCCACCGGTGTTGAGCCAGCCACCCTTGCCGATCAGCTCAGGGGCACGGACACGGGCACGGGCACGCGGGGCGGAAGAGGCGTCGGTCATGGGATCAAGGGTGCCACCCCGCCCGCGGGTCCCCGGCGGGGCGTACGTGTGAGCAGGGCCACGGCCCCGCCGGTGCCGGAAGGGTGAGCGATGGCGCGGACCGAGTACTACGACGATCCGGAGGCTCCGGTGCCGAACAGCCTCGTGGTCGCCGCCTCGGCGGTGGTCACCGACGAGGCGGGGCGGATCCTGCTCCAGCGGCGCTCGGACAACGGGCTGTGGGCGCTTCCCGGCGGGAGCATGGACATGAGCGATTCCCTCCCGGGCACCGCCGTCCGGGAGGTGAAGGAGGAGACCGGCCTGGACGTCGAGATCACGGGACTCGTCGGCACGTACACCGACCCCCGCCACGTGATCGCGTACAGCGACGGAGAGGTGCGGCGCCAGTTCAACGTGTGCTTCACGGCACGGATCACCGGAGGCTCGCTCGCCGTCTCCGCCGAGTCCACGGACGTGAGGTTCGTGGTCCCCGACGAGATCGACGCGCTGCCCATGCACCACACCCAGCGGCTGCGACTGAGGCACTACCTGGAGCGCCGGGAGCGGCCTCATCTGGGCTGAGCCGGCGAGGGCGGGGTATCAACCGCTCACCAACGCCACGGTGAGCCCCCGGGGATCGGGGCGTCACACGCGTCCGATCTCCGGTCGGCCCACGCTGGGTTCGGTCGCGAGGCCGCGGCAAAGGGAGCGAGGAGAGGCGCATGCACAGCGAGAACCCGGGTGGACGGCGGCCCGAGCGGGGGTTCCGGCCGGTGCGGCGGGTCGGGGGCCGGCGGGTCGCGCGGGCGAACTGGGGGGCCGGGCGGTCGGTGTCGGCGGGGGAGGTCGAGGGGCGGGATCTCGTGGTGGACCGGGTGCGGGTCACCGAGGAGGCCGCCGCGGGACGGGTCGCCGGGGCGCTCGGGGTGGCCGTGGGGGAGCCGTTGTGCGTGCGTCGGCGGCGGTACGTGCTGGACGGCGAGGCCGTGCTGCTCGCCACGTCGTACCTGCCCGCCGCGCTGGTCGCCGGTACGGCGGTCACCGAGGACGACCCGGGCCCGGGTGGCGTCTACGCCCGGCTGGCCGAACTGGGGGAGGCGCCCGCGCGGTTCCGGGAGATCCGGTCGAGGATGCCGTCGCGGGAGGAGGCCGACGGGCTCGGCCTCGGGGCCGGGACGCCGGTCGTCCTCGTCCGCCGGACGGCGTTCACCGCGTCGGGGCGGGCGGTCGAGGTGAACGACATGGTCCTCGACTCGGCCGCGTACGTTCTGGAGTACGAATTCGACGCCTGACGTGAGGTCGACGGGTTCCAGAATCGGCGGGCGGGGAAGGACAGGGGCCATGAAGTACCTGGTGCGCGAGAAGATGTTCTCGATCGGCGACGACTTCTGGATCGAGGACGAGCACGGCGACCGGGCGTTCTACGTGGACGGGAAGGTGCTGCGGCTGCGGGAGACGCTGGTGGTCAAGGATCCGCACGGGCGGGAGTTGGCGGTCGTCCACAAGAAGATGCTCAGCGTGCGGGACGCGATGACGGTGGAGCGCGACGGCCGGGTGCTGGCCACGGTGCGCAAGAAGCTGTTCACGCCGTTCCGGGACGTGTACCGCGCGGAGTTGGCGTCCGGCGGGGAGCTGGAGATCCGCGGCGACATCGTCGACAAGGAGTACGACATCGAGTACGGCGACGAGCGCCTGGCGCGGATCTCCCGCAAGTGGTTCCGGCTGCGTGACACCTACGCGGTGCACGTGGAGCGGGACGACGCCGACCCGGTGCTGCTGATCGCGGTCGCGGTCTGCGTGGACCGGCTCGTCGAGCACGAACACGAACGCGGCTGACGGCGCACCGGGTTCACCCGGCTCACGGGGTCGGCAGGCCGAGCACCCGGTCGCGCAGGACGGGGAAGTCGGCGCGGGTGGTGGCGACCCGGGCCGGGTCGAGGTCGGCCGAGAGCACCTGCTCGGCCGGGCCGGCCTCGGCGACCACCTCGCCCCACGGGTCCACGATCACGCTGTACCCGGCCTGCTCCACCCCGGCGTGGGTGCCGGCGGTGCCGCAGGCGAGGACGTACGCCTGGGACTCCACGGCGCGGGCGCGGGCCAGCAGCGACCAGTGGGCGCGGCGCCGGGCGGGCCAGCCGGCCGGGACCACCAGCAGTTCGGCGCCGGCGTCCACCAGGAGCCGGAACTGCTCGGGGAAGCGCAGGTCGTAGCAGGTGGCCAGGCCCACCGTGGCGGGGCCCAGATCCTCGGTGACGATCTCGTGGCCGGCCGCCATCAGCGTCGCCTCGCCCTTGTCGAAGCCGAACCGGTGGATCTTGCGGTAGGCGCGGCGCAGGGTGCCGTCGGGGGCGAAGAGCAGGGAGGTGTTGTAGAGCGCCTCGGCGCCGGAGCCGTCCGTACCGCGTTCCACGACGGAGCCGGCGTGCAGCCAGACCCCGGCGTCCCGGGCCGCGGCCGACATGGCGGTGGCGGTCGGGCCGTCCAACGGCTCGGCGGAGGCGGCGAATTCGTCGAAGGCGAAGGCACCGACCGGCCACAGCTCCGGCAGCACGACCAGATCGGCACCGCGTTCGGCACGGACCAGCGCGGCCACCCGTTCGCGCCGCACTTGACCGGGTTCGTCCGGGTTCACATCGATCTGGATCAGGGAAACACGCACAGTAGCACCGTCCATGGATGACCAGCCTGACGACAGCTCTACGATCGTCACACGAAAGGACTGCCATGGTGGCAGCACACGGCGTAATTTTGGGCGAGGTGCGCCCGCCGCGCCGCCCGTGCGGCCATCGCACCGCACCGCCACGACCGCGCACCGATCCGTTCGAGGGGTTTCGTGACCGTCCACAGCACCTTGCAGCCCGCCATCGACGCCTGGACGCACTCCATCGAGGCGATCTCTGAGCTGGTCGCGCCGCTCACGGAGGGCGAATGGAACCGGCCGACCGAGTGCCCCGGCTGGTCGGTGCGGGACGTCGTCTCGCACATCATCGGCTTCGAGTCGGAGATCCTCGGCGATCCGCGGCCGATCCACACCCTGCCGCGTGACCTGTTCCACGTGAAGGACGACTTCAGCCGCTACTGCGAAGTCCAGGTCGACGTACGCCGCTGCCACACCGGCCCGGAGATGACGGCGGAGCTGGAGTACACCGTGATCCGGCGCTCGCGGCAGCTGCGCGACGAGAGCCGGCCGCCGCACACCGAGGTCGCCGGGCTGATGGGGCGCCGGGTCTCGCTGGAGACGCAGTTGACGATGCGCGCGTTCGACGTGTGGGTGCACGAGCAGGACCTGCGCCGGGCGCTGGACGCCCCGGGCAACCTGGACTCGCCGGGGGCCCACCTCACCCGTGACTTCCTGCTGCCGCAGATGCCCAAGGTGGTCGCCGGCCGGGCCGGGGCGCCCGCCGGGTCCACCATCGTGCTCGACGTGCACGGCCCGGTGGAGTTCATGCGCACGGTGCGGGTGGACGAGCAGGGGCGGGCCGTCATCGACGGCAGCGTCCCGCTCGGCCCGACGGCGACGGTGGCCACCGACTGGGAGACGTTCGTGCGGCTGGCCTGCGGCCGGGTACGTCCGGAGGCGGTGGCGGACCGGGTGAAGACCGAGGGCGACCAGGAGCTGGCCCACGCGGTGCTGGCGCATCTGGCGCTGACCCCGTGAGGCCGGGCCGGCGTCGGGTCAGGCGGCGCCGGCCTCCACGGTGTGCACCGTCTCCACCCGGCTGACGGTGATCGTCTCGCGTTCCCGGCGGGCCGCCTTGCCGCGCAGCCGCAGGATCTGCGCCAGGCCCAGCAGTTGGACGACGAAGACGGTGCAGAACGAGAGCCGGTAGTCGTCCCCGGTGGCGTCCAGCAGCACACCGATGGCGAGCAGGGTGACCATCGAGGCGGTGAAGCCGCCCATGTTGACGATGCCGGAGACGGTGCCGAGGCGTTCGGGCGGGTTGGCCGGGCGGGCGAAGTCGAAGCCGATCATCGAGGCGGGTCCGCAGGCGCCGAGCACCACGCACAACACCACCAGCAGCCACATCGGGGCGTGGCCGGGCCACGGCAGCACCACCGCCCACACCGCGGCGGTGGCCCCGATCACGCCCAGCGTCAACGGGGTGCGGGCACCGTGGTGACGGGAGATGACCTGGCCGAAGACCATGCCGAGCACCATGTTGGAGGCGACCACCACGGTCAGCAGCGTCCCGGCGTCGGCCCGCGAGAGCCCCTCGGACTCGACCAGGAACGGCATCCCCCACAACAGCAGGAAGACCATCCCGGAGAACTGGGTGGTGAAGTGGACCCACATGCCCAGCCGGGTGCCCGGTTCCCGCCAGGCGGCGGCGAGTTGACGGCGGACGGCGGCCGGGGCCATCGGCTGCGCGGGCGGGGCCCGGTGCCCCTCGGGGGCGTCCTTCATGAAGAGCAGGATCAGGACCAGGACGAGGGCGCCGCCGAGCGCCGTGCCGGTGAACGTCCGCGCCCACCCGGCCGAGTGCAGCAGCCGGGCCAGCAGCAGGGTGCTGACCAGGTTCCCGGCCATGCCGAACAGGGCGGCGCCCTGGGCTATCAACGGGCCGCGGCGGGCCGGGAACCAGCGCGAGCCCAGCCGCAGCACGCTGATGAAGGTCATCGCGTCCCCGCAGCCCAGCACCGCCCGGGCGGCCAGCGCGAGCCCGTAGGAGTGGCACAGCGCGAAGCCGAGCTGGCCGGCGGTGAGCAGCACCACCCCGACGCTCAGCACCCGCTTGGTGCCGAACCGGTCGACCAGCAGGCCGACGGGTATCTGCATCCCGGCGTAGACGAGCACCTGGAGGATGGAGAACGAGGAGAGCGCGGAGGCGCCGATGTGGAAGCGGTCGGCGGCGTCGATGCCGGCCACGCCGAGGCTGGAGCGGTGGACGACGGCGATGAAGTAGACCAGCACGCCGATGCCCCACACCACGCCGGCCCGCGGCCCGCCGGGCGGGTCGCCGGGGAGCCGCAGCGGGTGCCTGCCGGTGTCGGTGGCGCTCATGCGTCCCCCCTCACGATGGCCTTGACGCGGCTGACGTGCCGCTGGACGACGGCCGCCGCCGCCTCGCCGTCGCCGTCCCGCAGCGCGGCCAGGATCTCGGCGTGCTCGGCGATGTTGCGCGCGACGCGGTCGGGCTCGGCGTGCATCACCGCCACGCCCATCCGCAGCTGCCGGTCGCGGAGCTGGTCGTAGAGCTGGGCGAGGATGGCGTTGCCGGCGGCGCGGACGATGGCGGCGTGGAAGCAGCGGTCGGTACGGGCGGCGGCGGCCAGGTCGCCGGTGGCCGCGTGCGTCTCGTGCTCGGCGAGCAACTCCTCCAGCCGGGCGACGAGTCGGGGCCCGGCCGGGGCCACCTTGCGCACCGCGTGCAGCTCGACCAGGAGCCGGGTCTCCACCACGTCCGCGATCTCCTGCGCGGAGACCGGCAGCACCAGGGCGCCCTTCTTGGGGTAGAGCTTGATCAGCCCCTCGGCCTCCAGCCGCAGCAGCCCCTCGCGCACCGGGGTACGGGAGACCCCGACCGCCTCGGCGAGACCGCCCTCGGTCAGCAGGGTGCCGCCCTCGTACCGCCGGTCGAGTACGGCCTGTTTGACGTGCGCGTAGACCCGCTCGGCGGCGGGCGGGCTGCTGGCTCTCATGATGCGCACAGCATAGATACAACGCGTATCCGTGAGGAGGGCTCGTCCGGGATGTGGACGGCGTCCAGTGCAGGAAACGCGGTCGGCCCCGGGCACGCGGTCGGCCCCGGAAACGCCCCGGCCGGTCCGTCCCCCTCGGGGGACGGACCGGCCGGTCACGCGCGGCTCACGCCCAGGTCATCAGGCGCTTGGGCTGCTCCAGTACGGCGGCCACGTCCGCCAGCACCTTGGAACCCAGCTCGCCGTCGACCAGCCGGTGGTCGAAGGAGAGCGCCAGCGTGGTGACCTGGCGGGGCTTCACCTTGCCCTTGTGCACCCAGGGCTGCTCCTTGACCGCGCCGAAGGCGAGGATCGCGGACTCCCCCGGGTTGAGGATGGGCGTACCGGTGTCGACGCCGAAGACGCCGACGTTGGTGATGGTGAGGGTGCCGCCCTGCATGTCGGCCGGGGAGGTGCGGCCCTCGCGGGCGGTGGTCACCAGGTCGCCGAGGGCCGCCGCCAGTTGCGGCAGCGTCTTGTCGTGCGCGTCCTTGATGTTGGGGACGATCAGACCACGCGGGGTGGCCGCGGCGATGCCCAGGTTGACGTAGTGCTTGTGGACGATCTCCTGGCGTTCCTCGTCCCAGGCCGCGTTGATCTGCGGGTTGCGCTTGACGGCGACCAGCAGCGCCTTGGCGACCAGCAGCAGCGGGCTCACCTTCAGCCCGGCGAACGCCGGGTCGCCCTTGAGCTCCTGCACCAGCCGCATGGTGCGGGTGATGTCGAAGGTGACGAACTCGGTGACGTGCGGCGCGGTGAACGCGCTGGCCACCATGGCCTGCGCGGTCGCCTTGCGGACGCCCTTGACCGGCACCCGGGTCTCCCGCGCCCCCGGCTCGACGGCCGACGGCGCCGGGGCGGGCGCCTGCGGCACCTCGGCGGGCTCGGGCGCCTGCGCCCGCCCGGCCGGCTCGGGCCGCGCCGCCGCCCGGACGTCCTCGCGGGTCACCGTGCCGTCCGGCCCGGTCGGCACCACGGCGGCCAGGTCGACCCCGAGGTCCTTGGCGAGCTTGCGCACCGGCGGCTTGGCCAGCGGGCGGACCGCCTCCTGGCCGCCCGGCCCGGCGGCCTTGGTCACCACGTCGGGGACCACGGGGGCCGGGGCGCCCTGCGGCTGCTGCTTGCGCGGCCGGCGCTTGGTGGACGAGGCGGCCACCCCGTAGCCGACGAGCACCGCCTGCCGCTTGGGCTGGGCGGGCTCCGGCTCCGGCTCGGGCGCGGGCTCCGGCTCGGCCGGCTCCGGCGCCGACTCGGCGGGGGCGCCCGCGCCGGGCTCGGTGTCCACCACGATCACCGGGGTGCCCACGTCCACCGTGGTGCCCTCGGGGAAACGGATCTCCGAGACCACCCCGTCGAAGGGGATGGGGAGTTCGACGGCGGCCTTGGCGGTCTCCACCTCGCACACGGTCTGACCGTCGGTCACCGTGTCGCCCACCGTCACGTACCACTTGAGGATCTCGGCCTCGGTGAGCCCCTCGCCCACGTCGGGCATCCTGAACTCACGGAAGCGCTGACCGGTTGCGGTCATGGTCACAGCTCTCCTCGCCCTTCAGAAGGCCAGCGCGCGGTCGACGGCGTCCAGCACACGGTCCAGATTCGGCAGGTACTCCTCCTCCAACCGGGCCGGCGGGTACGGCGAGTGGAAACCGCCCACCCGCAGCACCGGCGCCTCCAGGTGGTAGAAGCACCGCTCGGTGACCCGGGCCGCGATCTCCGCGCCCGCGCCGAAGAACACCGGTGCCTCGTGCACCACCACCAGCCGGCGGGTGCGCTCCACCGACGCCTGGACGGCGTCGAAGTCCACCGGGGAGACCGAGCGCAGGTCGAGCACCTCGATGCTGCGGCCCTCCTCCTCGGCGGCAGCGGCGGCCTCCAGGCAGACCTTGACCATCGGGCCGTAGGCCGCCAGCGTCAGATCCGTGCCGGAGCGCACCACCCGGGCCTGGTGCAGCGGGCCGGGGATCGCCCCGGTGTCCACCTCGCCCTTGTCCCAGTAGCGCCGCTTGGGCTCGAAGAAGATCACCGGGTCGTCGGACTCGATCGCCTGCTGGAGCATCCAGTAGGCGTCCGAGGAGTTCGCCGGCGAGACCACCTTCAGACCCGCCACGTGCGCGAAGAGCGCCTCCGGCGACTCGCTGTGGTGCTCCACCGCGCCGATGCCGCCGCCGTAGGGGATGCGGATCACCACGGGGAGCTTGACCTTGCCCAGCGCCCGCGCGTGCATCTTCGCCAGCTGGGTGACGATCTGGTCGTAGGCGGGGAAGACGAAGCCGTCGAACTGGATCTCCACCACCGGCCGGTAGCCGCGCAGCGCCAGCCCGATCGCGGAGCCCACGATGCCGGACTCCGCCAGCGGGGTGTCGATCACCCGCTCCTCGCCGAAGTCCTTCTGCAGGCCGTCGGTGACCCGGAAGACCCCGCCGAGCTTGCCCACGTCCTCGCCCATGACCAGGACCTTGGGGTCGGACTCCAGCGCCTTGCGCAACGAGTCGTTGATGGCCTTCGCCAGCGTCATCACCGTCATCGGGCCGCCCCTTCCTGGGTGTGCGCGGAGCTGTCGAAGGAGTCCAGGTACGCGGCGAACTCCGCGCGCTCCTCGTCGACCAGCGGGTGGCCGTCGGCGTAGACGTGCTCGAAGATCGCCATCGGGTCGGGGTCGGGCATGGCGCGGACGCCGTCCCGCACCCGCTTGGCGAGCGCGTCGCTCTCCGCCTCGACCTCGGCGTAGAAGGCGTCGTCGGCGAAGCCCTCCTTGGTCAGGTAGGTCTTCAGCCGGGCGATCGGGTCCTTCGCCGCCCACTCGGCCCGCTCCTCGTCCAGCCGGTAGCGGGTGGCGTCGTCGGAGGTGGTGTGGGCGCCCATGCGGTAGGTGAACGCCTCCACCAGCATCGGTCCGCCACCGCCGCGGGCCCGCTCCAGGGCGGCCCGGGTGACCGCGAGCACGGCCAGCACGTCGTTGCCGTCCACCCGGACGCCGGGGAAGCCGAAGCCGGCGGCGCGCTGGTAGAGCGGCACCCGGGTCTGCTTCTCGGTCGGCTCCGAGATCGCCCATTGGTTGTTCTGGCAGAAGAAGACCACCGGCGCGTTGTAAACGGCGGCGAACGTGAATGCCTCGGCGACATCGCCCTGGCTGGAAGCGCCGTCACCGAAATACGCGATCACCGCGGAGTCGGCGCCGTCCTTGGCGACCCCCATCGCGTAACCGGCTGCGTGCAGCGTCTGCGACCCGATCACGATGGTGTAGAGCTGGAAATTGTTCTCGTTCGGGTCCCAGCCGCCGTTGTTCACCCCGCGGAACATCCCGAGCAGGTTCAGCGGGTCCACCCCGCGGCACCAGGCGACGCCGTGCTCACGGTAGGTGGGGAACACGTAGTCGTCGGGGCGGGTGGCCCGGCCGGAGCCGATCTGGGCCGCCTCCTGGCCCAGCAGCGAGGCCCACAGGCCCAGCTCGCCCTGGCGCTGCAAGGTGATCGCCTCGCCGTCGAAGCGGCGGCTGAGGACCATGTCGCGGTAGAGCCCGCGCAGCTCTTCGGGCGTCAGGTCGATGGAGTACTCGTCGTGCTCGACGCGCTCACCCTCCGGGGTCAGCAACTGCACGAGATCGGGCTTGCGCCCGGCTCCCCCTCGACGCTTCGCGCCGCCGCGGCTGCTGCGCGCGGCAGTGCTCTTCACGCTCACGTCTGCTCCTCCGTCTGTCCGGCCCCCGGGATCCACCGGTGGCCTTTGGCGGCTCACCCGGCTGGGCACGGGCGCACGGGGTGGGTGCGGCACGGCCGGGCCGGGCGGTGACAGCGTCCCGGCGACGGCCTGCAAAAGAAGACGTTACCCACAACTCCCGCAATAGCGCGAAGGGGCATCTACCTGCGGTTTTGCTTGGATTTCCTAGTAAGTGGCAAGAGGCTGGCAAGACCGCGGCACCGGGACAACCGCACGGTATCCCGATGTGCCCGAACGCGTAAGAGGGTTGGAGATCGAATTGTGCGCGCGGTCGCCCGGCACCCATTTCGATACCGGGCGGACGAAACGCCCCGATCCCGGCACGGAACGACACGTCGCAGCGCGTTGATCGTTTCGCGCGCCCCGGCGTACGCCTGGAGCGCACCCCGTATGAGCGACGCTGCGAATGCATCCGGTGACGCTGAGTGATCTACCATTCGCGGCGTGTCCCTTCGTAGTCCGGCGACCACGCGGCCCTCCGACCGTCTGCTCGGCACCCTGCTGCGCCGGTACGAGGGGGCGGGGACCCCGCTGTCGTGCGAACCGGTCGCCGAGGGGCTGCTCAACCGCGGCTACCGGGTGGCCACCACCCGCGGGCGCTTCTTCCTCAAGCACTACCTCGACAAGCACCACCTGGAAGAGGGCTACTGCGACACCTCGCACCCGGCCACCATCGCCCGCCAGCACCGCGCCACGCTGCGGCTGGTGGCGCTGGGGCTGCCGGTGGCCGCGCCGCTGACGGACGCCGACGGCCGCACGGTGGCGGTGGTGGACGGACGGCGGTACGCGCTCTACCCGTGGGTGGAGGGCCACCACCGGGCGGGTACCGAGCTGAGCGCCGCGCAGTGCGTCCGCCTCGGGGCGCTGCTCGGCCTGGTGCACACCGCGCTCGCCGAGGTGCTGCCCCGGTCCCGTCCGCCGTGCGTGGTGCGTCCGCGCAACGGGGGCGCGCGGGGCCCGGGGGGCGTGCCCTGCGTACGGCCGCACCCCAGCGCCCGCCCGCAGGACACCCACGCGCTCATCGGCGAGCTGCTGCGGCTGGTCCGGGCGCACCGGCCGCGCGACCGGTTCGACGAACTCGCCGAGTTCCGCCTGCTGGAACGGCGCGCCCTGCTGGAGCACCACGCGCACCGCCGCCCCGCCGACCCGGCCGTCCGGCTCACCGGCTGGGTGCACGGCGACTTCCACCCGCTGAACCTGCTCTACCGGGGCGCCGAACCCGCCGCCATCGTCGACTGGGACCGGCTCGGGGTGCAGCCCCGCGCCGAGGAGGCGGTCCGGGCCGCGGCCATCTTCTTCCTGCGCGGCGGCGACGGCTCGCTGGACCTGGCCAAGGTCCGCGCCTACGCCCGCGCCTACCGGCGGACCGCCGGGGTGGGCGGCGCCGAGCTGGCCGCCGCCGTCCACCGGGTGTGGTGGGAACGGCTCAACGACTTCTGGATGCTGCGCTGGCGCTACGAGCGGCACGACCACCGCGCCGACCCGCTCTTCCCCGCCACGGCCGGCCTGGCGGTGTGGTGGACCCGGGAGTACCAGGCGGTGCTGGCGGCGTTCACCGAGTGACACCGGTGCCCGGACGCTCCCGCTCCGGTGTCACCCGAAGCGGCCCCGCACCGCGCGGGTGACGGACGAAGGGGCACGCGGCCCGTCCGTCCGTCACGTGTCAGCCGTTGCTCCCGGCCAGCGTGCCCTGACCGGCGTTCCCCGCCGAGCTGCCGACGGTCGATCCCGCGTTGCCGGAACCGTTGGACGCCCCGCTGTTGCCCGCGGAGGAACCGGTGGACGTGCCGCTGTTGCCCGCGGAGGAACCGGTGGACGTGCCGCTGTTGCCCGCGGAGGAACCGGTGGTCGTCCCGCTGTTGCCCGCGGAGGAACCGGTGGACGTTCCCGTGTTGCTCGAACCGGTGGTGGTGCCGCCGTTGTGCTGGCCGCCGTCGGCCGGCGGGTTGGAGGGGCTGTTGCCGGAGGTGGGCGGCGGGGAGCTGGGCTCGCGGCTGTGGTGGCCGTTGCTCGGCGGCTGGTTGTTCCAGCTGCTGCCGCCCTCGTCGCCGCTGTTCTGGTCACCGGTGGTCGGCTGGTCGCCGGCCGAGTCGCTCGCGCTGGGCTCGGTGCTCGGCGAGGAGCTGGACGACACGCTCGGGGAGACGGAGGTCGCCGGCGCCTGCTCGTGCTTCTTGGGGTTGGCCGCGGACACCGCGAACCAGACGCCGAGCGTGATCGCCACCAGCGCGGCCAGCACCAGCAGCACGGTGTTGCGGCCCCGGTTGCTGCCGCCCCGGCCGCCGCGCGGACCGCCGTCGTGGTAACCGCCGTCGCCCTCGGCGCCGCCCGGCCCCAGCAGCGTCGGCGGACGCATCTGCGCGGTCTGGCCGGCCGCCGCGTGCGGCAGCGCCGTGGTGGCCGCGGCGGCGCCGGGCAGCACGGTGGTGGCCGCCTGGACGTCCACGTAACCGGTGTCCCAGTTGCCCGTCCAGCCGCCGCGCTCGCCCAGCATGCGCAGCGCGTAGTGGAGCACGCCGAGCATCTCCTCGGCGCTCTGGAAGCGGTCGTCCGGGTCCTTGGCCAGCGACCGCAGCACCAGCCCGTCCAGCTCCGGCGGCACCCGCCCGTTGACCTGCGACGGGACCTGCGGGTTGTCCTGGACGTGCTGGTAGACCACCGACAGCGGGGTCTCACCGGTGAACGGCGGGCGCAGCGTCAGCAGCTCGTACAGCAGGCAGCCGGTGGCGTACAGGTCGCTGCGGTGGTCGACGGTCTTGCCGAGCGCCTGCTCCGGGGAGAGGTACTGCGGGGTGCCCATCACCATGCCGGTCTGGGTCATGGTGTTGGAGGCGCCGTGCAGGGCGCGGGCGATGCCGAAGTCCATCACCTTGACGTTGCCCGCGTCGGTGATGATCACGTTGGCGGGCTTGATGTCGCGGTGCACGATGCCGTGCTGGTGGCTGTAGGCCAGCGCCTCCAGCACCCCGGAGACGATGACCAGCGCCTGGTCGACCGGGGGTGCCTCGGACTCCAGCAGCAGGTCGCGGATGGTGCGCCCCTCGCACAGCTCCATGACGATGTAGGGGACGACGTTGCCGCCGATCCGGTCCTCGCCGGAGTCGTAGACGGCGACCACCGCGTGGTGGTTGAGCCCGGCCACGGACTGCGCCTCACGCGTGAAGCGCTTCTTGGAGACCGGGTCCTCGGCGAGGTCGCTGCGGAGCAGCTTGACCGCCACGGTACGCCCGAGGCGCACGTCCTCGGCCGCGAAGACCTCGGCCATGCCACCGCGCCCGAGGCGCCTGGTGAGCCGGTAGCGCCCGTCGCCGATCACCGCGCCCACGCCCAGCAGTTCCACCGAGTCGTACGATCGGGCCCGGTGAGCCGAGGACTCCTCAGGGTCGCCGGAGCCCCGCGTCTGGTCCATCAGTCCTCGCCGTCGCTCATCGCCTCGTACAGGTGCCGGTCCCTGTGCCAGTTCCTCGGTACAGCCTCGCACCGGATTCAGGGGTGGTACGAAGATGCACGCTACCGCGTCTTCGGCCACGGCAGGGAAGCCGAGGACCGGACAACCCCGCCCGTAAGGCGCTCACCTGCGCAAACCAAGCGGCGCCCGGATGCGGACGGAAAGCGCCGCGAACACGATGGCGCCGGGCCGCGCGCCGGTGCTTCACAGTTCCGAAACGGTTTGCCGGTCATCCGGTGACGGAACGGTCATGCAACTTGACGGCGGTGCCCTGACCGGCAGACTTGGCGGGCAGGCTGAAGATCGGTGTCTTGTGCGCACGGTTCCGCGACGGTCCGGTGCGCCCGAGGGGAAGCGGTTACATGAGCGGGGACGCGCCGGGCGGCTTCTCGGGCGCTACGGTGGGCGGTGGCCGCTACCGGCTGCGCAGCCTGCTCGGCGAGGGCGGGATGGCCTCCGTCCACTACGGCTACGACACCGTGCTGGAACGCCCGGTGGCGGTGAAGACCCTCCACAGCGAGCTGGGCCGCGAGGCGTCCTTCCGGGAACGCTTCCGCCGCGAGGCGATGGCCGTCGCCCGGCTCAACCACACCAACATCGTCTCGGTCTACGACTCCGGCGAGGACGAGTTCGACGGGCGCTCGGTGCCGTTCATCGTCATGGAGCTGGTGGACGGCAAGCCGCTGCGCCAGGTGCTCGACGAGGACGTGGCGCGGTACGGCGCGATGCCGGCCGAGAAGGCGCTGAAGATCACCGGTGACGTGCTCGCCGCGCTCTCGGCCAGCCACGAGATGGGCCTGGTCCACCGGGACATCAAGCCCGGCAACGTGATGCTGACCAAGCGCGGCGTGGTCAAGGTCATGGACTTCGGCATCGCCCGCGCCCTCCAGTCGGGGGCGGCCTCGATGACCCAGACCGGGATGGTGGTGGGCACCCCGCAGTACCTGTCGCCGGAGCAGGCCCTCGGGCGCGGCGTGGACGCCCGCTCCGACCTGTACTCGGTCGGCTGCATGCTCTTCGAGCTGGTCACCGGGGGGCTGCCGTTCGACGGCGACTCCCCGCTGTCCATCGCCTACCAGCACGTGCAGGAGGAGCCGCCGGTCGCCTCGTCGGTCAACCGGTCGCTGCCGGCCGCGGTGGACGCGCTGATCTCCCGGGCGCTGCGGAAGAACCCGGACGAGCGCTTCCCCAGCGCGGACGCGATGCAGGAGGAGTGCGAGCGGATCGCGGCGGCGCTCAAGGGCGGGGCCACGCCGCTGGTGATATCCGAGGGCCCGCGGGCGCACCACGGCACCCCGACGCCCGCCGCCCCGTTCGCCGGATTCCCCCCGGCCACGCCGACCGTGCCGTCGGCCGAGGTGCCCGCCCCGGCGCCGTACCCGGCCCCGCCGGGAGGGTACGGCCATCCGCAGCCCGGCTACCCGCAACCCGCCCAGCCCGGACCCGGTTACCGGACGCCGCCGCCCGCCCCGGGTCCCGGGGGGTACCCGACCGCACCGGTGGCCGGTCCGCGGTCCGGTGCCGGGTCCGGTCCCCGGTCCAGGGGGCTCCGCCTGCCGCTGGTCCTCGTCGGCGCCGTGGTGATCATCGTCGCCGCCGCCGTGATCGCGGCCGTCTCCTTCCTCGTCCCCGGCAAGAAGGCCGTCGCCCAGGACCCGGTGCGCAGCGCCACGTCGTCGGCCGGCGGCGACGACCAGGTCAAGCAGGGCGACCCCAGCCGCACCATCGAACAGGCGCAGTGCGCCAACCCCACCAAGAGCTTCACCACACCGGGCAAAGTGATCATCCCGGACTTCAGCCACCTGTACATCGACTCGGTGCTGGAGTGCCTGGACGCCGGGCACTGGGCCTACACCCTGAAGTCCACCAACGAACACCTGTGGGGCAAGGGCGTGGTGATCGCCCAGTCGCCGCTGCCCAACACCGACTTCAACCCGGACGGCAAGATCACGCTGTGGGTCTCCACCGGCAGGTCGTCGCAGTAGCCGGCGGACGACGCGGAACGTGGAAGGGCCGCCACCCGTGACGGGTGGCGGCCCTTCGCGTCACCGCGATCGGCTCGGTTACAGGTACGGACCGCTGCGGACGGCACCGGGGTGCTCGACGCCGTCCTCCTCACGGCCACCGGCCATCCCGGCGGGCAGCGCGCGGCGCATCTGCTCCAGCTGGGCGCGGGCCGCCATCTGCTGGGCGAAGAGCGCGGTCTGGATGCCGTGGAAGAGCCCTTCCAGCCAGCCGACCAACTGGGCCTGGGCGATGCGCAGTTCGGCCTCGCTCGGCACGTTCTCCTCGGTGAACGGCAAGGAGAGCCGCTCCAGCTCCTCGACCAGCTCGGGGGCGAGCCCCTGCTCCAGCTCCTTGACCGAGCTGGCGTGGATCTCCTTCAGGCGCACCCGGCTCGCCTCGTCCAGAGGTGCCGCGCGCACTTCTTCGAGCAGCTGCTTGATCATGCTGCCGATGCGCATGACCTTGGCGGGCTGCTCGACCATCTCGGTTACCGGCAGCTCCCGGGCCTCGCCGTCCTCGCCGCCGTTCCGGCTGCCGCCGCCAAGGGCCATTCCGTCCGGGCCGACGACCAGGACGTGCGGGCTCTCGGCTTGCGACCGTTCGTTCATCGGCATCTCCATGCGGCCATTGTCTCGTACACCTGACTCATCAAGGGTGTGCCCCGGGCAACCGGTGATCCACCCTCCGGTACGCCGGTGGACGCCCCCGCGCGCGAGCCCCGCGCGCCCCGCGCGGAGGCCGCCGGGAGCGGGACGGGTCAGGGGCGGCGCAACCGCAGGGCCATGGCGCCGATGCCCAGGCCGAGCAGGGCGAGCCCGGTGCCGAAGGGCAGCAGGCTGACCGGACGGCGCCGGGGCAGGGCCGCCTCCGCCCGCCCCTCGGCGGTGGCCGTCCCGGACTCGGGCGCCGCCGTACGCGGCTCGGCCGCCCCGCCCCCGGGGACGGGCTCGCGGGGGCGGGGCGGGGCGGTGGGGCCGGGGAGGGCGGGCTGCGGTTCCGCCGGGGCCGGCCGGACCACCCGGCCTTCCAGGGCGTCCGCGCCGGGGCCGCCGGGGGCGCCGTGCTCCCGGGCCGGACGGTGGTGGCGCCCGGTCACCGCGGCGGGGTCGTGCGGCTGCCGGCCGGTCCGGGCGGCCCCGTCGGCCGGAGGCTCCCGCCGCTGGTGGGGGCGGTGCGGAACGAGGTCGTCGTCAGGCGCCCGCTGCTCCCGGTCCGGCGCGTCGTACCGGGGGTCGTACCGGCCGTCGTCCGGATCGGCGCCGGGGTCGACGTCCGGGAGGATGACCGGGTCCTGGTCGGGGTCGGTGGGCGGATCGTCGACGGCCCCGGCGGCGTGGTGGTGGGGCATCCGTGGCGTGGCGGGGCGCGCGGGACGCCCCGGACGCGCCAGGTGCCGCGCGTGCTCCGGCCGCACCGCCGGCACGGCCGCCGCCAGCAACTCCGCCTCGTCCGCCCCGCGCCCGGGGTGGCTGCGCCCCTCCCCGGCCCGGTTCCCGGCGAGCCCGGCGTAGCCGCCGGTCAGGGCGCGGTCGGTGTGCTCGCGGTGGGCGGCGCGGGAGCCGTGCGTCCGGGGCGCCGCGAAGGCGCGTCCCGGAACCGGCTCCGGGGTCCGCTCCGGCACCGCCGCCCAGCTGCGCGGGGCCGGCCACGCCGTCACGGCCAGGGTGAGCAGCACCCCGATGACCGCGGCCAGCAGCCCGAGGTACCCGGCGGCGAGCCCGCCCCGGCAGGACCGGCACGGCCCCCGGAAGCGACACGAGCAACGCGTTCCGGACGCGGTCGCTGTCGTCCTCACGGCCACCACCACCGCCTTCCCGGGGGACGGGTCGTCCTGTGCCACGTGTGCTGGCAGCGTCACACGTGGTGACGGAGCCGGCATCCGGGAAGCGGCGTTCGGGGGAGGGGGAGGAGGCGGGGGGCGGCGAGGGTCAGCGGTCAGCGGGTCAGCGGTCAGCGGGCCAGCGGGTCAGGACGACCTTGCCGACGTGGTCACTGGCCTCCACCACCCGGTGGGCGTCGGCCGCCCGCGGCAACGGCAGGGTGCGGTCGACGACCGGCCGCACCCGGCCCTCCTCCACCAGCGGCCACACGTGCTCGCGTACGGCGGCCACGATCGCCGCCTTCTCCGCCAGCGGACGGCCGCGCAGCGAGGTGGCGGCGATCGCGGCGCGCTTGGCGAGCAGCTTGCCGAGGTCGAGTTCGGCCTTGCTGCCGCCCTGGAGGCCGATGACGGCCAGGCGGCCGTTGACGGCGAGCGCGTCGACGTTGGCGGCCAGGTACTTCGCCCCGATGATGTCGAAGATCACGTCGGCTCCGGCGCCGTCGGTGGCCTCGCGGATCTCGGCGACGAAGTCCTGTTCGCGGTAGTTGATCAGGATGTCGGCGCCGAGTTCGCGGCAGCGTTCCAGCTTGTCGGCGCTGCCCGCGGTGACCGCGACCCGGGCGCCGACCGCCTTGGCGAGCTGGATGGCCATCGTTCCGATGCCGCTGGCGCCGCCGTGCACCAGCAGGGTCTCGTCCGGACGCAGGTGGGCCACCATGAACACGTTGGACCAGATGGTGCAGACCACCTCCGGCAGCGCGGCGGCCCGCGTCAGGTCCACCCCGCGCGGCACCGGCAGCAACTGGCCGGCCGGGACGGCGACCTGCTCGGCGTAACCGCCGCCGGCCAGCAGCGCGCACACCTCGTCGCCCACGGCCCACCCCGACACGCCCTCGCCGAGCCGGGTGATCCGTCCCGCGCACTCCAGCCCCGGGTACTCGGGGGCGCCCGGCGGGGGCGGGTAGAAGCCCTGGCGTTGCAGGAGATCGGCCCGGTTGACGGCGCTGGCGGCCACCTCGACCACCACTTCGCCCGGACCGGGTACGGGGTCGGGCACCTCGGCCCAGACCAACGCGTCGGGACCGCCGAACTCGGGAATCGTGATCGCGTACATGTGCGCGAGGCTACTCCGGGCCGACGCGGGGCGCGGGGCGGCCACCGCTCACCAGCCCAGCCGCAGCACCTCCACCACCGCCCCGGCCGCCGCCCCGCCCGGCGGGATCACCGCCATCCCGTCCGCCGCGGCGAGACCGCGCAGCATGGCGGGCCCGTGGAACCCCAACGGCCTTGCCGTTCCGGCATGTTCGGGCACCGAGGCGACCGGCACCAGCCGGGTGTCGGTACGGTGGCCGGGAACCTCCTCGGCCAGACGCGCGGTGTGCTCGGGGTGCGGGTGGGCCGGCCGGCCGGCGAGGGCGCGCAGCACGGGTACGAGCAGCGTGACGACCCCGGCCACCGCCGCCAGCGGGTTGCCGGGCAGGCCGACCAGCGGACGCCCGTCCGGCAGCAGCGCCAGCAGCATCGGGTGGCCCGGACGCACCGCGACCCCGTCGACCAGCAGCCGGGCGCCGATCCGGCGCAGCACCGGGTGGACGAAGTCGACCGGCCCGGCGGCGGTACCTCCGGTGGTGACCACGACGTCGGCGGTGCTGCCGGTCACGGCGCGCCGGAGCGCCTCCGCGTCGTCGCCGACGGTACGCACCTGCCGTACCCCGGCGCCGAGCGCCGCGAGCCAGGGCGGCAGCAACGGCCCGAGCGCGTCCCGCACCCGGCCGTCCCGTGGCGGACCGGAGCGCAGCAACTCGTCCCCGAGCACGAGCACGTCCGCCTCCGGCCGGGGTACCACCGCCACCTCGTCGTACCCGGCGGCGGCGGCCAGCCCCGCGATCGCCGGGGTCACCATGCGGCCCGCGGCCATCAGGAGGTCACCGGCCCGGCACTCCTGGCCGCGCGGCCGGATGTCCTGGCCGGGACGGGGCGGCCGGCCGGCGTGCAGCGTCCCGCCGTCGGCGTCCGGCTCGACGCGGCCGTCCTCCCGGCGGACCACGGCGGTGGCCCCCTCGGGTACGGCGGCCCCGGTCGCGATCCGTACCGCCTCCCCCTCGCCCAACGCCCCGGCGGCCCGCTGCCCCGCCAGCACCTGCCCCCGCACCCGCCACGGCCCCGCCCCGGCCACCGCCCACCCGTCCATCGCCGAGGTGTCGAACGCCGGCAGATCGGTCCGCGCCGTCAACTCCCGCGCCAACACCCTCCCCACCGCCTCCCCCAACCCAACCCCCCGCCCCGCCAACACCCCGACCGCCCCGGAAGCCACCCGCCGAGCCTCCGGGAAGGGCAGTGCGCTTCCGTGATGCGGGGTGTCCGCTCCGCGGGGCGGCGCGGGTGACGGAGGGGGTGGGGCGGGGGCGACCGGGGTGGCGTCGGGGCGTACCGGGGCGGCGGGGCCCGCCGGGGCCGCCGGGGGGACGTCGGACGACGCCGGGACGGTCGGGACGCGGTCGGACGCTGCCGGAACGGCCGGTGCCACCGGGGGGTCGGGGCGGGGGTTCACGACCGGCGCCCGGTGCGACGAGTGGCCTCCGGCGCGGCGTGGGGTGGGAGGTTGGGGGTGTCGGAATCGGCAGCGGTGCGGGAGAACGCTTCGGCGGAGGAATCCGTAGAGCCCGAATCAGCCCCGGCACCGGAGTCCACCCCAGCCGAGGAATCCGTGGACCCTGAATCGGCCCCGGCACGGGAGATCACCTCAGCAGACGGACCCGTGGACCCCTCATCCGTCCCCGCACGGGAAGCCGGTCCGCCCGGCGATTCCGGCGCCGCCGCACTCGCACCGGTGCCGGAGAAAGCCTCAGCCGGCGATCCCGGGGAATCCGCGCCCGCCCCGGCGCAGGAGACCACCCCAGCCGAGCGATCCGCGGCGCCCGAATCCGCCCCGGCACCGGAGACCACCTCAGCCGAGGGATCCGTGGAGCCCGAATCGGCCCCGGCATCGGTAGCGGCCTTGGCCGAGGGGGCCGTTCTCGGGGTGGGGGGCTCGGTGGGCCAGTGGTGGGCGAGGGCGGTGGCCTTGCGGAGCGCTTCCGCCACCGCGTCGGGGCCGCCGCCGGCGTGGGCCGCGGCGTAGCCGACGAGGAAGGTGGTCAGCGGGGCGGCGGGGCGGGCGACCTGGTGGGCCGCGTCGCGGGCGAGGTCGAGCAGGGCGGCGGTGTCGACGTCCAGGTCGATCCCGAGTTCCGTCTTGGCCGCGGCGATCCATTCATCCAACACGCGTCCATGCTCCCTGATCCCCGTCCGGGCGACCGCCAGGTCCTCCCAGGTGTCGCAGTCGAACGAGGCCCGGCCGGGCGCGGCGATCCGCCGGAGCGTCAACCGGGCGGTGAGCCGCCGCAGCGGGAGCCCGGCGAGTCCGTGGCCGCCGTCCGCGGCCAGGGCGGCGAGGGCGCGGCGCAGCGGGGCGGTGCGGTAGACGGCGGTCAGTGGCTGGTCGCGGCCGTGCGGATCGGTGAGGAGCACGCCGTCGGGGGCGCCGGGGCCGTCCAGCGCGGAGCGCAGCGCGCGCAGCGTGGCGCGGGTCAGGAACGGCAGGTCGGCGGCGAGGAGCGCGACGGTGCCGGCGGTGGCTCGGGCCAGTCCGGCGGCGAGCGCGGGGAGCGGTCCGCCGCCGGGCGGGTCCTCGCGCACCACGACGACCGGGCGCGCGGTGCGGCGCGGCGGACCCACCACCACCGTGGTGGCCGCGTCCGCGCACGCGTCCAGCACCCGGTCGAGCAGCGTCACACCGCCGACCCGCAGCCCCGGCTTGTCGGCCCCGCCGAGCCGCCGCGCCGCGCCGCCGGCCAGCACGACGGCGTCGTACCCGCCCCCGGGGTCGTCACAGCTCGCCATGGCGCGAGTATGCCGTGCTCGCCCCGGGCCGTGCGCCCCCGGGGCGCCAGGACCTACACCCCGCGCAACAGCACCGCCGGCTGCTCGACGCAGTCGGCCACGTACCGCAGGAAGCCGCCCGCCGTCCCGCCGTCGCAGACCCGGTGGTCGAAGGTGAACGACAGCTGGACGACCTGCCGGACCGCCAACTCCCCTTGGTGGACCCAGGGTTTGGGGGATATCCGGCCGACGCCGAGCATCGCGGCCTCGGGGTGGTTGATGATCGGGGTGGAGCCGTCGACGCCGAAGACGCCGTAGTTGTTGAGGGTGAAGGTGCCTGCCGTGAGTTCGGCGGGGGTGAGGGTGCCGGCGCGGGCGGCCTCGGTGAGGCGGGCGATCTCGGCCGCGAGCGCTTCGGTGGTGCGGGCGTGGGCGTCGCGCACCACGGGGACGACCAGGCCGCGTTCGGTCTGGGCGGCGAAGCCGAGGTGGACCGCTTCCAGCCGCACGATCTCGTTGCGCCCGGTGTCGACGGTGGCGTTCAGCTCGGGGTACCGGGCGAGGGCGGCCACGCAGATCCGGGCGAGCAGCGCGAGCACCGACACCTTCTCCGCGCCCGGCACCGCGTTCATGGCCGAGCGGGCGGCGAGGAGCGCGGTGGCGTCGGCGTCCACCCAGCAGGTGGCGTCGGGGATCTCCCGGCGGCTGCGGGCGAGCTTCTCGGCGACCGCGCCGCGTACCCCGCGCAACGGGACCCGGGTGGCCGCGGCCTCGCAGGCACCGCCCGGCACGGGGGCCGGACGGACCGGCGCCTCGGCCGCCGCCGCGACGGCCCGTTCCACGTCGGCGCGGAGTATCAGCCCGTCGGGCCCGCTGCCGCGCAGCGCGCGCAGATCGAGGCCGTGCTCCTTGGCGAGCCTGCGGACCAGCGGCGAGATCACCGGAACGGGACCTTCCGCCCCGGCGGCCTCCTTCGGCGCGGACCGCACCACGTCGTCCACCGCCGGAGTCCGAACAGGCGCCGACGGCACAGGAGCCGCCGCCTGTCCGCCCGCCGGCGTCCTCACCCGCCGCCGCCTCGGCGCCGGCGCCCCGGTGCCGTACCCCACCAGCACGTTGCCGGAACCGCCCGGCTCCGACGACCCGGCCGGGGTCTCGTCCGGCGCCGGGGCGTCCGCGGCACCGGACCCCGCCGGTTCGCCGACGGCCACGGTGACCAGGGCCCGGCCGACCGGCACCTCCTCGCCCGGTTCGCCGAACCGGGCGGTGACCACGCCCGCGTACGGGCACGGCACCTCGACCATGGCCTTGGCGGTCTCCACCTCGACCACCGGCTGGTCGACGGCGACCACGTCCCCGACGGCGACGAGCCACCGGACGATCTCCGCCTCGGTGAGCCCCTCCCCCAGGTCGGGCAGGGTGAACTCCTTGACCACGGCCATCAGTCGGCCTCCCATTGCAGCCGCGCGACGGCGTCCAGGACGCGGTCGACCCCGGGCAGGTGGTGCCGCTCCAGCATGGGCGGCGGATAGGGGATGTCGAAGCCGGCCACCCGCAGCACCGGCGCCTGGAGGTGGTGGAAGCAGCGTTCGGTGATCCGGGCGGCGATCTCCGCGCCGGCCCCGCCGAAGCCGCTGGACTCGTGGACCACGACGGCCCGGCCGGTGGCCCGTACCGCGGCGCACACGGTCTCGTCGTCGAACGGCACCAGGGTGCGCAGGTCGACCACGCCGAGGTCCCAGCCCTCCTGCCGGGCGGCCTCGGCGGCCTGGAGGCACACCGGGAGCGACGGGCCGTAGGTGATCAGCGTCGCGGAGCGGCCGGGGCGCCGGACCACGGCCCGGCCCAGCGGCGGCACCGCCTCGGGCTCCTCGGCCGACCAGTCGGCCTTCGACCAGTAGAGCCGCTTGGGCTCCAGGAAGACCACCGGGTCGTCGGAGGCGATCGCGGCCCGCAGCAGCCCGTAGGCGTCGGCCACGGTGGCCGGGGTGACCACCTGCAACCCGGGGGTGTGCAGGTAGTACGCCTCGGAGGAGTCGCTGTGGTGCTCGACGCCGCCTATGCCGCCGCCGTAGGGGATCCGTACGGTGATCGGCAGCGGCAGCGTGCCCCGGGTGCGGTTGCGCATCCGCGCCACATGGCTGATCAGCTGCTCCAGCGCGGGGTAGGCGAAGGCGTCGAACTGCATCTCCACCACCGGCCGCAGCCCGTACATCGCCATGCCCACGGCGGTGCCCAGGATGCCCGCCTCGGCGAGCGGGGTGTCGGTGACCCGGGCGTCGCCGAACTCGGCCGCCAGGCCGTCGGTGACCCGGAAGACGCCGCCGAGGGTGCCGACGTCCTCCCCGAGGACGTGCACGGCGGGGTCGTCGGCGAGCGCGTCCCGCAGCGCGCGGCGCAACGCCTGGGCCATGGTGGCGGGTTTGCGGCCGGCGGCGGGGGCGGTGGGGGACGCGGTGGCGGTGGTCATCGGCGCGCCCCCGTCCCGGTGGCCGGGCCGGCCTCCGCCTCCGCCGCCAGCTCCGCTCCCAACAGGGCCTGCTGCTCGCGCAGTTGGGGGGTGGGTTCGGCGAAGACGTGCCGGAAGAGGTCCATCGGGTCGAGCTCCGGGTCGGCGTTCATCCGCTCGCGCAGGTCGGCGGCCATCGCCTCGGCGGCCTCCTCGGCGGCGCGTACCCGGGCCTCGTCGTACCGGCCGCGCTCGCGCAACTCCCGTTCCAGCAGCACCAGCGGGTCGTGCGCGCGCCAGGTCTCGACCTCGTCGGCGTCCCGGTAGCGGGTGGCGTCGTCGGCGTTGGTGTGGGCGTCGACGCGGTAGGTGACCGCCTCTATCAGCGTCGGGCCGCCGCCGGACCGGGCGCGTTCGACGGCCTCGGAGAGCACCGTCAGGACGGCCGGCGCGTCGTTGCCGTCCACCAGCCGGCCGGGCATGCCGTAGCCGACCGCCTTGTGGGCGAGGGAGGGGGCGGCGCTCTGCTTCTCCAGCGGGACGGAGATGGCGAAGCCGTTGTTCTGCACGAGGAAGACGACCGGGGCCTGCCAGACGGCGGCGAAGTTGAGCGCCTCGTGGAAGTCGCCCTCACTGGTGCCGCCGTCGCCGACGAGGGCCAGCGCCACCGTGTCGTCACCCTTGAGACGGGCGGCGTGGGCCAGGCCGACGGCGTGCGGGAGCTGGGTGGCGAGCGGGGTGGACAGCGGGGCGATGCGGTGTTCGCGCACGTCGTAGCCGTGGTGCCAGTCGCCGCGCAGCAGGGTGAGCGCCTGCGCCGGGTCGACGCCCCGGGCGACGACGGCCAGGGTGTCGCGGTAGCTGGGGAAGAGCCAGTCCTGCGGGCGCAGGGCGAGCGCCGCCGCGATCTGGCACGCCTCCTGGCCGGTGCTGGACGGGTAGACGGCGAGCCGGCCCTGCTGGGTCAGGGCGGTGGCCTGGCGGTTGTAGCGACGGCCGCGGAGCAGCTCGGCGTGGAGCCGGTGCAGCAGTTCCGGATCGAGGTCGCGGGCGGCGGGGGTGCCCAGCAGCCGGTAGGGCTCGGGGTCGGGCAGCAGTGACGCGGGGTCGACCCGGGGGTGCCACTGGGGCGGCGGAGTACGGCGGGGCTGCTCCAGGACGGTCATCGCGCACCTCCTCGTGGGCGGTGTCCACGCACCCGCGGATGGCGAGTGCCTCGCAGCGGCGAGCGGAGGTCCCGCTCACTCACCTACCGATTGTTCGGTCGATGACGGCATTTTGGCCACAGTCGGGTTCAGGCTGTGGACAAACGGTTCTCCACAGCCTGTCATGGAGGCAGTACGTCCATGGTAGGGAGGCCCGGGGGGATGGCGACTGAACATATGGCCGAGCCTGACCTGCCCGTTCGTCCGCTGGACGCCATCGACCGGGCCATCCTGCGGCTGCTCCAGGAGGACGGCCGGGCCTCGATACGGTCCGTGGCCGACCGGGTGCACATATCCCGCGCCAACGCCTACGCGCGGATCAACCGGCTCATCGACGACGGCGTGATCCGCGGTTTCACCGCCCGCGTCGACCACGAAAGAGCAGGTCAGTCTGCGTCCGCCTACATCACGCTGAAGATCGTCCAGAACTCCTGGCGCACGGTTCGGGACAAACTCCTCACTCTTCCGGGTGTTTCTCACATCGCGTTGGTGAGCGGCGACTTCGACGTGCTGCTCCTTGTCCACACGGCCGACAACCGCAGCCTGCGCGAACTGGTGCTCACCCGGATCCAGTCCATGGAGGAGGTGCTGAGCAGCCGGACGCTGCTGGTGTTCGAGGAGACCGACCGCGCGCTCCAGGAATGAGCCCGCGCAGGACGCCCGCCGGGGACGGGAGCGGGCCGCTCCCCCGTCCCCGGTGACGCCGCTACGACGTCCGCAGCCCGTCGAAGGCCAGCCGCACCACGGTGTCGGAGACCTCCGCGCCGGCGGCCGGGGCGCCGGCGTCCGGCCGGTACCACTCCACGATCGAGTTGATCATGCCGAAGAGCAGCCGGGTGGCGAGCCGCACGTCCACGTCCGCGCGCAGGTCGCCCTCGTCGACCGCGGCCCTGAGCAGCTCGGAGACCTGGTGGTCGAACTCCCGGCGGCGTTCGAGCGCCCACCGCTCGGTGCGGGTGTTGCCGCGCACCCGCAGCAGCAGGGTGACGTACGGCAGCTCGGCCATGAGCACGTCGGCGGTGCGGTGGACGACGTGCTCCAGCCGTTCGACGGCCCGGCCGCGACGGGCCCCGGGCTCGTCCAGGATGGCGAAGAGCCGGTCGAGCGCGCGGCCCACGGCGCGTTCGAGCAGTTCCTCCTTGCCGCGCACGTGGTGGTAGATCGACGACTTGGAGATCCCGGCGGCGCGCGACAGGTGCTCCATGGACGTGCCGTCGTATCCACGCTGGTTGAACACCTCGACGGCGACCGCCAGCAGGGTCTCGGGGGTGTACGTGTCGCGCTTGGCCATGGTCATGATTAGAACAGCTCTCCGCGGGCCGCCGTGACGTTTCCTCCCGGGTCGGCGGCCCCGGCCAGCGCCGGGCAGGGGGCGTAACGGCCGGTGGGGTACGCCGCGTGCAGGTTGCGCAGCACGGTGCGGACGTAGCCGGCGCCCAGCCGCCGTCCCCATTCGACCGGCCCCAGCGGGTAGTTGACGCCCAGTCGCATCGCGGTGTCCACGTCCGCCGCGCTCGCCACGCCCCGCCCGACCGCGTCGGCGGCGAAGTCCACCAGCATCGCCACGGTGCGGGCCACCACCATGCCGGGGACGTCGGCGACCACGGTGACCTCCTTGCCGAGCGCCTGGAAGAGCCCGACGGCCGCGCGTACCGCCGGTTCGGGCGCGGTGGCGGAGGGGGCCAGGGCGATCCGGGTGGCGGTGCGGTAGTCGAGGGCGAGGTCGAAGTGGATGACGGCGTTCCGCGTGCCGTCCGCCGCCGCGTCCGGGTCCGGGGTGGCCCGGGAGCCGTCGGTGAGGGCGAGCCGGGTGCCGTCGGGCAGGACGAGGTGGCCGCGGCCGGAACCGGAACCTCCGCCGGGCCGGGTGACGGTCACCCCGGCCGCCTCGATCAGCTCCGGCAGGACGGCCGCCGGGCCGAGGTCGCCGTGGACGGTGACGGAACGCGGCGCCTCGCACGGCGGCGCGGCCGGAACCGGCGCGGGCTCGGCCCCCTCCTCGTAGCGGTACCAGCCCCGCCCCGACTTGCGGCCGTGCAGCCCGGCCTCGACCAGCCGCCGCTGGGCCAGGGACGGGGTGAACTTCGGGTCGTGGAAGAACGCCTCCCACACCGAACGGGTGACCGCCTCGTTGACGTCCTGGCCGATCAGATCGGTGAGTTCGAACGGGCCCATCCGGAATCCGCCGCTGGCACGCAGCACCGCGTCGATCACGGCCGGCTCCGCGGCCCCCTCCTCGTACACCCGGAACGCCTCGGCGTAGAAGGGGCGGGCGACGCGGTTGACGACGAACCCGGGGGTGTCGGTGCACCGCACCGGGGTCTTGCCCCAGGCCGTGGCGAGAGCGTGGGCCTGGTCGGCGACGGCGGGGTCGGTGGCGTACCCGGAGACGATCTCGACCAGCGGCAGCAGCGGCGCGGGGTTGAAGAAGTGCATGCCGACGAAGCGGCCGGGCCGCCGCAGCGCGCCCGCGATCGCGGTGACGGAGAGGGAGGAGGTGTTGGTGGCCAGGACGCAGTCGTCGGCCACGATCTCCTCCAGCTCGGCGAAGAACCGCCGCTTGACCTCCAGCCGTTCGGCGATCGCCTCGATCACCAGGCCGGCTCCGGCCAGTTCGGCGAGGCCGGTGGCGGGAACGGTGGCGGCGCGCGCGGCGTCCCGGGCCCGCGGCGTCATCCGCCCCTTGGCCACCAGCCGGTCCAGCCGCGCCCCGATCGCCTCGGCCGCCTGCTCGGCCCGCCCGGCGACGGCGTCGTGCAGCACCACCCGGTGTCCGGCCACCAGCGCGACCTGGGCGATCCCCTGTCCCATGGTGCCGGTCCCGACGACGGCGACGGTACGGGGGTGGGGGGTGGCCGTTTCCGTGGCCGCTTCCGTGTCCGCCGGGGCGGGGGCGTCCGCGGACTCGTTCGCGGGCTCGTTCGCGGCCGGGAGGCCGGGGGTTCCGTTCGTCGGCGGGTGACCGCCGGTGCCGGTCCCGGTGGTCCGTGCGCTTGCTGCGTCCATCTCGCCCACTTCCCTTTCCTGTCGTGCCCTGGACCGGGCCGTCGCGCGGGGCTCGTCCCGGTGGCCGCGCCCGGTTGCGGCGGGCCGGTGGCCGGCGGAAGTTATCCACAGGCCGGATCTCCCTCTTGCCCCGACCGACCATTCGGTCAAGACTGGTTCCGCGACACCATATTGCCCGTCCCCGCTCGACGAGGAGTGGCCCAGCATGGCCGCAGACGTTTCCGCCGCGGAGCTTTCCGCCGCCCAGTTGACCCAACGGCACCGCGCGACGCTGGACCAGGCGCTCCAGGCGATCCGCACGCGTGAGTACTGGTCCCCGCACCCGGAGAACCCCAAGGCGTACGGCGACTCCGGCACCGGTCAGGGTCCCGCCGAGGGCAAGGCCGCCTTCGACGCGCTGTGCGGCACCGAGTTCGGCCTCGACCAGCCCGGTACGGACGGCCGGGTCGGCGACGAGGTCTCCCCGTACGGCGTGGAGCTGCGGATCAGCTACCCCCACCCCGACCCGGACGTGCTGATCCCGGCGATGCGCGCGGCCATACCGGCGTGGCGGGACGCCGGGCCCGAGACCCGGGCGCTGGTCTGCATGGAGATCCTGGCCCGGATCAACGCCCGGTCGCACGAGTTCGCGCACGCCGTGATGCACACCACCGGCCAGGCGTTCACCATGGCCTTCCAGGCCGGCGGCCCGCACGCGCAGGACCGCGGGCTGGAGGCGGTGGCCTACGCCTACGAGGAGCAGACCCGCGTCCCGGCCGGGGCGCACTGGGTCAAGCCGCAGGGCAAGCGCGACCCGGTCCGGCTGCGCACCACGTTCACCGCGGTGCCGCGTGGTGTCGCGCTGCTGATCGGCTGCAACACCTTCCCCACCTGGAACGGCTTCCCGGGCCTGTTCGCCTCGCTGGCCACCGGTAACCCGGTGCTGGTCAAGCCGCATCCGCGGGCGGTGCTGCCGCTGGCGCTCACCGTGCGGACGGCCCGCGAGGTGCTGGCCGAGGCCGGGTTCGACCCCAACCTGGTGTGCCTGGCCGCCGAGCGGCCCGGTGAGGGGCTCGCCAAGTCGCTCGCGGTCCGCCCGGAGATCCGGATCATCGACTACACCGGCTCCACCGCCTTCGGCGACTGGCTGGAGGCCAACGCCCGCCAGGCGCTGGTCTACACCGAGAAGGCCGGCGTCAACACGGTGATCATCGACTCCACCGACGACTACCGCGGCATGCTGGCCAACCTCTCCTTCACGCTCTCGCTGTACAGCGGCCAGATGTGCACCACGACGCAGAACCTGCTGATACCGCGGGACGGCATCACCACCGACGCCGGCCACAAGTCCTACGACGAGGTGGTGGCCGACCTCGCGGCGGCGTTGCAGGGTCTGCTCGGCGACGACCAGCGGGCCTGCGCGCTGCTCGGCGCCCTGGTCAACCCGCAGGTGCGGGAGCGGCTGGAGGCGGCGCCGTCGCTGGGCGAGGTGGCCCTGTCCTCGCGGGCCGTGGCCCACCCGGAGTTCCCGGACGCGGTGGTGCGCACCCCGGTGCTGATCTCCCTCGACGGTGCCAAGCCGGACGCCGAGGCGGCGTACCTGTCCGAGTGCTTCGGCCCGGTGTCCTTCGCGGTGGCCGTCGACTCGACGGCGGACGCGATCGCGCTGCTGCGCCGCACCATCCGCGACAAGGGCGTGATGACGGTGGGCGCGTACACCACCTCGGCGGAGGTGGAGCGGGCGGTGGAGGAGGTCTGCCTGGAGGAGTCGGCCAACCTGTCGCTCAACCTGACCGGCGGGGTCTACGTCAACCAGACGGCCGCGTTCGCCGACTTCCACGGCACCGGCGGCAACCCGGCGGCCAACGCCTCGCTGTGCGACGGCGCCTTCGTGGCGGGCCGGTTCCGCACGGTGGAGGTGCGCCGGCCGGAGTGAGGCGGATCCGGTCCCGTCCGGCGTCCGGTCCGGCCGGGCGGGGCCGCCGCGCTCAGATCCGCGCGTACCGCTGGATCCAGGCGTGCATGGCGATCGCCGCCGCCGCGCCCGCGTTGATCGAACGGGTCGAGCCGAACTGGGCGATCGAGCAGACCATGGCGGCGTGCTTGCGCGCCTCCTCGGTCAGCCCCGGGCCCTCCTGGCCGAACAGGAGCATGCAGCGCCGCGGCAGGACGGTGGTCTCCAGCGGGACGGCCCCGGGCAGGTTGTCGATCCCGACGATGGGCACGTCCTGCCCGGCCGCCCATTCGGCCAGCGACAGCACGTCCTCGTGGTGGCGCAGGTGCTGGTAGCGGTCGGTGACCATGGCACCGCGCCGGTTCCAGCGGCGACGGCCGACGATGTGCACCTCCTTGGCCGCGAAGGCGTTGGCGGTGCGCACCACGGAACCGATGTTGAAGTCGTGGCTCCAGTTCTCCACGGCGACGTGGAAGTCGTGGCGGCGGGTGTCGAGGTCGGCGACGATCGCCTCCCGCGTCCAGTACCGGTACCTGTCGACGACGTTGCGGCGGTCGCCCGCGGCCAGCAGGGCGGGGTCGTAGCGGGGATCGTCCGGCCAGGGCTCCGGGTGGGGGCCGACCCCGACCTGCGGCCCGAACCCGTCGTCGTACTGCGCCGGCAGCTCGGCGGCCGTCCGGTCCTCGGTGGTGCTCACCCCACGAGGGTAGAGGGTCGCCCCGGCAGCGGGTCGGGGCGGCGCTTCACCCGCAGCAGCCGGCCGGCCCGGTCGGCGACCCAGCGCAGGAAGCCGGTGGGCAGGAAGACGGCGTCGGCCGCGATCATCGCCAGCGAGAAGAAGGGGAGCCCCAGCACCACGGCGATCGCGGCGTGCTCGCACATCATCAGCACGAGCAGCACGTTCTTCACGGTGCGGTTGAAGAGCGTGAAGGGGAAGGCCACCTGCACGATCACGGTGCCGTAGGAGATCAGCATGATCATCAGGCCGCTGGTGGAGAGCAGGTGGGACAGGCCGGGCCAGGGGGTGAAGTCGTGCAGCCACAGCGGGTAGTACACCGCGGTGCCGTCCTCCCACCGCGACCCCTGGATCTTGTACCAGCCGGCCGTGGAGTAGATCAGGCAGACCTCGACCACGACGACGAGCATCGCCCCGGCGTGCACCAGGTTGGCGATCATGTCCAGTACGGTGCGCGGCTCGCCGGGGGCGTAACGGCGTACCAGCCACCACACGGCGGGCAGCAGCTGGGCGGTCCACAGGAGCACCGCCCACCCGGTGTCCAGCAGGCCGAGCGCGCTGACGGTCGCCAGGGCGGCGGCCGTCAGGAGCCACAGCGCGATCCCGGTCCGGTCGCGGTCGTCGGTGGTACCGGCCGCCGCGAGCCGCCGGGCGCGCCGGGCGTCCAGCGACCACACCCGGCCGCAGCGGGTGAAGACCAGGTAGATCGACATGATGTGCACCACGTTGTCGCCGCCGTCACCCATGAACACGCTGCGGTTCTGGAGCGACAGGACGCCGATCATGAAGAGCACGGAGGCGGTACGGGTGCGCCAGCCGAGCAGCAGCATCACGCTCGCGGCGATCGCGCCGTGGTAGACGATCTGGAACCAGACGCCGCTGCTGGACCACATCAGCGCGGTGAAGGCGTCGTTGGTGCCGATCAGGGTGTGCGCCAGGTCCCAGCCCCACGGGCTGTGCGGGCCGTACAGCTCGGCGCGGTGCGGCCACTCGCGCAGCAGGAAGACCAGCCAGGTGAAGGTGAAGCCGATGCGTATCACGGCGGACTGGTAGGGGGCGACCACGGCGCCGGTGACCTTGGCCAGCCCGGTGGTGACGGCCCGGTCCGCTGCGCGCCGCAGGCCGGTGAAGGGCGACGGTACGGGGGCGTCGGCCGCCGTCCGGCCGGGGGCTGCCGCGGTGGCGGACGCGGGGACGGATCCGGCGCCGTCCGGGCGTTCGGCGGTGGCGGGCTGTCGGGTCACTTGAAGTCCTCGTCGGTCACGGCCCACCAGGGCGCTACGTGGTAGGTGGTGCTGGTGTCCACGCGCTCGGTGCTCCACGGGGGCGCCGGCACGTTGCTGACGGCGGAGCGCACCTGGACGCGGTGGACGGCGCCGCCGTTGAGGCGGGGGCCGAACCGGTGGGCCACGATCCGCCGGACGTAGGCGGTGGACAGGTCGCCGCGTACGCCGACCGGCCGGCCCTGGTTGTCGTGCGAGTCGGTGAAGAACATCCACGCCCGCCGCAGTTCGTTCTGGGCGGTGTGGCTGGGCAGCGGGTCGTGCCGGATCCGCGCGAGGTCCATCGCCGTCAGGTCGACCCAGCCGGTGGTGCGCACGGTGCCGTCCGGCAGCCACACCTCGGCGCGCGCCTGGATGTCGGTGTTCTGCTGCACCGGGTTGGGCGCGAAGAGCTTCCAGTTCTGTTCGAACTCGGGGTAGATGTAGCCGTTGACCTGGGCGGCGTGCGTCTGCGAGACGGTGTTCGCCGGGGCGATGTGCAGGAAGACCATCGCGCAGTGCACCGCGGCGCCGACCACCACGGCCGCCACGGCGAGCGCGAGGACGATCCGCGAGCCGATGGAGAGCCCGGCTATGGCGCCGGCCCCGTCGTCGGGGGCCGCCTCGCCGGAGGGCGCCTGGTCGGGTGCCGTCCCGTCGTCGGGGGACGCGTCGCCCGCGGGGTCGTCCTGGCCGCTGCCGTCGGCCGGCCGGCCGTCGTCGGAGGCGTGGGGAGCCGGTTCGCCGACGGCTCCGGCGCGGCCGGGGGCGTCCTGGGGAACGGGTCCGGCCGGGGGGTTCCCCGTACCGCCGCCCGGGCCCGCCTTCGCCGCGCTGTCCTCCGCCGCCCTGTCCTCGGGTGGCTCCATGTCGTTCCCCGTCTCCTCGCCTGCGCCGTACGCACCGGAACGGTACTCATGCCGCCGTCCGCAGGACAGCCGTAGCGGGTTCTTCCCGAGTTATCCACAGGCCCGGGAATCCGCCTTGACACCCGCGCCGAGGCGACCGACGATTGAACCGAACGGTCGGTCGGGAGCAGGGAGGCTTCTGTATGACCACGGCACGGATGCCGGACGCGGCAGTGGAGACGGGCGACGAGGACTTCCGGCTGACGGAGTTCGAGGCCGAGGTGGCCGCCGACGGGCGGATCGAGCCACGCGACTGGATGCCGGACGCCTACCGGGCCACGCTGGTCCGGCAGATCGCCCAGCACGCCCATTCGGAGATCATCGGCATGCAGCCGGAGGCCAACTGGATCACCCGCGCCCCCAGCCTGCGCCGCAAGGCGATCCTGATGGCCAAGGTCCAGGACGAGGCGGGCCACGGGCTGTACCTGTACGGCGCCGCCGAGACGCTCGGCGTCGACCGCGCCGAGCTGCTCGACAAACTGCACGCCGGCCGCCAGCGCTACAGCTCGATCTTCAACTACCCCACCCTGACCTGGGCCGACGTCGG
Source organism: Streptantibioticus cattleyicolor NRRL 8057 = DSM 46488 (assembly GCF_000240165.1). Classification (NCBI taxonomy): domain Bacteria; kingdom Bacillati; phylum Actinomycetota; class Actinomycetes; order Kitasatosporales; family Streptomycetaceae; genus Streptantibioticus; species Streptantibioticus cattleyicolor. Next base: position 3,228,190 of record NC_017586.1, read on the forward strand.
CGCCATCGGCTGGCTGGTGGACGGCGCCGCGATCACCAACCAGGTGCCGCTGTGCCGCTGCTCCTACGGGCCGTACGCCCGGGCCATGGTGCGCATCTGCAAGGAGGAGTCCTTCCACCAGCGCCAGGGGTACGAGCTGCTGTACGCGCTCGCGCACGGCACGCAGGCCCAGCGCGCCATGGCCCAGGACGCGGTGGACCGCTGGTGGTGGCCGTCCCTGATGATGTTCGGCCCGCCGGACGACGAGTCGGCGCACTCCGCCCAGTCGATGGCCTGGCGGATCAAGCGCCACTCCAACGACGAGCTGCGCCAGCGGTTCGTGGACATCTGCGTCCCGCAGGCCGAGTCGCTGGGGCTGCGGCTGCCCGACCCGGAGCTGCGCTGGAACGAGGAGCGCGGCCACTGGGACTTCGGCGCCATCGACTGGACGGAGTTCCAGCAGGTGCTCCGGGGCAACGGCCCGTGCAACGAACAGCGCCTGGCCCAGCGCGTCACCGCGCACGAGGAGGGCGCCTGGGTGCGGGAGGCCGCGGCGGCCTACGCCGCCAAGCACCGCGACGAGCAGGAGGTGATGGCCGGATGACCGCCGACTGGCCGCTGTGGGAGGTCTTCGTACGCAGCAGGCGCGGGCTGAGCCACAGCCACGCCGGGAGCCTGCACGCCCCGGACGCCGAGATGGCGCTGCGCAACGCCCGTGACCTGTTCACCCGGCGCGGCGAGGGGGTCTCCATCTGGGTGGTGCCGGCCGACCGGATCACCGCCTCCTCGCCGGACGAGAAGGACCCGTTCTTCGAACCCGCCGCCGACAAGCCCTACCGCCACCCGACCTTCTACCGGATCCCCGAGGGGGTGGAACACCTGTGACCGCGCTCGCCGGACTCACCCCGCTGCACCGGGCCGCCGTCACGCTGGGCGACGACGTCCTGGTCCTCTCCCACCGGCTGGGCGAGTGGGCCGGGCACGCCCCGGTGCTGGAGGAGGAGGTGGCGCTGGCCAACATCGCGCTCGACCTGCTCGGCCAGGCCCGCTTCCTGTACTCGATCGCCGGTGACGAGGACGGCTTCGCCTTCCGGCGCGACGAACGCGACTTCCGCAACGTGCAGTTGGTGGAGCACCCCAACGGCGACTTCGCGGAGACCATCGCCCGGCAGCTGTTCTTCTCCGTCCACCACGAGCTGCTCCACCGCGAACTGGAGCGGGGCGAGGGCGAGTTGGCGGCGCTGGCGGCCAAGGCCGTCAAGGAGGTGGCCTACCACCGGGACCACGCCGTGCAATGGACGCTGCGCCTGGGCGACGGCACGGAGGAGAGCCACACCCGGATGCAGCGCGCGGTGGACGGCCTGTGGCGTTACACCGGCGAGCTGTTCGAGCCGGTCGAGGGGCTGCCGGTGGAGACGGCGGCGTTGCGCGAGCCGTGGCTGGCCACGGTCGGCGACGTGCTGCGGGAGGCCACCTTGCGGATGCCGGAGGGGCCCGACCGGGTGGCGTGGGCCGCCGGAGCGGGCCGCCAGGGGATACACACCGAGCCGTTCGGCCGGATGCTCGCCGAGATGCAGCACCTGCACCGCGCCCACCCGGGGGCGTCGTGGTGACCGCCGGCCGCGCCCCGGCCGCCGACGCCGCCCGGCAGGGCGCCGGCTCCCCGGCGGACGGCGTCCCGGAGGCCGAGCTGCGCCGGGTGGCCGGCGAGGTGCCCGACCCCGAGCTGCCCATGGTCACCCTGGCGGAGCTGGGCGTCCTGCGGGACGTGCGGGTGCTCGGGCCGGGCCGCGTGGAGGTGGAGCTGACCCCCACCTACACCGGCTGCCCGGCGATCGAGGTGATGGCGGCCGACGTGACGCGGCGGCTGCGCGAGCGCGGGGTCACCGAGGTGGCGGTACGCACCGTGCTGTCGCCGCCGTGGACCACGGAGGCGATCAGCGCCGAGGGCCGCCGCAAGCTCGCCGAGGCCGGGATAGCCCCGCCGCGCCCCATGGCGGCGGGCGGGCCGGTGCCGGTCACGCTGTCGGTGCGCTGCCCGCACTGCGGCTCGCTGGACACCACGCTGCTCAGCCGGTTCTCGTCCACCGCCTGCAAGGCGCTGCGCCGTTGCGAGAGCTGCCGCGAACCCTTCGACCACTTCAAGGAGTTGTGATGCCGACGGCCCGCCACGCCGCCTTCCATCCGCTTCGGGTCCACGAGGTGGAGCGGCTCACCGATGACGCGGTGGCCGTCACCTTCGACGTGCCGCCCGAGTTGCGGGCCGCCTACCGCTTCCGGCCCGGGCAGCACATCACCGTGCGGCGCCGTACCACGGTGCCCGGTCCGCACGGCTCGGCCACGGGCAGCGAGATACGCCGCACCTACTCGGTGTGCGACCCGGCGCCCGCCGCGGAGGGGCCGCGGCGGCTGCGGATCGGGGTGCGCCTGGTGGAGGGCGGCGAGTTCTCGACCTACGCGCTCAAGGAGCTGTCGGCGGGGGACGTGCTGGAGGTGATGACGCCGGCCGGGCGGTTCACCCTGGACACCGCGCAGGCCAGGGCCGGGCTGGCGGCGGCGGAGGTCACGGAGGAGGCCACCGGGACGGCCGCCGGGCGCGGTGACGGCGGGGCGCGGCGCGGCGGGCGGTACGCCGCGGTCGTCGGGGGCAGCGGGATCACCCCGGTGCTGTCGATCGCGGCCACGGTGCTCGAAGGCCGGCCGGACACCCGGTTCTGCCTGATACGCAGCGACCGGACGGCCGGGTCGGCGATGTTCGTGGACGAGGTGGCCGACCTCAAGGACCGTTACCCGGCACGGTTCCAGCTGGTGCACGTGCTCTCCCGGGAGGTGCAGCAGGCGGGGGTGGACTCCGGCCGGCTGGACGAGGGCCGGCTGACCGGGCTGCTCCCGGCGCTGCTGGACACCGCTTCGGTGGACGCCTGGTTCCTGTGCGGGCCGCACGGGCTGGTGGCGGGCGCCGAGCGGGCGCTGCACCGGCTCGGGGTCGCCCCGGAGCGGGTGCACCAGGAGATCTTCCATGTGGCGGACGAGGGGTCGGCCACGGCACCGGCGCGGGAGCGCGGCGGCCCGGTCGGCACGGTACGGGCGGTCCTCGACGGCCGGGCCGGGAGCTGGCCGGCCCGGGAGGGCGAGTCGGTGCTGGAGACGGTGCTGCGCAACCGGGCCGACGCGCCGTACGCCTGCAAGGGCGGGGTGTGCGGCACCTGCCGGGCCCGGCTGCTCGGCGGCGAGGTGCGCATGGACCGCAACTTCGCGCTGGAGCAGACCGAGATCGACGCGGGTTACGTGCTGGCCTGCCAGTCCCACCCGGTCACCGAGGAGGTCGAGCTGGACTTCGACGCGTGAGCCCGTGACCGCGGCGGGAGCGGACGCGGCCGGGCGGGACGGCGGTGGCCGCCCGGGCTGTTCCCAGTTCGTAGAACCTGTTCTAACCTGACGCCCTGTCAGTTCAGGGGCGGCGGGAGGGACGGGCCGTGGACTTCAGCTTCAGCGAGGAGCAGCAGGCGGCGCGGGAGGCGGCCCGAGGGGTCTTCTCCTCGGTGGCCCCGGACGCGGTGCCGAGTCCGGTGGCCGCCGCGGGGCCGGTGGCCGACGACTTCGACCGGCCGCTGTGGCGGCGGCTGGCCGAGGCCGACCTGGTGGGCCTGGTGACCGGCCCGGAGTACGGCGGTGCGGGGCTCGACCCGATCGCGCTGTGCCTGGTGCTCGCCGAGGCGGGCGGGGTGCTGGCCAGGGTCCCGCTGCTGGAGACCGGCGCGGCGGCGCTGGCCCTCCAGCGGTACGCGCCCGACGAGCTGCGCCAGTCGCTGCTGCCCGAGGTGGGCCGGGGCGGGACGGTCCTCACCGTCGCCGCCGCCGGGCGCACCGGCCACGAGCCCGCCGAACGCGCCGTGCGCGCCCGTCCCGTACGAACGGGCGGAGGGGGCTGGCTGCTGGACGGCGTCCAGACCGCCGTTCCGTGGCCGGGGCAGGCCGATCACGTACTGGTGCCCGCGCACCCGGCGGACGACGAGGGCCGGGCGGTGCTCGCGGTGCTGCCCCGGGAGGCCGACGGGATGACCTGGGCCGACCAGCTCTCCACCAACGGCGAGCGCTACGGCGAACTCCGCCTGGAGTCGGTACGGGTGGACGCGGGACGGATGGTGGACGCCGCCGGCGCGTGGGAGTGGCTGCGGGATCTGCTCACCGTGGGCACCTGTGCGCTGGCGCTCGGGGTCGCGCGCCAGGTCGTCCGGATGACCGGCGAATACGTGGGCAAGCGGGAGCAGTTCGGCCATCCGCTGGCCACGTTCCAGGCGGTCGCGATGCAGATGGCCGACCGGTACATCGACACGCAGGCGATGGAGGCCACCTTGTGGCAGGCGGCCTGGCGGCTGGGGGACGGCGGCGCGACGGACGGGTTGCCGGTCGCCGCGGACGTGGCGGTGGCCAAGGTGTGGGCCTCGGACGGGGTGCGCCGGGTGACGCAGACCGCCCAGCACCTGCACGGCGGTTTCGGCGCCGACATCGACTACCCGCTCCACCGTTACCACGCCTGGGCCAAGCAGTTGGAGCTGTCGCTGGGCCCGGCCGCGGCCCACGAGGAGGCGCTGGGCGATCTGCTGGCCGCCCACCCGCCGGCCTGACGCCGCCCCCGTCGACCGGTCGGTGGCCGGCTCCCCGTCCGGGCCCGGCCCGGCCCCGACGCACGGTCCCGGCCCGTGGACCCGGCTCCGGCCGCGGTCGCGGCCTTGGGCTCGGCTCTTCGGTTCCCGAGCCGGCCGGCGTCGGCCCGGCGTCAGCCCCGGTCGCGGCCCAGAGCCGGCCTTCGCCCTGTTCCTGGACCCGGTCCCGGCCCGTGGGCCCGGCCCCGATCGCCATCCCGGCCCGTGGGCCCGTACCGTTCCGGCGCTGCCCCGGCCCCGGCCCCGGCGCGGCTCGGCGCGGGCCGGGTGTGGCTCCCGGAACGTGAGGCGGGTCCAGCCCGAGCCGGCCGGTCACGGTTCCCGGAACGTGACGCGGGAACCGTGCCGGACCCGTCGGCGGAGCCGGGCTCAGGCGGTCAGACGATCGTGGCGGGGGTGTCGTCGTCGGTGGTGAGGGGGAGGCCGGAGGCGGCCCAGTCGAGCATGCCGCCCGCGACGTTGACCGCGTCGTAGCCCTGGGCGATCAGGTACTGGGCGACCTGGGCGGAGCGTCCGCCGACCCGGCAGACCACGTGGACGCGGCGGTCGGTGGGGATCTCGGCGATCCGGGCCACCAGTTCGCTCATCGGGATGTGCACGGCCCGCTCGGCGTGTCCGGCGGCCCATTCGTCGGCCTCCCGTACGTCCAGCAGGTAACCGTCGGAGGGCACCGCGGCGGGGGCCACCTCGGGGAGCGGGGCGAAGTTCATCGATCGGCCTTCCTCGTCTCGTTGCGGCACGCGCGCCGTGCCCGGCGGCCAGGCCCGGCCAGGGCGGCCCATCGGCCAGTATCCCAGGCCGGCCCGTTCCGCCCACGGTCGCGGGAGAGCGCTCGTCCCCTCGTCACGGGCGGCCGTCCACCGGGCGGAGGAGGGATTCCAGACGGCGTTCGCGTTCGGCGACCTGGGCGAGGAGTTGTTCGGCGATCTCGTTGAGGAGGCCGTCGGGGTCGTCGGGGGCGATTTTGAGCATCTGGCCCACGGCGCTGCCCTCCAGCTCGGCGGCGACGGCGGCGAGCGTCTCCTTGCGGGCGGCGAGCCATTCGAGGCGGAGGTAGAGCTCCTCGGCCCGGGTCGGGGCCGGCGGCTCGGGGGGCGGGCCCGCCTCCCACTCCTCGGCGAGGGCACGCAGCGCCTCCTCGTCGCCCTGGGCGTACGCCTCGTTGACGCGGGCTATGAACTCGCCACGGCGTTTCTGCTCGGCCTCGTCCTGGGCCAGGTCGGGGTGGGCCTTGCGGGCCAGCTCACGGTAGAGGCGGCGGGCCTCCTCACCGGGGCGGACGCGGCGCGGCGCGGCCGGGTCCTCGGGGTACCGCACGCCGTCCGAGCCCAGCAGCCCCTCGAAGAGTTCCTCGACCCCGGGCATCGGCATCACCAGGGCACGGCGTTCCCAGGCGTGCCGGATGTCCTCCCGGTCACCGCTGTGCGCCGCGACGGCCTCGGCGATCAGCGCGTCCAGCTCGTCGAGGCGGGCGTACATCGGCCCGAGGCGCTGGTGGTGCAGGCGGGAGAAGTTCTCCACCTCGACCCGGAAGGTCTCCACCGCGATCTCGAACTCGATCAGCGCGCGCTCGGCCGCGGAAACGGCGCGTTCCAGCCGTTGCTCGGCCTCCAGGGCCCGCTCCTCGTCGACCACGGGGCCGTCGTCGGGGCCTTCGCCGTCGCCGGGCACAGCACCGTCCGGGCTCCCGCCGACGTCCTCGCCGTCACCGACGCCCGCACCGTCCCCGACGCCCGCGAGGCCGTCCGCCGCCGGGTACGCCGGCGGCGGGCCGGACGGCGGCCAGGTGTCCTGGTGTTCCCGTCCGGCCTGGTGCGGCTGGTCGTGCTGGCGCATGTGCTCGGTGTGCCGGTCATCGTCCGGTCGGCTGCCCTCCGCCTTCGTCACCCGACCAGCCTACGAGCCGCCGCGGCCCGCCCGTACCGTCCGCCGCCACGCGGCGAACGCCACCGCGCCGCGAACGCCCCGGGCGCACCACCCCGGCGCGTTCGGGGCCCTCGCACGCCCACGCGTCAACAACCGGGTTTCCGTCAACCCGGGTCAACGACTCGGGTGGCCAATCTCGCCATTTTCCCGCCCTCAGGGGATGTTTCATGCTTGCCTTGGCGCTGGACGTATCCGGCGCTGATACCTCCGGCGTTCCGGCCATCGCGGACCCAGCCGTCGCGGCCCGCGGGCGGACGGGACAACGACGACCTCGGCCCCTCTGACGAGAACCGCAGGTGCACGACGTTGGACGAGATGACCAGGCTCCCGGCCAGATCCGCGCAGCGAGCACAGGCAGCAGGTCCCGAAGGTCCGGCCGGCCCCGCGGGGCCGCCGGGTCCGGACGACGGGCGCCCCGGGCCCGCCGCCGAGGCGGACCCGGCCGAGCCGCCCGACCCCCCGCCCCTCCCCGGACCCGAGGCACCCGACACGGCCCCCGCCGGTGTCGCCGCGCTGCTGCGGCTCGCCGTCGTCGCGGTGGACCCGGACGGCCGCGTCTCGTACTGGAACCGGTACGCCGAGGAGTTGTTCGGACACCGCTGGGAGGAGGTCTTCAGCCACCGGGCCGCGGGGCTGCTGACCATCCCGGCGGCGACGCCGTTGCCCTCCGCGACCGGCGGCGCCCCGCCCCGGCCGCGCAGCGGACCCCGGGACGCCATCGGGCTGCTGGAGGAGCTGACCCGGCCGAGCTGGGCCGGCGAGTTCCCGGTGGCCGACCGGGACGGCACGCTGCGCGACACCCTGTGGTGGTCGTACCGGATCAGCGAGCCGTCCGGCACCGGGCTGCTCGTGCTGGCGGCGCACGCCAAACCGGTGCGCGCCGGCGCGTTCCGGCTCGGGATCGGCCCCCGGCTGCTGCCGTACGCGCTGGTGGGCACGGCGGGGTCGGAGGGGCTGCGGGTGGCCGCCTGCCTGGCCCCGTCCGGCGACCCGGCCGGCACCGCGTGGCCGGCGAACCGGCTCGGGGCGATACTGCCGAGGGTCGGCGCGGTACGCCAGCAGCGCATCCTGGGGCAGGTCGCCCCGCTCGGCCACCCCGCGATCGCGGTGGAGGGGGCGGCCCCGTTCACCGTCCTGCCCCACGAGAGCGCGCCACCGCACGAAGAACCGCGCGAGGAGGCGCACGCCACCGCGCCCCCGTACGAGACCGGGGCCCGCCCCGCCCTCACCCCGCTCACCCTCCCCGCCTCCTCCGGCGGGCGGCCCCGGCCGGATCTGCTGCCGGTGCCCGGCGGCACCCGTACCGCCGCGGCGAAGGGGCGGCCGGTCACCGTCCACCCGCACGGGCTGGTGCCGGTCTCCGGCTTCCCGCGGATCCCGCGGATCCCACCGGGGAACGCCCTGGACGAGCAACTCGCGCTGCTGCGGGAGACCGGCACCCGGGTCGGCTCCACGCTGGACCTGGGCACCACGGCGGCGGAGCTGTGCTCGGTGGCGGTGCCCCGGTTCGCCGACTTCGCCGGTGTGGTCATCGTCGACCGGCTCTTCTCGGACGGCGCCGGCGACCTGGCGGGCGAACGCGGCTCCGGGAGCGGGCCGCAGCGCTCCCCCGTCACCCTCCGCCGGATCGCGGTGGCCAACCGCCGTCCCGGCACGGCGTGGGACTCCGCGCTGCCGGAGGGGGAGTTGTTCACGCTGGCGGGGACGGCGGCGCCCGGGCTGCGCGAACCGTTCCTGCTGCCGGTGGTCGACCCCGCGGTCGCCGCGGACCTCGCCGCCGACATGGGCGTTCCGGCGCTGGCGCCGCTGCTGCCGGGGCGTTCGGTGCTGATGGCGCCGCTGACCGCGCGGGGCACCGTGCTCGGGATGATCTGCTTCGCCCGGGAGCCGCAGCGCCGCCCGTTCGACGCCCGGGACCTGGCCACCGCCGTGGAGTTCGCCGCGCGCGGCGCCGTCCACCTGGACAACGCGCGGCTGCACCGGCAGGAGTCCCGGGCCGCCGCGACCCTGCAACGCAGCATGCTGCCGACCAGCCCGCCGCGCATCCCCGGCGTCCGCATCGCCCACCACTACCGTCCCGGCGACCGGCAGGCGCAGGTGGGCGGCGACTGGTTCGACGCGATCCAGCTGCCCGGCGGCCGGGTGGCCCTGGTGGTCGGGGACGTGATGGGCCACGGGCTGCTGAGCGCCGCGGTGATGGGCCAGTTCCGTACCGCGGTGCAGACCATGGCGGCGCTCGACATCCCGCCCGCCCAGCTCCTGCGCCATCTGGACAACCTCGCCCAGCGGCTGGGCACCGACCACCTGGCGACCTGCGTGTACGCCATCTACGACCCGATCCACCGCACCCTCACCCTGGCCAACGCCGGCCACATCCCGCCGGTGCTCGCCCGCCACGACGGCCGCAGCGAACTCCTGCGGATCCCGAAGGGGGCGCCGATCGGGGTGGGCGGGGTGCCGTTCGAGACCGCGGAGATCGAGGTGCCGGACGGCAGTTGGCTGGTGCTGTGCACCGACGGCCTGATCGAGGTGCGCGGCCAGGGGATAGACGCCGGACTCGCCGCGCTGTGCGCCAACGTCATCGAGCCGGAGCACACCCCGGAGGACGTCTGCGAGCAGATCCTGTCCCGGGTCCACTCCGAGGACCGGGGTGACGACGTGGCGTTGCTGGTCGCCCGGTTCGAGGGGATCGACCCGGACGACGTGGCCGAGTGGCGGCTCGACCTGGACCCGTCGCAGGTGCGCCGGTCCCGCGCCCTCACCCGCGGTCAGCTCACCGCCTGGCGGCTCGGCCAACTCGCCGACCTGGCCGAGCTGTTGGTGAGCGAGCTGGTCACCAACGCGCTGCGGGTGGCGGGCCACGAGGTGCAGCTGCGGCTGATGCGGGTGGGCAAGCTCCTGGTCGAGGTGAGCGACGACGACCACAACCTGCCGCATCTGCGCCGCGCGGACGAGGACGACGAGGACGGCCGCGGCCTCGCCCTGGTCAGCAACCTCTCGCACCGCTGGGGCACCAGCCGCAAGGCGGTGGGCAAGGTGGTCTGGTTCGAGCTCCCGCTGCCGCCCGGCGACCGTTGAGGCACGCCGAGGGCCCGGTGCCGTACGCACCGGGCCTTCGCCCTCCGCTGGCGCGGGGTCAGACGCCGACCGTCTCCTCCATCTCCTCCTCCGGGTCCGTGCCGTCCCGCCGCAGTCCGGCCGCGTGCCGCCCGTGCGGGGAACGTCCCCGGGGCGTACCGCCGGCCTGGACGACCGCGGCGGCAGCGGCGGCGGCCACCGCGGTGGCGTCGGCGGCGGCCCGCCGCTGGGCCTCGCGGCGGGCGCGTTCGGTCAGCCCGGCCACGGTGACCACGAGTACGCCGGCGATCAGCCACAGGACGAGCTGGAGCACGTCGCCGCCGAGTCCGTGGTGGTCGAAGTAGACCAGGCTGCGGGCGCCCTCCACGAAGCCGGAGCCGTTCCAGAAGGCGTGCAGGGCGCGGAAGAACCCGTTCTGCATCTCCGGCCGGAAGACCCCGCCGGCGCTGGTGAAGTTGAGCATCACGAAGAGCACCATCACCCCGAGCGTGGTCCAGCGCTTGAGGAAGGTGTGCAGGCCGGTGCCGATCAGCACGATGCCGGCGCTGTAGAGCCAGGCCATCCCCCACACGCCCCACAGCCCGTGCTCGACGAGGTGGAAGACCGGGCCGGCGAAGACCGCCCCGATCACGCCGACCACCAGGGACATCCCGGCCGCGATCAGCGCCCGCAGCCGCATCGGCAGCACCGCGCCGGCCCCGCCGACCACCGCCACCGAGGCGTAGGAGCCGATGCTCACCGCGACCAGCAGGAAGAAGAGCCCCTGCCCGGTCGGGTCGTGCGGCGCGGGCGGCACCACGTCGGTGACCTTCAGCGGGGCGCCCTGGGCGGCGGCCACCGGGGTGAAGACCTTCTCGACCACCGTGGCGCTGGTGTCCGAGCCGGCGGTGGCCACCATCAGCTCGGGGGCGTGGCGGCTCATCACGTAGGCGCCGAAGACGTCGCGGTGCTTCAGCAGGTCCTCGGCGTCCGCGCGGGTGGGCACGGTACGCACGTCGAGGGCGTCGCCGGCGTGGTCCTTGAGGGTCTGGGCGAGCACCTGGGGCGCCGGTCCCTGGCCGACGACGGCCACCGGCATGTGGTGCGGGGAGGGGTCGCCGAACGCCCCGAGGTAGGCCAGGCCCATCCCGACGCACATCAGCAGCGGGGTGAGCAGATGGAGCAGGACGTGCCGTATCGCGCCCGGCGGCGTGCGGCGCGACTCGGCGGGGTGGACGGCCCCGGTCGGGGTACCCAGCGCGGGCGCGGTCATCGACGACCCTCCAACAAGCGTCGGCTGCCATGGACCGCCGGTCGGCGATCAGCAGTCGTTGGCGTTTACAACTTCCTTCACGTTGTACTATACAACCAAATGGAAGGGAGTCCACCATGCCGCCCACCCGGGAAGAATCCGTCGAGACGATCCAGCGCGAGCTGACGGCGTTCGCCCGGCGCGCCCGCGCCACGGCCGCCCGGATGCACCCCGAGCTGTCGCTGGTCTCCTTCACACTGCTGACCCACCTCGCCGACCAGCGAGGATGCCGTGCCACCGACCTGGCGGCGCACTACATGCTGGACAAGTCCACGGTCAGCCGGCAGGTCGCCGCGCTGGAGAAGCTGGGCTTCGTCGAACGCCGCCCGGACCCGGACGACCAGCGCGTCCAGGTGCTCCACCCCACACCGGCCGGGTACGAGACGCTGGCCGCGGTGCACGCCAGCCGGCTCGCCATCTTCCACGAGCGCCTCGCCGACTGGTCCGAGGAGGACCTGGCCAGGTTCGCCGGATACCTGGAGCGCTACAGCCGCACGTCGGCGGCGGAGCCGCCGGCGTCCTGACGGCCCCGCCCGGCCGTGGGGGCGCCGGTCAGGCCGCCGGGCCGCGCGGGCAGGGGGGCGCCTCGGGCATGTGGGTCGCCGCCCACTCGGCGAGCTCGTTCATGGCCGGGGCCAGCGCGTCACCCGCCGGGGTGAGCCGGTAGCCCACCCGCAGCGGCGGACCCTCGTCCACCTCCCGGGTGAGCAGCCCCGCGGCGGCCAGTTCGGTCAGCCGGTCGGAGAGCATCCGCTCGCTGATCCCGGGGATGCCGCGGCGCAGTTCGGCGAAGTACATCCGCCCGTTGGCCATGAGCACCGCGATGATCACGCCGGTCCACCTCTTGCCGAGCAGCGTGAAGACGCGGGTGATCCCGTGATCGATGCTCTGGCATTCATTGGGGTCCGGGCGCATGCGTCCATCCTAACCGTGGAGGTGCACTCTTGTTAGTCACTGCATTTTCGTAAGTAGGTGTGGTATCTATAGGTGCAGTACGGGTTTCAACCACTACTGACCTGCCGGAGACACCCATGGCCACGCTGCTGCACATCGACTCGTCGCTCTTCCCGCTGGAGGGCTCCACCTCCCGCCAGGTGACCGCCACCTTCCGCAAGGAATGGGAGGCCCAGCACCCGGAGGGCAAGGTGATCTACCGCGACCTCGCCGCCGAGCCCGTCCCCCACCTGGAGCTGCACGGCACCCTGGCCGGCTTCGCCCCGGCCGCCGAGCACACCCCGGAGCAGGCCGCCGCCTTCGCCCTGCGCGACCAGCTCGCCCGTGAGCTGGAGGAGGCCGACGCCGTGCTGATCGGCGCGCCGATGTACAACTTCACCATCCCCTCCACCCTCAAGGCGTGGCTGGACCACGTGATCCTGATGGGCCGCACCGTCGGCGAGCAGCGCTCCGCGGCCGGGAAGCCGACCGTCGTGGTGGCCAGCCGGGGCGGCGGCTACGGCCCGGGCACCCCGCGCGAGTCCTTCGAGTTCGTCACCACCTACCTCGACAAGGTGCTCGCCGAGAGCTTCGGCCTGAAGGTCGACTACATCGTCCCGGAGCTGACCCTGGCCCGCAGCAACCCGGCCATGGCCGACCTGGTCGAGCTGGCCGACGCCTCCAAGGCCAAGGCCCACGAGGAGGCCGCCGCCAAGGCCAAGGAGCTGGCCGTCCGGCTGGCCGCCAAGTGACCCCTGCGGCACGACCGCGCTGACCCGTCCCCGCACCCGGGGGCGGGTCAGTCCGCGTCACCGCCCGTATCGTCCTCGGCCCGGGGCCAGGGGCGGCCCTCCAGCGCCTCGACGCTGCGGTTGAGGCGGACGAGGACGTCCTCCAGCTCCCGTACCTCGCGCGGCGACCAGTCGGCGACCACCTTGGCCAGGCAGCCCCGGTGGAAGGCACGGTCGGCGGCGAGCCGGCCGGCGCCCTCCTCGGTGATCCGCAGCTTGCGGGCCATGCCGCCGTCCGGGTCGGGGACGCGTTCGGCGAGGCCGGCCCGCAGCAGCGCGGCGGTCTGCCGGTTGACCGTGGAGGTGTCGAGCCGGAACGCCTCCGCGAGCTGGCCGATGGTCATCGGCCCCTGGGCGTCGATCCGGTTGAGCAGCAGATAGGCGGAGCGCTCCAGGCGGGAGCCGGCCCGCTCGGGGCGCACCATCACCTGATGGCGCGAGAGCAGCATCAGCTCGCGTTCGAGTCGTTCCAGCACCGCGCCCGGCTCCTTCCACACCACGTCGGCGACGCGCAATGTGCACGATACACACCTTGTGTACGATGCACGTTCCCCAGCTCACGAAGGCGGACAGCGTGTCACACGGAATACCTGCTCACAGACGCCGCACCGGGGCGACGGCCACCGCGCCGGCGCCCGTCCCGGCCACGGTCGCCACCCCGGCACCGGCGCCCGACGATTCCGCGAAGGCGAGGACGGGCGGCGGGATCGTCGCCGTGCTCGCCTTCACCGGCATCGTCGTCGCGGTGATGCAGACGCTCGTCGTACCGCTCATCGCCGAGCTGCCCAAGCTGCTGCACACCTCGACCTCCAACGCCTCCTGGGTGATCACCGCGACGCTGCTCGCCGGCGCGGTGGCCACCCCGGTGATGGGCCGCCTCGGCGACATGTTCGGCAAGCGGCGGATCCTCTTCGTCAGCCTGGGGCTCCTGGTGGCCGGCTCGGCGATCTGCGCGTCCACCTCGTCGCTGGTCCCGATGGTGGTGGGCCGGGCGCTCCAGGGCGGCGCGATGGGCGTCATCCCGCTCGGCATCAGCATCATGCGGGACGAACTCCCGGCGGAGCGGATGGGTTCCGCGATGGCGCTGATGAGCTCGTCGCTCGGGGTCGGCAGCGCGCTCGGCATGCCGGCCGCGGCGCTGGTGGCCGAACACGCCGACTGGCACGTGCTCTTCATGGGGTCGGGCGGCCTCGCCCTGGTCGGGCTGGTGCTGGCCGCGTTCTTCGTCCCCGAGTCGCCGGTGCGGACCCCGGGGCGGTTCGACTTCGCCGGGGCGGTCGGGCTCTCCGCCGGGCTGGTCTGCCTGCTGCTGGCGATCTCCAAGGGGAGCGACTGGGGCTGGGGCAGCGCCACCACCCTCGGGCTCTTCGCCGCCGCCGTGATCGTGCTGCTCGGCTGGGGCGCCTACGAACTGCGGGTCGCCCAGCCCCTGGTGGACCTGCGCACCACGGCCCGCCGCCAGGTGCTGCTGACCAACCTCGCCGGGATCACCATCGGCTTCGCCATGTACGCGATGTCGCTGGTGCTGCCGCAGCTGCTGCAACTGCCCAAGGCGTCCGGCTACGGGCTCGGCCAGTCGATGGTGTCGGCCGGGCTGTGCGTGGCGCCCGGCGGGGTGGTGATGGTCTTCCTCTCGCCGGTCTCCGCCCGGCTGTCGGCGCGGCGCGGCCCGAAGGTCTCGCTGATGGCCGGCGCGGTGGTCACCGCCGTCGGGTACGCGCTGGGGCTGTGGCTGGTGCACCAGCCGTGGCAGACGCTGATCGTCTCCGCGGTGATCGGCGCCGGCATCGCGCTGGCGTACGCGGCGATGCCCGCCCTGATCATGGGCGCCGTGCCGCCGTCCGAGACGGCCGCGGCCAACGGTCTCAACACCCTGATGCGGTCGATCGGCACCTCCACCGCCAGCGCGGTCCTCGGCGTGGTCCTCACGCACATGACGCAGCCGCTGGGCGGCGTGCCGCTGCCGTCCATGAACGCCTTCCGCACCTCGTTCCTGATCGCGGTCGGCGGCTGCGTGGCCGGTCTGCTGATCGCCGCCTTCCTGCCCGGCCGCCGTCCCGCCCCGGCCGCCGTGGCCGCCGAGGTCCCCGAGGCCGCCGAGGAGGCCGCCCCGGCCGGCCCCGGCTTCCACGGCCGCGTCCGCACCGCGCAGGGCACGCCGCTGGAGCGGGCCGGCCTCACCCTGGTCTCCCCCGCGGGACGCCAGATCGGCCGCGCCCTGACCCGGCCGGACGGCGGCTACGCGCTCCAGGCGCCGCGGCCCGGCGGTTACGTGCTGATCGCCACCGCCGACGGCCACCAGCCGCAGGCCGTCACCGTCCGCACCGGCACCGCCCCCGTCCACCACGACATCGTGCTGGCCCCCACCGCCGTTGCCGCCGGCCTCGACGTGCACGGCACCGTACGGGCCCGCCGGGACGGACGTCCGCTGGCGGACGCGCGGCTGACCCTGGTGGACGCCACCGGCACCGTGGTGCGCACCGCGGTCACCGGCGACGACGGCGGCTACCGCTTCACCGGGCTGCCGGCCGGCGAGTACTCGCTGATCGCCGGCGGCTACCCGCCGGTGGCCACCGCGCTCGCCGTCGCCGGCGGCACCCGGGACCATGTCGACGTGGAGCTGCTGCACCCGGCCGACCACTGACCCGCCCACCACGCCCCGAGGGCCGCGTGACGAACCCCACGCGGCCCTCACGCGTTCCCGCGTCCCGCCACTCGCCCGGGGCCCCACCGGACACCGTTCACCCGTACGACTTGGGATGGAGTGCGGTGCGCGGGTCAGACCGGGGGCGTACGACCCGTTTGCACCGCAGGGTGACGACCGGGCGGGCGCGACGGGGAAAGCTGGTAACACGACGCCGAGGAGCCGAGGAAAGGACAGCGCATGCCCCCCAGGACGAGCCTGGTCATCGGGATCACCGGTGGCATTCTCACCGCGGGCACGCTGGCCATCGCGGCGCCGGGCATGGTCGACTGGTACCACACCCGCCACGAGCAGGAGAGCTCCTACGCCACCGGCCGGGCGGCCAAGACCGACCGCGCCTCGATGCCCCGCTGGCTGCCGGACGGCGCCACCTCGATCCGCTACCGGATGTCCACCACCGGCGGCGACCGGCTACTGAAGGCGACGCTGCCGGAGGGCCGGCTGCCCCACGACTGCCGGCCCGTCCACCGCCCGGTGGGTGAGGCACACCACCCCCGGCTGCACGCCTCCTGGTTCCCGCACTCCCGCACCCACCACACCAGCGCGATCTGCGGCGGCACCTACAACGTGGTGCTGCGCGGCACCGAGCTGTACGGCTGGCAGGACAACGCCACCTGGGTCGCGGCCAACAAGGCGGCGGACCACCCGGCCAACCGGAAGAAGAAGGGGGAGGAGGACGGCCGCCACAAGGAGGCGCGCCGCGCCGCGGACGAGGCGGTCCGGTGAAACGGGAAAGGTCCCGCAGACCTTCCGGTCTGCGGGACCTTCGCTGTGCGCGAGGGGGGAGTTGAACCCCCACGCCCTTTCGGGCACTGGAACCTGAATCCAGCGCGTCTGCCTATTCCGCCACCCGCGCATGGGTGCTGCCGTTCGATTCTCTCACAGGTCCCGTCCGGGCCTTCCGGCCTTTCGTTTCCTGCGGGATCGCCTCCCGACGTGAAGAACAGTAGCACGTGGCCAGGGGTGGTTTCGAATCCCTTCCCCGGCCGCCCGTCCGGAAGGCCGGTCGGGTGCGCGACACTGGTTCCGGGCCCCATCTACCATCCGTGGGGGACGCGGGCCCGGGCACCGACCGCACCCGCTGCCGCTGTGAGGGTCGACACTGTTGTAGTCGTTCCCGGAGGGGAACCACCGGATTACCCGCCGCGTGGATACGATCAGTAAGCAGTACCGAGCGGTATCGCAGCGCACCACCACAGCAGCACCGACGAGCAGTACGTACGAGCAGGACCGCAAAGCCAAGGACCCAGCAGGCAGGACGACGCCGGCCGAGGAAGGAGGTGTCCCGTGGGAGTTCTCAAGCGCTTCGAGCAGCGTCTCGAAGGTCTCGTCAACGGCACCTTCGCCAAGGTGTTCAAGTCCGAGGTCCAGCCGGTGGAGATCGCGGGCGCGCTCCAGCGCGAGTGCGACAACAACGCGACGATCTGGAACCGTGAGCGGACCGTCGTCCCCAACGACTTCATCGTCGAGCTGAGCAGCTCGGACCACGAACGCCTCAGCCCCTACGCGACGCAGCTCGGCGAAGAGCTCTCCGGGATGGTCGCCGACTACGCCAAGCAGCAGCGCTACACCTTCATGGGCCCGGTCAAGGTCCACCTGGACAAGGCGGACGACCTCGACACCGGGCTGTACCGGGTGCGCAGCCGCACCCTGGCCACCAGCGAGTCGCAGCCGCAGGCCGGCCACCACCGGCCGGAGCCGCAGGGCCACCACCCCGGCGCCGGCGCCCCGCCGCGCGCCGAGCGCCCCGGCTACGGCTACCCCGCGCAGGGCCCGGCCGTGCCGCCGATGCCCCCGGCGCCGCCCGGCCCGCCCGCGGCGCAGCGCACCGGCCCGGCACCGGTCACCCGGCTGCCCGGCACCGGCGACGCCCCCGGGGCCTCCGTCCGCCGCTGGATCGAGATCAACGGCACCCGCCACCAGATCTCCCGTCCGACCATGGTCCTGGGCCGCAGCACCGAGGCGGACGTCCGGATCGACGACCCCGGCGTGTCCCGCCGGCACTGCGAGATCCGGGCCGGATCGCCGTCGATGATCCAGGACCTGGGCTCGACCAACGGGATCGTGGTGGACGGACAGCACACCCAGCGCGCTACGCTCCGCGACGGTTCACGCATCGTCGTGGGCAGTACCACCATCGTGTACCGGCAAGCCGAAGGGTGAAGCGGGGGCAATGTCAGAGCTGACCCTGACGGTCATGCGGCTGGGTTTTCTCGCCGTGCTGTGGCTGTTCGTCATCGTCGCGGTCCAGGTCATCCGCAGTGATCTGTTCGGCACCAAGGTCACCCAGCGCGCCTCCCGGCGCGCCGAGGGCCAACAGCAGCGACCGCCGCAGCAGCGCCAGCAGCAGGCGCCGCCCGCCGCCCCCCGGCAGCGCCGCGGCGCACCCACCAAGCTGGTCATCTCCGAGGGTTCGCTGACGGGTACGACCGTCGCACTCCAGGGCCAGACCATCACCCTCGGCCGGGCGCACGACTCGACGATCGTCCTCGACGACGACTACGCGTCCAGCCGGCATGCCAGGATCTATCCGGACCGCGACGGTCAGTGGATCGTCGAGGACCTCGGATCCACCAACGGCACCTATCTGGACCGGACCCGGCTCACCGCCCCGACCCCGGTCCCGCTCGGTGCCCCGATCCGCATCGGCAAGACCGTCATCGAGCTGCGGAAGTAGTCGCACAATGGGCGAGCGAGTGAGGCCGCGCGTGGGCAGGTTCACAAAACGGACACCGTGCGCAGCAGCCCGGGGCCGAGGGGTGAGGTGCGCCGGATGAGTCTCTCCCTGCGCTTCGCCGCCGGATCGCACAAGGGCATGATCCGCGAGGGCAACGAGGACTCCGGCTACGCCGGGCCCCGGCTGCTCGCCATCGCCGACGGGATGGGCGGCCAGGCGGCCGGTGAGGTCGCCAGCTCCGAGGTGATCTCCACCCTCGTCACCCTCGACGACGACATCCCCGGCTCCGACCTCCTCACCTCCCTCGGCACCGCCGTGCAGCGCGCCAACGACCAGCTGCGGGTGATGGTCGAGGAGGACCCGCAGCTCGAAGGCATGGGCACCACGCTGACCGCGCTGCTGTGGACCGGGCAGCGCCTCGGCCTGGTGCACGTCGGCGACTCCCGCGCCTACCTGCTGCGCGACGGCGCCCTGTCGCAGATCACCCAGGACCACACCTGGGTGCAGCGGCTGGTGGACGAGGGCCGGATCACCGAGGAGGAGGCCGGCACCCACCCGCAACGCTCGTTGCTGATGCGCGCGCTCGACGGCCGCGGCCAGGTGGAGCCGGACCTGTCCATCCGCGAGGTGCGCCCCGGCGACCGCTACCTGGTCTGCTCGGACGGGCTGTCCGGGGTGGTCAGCCACCAGACGCTGGAGGAGACCCTCGCCGGTTACCGGACGCCCTACGAGACCGTGCAGGAGCTGATCCAGCTCGCGCTGCGCGGCGGCGGCCCGGACAACATCACCTGCATCGTGGCCGACGTCTACGACACCGACGGCGGCGACGCCTACACCGGGCAGCTCGACGAGAACCCGGTGGTGGTCGGCGCCGTCGCGGAGAACCAGCACGCCCTCGCCGACCAGCGGCACCTGCAGACCCCGGCCGGCCGCGCCGCCGAGCTGGGCCGCTCGGTGCCCGCGCAGGGCGGCGCGGCGGACGGCGCCTTCGGCCCGGGGCCGGACGGCGACCTGACCATGGCCGGGGCCCCGGGTGCCTTCGGCGACCTCGACGGTCCGACCGAGGGCCACGCCAAGCCGCGCCGCAAGCGCCGCTGGCTGCGCTGGACGATCACCGGTGTGCTGGTGGTCGGCGTGATCGGCGGCGGGCTCTACGCCGGCTACCGCTGGACGCAGACCCAGTACTACGTGGGCACCAACGGTGACCACGTCGCCGTCTACCAGGGGCTCAGCCAGAACCTGCTCGGCCTGAACCTCTCCAAGGTCCACCAGGACTACCCGGACATCGAACTCAAGTACCTGCCGACCTACCAGCGCGACCAGGTGCGCGGCACCATCGGCGTCGGCGGCCTGCCCCAGGCCGAGACGAAGGTGCAGGAACTCGGCAAGCAGGTCACCGTCTGCAAGACGGTGGAGACCACGCGGACCAGGACGACCGGCGCGGGCCACCCGGCGACCGGCGGCAACGGCACCGGCACCCGTACGGGCACCGGCACCGGCACCGGCGGCAAGGGCACCAAGCCCACCACCACCCCGTCGCCCGGCCCCACGCTCTCCGCCGACGAGCAGAAACTCGCCCAGCAGTGCGGCAGCGGCCAGCAATAGCAGGAGGAGGGCGGCCTGCCGTGAGCAGCGTCAGCAACACCACCACGATCTCGTCCATCGGCGCACCCAACCGGCGCAACACCGAGCTGTTGCTGCTGCTCTTCGCGGTCGCCGTGCCCGTGCTGGCCTACGCCAACGTCGGGCTGGCCAAGAACGGCTCGGTGCCCTCCGGGATGCTCGGGTACGGGCTCGGGCTCGGTCTGCTGGCCGGGGTCGGCCACCTGATAGTGCGCAAGTTCGCGCCCTACGCCGACCCGCTGATGCTGCCGATCGCCACCTTGCTCAACGGCCTCGGGCTGGTGCTGATCTACCGGCTGGACCTGGAGCACTCGGTCACCACCAAGGCGCTCGGCGGCCCCCGCGCGCCCGGTCAGCTGATGTGGTCGGCGCTGGGCATCGCGCTCTTCGTGGCGGTGCTCTTCTTCCTCAAGGACCACCGCATCCTCCAGCGCTACACCTACATCTCCGGCCTGGTGGCGCTGCTGCTGCTGGTGGCGCCGATGTTCTTCCCGGCGGTCAACGGCTCCAAGCTGTGGATCGTCATCCCCGGGCTGGGCTCGATCCAGCCGGGTGAGTTCGCCAAGATCATCCTGGCGGTCTTCTTCTCCGGCTACCTGATGGTCAAGCGGGACGCGCTGGCGCTGGCCAGCCGCCGCTTCATGGGGCTGTACCTGCCGCGCGGCCGGGACCTCGGCCCGATCCTGGTGATCTGGGCGCTCAGCATGGGCATCCTGGTGGTCGAGACCGACCTGGGCTCGACGCTGCTGTACTTCGGGCTCTTCGTGCTCATGCTCTACGTGGCCACCGAACGCACCAGCTGGGTCGTCTTCGGCCTGCTGCTCGCGGTCGGCGGGGCCACCGCGGTCGGCGCCACCTCCTCGCACGTGATGGTCCGCGTCCACCAGTGGCTCGACCCGTTCGCCGGCATCGACAAGACCGGGGCCACCGAGGCCGCCCAGGTGGCCTGGTCGTTCGGGTCCGGCGGGGTGCTCGGGTCGGGGCTGGGCCAGGGGCTCTCCCGGCTCATCGGCGGCATCGGCGTCAAGTCCGACTACATCCTCGCCACGGTCGGCGAGGAGCTGGGGCTGGCCGGGCTGATGGCCATCCTGCTGCTGTACGGCCTGCTGGTGGAGCGCGGCATCCGTACCGCGCTGGCCGCCCGCGACCCGTTCGGCAAGCTGCTGGCGATCGGGCTGGCCAGCGCGATGGCGTTGCAGGTCTTCGTGGTCGCCGGCGGCGTCACCGGGCTCATCCCGCTGACCGGTATGACCATGCCGTTCCTCGCCCAGGGCGGTTCCTCGGTGGTCGCCAACTGGGCGCTCGTCGCCATCCTGCTGCGGATCAGCGACACCGCCCGCCGTCCCGCCCCGGCGCCCGCCTCGTCCCCCGACGCCGAGCCGACCCAGGTGGTACGCCTGTGAACAAACCGCTGCGCCGCGTCGCGATCTTCTGCGGTCTGCTCGTCTTCTCCCTGCTGCTGCGGGACAACTGGATCCAGTTCGTCCGGGCCGACACGCTCAAGAACGACCCGCACAACCGCCGGGT
Organism: Streptantibioticus cattleyicolor NRRL 8057 = DSM 46488; assembly: GCF_000240165.1. Classification (NCBI taxonomy): domain Bacteria; kingdom Bacillati; phylum Actinomycetota; class Actinomycetes; order Kitasatosporales; family Streptomycetaceae; genus Streptantibioticus; species Streptantibioticus cattleyicolor. The sequence continues at coordinate 3,249,386 of NC_017586.1, forward strand.
CCAGATCAACGAGTACGCCAAGCCGCGCGGCGACATCATCGTGGACGGCAAGGCGATCACCGGCAGCACCGTCACCGCCGGCAGCGACTTCAAGTACAAGCGCACCTACACCGACGGCCCGATGTGGGCGCCGGTGACCGGCTACGCCTCCCAGTCCTACGGCTCCACCTCGCTGGAGAACCTGGAGGACAAGGTCCTCACCGGCGACGACGACCGGCTGTTCTTCAACCGGACGGTCGACATGCTCACCGGCCGGAGCAAGCAGGGCGGCGACGTGGTCACCACGCTCAACGCCAAGGCGCAGCAGGCGGCCTTCAAGGGGCTGGGCAGCCGCAAGGGCGCGGTCGCCGCGATCAACCCGCAGACCGGGGCCATCCTGGCGCTGGCCAGCACGCCCAGCTACGACCCGGGCTCCTTCGGCGACTTCTCCAAGAGCTCCGGGGAGAACTGGAAGAAGCTCAACGCCGACCCCGACCAGCCGACGCTGGACCGCGCGCTGAAGGAGACGTACCCGCCCGGCTCCACCTTCAAGGTGGTCACCGCGGCGGCGGCGCTGGAGAACGGGCTCTACGGCGGCATCGACGAGCCCACCCGCTCCCCGCTGCCGTACATCCTGCCGAACACCACCACGCCGCTGAACAACGAGGGCCCGCTGCCCTGCAAGAACGCCACCTTGATGGTGGCCATGCAGGTCTCCTGCAACACCGTGTTCGGCAAGATCGGCGCGGACCTCGGCAAGGAGAAGATGCTGGCCCAGGCCAAGAGGTTCGGCTTCGACCAGCCGGTCGACACCCCGGTGCTCGCGGTGCCCAGCGTCTTCCCCACCCGGATGGACAAGCCGCAGACCGCGCTGTCGTCCATCGGCCAGTTCGACACCGCGGCCACCCCGCTGCAGATGGCGATGGTGGCGGCGGCGGTGGCCAACGACGGCAAGCTGATGCAGCCGTACATGGTCGACCAGCTCCGGGCGCCCAACCTCAACGTGATCGACCAGACCCAGCCCAAGGAGTTCAGCCAGGCGGTCTCGCCGCAGACCGCGCAGAAGCTCCAGCAGATGATGGAGGCCGTGGTCGAGAAGGGCACCGGCACCAGCGCCCAGATCCCCGGGGTGACGGTGGGCGGCAAGACCGGCACCGCCCAGCACGGCCTGCACAACAGCGCGCTGCCGTACGCCTGGTTCATCTCCTACGCCAGGACCGGCAGCGGTTCGCCGGTGGCGGTGGCCGTGGTGGTGGAGGACGGCAACGCCAACCGCGACGACATCTCCGGCGGCGGTCTCGCCGCCCCGATCGCCAGGGATGTGATGAGGGCCGTACTCAACAAGTGACGTGCCCCTGGCGGGCCGGGCCGAGGGGAACGTGACTCCGGTCACGCGCGGTTTCCCGAAACCGACCGTTTTCGCACGTCACGGTACCGGTCGTGTATCGGCTCGCGGCGGGGGCCGGGATCGGCCGGAAGTGCCCGGTACGGTAGCCCCGAGCAGCACACAGCCGCGTACGCACCGCCGCGCGAGATCACGGACGGTCGGATAAGGGAGAGGCTGGAACTATGGAAGAGCCGCGTCGCCTCGGCGGCCGGTACGAGCTGGGCTCGGTGCTCGGCCGCGGCGGCATGGCCGAGGTGTACCTCGCCCATGACACCCGCCTGGGGCGCACCGTCGCTGTGAAGACGCTGCGGGCCGATCTCGCCCGCGACCCGTCGTTCCAGGCCCGGTTCCGCCGGGAGGCCCAGTCGGCCGCCTCGCTCAACCATCCCGCGATCGTCGCGGTCTACGACACCGGCGAGGACTACGTCGACGGGGTGTCGATCCCGTACATCGTCATGGAGTACGTGGACGGCTCGACCCTGCGTGAGCTGCTGCACAGCGGTCGCAAGCTGCTGCCGGAGCGCTCGCTGGAGATGACCGTCGGGATCCTCCAGGCGCTGGAGTACTCGCACCGCAACGGCATCGTGCACCGCGACATCAAGCCGGCCAACGTCATGCTCACCCGCACCGGACAGGTGAAGGTGATGGACTTCGGCATCGCCCGCGCCATGGGCGACGCCGGGATGACCATGACGCAGACCGCGGCGGTGATCGGCACCGCCCAGTACCTCTCCCCGGAGCAGGCCAAGGGCGAGACCGTGGACGCCCGCAGCGACCTGTACTCCACCGGCTGCCTGCTGTACGAGCTGCTGACCGTGCGCCCGCCGTTCATCGGCGACTCGCCGGTCGCCGTGGCCTACCAGCACGTCCGCGAGGAACCGCAGCCGCCGAGCGTCTTCGACCCCGAGGTCACCCCCGAGATGGACGCCATCGTCCTCAAGGCGCTGACCAAGGACCCGGACTACCGCTACCAGTCGGCCGACGAGATGCGCGCGGACATCGAGGCGTACCTCGACGGGCAGCCGGTGGCCGCCGCCGCGATGGGCGCCGCCGGCTACGGCTACGGCGGCGGTTACAGCGACGGCGCCCCCACCACGGCGCTGCCGCCGCAGGACGGCGGGCCCAAGACGTCGATGCTGCCGCCGATGGGCGACGAGCCGGGCGGATACGGCTACGACGAGCGTCCGGACCGGCGCCGCGGCAAGAAGAGCAACACCTCGACGATCCTGCTGGTGGTCGCCGGGGTACTGGTGCTGATCGGCGCCATCTTCATCGGCAAGTCGCTCTTCGCCGACAACCCCAACGCCAACCGGATCAAGGCCCCCGACCTGCGCGGCGAGACCCTGCAGGACGCGCGCTCCTCGGTGGACAACGTGGGGCTGAAGGTCACCAAGGGCGGCGACGACTACTGCGACCAGGACAAGGGCAAGATCTGCTCGCAGGATCCGCAGTCGGGCACCGCGATGGACAAGGGCCAGACCATCACGGTGGTGATCTCCAAGGGCGCCAAGCCGGTGGAGATCCCGGACGAGAGCGGCAAGTCCTTCTCCGACGCCCAGCAGGACCTGCAGAGCAAGGGGTTCACCAACATCGCCCGCAAGGACGACTCGGGCAACTCCGGCAAGAGCCCGGGCACGGTGCTCAGCCAGGACCCGTCGGCCGGTTCCAGCGTGGCCAAGGACACCAAGATCACGCTGACCGTGGCCGCCGCGCCGCAGCAGCTCACCGTCCCGGACGTGACCAACAAGCCGGTCTCCGACGCCCAGGCGCAGCTCCAGGGCATGGGGTTCCAGGTGCAGACCAAGACCCAGGAGTCGACCACGGTCGCCCCGGACACCGTGATCAGCCAGAGCCCGGGCCCCAACAACCAGGCGCCGGTGAACTCCACGATCACCCTCACGGTCGCCAAGGCCCCCTCGGGCGGCGGCACGGTCCCCGGTGACATCCTCGGCCACAAGCTCTCCGACGTGCAGTCCGAGCTCTCCTCGCTGAGCGGGGTGACCGTCAACGTCCAGGGCCCGCAGGACGAGAACGCCGTGGTGGTGGGGAGCGACCCCAAGCCCGGCAGCCAGGTGCAGCCCGGCCAGACGATCACCCTGCAGACCCTGGACAACCCCATGGGCGGCGGCGGTGACCAGAACAACAACGGCGGCAAGGGCAAGGGCCACGGCGGTGGTGGCTGGGGCGGCATCTTCGGCGGCTGACCCGGGGCCACCCCCGTGACGGCGAGGGGCCGCGGACGGATCTTCCGTCCGCGGCCCCTCGCCGTCGCCGTACCGCTCAGCCCAGCTCGGGCGGCGGGGTGCGGTGGGCGTCCACCTTCTGGGTGCGCACCAGCTCGCCCCAGACGATGTAGCGGTACTCGGAGGTGAAGACCGGTGTGCAGGTGGTCAGCGTGATGTAGCGGCCGGGGCGGCGGACGCCGGACTCCCTGGGCACCGGGTCCAGGACGTGCACGTCGTACTTGGAGGTCTGGTCGAGGACGGCGAAGACCCGGTAGACGTACCAGGTGTCGCGGGTCTCGAAGACGACCGCGTCGCCCTTGCGCACCTTGTCGATGTTGTGGAACTTGGCGCCGTGGCCGTCCCGGTGGGCGGCGGTGGTGAAGTTGCCCGTCCTGTCCCACGGCATCGCCGATGCGACCGGGTCGGTGTAGTAGCCGGCCACGCCCTGGTTGAGGACGTCGGTGGAGGTGCCCTTCTTCACCAGCACCTCGAAGTTCCGGCCCATCGCGGGGACGTGCAGGAAGCCGATGCCGTCGGCGGTGTCCAGGGCGCCCGGGCCGCTGGGGGCCGCCCACTGCCGGCGCACCGTGTCGCCCTCGCGCCGCGCCTGGCGGTCGGCCAGGACGTTGGTCCACCACAGCGAGTAGGCGACGAAGAGGGCGAGGACCACGCCCAGGGTGATCATCAGTTCGCCGATGACCGAGAAGGCGGTGGCGACCGGGCCGCGGCCCCGTGCGCGGTGCGGCCCGGCCGCCGGGTGCGGGGCCGTCGCGTGGGTCCCGGTGTCGTCGTCGTGCTCGGTGGTCGTCACCGGTCACCCCCGTTTCCGTAGGTCTGCCGAGTTCCGGCTCATTGCACCAGCGCGTCCGGCTTGCCCTGGCTGCGCGGCCGGGCCTCGACCATCTTGCCCCAGACGATCATCCGGTAGGTGCTGGTGAACTCCGGGGTGCAGGTGGTCAGCGTGATGTAGCGGCCGGGCCTGGTGAACCCCGAGCCGGCCGGCACCGGTTTGATGACCCCGATGTTGGACGGCGAGGTCTGCGGCAGGAAGCTGGTGACCTCGTAGGTGTAGTACGTGGAGCTGGTCTCCACCACGACCTTGTCGCCGGGGACGAGCTTGTTGATGTAACGGAAGGGCTCGCCGTGGGTGTTGCGGTGGCCGGCGAGCGCGAAGTTGCCGGACTTGTCCCACGGCATGGCGGTCTCCAGCGCGCCCGAGTAGTGGCCGACCATGCCCCGGTCCAGGACGCCGTGCTTGTCCACGCCCTCGGCGATCGGGGCCTTCACGTCGAGCTTGGGGATGTAGATGATGGCGAACCCCTGGCCGGGCGAGAAGGCGCCGGGGTCCCGCGCGTCACTCCTGCCGTGCTCGCCGGCCCATTCGTGCTGGAGGGTGCTGGCGGCGCCGTTGGCGGCCTCGTGGGCCAGCACGTTGGTCCACCACAGCTGGTAGGCGACGAAGAGCAGCATCAACGCGCCCAGGGTAATGAAGAGTTCACCGACCACGCGGCTGACCACCACGCCCAGCGGGTCCTTGGCGGCCCGGGCGGCGCGGCGGGCCTCCAGCCGGGAGGCGGGCGGCCGGTCCGGCGCCGGGGGGCCGGCGGCTCTTCGCGGGCGGGCGCGTCTGCCGCCCCGCTTGGCGGCCTTGCGCCGGGCCGCCCGGCCGCCGGTGACCGCCGCCTCCGTCACGACCGGCCCGGCGTCGACCACGGGCAGTTCGGCGGTGGCCGTGGGGGAGGACGGTATGCGGGGGGCGGGCGGACGCCCCGCGGGCGCGGGACGGGGGCGCGGGCGTGGCGCGGACGGCTGCGGGGGCGTGCCGGAGGGCACCCCGGGCGCCGGGCGCGAGCGGGGCGCGTACGGCTCGTACGCGGGCGCGGACACCTGCCGGGGCACGCCGGCGTACGGCGCGGCGGGCGCGCCGTAGGGCGTCGGGTACCCGGAGGCGGCGGGCGGGGGCGGTGCCGGCCGCTGCTCGGCGGGGGGACGGAACCAGGGCGAGCCGGCGCCGTCCGCGCCCGGCAGCGGGTCGTTGAGCGGATCGGCGAGCCGGTCCACCGCCGCGGCGAAGGCGGCGTCGTCCTGGTACGCGGGGCCGTCCCCCGCCGCGTGCTCCGGGCCTGCCCCGGTCACGCCCCGGCCTTGCCGACCACGGGCGCCAGCCCGGCCGACCGCTCGACGGCCCCGGGGTCCCCGCACACGGTCAGCCAGTTGGCGAGCATGCGGTGGCCCCCCTCGGTGAGCACCGACTCGGGGTGGAACTGCACGCCCTCGACCGGGAGTTCGCGGTGGCGCAGCCCCATCACGATCCCGGAGTCGGTCCAGGCGGTGATCTCCAGCTCCGGCGCCACGGTGTCCCGTTCGACCGCCAGCGAGTGGTAGCGGGTCGCGGTGCAGGGCGAGGGGAGCCCGGCGAAGACGCCCGCGCCCTCGTGGGCGACCAGGGAGGTCTTGCCGTGCAGCAGCTCGGGCGCGCGGTCCACCACGGCGCCGTGGGCCACCGCGATGGACTGCAGGCCCAGGCAGACGCCGAACAGCGGGATCCCGCCGGCCGCGCAGTGCTTGACCATCTCCACGCAGACCCCGGCCTCCTCGGGGGTGCCCGGTCCGGGGGAGAGCAGTACGCCGTCGAAACCGTCCCCGGCGTGCTCCAGGGTCACCTCGTCGTTGCGCAGCACCTCGCACTCGGCGCCCAGTTGGTACAGGTACTGGACGAGGTTGTAGACGAAGCTGTCGTAGTTGTCGACGACCAGAATCCGTGCGTTCATCAGCCCGCGTTGCCTCCGCCGTTGACGGTCACGTCGTTGAAGGGGAGCAGTGGCTCCGCCCACGGGAAGACCCACTGGAAGAGGACGAAGACCACCAGCAGGACCAGTACGAGGGAGATGACCGCCTTCACCCACGCGTTGCCCGGCAGATGCCGCCAGATCCAGCCGTACATGCGGTGCCTTCCTTCCGATTCGGCACAAGAGTAAAGGGCGCGGGGACGTCGGCGCGGATCAGCCGGGCAAAGCTGTGGGCATCCCTTCGCCGACGGGCCGGGTGGCGTCCAGGTGTCCCCAGACGATCAGCCGGTGGCTGTGGCCCCATTCCGGGTCGCAGGTGGTCAGGGTGAGGTAGCGGCCGGGCGCGGAGTACGGGGTCGCCGAACGGTCCAGCGGGGCCGGCAACGGCTCGATCACCCCGGTGTCGTCCGGCAGGGTGAGGTAGGCGGGCTTGTCGATCACGTAGGTGTACCAGGTGACGCCGTCGGTGAGCAGGACCTCGTCGCCCGGGCGCAGTCGGGGCAGGTCCTTGAAGGGGTCGCCGTAGGTGCGGCGGTGGCCGGCCACCGCGAAGTTGCCGGTGGCGCCGAGCCGGGCGGTGCCCGCGTAGTGGCCGAGTCCGCGGCGCAGGGTGCCGGTGGCGGTGCCCTCCAGGACGGGCTTGTGCCAGTCGGCGCCGAGCCGGGGGATGTACATGATGGCGAAGGGCCGGCCGTCCCGGTAGGCGGGGGCGGGGGTGGCGGCGGCCCGGGTGGCCGCCGGGGGCGCGGTGGCCCAGGTGTCCTGGAGCGCGGCGACCTCGTGGTCCATCGCCCGGTCGGCCCGCACCCCGGTCCACAGCAGCAGGTGGACGACGAGGAGCACGGTCAACGCCCCGGCGGTCAGGCACAGTTCGCTGAGCGTCCGCAGGATCAGCCGTCCGGTCACGCCGTCCCCTCCCGCCGCGGCGGCCCCGGGGCGGGCGCGGTCAGCCCAGGGGCTGTGCGTAGTGGAGATCCACTGTGCCGGAGTAGCCGGGAAGAGTCACGTGGTGGAGCGGGTCGACTTTCCAGCCGAGGCCGTAGGCGGTGACGTACTGCTTGTAGTTGGTGATCGACGGGTCCTGGTCGACCGCGTGGCGCAGCGCGTCCGGGTCGCCCACCGCGGTGATGGTGTAGGGCGGGGAGTAGACGCGGCCCTGGAGGATGAGCGTGTTGCCCACGCAGCGCACCGCGCTGGTGGAGATCAGCCGCTGGTCCATGACCTGGACGGCCCGCGCCCCGCCCCGCCACAGCGCGTTGACCACGGCTTGCAGGTCCTGCTGGTGGATGACGAGGTCGTTGGGCTGCGGCTGCGGCACGCCGGGGACGCGGGCGGTGGCGCCGGGTGGCGCGTCGTTGAGGGTGACCGCGAGGGCGTCGCCGGTGACCGGGCGGACGCCGGCGGCCTCGGCGAGGGCGTCGTCGCGGCGCCGCGGGCCGGAGCCCTCGCCGCTCTCGGCGTGGGCGAGGGCGTCGGCGCGGGTGCGCAGATCGGCCAGTTCCTCTTCCAACTGGGCGTTCTTGTGGCTTTTCGCGCGGATCAGGTCGGAGGTGCGCAGCAGGGATTCGTCGCTGCGGATGTTGGTGCCGTGCGCGGTGTCGTAGCTGGCCCAGAAGAGCAGCCCGGCGGCGGCGAAGACGGCGGCGGAGAGGACCTTGGGCAACGCGCCGCGGGCGGTGCGGCCCACGCTGCCACCGGCGGAATCGCTCATGGGATCCTTATCTCCTTCGCACCCGCGGAAGCACTACGCTAACGGACGCCCAGGGGCGTGATCCGTCCGCTCCCCGCCCGGCGACAACGATCAATCAGCCTGCGCGTCCCGCAGCGCATCGACAGGAGAGTCCCTCGTGCCGAAGTCACGGATCCGCAAGAAGGCCGACTTCACCCCGCCGCCGGAGAAGACCGCCACCTTCAAACTGCACAGCGGGCGCCGCTGGGTGGCCCCGCTGATGCTGGCGCTCTTCCTGATCGGCCTGGCGTGGATCGTCATCTTCTACGTCACCACCGGCAGCATGCCGATCGAGTCGTGGGGCAACTGGAACATCGTGGTCGGCTTCGGCTTCATCGCCGCGGGGTTCGTGGTCTCCACCCAGTGGAAGTGACCCGGCCGTCACGGGGGCCGGGGCGGCGCGGTGACCGGAACGCGGTCGTCAACATCGCGCCTCGCTTGTCCACAGAGTTATCCACAGGTGGGCCCGGCTGGGGAAAAGGTCGGAAGATCTGTGGATAACCCCTGTGCGGACAAGCACACGCCGTGCACAACGTTCCCCACGGTCTGTGGATAAGTATGAAGAACGGTGGCGTCGCTCGTCCGGTCAGTGGTTGATCCGGTACGTACCGACGACCACCAGCGCCACGATGACCACGGCCACCGCGACGCAGGTGCCCCACTGCACCAGCGCCCGCCGCTCCCGCGGCGCGTGCACCATCCCGAAGGCCACCACGGCCCCGGTGACCAGGCCGCCGATGTGGGCCCGCCAGTCGATGGTGCCCGTCTGCGCGAACGTGAAGAACAGGTTGAGCACGATGATGGCGACGATCGGCCGGGAATCGTACCGCAGCCTGCGCATCAGCACGAACGTCGCGCCCAGCAGCCCGAAGACCGCCCCCGACGCGCCCAGCGAGCCGGCGTTCGGATTGGCCAGCAGGAACGACAGCGCGCTGCCGCCGAGCGCCGACAGCAGGTAGACGGCGAGGAAGCGGACCCGGCCGAGTGCCACCTCCAGGCCCGGGCCTATCCACCACAGCGACAGCATGTTGAACCCGATGTGCATCACGTTCTGATGCAGGAACGTCGCGGTCAGCAGCCGGTACCACTGGCCCTCGGCGACCCCGCTGGTCGGATCCACCGGGGGCCAGGCGCCGTAGAGGATCAGGTCCTGCACCAGCGAGTCGCCCACCGCCTGGACGGCGAGGAAGACGGCCACGTTGATGCCGATGAGGATCATGGTGATCAGCCGGGGGTTGGCCGCCACCGCCCCGCCGGTCATGGTGCGGGGCCGCTGCGCCTGCCGCTCCGGCCGCGCCTGGCCGACGCACTCCGGGCACTGGAAGCCGACCGACGCGCTGACCATGCACTCCGGGCATATCGGCCGCTCGCAGCGCGAGCAGCGCACCCCGGTCTCGCGATCCTGGTGCCGGTAGCAGCAGACCGCCTGCTCCATGGTCCCTCTTCCTGTGCCTGGTCCGTGCGCCGCCGCTGGTGAACCAGGCGCGCCCCGCTGTCCTGAGGTACGGACGAGCGGGGCGCCGAGTTCCCGTCGCGGGCCCTGGGCCGGTCGGACGGTGCGGGTCAGCCCTCGCGGCTGATGGTGACCGACTCGATGACCACGTCGTTGACCGGGCGGTCGCCGGGCTTGGTGTCCACGCTCGCGATCGCGTCCACCACGCGCTTGCCGGCATCGTCGGCGACCTCACCGAAGATGGTGTGCTTGCCGGTCAGCCAGCCGGTGGGGGCGACGGTGATGAAGAACTGCGAGCCGTTGGTGCCCGGGCCGGCGTTGGCCATGGCCAGCAGGTACGGCTTGGTGAAGGCCAGCTCCGGGTGGAACTCGTCGGCGAACTTGTAGCCCGGGCCACCGGTGCCGTTGCCCAGCGGGTCACCCCCCTGGATCATGAAGCCGGCGATCACCCGGTGGAAGACGGTGCCGTCGTACAGCCGGGCGTTGGTGGGCTGCCCGGTTTTCGGGTCGGTCCACTGCCGGGTGCCCTCGGCGAGCTCGACGAAGTTCTTCACGGTCTTCGGAGCGTGGTCCGGCAGCAGCCGGACCTTGATGTCTCCGTGATTGGTCTTGAGGGTGGCGTAGAGCTGCTCGGCCACGACGTACCTTCCATAGACTTCACTGACGACGACAAATCCTCCCACGGGCCGTCGCCGGACACGTAGCCACGCCCGCGACGGACCCGGGGCCATTCGCACGGCGGACAGATCCGGCCGCCATCACGGCATTCCCGGCGCCACGGCGGTTCCGCACCGTAATCTCCCGGGTACCCGCCCCGGGAGACAGCAGGCACTGCACCCCGGTTGCCTCGCGCACGCCGTCCGGCGGGCGGGCAGGCAGCATGATCTCTATTCGGGTGGAAAGGCGACATGTCGTACGCCACCGAGGAGGAGGTTCCCCGTGACCCGCGCAGAAAACGTGCGCCACGCAGCCGCTACGACGAAGGAGAATGTGCGGCACGCGGCGGAGTTGGTGGCGCCGTACGCCGGTACGGCCAAGGACACGGCGGCACACTACGCCGATGAGGCCCGTCGGCGGATCGCCCCCAAGGTGTCCTCCGCCGCCGATCAGGCCCGCACCGCGGCCCTGGCGCAGTACGGCTGCCATGTCGTGCCCCGGATCGCCCAGGCCCGGCACGCGGTGCCGCCCAAGCTGGCCGCCTCGGTGGACGCGGCGGCCAAGCGCACCCGGGAGACCGCGCGCCAGGCCGCCGACTACACCGCCCCCCGGGTCGGCCAGGCGGTGGAGGCCGCCCGCTCGGCCGCCGAACCGGTACGTGAGGAGGCGCTGGCCCGCGGCGCGGCGGCGCTGGCCGCGCTGCGCGGTCAGGTCCCCGCCGCCGAGCTGGACAAGCTGCTGCGCCGCGGACGGCGCCGGGCGCGGACGGGACGGGCCGTCAAGTGCGTGCTGTGCGCCGGGCTCGTGGCCGGCGCCGGGGTGGCGGCCTGGCGCTGGTGGCGGCGGCAGACCAACCCCGAGTGGCTGGTCGAGGCGCCCTCCCCGACCGAGGTCGTCAGCACCGACTCGCACGACGCGGCCGGCTCCGCCCGTCCTCCGCTGACCGCCGTGGACGGCTCGGGGGACTCGCTGGACCCGGAGGTCCGCGCCAAGCAGGCCGAGGCGGACGAGGAGAAGCCGGAGGACGAGTTCTGACGTCCTGAGCCGGGCCGCGCCCTCAGTCCGGCGATCCGGCGCGGTCGTCGGTGAACAGCTCCCGGACGCGGCCGAGGGCGCCGGCCAGATCGCGGGCGCTGCCGCGTCCGAAGGCCTCCGCGAAACGCTCCTCGCCGAGTGCGGCGCACACCTCGGCGAGGAGCGTCGCCATGTCGGGCGGCAGTGGCTCGGGGGAGGCCCGCAACACCGTGAAGGCGCCGAGGAGTTCGGCCGCTTCGGCGGGCCTGCCGTCCAGCAGGGCGAGCAGCGCCAGCACCTCGGCGGCGTAGGTGGCGGCCATCCGGATCTCCGGCCCGGAGCCCAGGGCGCACGCCTGCCGCAGCCGGCGCCGGGCCCGCTCCGCGTCACCGAGGGCCAGCGCGACCCGGCCGTGGGCGATGAGAACGGCGGAACGGGTGCCGTCGCCGGAGAAGGAACGGGCCGGGCACTGGGCCAGCGCCAGCTCGCACAGCCGGTCGGCCTCGGCCAGGTCACCGGTGCGCCGGGCCACCTCGGCGAGGGCGAGATGGCCGCGGGCGGCGAACTCCGGGGCGCCGCAGCGCCGCGCCAGTTCCAGCGTGCGCCGTGCGTCGGCCCGCGCCTCCTCGTACCGCCCGGTGTCCAGCAGGAAGCGGGACCGGTTGACCACCAGCTCGGCCATGTCCTCCACCGAGCCCAACTCGGCGGCCAGGGCGAGCGCTTCGTCGGAGAGCGCGACGGCCCGCGCGTTCTCGCCCCGGAAGCCGGCCAGTTCGGCGAGGACTCCGAGCGAGGTGATCATGCCCCACCGGTCGCCCAGCGCGCGGAACGCCTCCAGCCCCTCGGTGAACTCCTCGGCCGCCCCGGCCGCGTCCCCCTCCATCCACCACCGCTGGTAGGCCGAGCCGACGTACAGCAGCGCCCGGAACCAGGGATCGGGGTGGTCGCGCAGCGGCGCCGCGGCCCGCTCGGCCATCTCCGGGCCGGTCGGCAGCCCGGCGAACGGCGCCCACAGCAGCGTCAGCCCGGGGTAGTCCGGGGTGATGCCGCCGGAGGCCTCCATCACGGCGCGGCACGCGGCCACATGGTCGGCGTACCCGCCGATGTCCCGCATGCCGAAGACCGCGGCGAGCACCAGCCCGACGTACTCCTGCCCCAGACCGTCGGGCGGCTGGGGGCCGAGCTTGCCGAGCAGGTCGCGGGCGGGGGCGGCGCCCTCGTAGCGCAGCCCGCGCAGGATCCAGTAGGTGGAGAGCACGCCGAAGAAACGCAGGGCGGTGACGGTGTCGCCGTCGGCGATGCTGCGGCGCAGGGCGGCGTGGAGGTTGTCGTGGTCGGTGAAGAGCGCTTCCAGGCCGGCGAGTTGGCGGTGGCCGCGCAGTTCCGGTTCGGTCTCGGCGGCGAGGCGCAGGAAGTGGCGGGCGTGGGCGCGGCGCACCGCCTGTTCCTCGCCGGCCTCGGAGAGCCGTTCGGCCGCGTAGGCCCGGATGGTCTCCAGCATGCGGTAGCGCACGGACGTGCCGGGGTGCCGGTGGTCGTGCCGGTGGTCGTGCTGGTGGTCGGCGACGACCAGCGACTTGTCCACCAGTGACTCGACCAGGTCGAGGACGTCGGCGGGGTCGATGACCGGGCCGTCCCCTGGGGCGCGGGCGGGGTCCGGTGACGGGTCGGCGCAGACCTCCTCGGCCGCCGCCAGCGACCAGCTCCCCGCGAAGACCGAGGCGCGCCGCAGCACGGCCCGCTCGTCCTCCGGCAGCAGCCCCCAGCTCCAGTCCACGACGCCGCGCAGCGTGCGCTGGCGCGGCTGCGCGGTACGGCTGCCCCGGGAGAGCAGCCGGAAGAGTTCGGCGGGACGCACCCCGGGGCGGTACCCCAGCTCGCCGCCGATGGCCGGTATCCCCAGCCGTTCGGCGATCTCGGCGGCCGACAGCGACCGCAGCCGCGCCGCCGCCAGCTCGATGGCGAGCGGCAGTCCGTCGAGCGCGGCACAGATCCCGCGGACGGCGTCGAGGTCGCGGGCGAGGTCGAAGTCCGGGCGCACCGCGCCGGCCCGTTCGGCGAAGAGCCGCACCGCCGGGGAGTCCATCGCCTGCCGCGGCGCGGCCTGGACGGTCGGCAACGGAAGCGGGGGCACCGGGCAGAGCACCTCGCCGGTGATGCCCAGCGCCTCCCGGCTGGTGGCGAGGACGCTCAGCCCGGGGCAGTCGGCGAGCACCCGGTCCACCAGCGTGGCCACCGAGGCCACCACGTGCTCGCAGTTGTCCAGCACCAGCAGGAGCCGGCGGCCCGCCAGCGCCGCCGCGAGCCGTTCCAGCGGCTCGTGCCGCGCCCCGGCTCCGGCGCCGGAACGCAGCGCGGACTCCCGCAGCCCCAGCGCGGCCAGCACCGCCTGGGTCACCCCGCCGTCGTCCGCCACGCCGGTCAGGTCGACGAAGGCCCGGTCGCCGACGTGGCGTCCGGCGGCCTCCACCGACAACCGCGTCTTGCCCGAACCGCCCGGGCCGAGCAGGGTCACCAGGCGTGCGCCGCCGAGCAGTTGGGCCAGGCGGTCGAGCTCTTCGGCGCGGCCTACGAAGCTGGTGAGCTGGGCGGGGAAGCGGCCGTAGGGGGGCGGCGGTGTTTCACCTGAAACGGCGGCGGGGGCGGGGGCTGTTTCACGTGAAACAGTGACCGTTTCACGGCTGGGGGTTCCGCCGTCGGCTTCGCGGCCGGGTGTTTCACGTGAAACACCGACGGGCTCACCCCGGAGGACGGCCAGGTGGGCGGCGGTCAGCTCAGGGCCCGGGTCGGCCCCGAGGGTGTCGGCGAGTTCGCGTCGCGCCTCCTCGTACACGCGCAGCGCATCGGCCTGCCGTCCGGCGCCGTGCAGGGCGCGCATCAGCTGGGCGCGCAGCCGTTCGCGCAGTGGGTGGGTGGCGGTCAACTCGGTGAGTTCGGCGACGAGTTCGCGGTGACGGCCGAGGGCGAGGTCGGCCTCCACGCGGTCCTCCACGGCGGTCGTCCGCAGTTCCTCCAGGCGGGTGATCTGCCCGGCCGCGAAGGGGGCGGCGCCCACGTCGGCCAGCGCGGCGCCCCGCCACAGCGCCAGCCCTTCCCGCAGCGCCTCCGCCGCGCGCGGGAACTCCCCCGCCGCCAGCGCCTCCCGCCCCCGCGCGGCCAACCGGGTGAACCGGTGGACGTCCACCTCGTCCGGTTCCACCACGAGCCGGTAGCCGGCCGGATGGTTCTCGATCGGCGCCCCCAGCGCCGACCGCAGCCGCGACACCTGGGACTGGAGCGCGTTGCCGACCCCGGCCGGCGGCTCGTCCCGGTACAACCCGTCGATCAGCCGCTCCAGCGGCACGATCCGCCCGGCGTCCAGCAGGAGCATCGCCAGCAACGCGCGCCGCGCCGGCCCGCCCAGGCCCACCGCCCCGCCCGTGGCCGACCGGGCCCACGTCTCCCCCAGAATCCCGAAGCGCACCCAGCGATTCTGCCGTACACCCCCGGTCATCCCTCCCGGCGGATCCACTCGCCGCCGCCCAGGGGATAGTCGTATCCGGGACGTCCCGCGCCCGCGCTGGTACGGAACGGGATGCCGTTGTCGTCGATGTGGACGGTGCCGTGGCGGACACCGCTCGACCAGTCCAGGGCGAGGTCCCAGCGGACGTCGTGCGCCTTGGTGTGGGCGGTGACGTAGAAGACCTCCGGGTCGGACTCGCTGACCTTGTACGGGAAGTCGCGCTGGCCGTTCTTGACGGTGACCGTGGGGCTGCCGTTGTCCAGGTCGATGTCGAACGACTTGGTGTCCACGCCACCGCCGCAGCCGACGCCCATCGAGTAGTCGTTCCAGGCGAGCGGGGCGCCCTTGGTCACGACGCGGACGTGCAGCGCCTCCAGGACGACGGTCTCCGCGCCGGTGCCCTGGACGGTCAGGCCGACCCGCTGCTCGCCCGAGGAGACCGCGCCGTAGGCGGCGGACCAGCGCGGGGCGTCCTGCTCGCTCGCGGGCGGGCCCATCTGCGCGGGGCCGCTGTCGACGAGGAAGTGCTGGCTGCACGGGCTGTCGTAGACGTACGGACGCACGCCGACGACCGGCGCGGTGGCGCCGCTGCCGGTGTCCGCCCCGCCCGCGCTCCGCCCACCGCCGCCGTCCTGGCCGGCGCCGGGCGTACCACTGCTGGAGCCGGGGGCGGTGGGGGCGCGGTGCGACGCGCCCGGGGAGGCGGAGGCCGACGCGGACGCCCCGCCGGTGACGGCCCGGCTGCTCACCGGCGCGGCCGAGCCGACGGCCCGCTCGTCCCCCGCGGTCCTCTCGCCTCCGTCGAACGGCGCGTTGGCGACGAGCACCACGGCCGCCAGCACGGTGGCCGCGGCGGCGGAGGCGATCAGCGCGGTACGGCGGCGCCGTGGCGAGGCGGAGTCGCCGGGTGCGTCGGTGACGACGAGTTCGTCGCCCGCGTCCCTGCCCCGGTCCGGGTCCCCGCTCACCGACGGGGCGACGACCGGACGCGGCGGCCCGGCCGGTTCCGGACCATCACCCTCGGCCGCGTTCTCCTCCCGCGCGGACTCCGCCACCGTCGGCCGGTCCGCCCTGCGCCCGCGCTCCGCGTCCGCCAGGATCCAGCGCCGGTGCAGCTCCACCAGTTCCTGCGGCGTCCCCCCGCACACCCGCGCCAGGCGCTCCACCGGGGCGTACTCGTGCGGCACCGCGGTGCCGTTGCAGTAGCGGTGCAGCGTCGACGTGCTCATGTGCAGCCGCTTGGCGAGGGCCCCGTAGCTCAGCCCCGAGCGGTCCTTGAGTTCCCGCAGCAGCTGCGCGAAAGCTTCCGGCCCTTCGGCCCCGGTCGCCCCAGACACCCGTTCCTCCATCCCCCCGTGTCCCGTTCCAGCGTTCCAGGGCACCCCCATATCCCCTGGCCGGAGCCGAAGTTGGCGTTCCAACGTACCCAACTCGCCGCCGACTGTGGCGGCTGGGACGGATCGCCTCCCAAGCTTCGGTCATCCAAGCATCAACCCGATCCGTGACCGAGGGGAAACGACCACATGTCCAGGATCCGCACCACCTCCCGCACCCGTCTGCTCGTCGCCGCCGCGACCGTCGCGCTGGCCGGGTTCTCCCTGACCGCGTGCGACAACAACACGGGCCTCCACGTCGAGGGCGCCGCGCCGGCCGCCTCCGTGACCACGCCGTCCTCTCCCAGTGCCCCGTCTCCCAGTGCCCCGTCTCCCTCGGTCGCCGTCTCCGGTTCCGGTCCGGTCGCCGGCAAGACCACGTCCACCGGTTCCCGGCCGACCGCGCACGGGACCACGGCGAAGGCACCCGTCTCCTCCGGCAAACCGGTCACCTGCGAGGGGTCCAACACCAAGACCGTCGCGGCCCTGCTCAACCGCCCCCTGAACCACATGCTGCTCACCGTCACCAACACCGGCAGCAAGCGGTGCTACCTCTACGGCTACCCGGCGGTGGCCTTCGGCGAGGCCCAGTCCGTGCCGCCGGTCATCGAGGAGTCCAAGCCGCAAGCCGTCGTCACCCTCGAACCGGGCCAGTCCGGCTACGCCTCCGTCAGCCTCTCCACCGGCGACGGCAGCGCCGAACACGGCCACACCGAAAAGTCCCTGGCCGTCTACTTCCAAGGCCGCTCCGGCAACGAAAGCGTCGGCTCCGGCGCCCACCCCTCACTCCCCTCCCAGGGCGTCTACATCGACGACTCCCTCAAGGTCACCTACTGGCAGCCGTCCCTCGACACCGCCCTCGACTGGTGACCCCCGCGCCCCCTGCCAGGGGCCGCGGGCTCCCCTGGCGGGTGGTTCGAACCGTAAGCTGTCGTTCCGTGCGACCCCTGTCATGGCGGAGGAGGGACGCCCGGTATGCCGGAGTGTGCGGAAGTCTGCGGAAACGGCGTGCTGCGCTGAGGAAGTCCGAGGTGGCGGCGTGTGGTCCCCGCGCGTGCGGGGGTGGTCCCCGCGTCCGCGGGGACGCGGAAACCAACCCGTCCGACGTCAACTCCATCGAGCGCGAACGACGAGGGCCACGGGCGCCCGACGCGTCAGCAACGCGACTGGGCGAATCGCATACGCCCCTGACCGCGGCGTCGCCTTGTCCGCCCTGCCGACGTTTCAGGAATGGGGAAAGGCATATCCCGCTGCGAGGCGGTCGAGCCTCGGTGTTCTCCAGCGGAAAGGCTTGTCAGCTCTCACCGGCCTTCTGCAAAGCAACTCGCGCCGCTTCGACGAAGCCGGCTCTCGCACTCTCGAGGTCGTCCCACGAAAGGTCGGCGCGGAGGGCGTCGACCATCTTCCTGGCCGCCCGGGCCACCTCACTCGGCCCTTCCAGGAGGACAGCGGAGAACGCGCGTTGCAAAGCCAGGCGGTCGTTGCCCTCCCCTTCGCCGGCTCGCAGTGTCAGAATCGCCGACTCAGCCGCATGCAAGAACTGCACTTAGGTCTGCCTGCGCAGGTCGAGCAAGCGTATGGTTCGCTGCTCCCCAAGCGTTGCCCGAACCGTGTCCAGCAGTGCGTCGGCCTGCCGGTCACCGGCGTGCCGGGCCGCGGCGGCCTGTGAGCTGCCCGCTCTGCCGGTGAACCACCCGGTGATCAAGCTGCCGGCAAGCGCTGAGCCTGCCGCGATCAACGCGACTCCCCATTCACCCATGAGGCACATTGTTCACGCGGTGCCCGGATCAGGCCGGGCATACGGAGACTGCGCAGCAGGACTGTTCCCACAGCGCGCGATCGTCCCGCCGACAGCCATCGATACGATCGATTCATGCCGTCGGACGACTTCCCTTCCTCTGCCTTCGCCCATATGAATCGGACATCTTCGACCCAACATCCTGGTAAAATGGAGAGTTACGAACGGGCGACGGGCGACGGGCGACGGGCGACGGGCGACGGGCGACGGGCGACGGGCGACGGGCGACGGAGGTCCTGTTCGCCGCCAGGTCGGCGAACGCGTTGCACCGGCTTCTCGACGTGCTTCCGGTGTTCGCCGGTGACGATCGTGTCACCCGTGTGTTCACCCTGGTTCCGGGCTCGGACTTCGGCATCGACGCGCTGGCCGCGATCGAGCGGGTCGGCGCGCGTACCGTTCCGTGGGAAGAGGCGTGCCGACGCTCCTACGACCTGATCGTCGCGGCCAGTCCCAAGGGTGAGCTGCGGCTGCTGCGCGGCAGACGTGTGCTGCTGCCGCACGGGGCGGGGTTCAACAAGACGGTGCGCGGGGAGGGCTCGGACGACTCCGCTTCGGGGCTCGATCCGGCGTTCCTGGTGCGGGACGGCGAGGTGCTGGCCGCCTTGTACGCCCTCGCCCATCCCAGCCAGGTGGACCGTCTGGCCGCCGTGAGCCCGCGGGCGGCGGAGCACGCCGTGGTGGTCGGCGACCCGACGCTCGAGCGGATCCTCGCCTCCCGCTCCCGGCGCGAGGCCTATCGGGCGGCGCTCGGCACCGGCGCCCGCAAGCTGATCGTCATGACCTCCACCTGGGGCCCCGAGTCGCTGCTGCGGCGGCGGCCGGAGCTGCCCGCGGAGCTGGCGGCCCGACTGCCCTACGACTCCTACCAGTTGGCGCTCGTCGCGCACCCCAACGAGCGCAACCGCACCAGCCCCTTCGACCTGGTCGAGCAGCTGGCCCCCGCCCTCGACGCCGGAATGGTGCTCGCCGGGGCGTACGAGGAGTGGGGGGCGGTGCTGATCGCCGCCGATGCCGTGATCACCGACCACGGATCGACCGCGCTGTACGCCGCGGCGTTGGACCGGCCGCTGATCGGGGCCTGCGACGGCGGTGCGGAGCTGATCCCCGGCAGCCCGATGGGTGAGGTGCTGGCGCACTGTCCCGGACTCGACGACCCCGGCGGCGTCGAGGGGGCGATCGCCGCGCACCGGCCCGGTGCCGTACGGGCTCTCGCGAAGGCGGCCTTCGCCGAGCAGGGCCGCGCGCTGGACAGGCTGCGGGAGGAGCTGTACGCGCTGCTCGGGCTGGAGCCGCCGGACGGGCCGGCCACCGTCCGTCTCCTGCCGGACCCCCGCCCGCCCGTACGCGCCCCGGCCGCCTTCGCCGTCCGCACCCGGGTCGGTGACCACACGGTGCGGGTCGAGCGCTTCCCGGCGCACACCGGCGCGTCCGGGCAGCACCTGGCCGTCGAGTACGACGCGGCGGACGAACGACACGCGCAGAGCGCCGGGTTGCTCTACCGCCGGGCCGGCCAGGCCCCCGTACGCCCGTATTCCGCGACGTGGACGGCGGACGGGTGGATCGCGCACGTCCTGGACCAGTACCCCGGCTGCCGCACGGCCGGGGTCGTGATGTCGCCGTCGTGGTGCCTGGTCCGTGACCGCCGCGGGCCGTTGCTGTCGCTGCGTGTCGGGCCCTGCCGGGAAGACGGTCTCCTGTTGCGTACCGACCCGGCCGCGGTGCTCAGTGGCGTCCACGCCTGGCCGGCCGCCCACCGGGACCTGCCCGCCGAGGTCACCTGCGTCATCGGGGACCGTTCCTACCCCGTCCGCGTCGAGCCCGCCACCGCGGGCGAGGCGACGGCGGCGCTCTAGACGGCGGAGTTGCGGGTACGGATGGCGTGCGCCGCCTCCCGGTGCCGCCGTGCCTCGGCCGGGTTCCCGGTCTCCTCGGCCAGCGCGGCGAGCGCGTCGAGGATCCGCGCCTCGTCGTGATCGGATCCCCGGCGGCGGGCACTGGTCAGCGCGGCCGTGTACAGCCGCCGTGCCTCCGCGGAGCGGCCGAGCCGGTGGAGCACCCCGCCGAGGGCGAACCCGGTGCGGGCGGTCATGCGTTCCCGCTCAAGGCCGGCGGCCTCCGCGTGCGCCTGCTCCAGCACGGTGGCGGCACGCTCCAGGTCGCCGAGTGCGGCGAGCGCCTCTCCCAGCCGGTAGGTCAGCAGCATGACACCGTAGGCGTTGGCGATCTCCCGGTGCATCCGGCAGGACATCTCGAAATCGGGCGCCGCGGCGGCCCAGTCACCCTGCGCGCTGTGCAGCATGCCGCGGAACTCGACGACCGAGGCGCGCAGTTTGCGCTCCTTGCCCGACTCCCCCAACGACGGCGCCGCGCTCAGCGCCTGTTCCACCTCGCGGGCGGCCTCTTCCATCCGTCCGCTCTCCCACAAGGCCCGGGCGAGTTGGCAGCGCATACGCACCAGGGCCGGCAGGTGCCCGGCACGCTGTGCCGCCGCCACACCGGTGCGGAAGACTTCGATGGTTTCCGCGCTGCCGGGGTGGTCGAGGTGATGCGTCCACAACGGCTCGCACAGCGCCCACGCCTCGGCGTCGAGCCCGTGCGCGTACGCCAGGCGGACACACGCGTACAGGGCGTGCCGCTCGACATGGAGCCAACCGGCCGCCGAGCCCGTTCGCCCGGCGTCGTCCGCGGCGTTGCGGAACGGGACGTCAGGGACACCGTCAACAGCGGGGAACAGCGTGGCGAAGGTCATGCGTCCGCCCGCCACCACCGCGTCGGCGCGCTGGGCCTGCCGCACGTACCAGCGCACGATCCGCTGCCGCGCCTCGGCCCGCTCCTCGTCGCCGCCGTCCTCACGGGCCCGGCGCGCGGCGTGGGCACGCAGCAGTTCGGGCAGGCGCTTGCGGTCGTCCTTGGTGTTGAGGACGTCCCGGTCGTCGAGCAGGCCGGCGGCTTCCAGCTCCTCCAGCGCGGCGTCGGCGCCGTCCCGGTCACAGCCGAGCGCCGCCGCCGCGACCGCCGGGGTGAAGGAGGGCCCGGGCACCACGGCGAGCAGCCGGTACAGCCGGGCCGCGCCCGGTCCGAGCCCCCGGTAGGCGGCGTCCCAGACCCGCTCGACCATCGGCAGCCCCTTCCCGTGGAGTTCCGTGGTGAGGTCGGCGAGCAGATGCGACAGGGAACGGCGCCGGTGCTTGCGCAGCCAGCGGGCCGCGACGTGCAGGGCGGCCGGCAGACCGGAGCACAACCGCAGCAGCGAGGCGGCGGCGTCGGGCTCGGCGACCAGTCGCGCGTCGTCGACCGCGCGCCGCAGCAGTTCCATGGCGTACCGGTCGTCCAGCGGGTCGAGCACGACATCGACCGCCGCGCCGTCCTCCAGGTCGTACAGGGGACCGTGGCTGGTGACGATGGCCAGTCCGGCGCCGGAGGCCGGGAGCAGCGGCACCACCTCGGAGCCGTACCGGGCGTTGTCGATGACGACGATGAGCCGCTTGCCGTCCGTCTGCGTCCAGTACTGCTTGCAACGGGCCTTGAACGTCTGCCCCATCCAGTCGCGCCCGACCCCGAGCGAGCGGAGCAAGTCGCCCAGCGCGTCGGCGACTTCCACCACGCCGTCCCGCCGCAGATCGTCCAGGTCCACGTAGAGCACCTGATCGGGGTAGCGTTCCCGCAGCGTGCGGGCGAGGCGGAAGGCCAGCTCCGTCTTGCCCGTCCCGCCCAGCCCTCTGAGCGCCACGCACAGCGGCCGGGAACCCCCGCTCCACTCGGCGACCGCCCGGAAGATCCGCGCCTGCTCGGCTTCCCGGTCGATGAACTGGACCGTCTCGGGCGGAATCTCATAAGCCATGGCAGGACAGCTCCGATACCTGACACCACTGTGGACGGGCATGGTGCGGCGGGATCTCGGCGACCGCCCACCTCTGTGGCGCACAACCCTACGGCAGCCCAACGGACTTGGGGTGTCGGTCGGGCGAGGATTCGTCAACCGGAACGCTTAGGACATTCCCCCGTCCAGCGCGCACCCGCACTTCGCCTCTCAGGAGCCGTAGCGCGGCAGGACGCCCGTGTCCAGTGGTGACGGCAGCGGAGCGGGCAATTCGACGGCTTCCCCGTACACACCGTGGAGCTGTCCGCGGTACTCCCCGTCCTTGGGCCGGGTGTGCAGGGTCCAGCGGCCGGTACGCGGGTCCAGGACGAGCAGGACAGCGACCCCCGCGCGGGCGTACCAGCCGTTCTTGTCGGTGATGTCCTTGGCCTTCTCGGACTGGGAGATCACCTCGACGGCCAGGGCGACGTCCCTGGGATCGGCGAGCCACGAATCGTCCTCGTCCCACGCGACGGGGAGAACGGTCAGGTCGGGCGTGGCGTAGTCGTCCGGATCCTCCGGCATGGCGACCGAGGACGTCGCGTACGGAGCCGGCCCCTCGGGCAGGCCGGGCTCGATCTGGACCCGCAGACGGCGGACGGTACCGGCGTGCTTGCCGCGGAGGGGAGGGGACATGACGAGGCTGCCTCCGATGATCTCGGCCCGCAGCCCGGTGGCGGCTTCGACGATCCCGCCGACCTCGTTGGCCACCAGGTGCGGACTCGCACCAAAAAAGCCCCCTGAAACCGCGTTTCCGCAGGTCAGAGGGCATAGATGGAGTGGAGCCTAGGGGAGTCGAACCCCTGACATCTGCCATGCAAAGACAGCGCTCTACCAACTGAGCTAAGGCCCCTCGGCGTGACCGGAGCTACGCCGCGGACCAGGGTACCCGGTGAGCCGGGGGTTTATGTACTCCGAATCGGGGCGGGAGGGCAGGCCCGCCGCGCACGGCGTCCGGGTGCGCCGTACCGCCCCGTCGGCAGGTGGACGGTCGAGGAGGCGTCCAGGGCCCCCACGTAGCCCCTGACGGGCCTCCGGGAACAGCGGGGCCCCGACCGCTCGGGCGGTCGGGCCGACTGGAATCTGCGGGTCTCAGGCGCTCGTGCCGGAACCTGCCGGTACGGAGTCGGTCGCCTCCGTCCACAGGTCCTGCTCGGCGCGGTCCGCCTGGATCTGGCGGTACACGAGGAGCCCGCCGATGGCGGCCAGTGCGACCAGGAGAAGCTTCTTCACCGCGCGACCTCGTCCTTCTTACGTTAGGAGTGCTCCGACGCGCCCGATGATACACACCGGCCGATATCGAACGGTTACCTCGCCCGTCCCAACTCCCGCCCGGGAACGAAAGAACCGGCCCACTAACCGAGTGGACCGGTTCTTTCTCGCCGGTGGGGCTAACAGGACTTGAACCTGTGGCCTCTTCCTTATCAGGGAAGCGCTCTAACCGTCTGAGCTATAGCCCCGCGCTGCACCGAAAGATTAGCGCACCTGCGCCGTTCTCCCAAAATCGGCCGCCCGGACCGGCGCGGGCCGGGCGGCCGGAGGGTCACTCGTCCTCGGCGAGCGTCAGCTCCACGCCCCCGGTGAACCCGGCGGTCAGGTTGTAGATGAACGAGCCGAGCGTGGCCAGCGCGGTCAGCAGCACCACGTCGATCACCGCGATGACCACGGTGACCAGCATGACGTTGGAGAACGACAGGAACGACTGGAGGTCGAAACCGCTCTGCTGGCCGGAGCCGGTGGCCTCGCTGATGGTGCCGCCGACGGTGGTGAAGACCCCCAGCGCGTCCAGGACCAGCCACAGCACCGCCACCGCCACGATGGTGCAGATGCCCAGCGCGATGGAGAACAGGAAGCTGACCTTCATCACCGACCACGGGTCGGCCTTGGCCACCCGCAGCCGGGCCTTGCGGGTGCGCGGCAGCGGGCGGGCCGCCGGACGCGGCCGGCGCACCGCCTGCGCGGCGGAACCGCCGCCCGGACCGTCCGGCTGCTGGGCCGGGCCGGGCTGCGGCGGCGGGGCGTACCCCGTCGCCTGCTGGTGCGGCTGGGGCGGGCGTGGCCCCCGGGTCTCTGTCACGGTCGTACCCCCACGGTGAGCACCTTGCGCGTCGCCTGGCTGCGGGCCTGCTGGGACGGAGCCACGGCCCGCCGTCCGCCGCCCGTCCGGCTCGGCGGCGGGCGGCGATCCGGCCGACGGGCCGCCGCCTGCGGTACCGGACGCCGGGCTTCCCGTCCCGGCGTCACCTGTGGCGGCGTCCGTGGCTCCACTCACGTCTACTCCTCAGGGTCACCTGCCGGGGGCTGCTCGCCCTCGGCGCCGTCGGCGTCGACCTCCTCGGCCTCCGCCCCTGCCTCGGCGTTGCGCGCGATGCCGACCACCGCGTCCCGCTTGCCCAGGTTGATGAGTTGGACGCCCATGGTGTCACGACCGGTTTCCCGGATCTCGTTGACCCGCGTACGGATCACTCCGCCGCCGAGGGTGATCGCGAGGATCTCGTCGGTCTCCTCGACCACCAGGGCGCCGACGAGCGAGCCCCGGTCCTCGACGATCTTGGCCGCCTTGATGCCCAGGCCGCCACGGCCCTGCACCCGGTACTCGTCCACCGGGGTGCGCTTGGCGTAGCCGCCGTCGGTGGCGGTGAAGACGAAGGTGCCCGGCCGGACGACGTTCATCGACAGCAGTTCGTCGCCCTCGCGGAAGCTCATGCCCTTCACGCCGGAGGTGGCCCGGCCCATCGGGCGCAGCGACTCGTCGGTGGCGGTGAACCGGATGGACTGCGCCTTGCGGCTGATCAGCAGCAGGTCGTCGTCGGGACCGACCAGCTCGGCGCCGATCAGCTCGTCCTCCCGGCCGTCCGCCATCTCCCGCAGGTTGATGGCGATCACGCCGCCGGAGCGCGGCGAGTCGTAGTCCTTCAGCGGGGTCTTCTTCACCAGGCCCGACTTGGTGGCGAGCACCAGGTAGGGGGCGGCCTCGTAGTCGCGCACCGCCATGATCTGGGCGATGTGCTCGTCCGGCTGGAAGGCCAGCAGGTTGGCCACGTGCTGGCCGCGGGCGTCCCGGCCGGCGTCCGGCAGCTCGTACGCCTTGGCCCGGTAGACCCGGCCCTTGTTGGTGAAGAACAGCAGCCAGTGGTGGGTGGTGGTGACGAAGAAGTGGTCGACGATGTCGTCTTCCTTCAGCTTCGTGCCGCGCACGCCCTTGCCGCCGCGCTTCTGGGAGCGGTAGTCGTCGGTCTTGGTGCGCTTGACGTAGCCGCTGCGGGTGATGGTGACGACGATGTCCTCTTCGGCGATCAGGTCCTCGATGGACATGTCGCCGTCGAACGGCACCAGCTGGCTGCGCCGGTCGTCACCGAACTTCTCGACCAGCGCGGTCAGCTCCTCGCTGATGATGCCGCGCTGCCGCTCCGGGGAGGCGAGGATGGCGTTGTACTCGCTGATCTTGGCCTGGAGTTCGTCGTGCTCGGCGACGATCTTGCGGCGCTCCAGGGCGGCGAGCCGGCGCAGCTGCATCTCCAGGATGGCGTTGGCCTGGATCTCGTCGATCTCCAGCAGCCCCATCAGGCCGTCCCGGGCGACCTCGACGGTGTCGCTGCGCCGGATCAGCGCGATGACCTCGTCGATGGCGTCGAGCGCCTTGAGCAGACCACGCAGGATGTGCGCCCGCTCCTCGGCCTTGCGCAGCCGGAACCGGGTGCGGCGGACGATGACCTCGACCTGGTGGGTCACCCAGTGCCGGATGAACGCGTCCAGCGACAGGGTGCGCGGCACGCCGTCGACCAGCGCCAGCATGTTGGCGCCGAAGTTGGTCTGCAGGTCGGTGTGCTTGTAGAGGTTGTTGAGGACGACCTTGGCGACCGCGTCCCGCTTGAGGACGATCACCAGGCGCTGGCCGGTGCGCGAGGAGGTCTCGTCGCGGACGTCGGCGATGCCGCCGACCCGGCCGTCCTTGACCAGGTCGGCGATCTTCTGCGCGAGGTTGTCCGGGTTGACCTGGTACGGCAGCTCGGTGACGACCAGGCACTGGCGGTTCTGGATCTCCTCGACCTCGACCACGGCCCGCATGGTGATCGAGCCGCGCCCGGTGCGGTACGCCTCCTCGATGCCGCGGCGGCCGACCACCAGGGCGCCGGTGGGGAAGTCCGGGCCCTTGATGCGTTCCATCAGGGCTTCCAGGAGTTCCTCGTTGGAGGCCTCCGGGTTGGCCAGGTACCACTGGGCGCCCTCGGCCACCTCGCGCAGGTTGTGCGGCGGGATGTTGGTGGCCATGCCGACCGCGATGCCGGCCGAGCCGTTGATCAGCAGGTTGGGGAAGCGCGACGGCAGGACCGTCGGCTCCTGGTTGCGGCCGTCGTAGTTGTCCTGGAAGTCGACGGTCTCCTCGTCGATGTCCCGGACCATCTCCATCGACAGCGGCGCCATCTTGCACTCGGTGTACCGCATGGCCGCCGCCGGGTCGTTGCCCGGGGAGCCGAAGTTGCCGTTGGAGTCGACGAGCGGCATGCGCATCGCCCACGACTGGGCGAGGCGCACCAGGGCGTCGTAGATGGAGGCGTCGCCGTGCGGGTGGTAGGTACCCATCACGTCGCCCACCACGCGGGCGCACTTGTAGAAGCCCTTCTCCGGCCGGTAGCCGCCGTCGTACATGGCGTAGAGCACGCGGCGGTGCACCGGCTTGAGGCCGTCGCGGACGTCGGGCAGCGCGCGGGAGACGATCACGCTCATCGCGTAGTCGAGGTAGCTGCGCTGCATCTCCGTCTCGAGCCCGACGGGCTCGACCCGCAGCCCGACACCTTCCACGGTGGCGGGTCCGCCCTGCGGGGTGACGGGGGTGGGGGAACCCTCAGGGGTGATGGGGGTCTCGTCGGCCATCGCTGGTCAAGGTCCTTTCGTACGGCAGGGGCTGCTGGGGGCCGACTCAGATGTCGAGGAAGCGGACGTCCTTGGCGTTGCGCTGGATGAACGAGCGCCGGGCCTCGACGTCCTCGCCCATCAGCACCGAGAACAGGTCGTCGGCCTGGGCGGCGTCGTCCAGCGAGACCTGGCCGAGCACGCGGTGGTCGACGTCCATCGTGGTGACCCGCAGTTCCTCGGCGTTCATCTCACCGAGACCCTTGAAGCGCTGGACGGAGTCGTCCCTGATGCGCTTGCCCTGCTGGCGCCCGAGTTCGATCAGGGCGTCGCGCTCGCGGTCGGAGTAGGCGTACTCGAAGTCGTCCCGGCCCCACTTGATCTTGTACAGCGGGGGACGGGAGAGGTACACGTGGCCGGCCTCGACCAGCGGGCGCATGAAGCGGAACAGGAAGGTCAGCAGCAGCGTGTTGATGTGCTGGCCGTCGACGTCGGCGTCCGCCATCAGGATGATCTTGTGGTAGCGGAGCTTGGAGATGTCGAAGTCGTCGTGGACCCCGGTGCCGAAGGCGGAGATCAGCGCCTGGATCTCCTGGTTCTGCAGGATCTTGTCGATCCGGGCCTTCTCCACGTTGAGGATCTTGCCGCGGATCGGGAGGATCGCCTGGTACTCGGGGTTGCGGCCGGCCTTGGCCGAACCGCCCGCGGAGTCACCCTCGACGATGAAGATCTCGCACTTGCTGGGGTCGTTGGACTGGCAGTCGCTGAGCTTGCCGGGGAGCGAGGCGCTCTCCAGCAGCCCCTTGCGCCGGGTCAGGTCGCGGGCCTTGCGGGCGGCGACCCGGGCGGTGGCGGCCTGGATCGCCTTGCGGACGATGTCGGCGGCCTCGTTGGGGTTGCGGTCCAGCCAGTCGGACAAGTGCTCGTGGACCACCTTCTGCACGAAGGTCTTGGCCTCGGTGTTGCCCAGCTTGGTCTTGGTCTGCCCCTCGAACTGCGGCTCGCCGAGCTTGACCGAGATGATCGCGGTCAGACCCTCGCGGATGTCCTCGCCGCTGAGGTTGTCGTCCTTCTCGCGCAGCAGCTTCTTGTCGCGCGCGTAACGGTTGACCAGGCTGGTCAGCGCGGCGCGGAAGCCCTCCTCGTGGGTGCCGCCCTCGTGGGTGTGGATGGTGTTGGCGAAGGAGTAGACACCCTCGGTGTACTGGGTGTTCCACTGCATCGCGAGCTCCAGCGAGAGCATCCGCTCCTTGTCCTCGGCGTCGATGCTGATCACCGAGGGATGGATCACCTCGCCCTTGCGGGAGTTGAGGTACTTGACGAAGTCGACGATGCCGCCTTCGTAGTGGTACCGCACCGACAGCGGCTTGCCGTCCTCGTCCACGTGCTCGGCGCGCTCGTCGGTCAGCGAGATGGTCAGCCCCTTGTTGAGGAAGGCCATCTCCTGGAAGCGCCGCGAGAGCGTCTCGAAGGAGTAGTCGGTGGTCTCGAAGATGTCCGGGTCGGCCCAGAAGGTCACCGTGGTGCCGGTCTCGGCGGTGGCCTCGACCTGGGCGAGCGGTGCGGTCGGCACGCCCATCTTGTAGTCCTGCGTCCACCGGTGGCCGTCGCGCTTCACCTCGACGGAGACCTTGGTGGACAGCGCGTTGACCACCGAGACGCCCACACCGTGCAGACCGCCGGAGACGGCGTAGCCGCCGCCGCCGAACTTGCCGCCCGCGTGCAGCACGGTGAGCACGACCTCGACGGCCGGCTTGCCCTCGGAGGGGACGATGTCCACCGGGATGCCGCGGCCGTTGTCGACGACGCGGACGCCGCCGTCCGCCAGGATCGTCACCTCGATGGTGTCGGCGTGCCCGGCCAGCGCCTCGTCGACGGAGTTGTCCACCACCTCGTAGACCAGGTGGTGCAGGCCGCGCTCACCGGTCGAGCCGATGTACATGCCGGGGCGCTTGCGGACCGCGTCGAGCCCTTCGAGGACAGTGATCGCGCTGGCGTCGTACGACGGGGAGGCCCCGCCGGAGCCGGCTGTGGCTCCCTGCGTCGTAGAAGCGGTGTGGTTCTCGTTGGGGTTGCCGGAATCGGCCACGAAGCGCCCTTTCTGGCACAGCACGAGCCGTCTCCGGGCGCCCCGGAGCGGCTGCGTCGTTCGACATGATCCGCAGGTTCCCCCGTGCCGTTGGCCAGGGGCGGGCGGTTGTCCCCCAGTCTACCGGTAGCGGCGGGTCAGATGGGGGTTTGGCGGTGCCTGAGTTCCCATGTGCCGCCCGAAGAGGGCTTCCGCCTAATCCCCATACGCGGACCTGGGCTCCAAGCGGCTCACACGGGCGCTCAGGGCTTCCACCCGGTTACCGCCCGGTTGACCGCGGCGCGTCGCCGCCACGGGCCGCGGCGCCATTACCACAGCCCTGCGAATCGGACCTACTTCACAATGGTCGCGCGCGAACGGCCCGGGTCGGCGCGATGAGACGAACGTCACCCGATGGTCCGGCCGACGCGTCAGCCGTAGGTGTCCCGGGGGCCGGAGCTGCCCGGGGCGCGCAGCCTGCCGTACGAGCGCGGCGGACCGGCCGGGCCGAGCACCTTGATCAGCTTGACGGTGCCGTGGCCCAGGTCCGCGTTGAGCCGGGCCACCAGCGCCGCGGCGAGCAGCCGCACCTGGGTCGCCCACGCGGTGGAGTCGCACCGCACAGTGAGGACCTTGGCCTCCTCGTCGTAGCCGACCGGCTCGCAGTGCTTGGCCAGGTCCTCCCCGACGATCTGCGGCCAGCGGCCCATCACCCCGCCGACCGCGGCCGGCGCCTCCCAGCCGCGTTCGGTGATCAGCCGGCTGATCGCGGCGCCCAGCGGCAGCGGGTCGCGGCCGTCGGCCCGGGCCCCGGAACGCAGCCCGCCGCGCCGCGCCTGCTTCTTCGCCTGCGCCGCGGCGCCCCGGGCCCGCGCCTGCTCCTTGGCGGCGCGCAGCGCGACCCGGGCCAGGTCGACGCCGGTGGGCGCGGGGGTGGGGGTGGGGCTGGGGGGCTGTTCGGTCATCGCCGGGTCACGCTCCCGTCGGCCACCGTGTACCGCGCGCCGGCCAGCGCGGCGGGTACGTCCTCGTCCACCGCCGCGGTCACCAGCACCTGCTCACCGGGGGCGACCAGCTCGGCCAGCCGGTCGCGCCGGGTGGCGTCCAGCTCGGCGAAGACGTCGTCCAGGACGAGCACCGGCTCCCCGCCGTGCCCCTCGGAACGCAGCAGGTCGTAGGAGGCCAGCCGGAGCGCCAGCGCGTACGACCAGGACTCGCCGTGGCTGGCGTACCCCTTGGCGGGCAGCGGGCCCAGCTTGAGCAGCAGCTCGTCGCGGTGCGGCCCGACCAGGGTGACGCCGCGCTCGATCTCCTGCTTGCGCGCCTCGGCCAGGGCGGCCAGCAGCGCCTCGTACCACTGGTCGCGGCCACCGGTGACCACCTCGCCGGTGGAGGGGCGGTACTCCAGCTCGACCGGCCCGCCCTCGGGGGCGAGCTGGTGGTACGCCTTGTCGGCCAGCGGACCCAGCGCGGCCACCGTCTCCAGCCGCTGGGCCAGCAGTTCGGCCCCGGAGCGGGCCAGGTGCTGGTCCCACACGTCCAGGGTGGACAGGTCGGCCGTCCGGCCGCCGTGCCGGCGGGCCAGCGCGGCGCTCTTCAGCAGCGTGTTGCGCTGTCTGAGCACCCGGTCGTAGTCCTGCCGGACCCCCGCCATGCGCGGCGCGCGGGAGGTGAGCAGTTCGTCGAGGAACCGTCGGCGCTCCCCCGGGTCGCCCTTGACCAGCGCGAGGTCCTCGGGGGCGAAGAGCACGGTGCGGACGATGCCGAGCACGTCACGGGGGCGGGACTGGGCGGACCGGTTGACCCGGGCGCGGTTGGCGCGGCCCGGGTTGATCTCCAGTTCGACCAGCTGGCTGCGGTCGCCGTGGGCGACGGCGGCCCGGATCACCGCCCGTTCGGCGCCGAGCCGCACCAGCGGCGCGTCGGAGGCGACCCGGTGGCTGCCCAGGGTGGCCAAGTAGCCGACCGCCTCGACGAGGTTGGTCTTGCCCTGGCCGTTGGGGCCCACGAAGGCCGTGACGCCCGGGTCGAGCGGGACCTCGGCCCGGGCGTAGGAGCGGAAGTCGGCAAGCGACAGGTGCGTCACGTGCATCGCCTTGCTGTGGCGCGGGGCCGCGCCGACCTCCCCTGGGTTGCTTCCGCCGGTTAGGGCGCCTGGTCCTACTTGGTGTCCGACGAGCCGGCCGCCTCGACCGCGTGGCCGCCGAACTGGTTGCGCAGCGCGGCGATCATCTTCATGGCCGGCGAGTCGTCCTGCCGGGAGGAGAAGCGGGCGAAGAGCGACGCGGTGATCGCGGGCAGCGGCACCGCGTGGTCGATGGCGGCCTCCACCGTCCACCGGCCCTCGCCGCTGTCCTGGGCGAAGCCGCGCAGCTTCTCCAGGTGCTCGTCCTCGTCCAGCGCGTTGACCGCGAGGTCGAGCAGCCAGGAGCGGATCACGGTGCCCTCGCGCCAGCTGCGGAAGACCTCGCGCACGTCGGTGACCGAGTCCACCGCCTCCAGCAGCTCCCAGCCCTCGGCGTACGCCTGCATCATCGCGTACTCGATGCCGTTGTGGACCATCTTGGCGAAGTGGCCGGCGCCGACCTTGCCGGCGTGCACCGAGCCGAAGTCGCCGGCCGGCTTGAGCGCGTCGAAGACCGGCTGGACCTTGGCGACGTTCTCCTCGTCACCGCCGTACATCAGCGCGTAGCCGTTCTCCAGGCCCCACACGCCGCCGGAGACGCCGCAGTCGACGAAGCCGATGCCGCGCTCGGCCAGTTCCGCGGCGTGCTTCTCGTCATCGGTCCACCGGGAGTTGCCGCCGTCGACCACGACGTCGCCGGGGGAGAGCAGGCCGGCCAGCTCGTCGATGGTGGCCTGGGTGGGGGCGCCCGCCGGGACCATCACCCACACCACGCGCGGGCCCTTGAGGCTTTCCACCAGCGCCTGCAGGCTGGGTACGTCCGACAGCTCCGGGTTGCGGTCGTACCCGACGACGGTGTGACCCGCGCGGCGGATGCGCTCGCGCATGTTGCCGCCCATCTTGCCGAGACCGATGAGACCGAGCTCCATCACAGATCCTTCGTTCGAAGCGTGCCTGACCTAGCCCCGAGCCTACGTCGGCCCGCTCGGCGCGGCTCAGCCGGACGCCGCCGCCGCGGACGGTCCCGGTGGGCGGGCCGGAGCCGCCCGGGAGCGCCCGGACGGCCCGCCGCCGGGCGGTCTCAGCCCGACAGCCGCACCGGCATGATCAGGTACTTGTAGCTCTCCACGGCCTCGGCGTCCACGGCCGGCTTGCCGCTGAGCAGCGCGGGCTTGGTGGAGGTGGTGAAGGAGAGCTGGGCCACCGGCGAGTCGATCGCGCTCAGGCCGTCCAGCAGGAACGTCGGGTTGAAGGCGATGGAGATGTCGTCGCCCTCCAGGTGGGCGTCGACCCTTTCCACAGCCTGTGCGTCGTCGCTGGAGCCCGCCTCCAGGGTGAGCACGCCCTCGGTGAAGCTCAGCCGGATCGGGGTGTTGCGCTCGGCCACCAGGGCGACACGCTTGACGGCCTCCACGAAGGGGGCGGTCTCGATCACGGCGACGGAGGCGAACTCGGTCGGGAAAAGTGTGCGGTACTTCGGCAGGTCGCCCTCGAGGAGGCGGGTGGTGGTGCGGCGGCCGGCGCCCTCGAAGCCGATCAGGCCCTCGCCGGCGCCCGAGCCGGACAGCGCCAGCGAGACGGTGTCGCCGCCGGTGAGCGCCTTGGCGGTGTCGAGCAGGGTCTTGGCCGGGACCAGGGCGACCGCGGAGAGGTCGGGGGTCTCCGGCTTCCACAGGAACTCGCGGACGGCGAACCGGTAGCGGTCGGTGGCGGCCAGGGTGACGGTGTCGCC
This sequence comes from Streptantibioticus cattleyicolor NRRL 8057 = DSM 46488, assembly GCF_000240165.1. NCBI lineage: Bacteria > Bacillati > Actinomycetota > Actinomycetes > Kitasatosporales > Streptomycetaceae > Streptantibioticus > Streptantibioticus cattleyicolor. The sequence continues at coordinate 3,281,930 of NC_017586.1, forward strand.
CTCGATCTCGATGCGCACACCGGTCAGCACGGGCAGCGTGTCGTCACGGCCGGCGGCCACCGCGACCTGGGAGACGGCGGCGGCGAAGACCTCGCCGGGGACGGTGCCGGAGGCGGTCGGCATCTGGGGCAGCGCGGGGTACTCCTCCACAGGCAGGGTGTGGAGTGTGAATCGCGAGCTGCCGCAGACCACGGTGACCCGGACGCCGTCGGTGGCGATCTCCACCGGACGGTTGGGCAGCGCGCGGGAGATGTCGGCGAGCAGGCGGCCGGAGACGAGGACGGTGCCCTCCTCGTCGACGTCCGCGTCCACCGAGACCCGGGCGGAGACCTCGTAGTCGAAGGCGGACAGGCTCAGCTGGCCGTCCTCGGCCTTCAGCAGCAGGCCGGCGAGCACGGGCGCCGGCGGGCGGGCCGGGAGACTGCGGGCCGCCCAGGCCACTGCCTCCGCGAGTACGTCGCGTTCCACCCGGAACTTCACCGGAACCGCCTCCTGCTGTTGCTGGCTGTCTGTGCCAGGCCGTCCTGCGGCCTTCTGCGTCCTTACGGCCATCTGCCGGAGAACAGTCTGACGCACACCACCGACAACGGATGCGGTTCCGGGTCAAGCCCGGGCGTCCACCCGAGGGCGGCCCGCGGCTCGGTTGTGCACAGGCCCCACTTCGATCTTGGCTTCCCGGACTCTATGTGTAGTCGTAGTAATAGGGGTTGTGGATACCGTGGATAACCGGTTCCGCCGCAGGTCAGCCCAGGTTTTTTATCCACCGGGCCTGTGGGTGGCGGCGGTGGACAACCCGGGTCCGCTGTGGACAGCCGGAAGTTGTGCACACCCCATACACAGGGAGAGGGCAGTTCTCCCCATCGTTGTCCCCAGGAATACCCAGGTTCTCCCCAGCCCAACCCACCCCCTGGGTGTGACGCCTTTCACTCCATCCGGCGATGGGGGGTGGCGAGTTGCCGAACAGTGGACAGCGCTGTGGAGAAGCTGTGGGTAACCGCCCGGACCCTGTGGGCAGCCGGTGGACAACGCTCGGCGCGGGTTGTGGGCGAAGTGGTTGTCCACAGGCTGTGGAGAACCTTTTCCCACAATTCCACACCCCGCTGACCTGCGATGATCCTTCCGTCGCCATCCCCCTTGTGGAGGGGGTCGGGACAACTTCGTCCTCCCCAGCCTGTGGATGGCGGATCGGCGGCGAACCTGTGGAGCAGTGTGCCGCCGGAGGGTGAATTCGAACAGCGGGTGTGGACGTGTCGGGGCGGCGGAACGGGCGCGGACGGCCCGGCCCTCCGGGCGCGCACGGCGAGGAGGACGCCGCAGGCCCCCGGAAGACGCCTTCCGGGGGCCTGCGGGGACGCGTACGGGGCCCGTGGAGCCGGGGACGGGGCCGTTGCGGCGGTCAGCTCTTGATGCGGTTGGTCAGCTCGGTGACCTGGTTGTAGATGGACCGCCGCTCGGCCATCAGGGCGCGGATCTTGCGGTCGGCGTGCATCACCGTGGTGTGGTCGCGGCCCCCGAAGAGGGCGCCGATCTTCGGCAGCGACAGGTCGGTCAGCTCCCGGCACAGGTACATGGCGATCTGCCGCGCGGTCACCAGCACCCGGCTGCGGGAGGAACCGCACAGGTCCTCCACGGTGAGCCCGAAGTACGCGGCGGTCTCCGCCATGATCGCGTTGCCGGAGATCTCCGGTACCGCGTCCTCGCCGCCCGGGATCAGGTCCTTCAGGACGATCTCGGTCAGCTGGAGGTCCACCGGCTGGCGGTTGAGGCTGGCGAACGCGGTGACCCGGATCAGCGCCCCCTCCAGCTCGCGGATGTTGCGCGAGATCCGGGAGGCGATGAACTCCAGCACCTCCGGCGGGGCGTTGAGCTGCTCCTGCACCGCCTTCTTGCGCAGGATGGCGATCCGGGTCTCCAGCTCGGGCGGCTGGACGTCGGTGATCAGGCCCCACTCGAAGCGGTTGCGCAGCCGGTCCTCCAGGGTCACCAGCTGCTTGGGCGGCCGGTCCGAGGAGAGCACGATCTGCTTGTTGGCGTTGTGCAGGGTGTTGAAGGTGTGGAAGAACTCCTCCTGCGTCGACTCCTTGCTCGCCAGGAACTGGATGTCGTCGACCAGCAGGATGTCCATCTCGCGGTAGCGCTTGCGGAACGCGTCGCCCTTGCCGTCGCGGATGGAGTTGATGAACTCGTTGGTGAACTCCTCCGAGCTGACGTACCGCACCCGGGTGCCCGGGTACAGGCTGCGGGCGTAGTGCCCGATCGCGTGCAGCAGGTGGGTCTTGCCCAGCCCTGACTCGCCGTAGATGAACAGCGGGTTGTACGCCTTGGCGGGGGCTTCGGCGACGGCCACCGCGGCGGCGTGCGCGAAGCGGTTGGAGGCGCCGATGACGAAGGTGTCGAAGAGGTACTTGGGGTTGAGCCGGGCGGTCGGCTCGCCGGGGCCGGGCGCCGGGGCCGGCTGCGCGGCGAGCGGGCCGGGGGCGCCGCTGGACGCCGGGAGCGCGTCGGCCGGCCGGACCCCGCCACCGGGGCGCTCGGGCGGCTGCGGCGCCGGGTAACCCGTCTGCTGGCCGTAGTCGGGCTGCCCGAACTCCTGCTGGGTGTACTCCTGTTGCTGCCCGTGCTGGCCGTACTCCTGCTGCTGGCCGTAGTCGCGCTGGCCGCCGCCGTACGGGTCGCGGTCGGGGTAACCGCCGCGCCGGGGCTGCTGCCAGGCGTCGGTGCCCTCGGGTCCGCCGTGGCCGTGCTCCTGCGGGCGGCCGTGGGCGTACGGGTCGGAGTGGGCCGGGGGCGGCCAGCCGCCGGACTCGTGGCCGGAGGGGTAGTCGGGGTACGCCCGGCGGATCACCGGACCGTCCTCCGCGGAACGCGGGTAGTCCTCGTAGTCGCGGCGCTGCTCGGCGTAGCGCCCCGGGGCCGGGGCGGGCGGCTGCTGGGGCGCGGGCTGCCGGTCGGCGGCGGGGGCCTGCGGGGCCGCGGCGGCCGTGCTGGAGTCCACGGTGATCGCGATGCGGATCGGGCGGCCGAACTCCCGGGTCAGCCCCTCGGTGATCACCGGCAGCAGCCGGCCCTCCAGGACGCCCTTGGCGTACTCGTTGGGCGCGGCCAGCAACGCGGTGTCGGCCACCAGCGCCAGCGCCTGGCAGGCCTTGAGCCACCGCTGGTCCTTGGCCTCGACACCCTGGCCGTCGGCGAGGAGGTGATCCAGCACACGCGGCCACACTGCGGCAAGATCGGCAGTTACATCAGCCACAGTGCACGCTCTCTCGCTTGATCGTCGACTCGCTGGTGGAAATGGCCCGCCCGTGGGATGCGAAGGGCGCCGAGGTGTCCCGCGAAGGGGTGGTTCTGCGAATAGATGGGGGATTGCAGAGTTCAGCCACGGTAGTCAGCGCGCCGCGCGCGGTTCAAGTCGTTGTCCACAGGGTGTGTACAAATGTGCCACGGGAGCGCCCGCGATGCGTCCCCAGGGGGCGGCGGCCCCCTTCGCGGGAGGGAACGGGCTGGTCAGCCACGCCGTCTAGGGCGCCGGTACGGGCGCCGGGAAGGCCCGCAATGGTACGGTCGGGCGGCCTGCCGGGGCCCTGGACGGGCTCGGTTTGACCGGATGGCGTAGCCGCGCGTACCGTGACGAGGTCGAGTTGTCGATGGCTGCTGCCGCCTGCCTGTCGAAGGGCACAGGTCACCCCGGGTGAGCTGGACAAGCGGTACACCTAGGGCGGACGCGAGCTTCGTGGGCGCACGGTGACAGCCAAGCGACGCCCCACACCTCGTCTTTCCAAGACGACAAGCATTCCTGGAGTCCCCGAGTGAGCAAGCGCACCTTCCAGCCGAACAACCGCCGCCGCGCGAAGACCCACGGCTTCCGGCTGCGCATGCGCACCCGTGCCGGGCGCGCCATTCTCGCGTCGCGCCGCAGCAAGGGCCGCGCGCGCCTGTCCGCCTGATCGCACGGGTCATGCCGTGCTGCCCTCCGAGAATCGGCTGAGGCGGCGCCAGGACTTCGCGACGGCGGTACGACGGGGGCGTCGGGCCGGACGCCCGCTCCTCGTCGTGCACCTGAAACACAAGGGGCCGTCCCTTCCGCCCACGGTGGCGGAGGGCGGCACCACGGACCCGCACACGGCGGGGGGGAGCCCTCCCCCGGCGCGTGCGGGTTTCGTCGTGAGCAAAGCTGTGGGCGGCGCCGTCCAACGTAACCTGGTCAAGAGGCGTCTGCGGCATCTCGTCCGCGACCGCCTGCCGGACCTCCCGCCCGGTAGCCTGGTGGTGGTACGGGCACTGCCCGGCGCCGCCGCGGCGGACCAGGAAACCCTGGCCCGCGACCTGGACGCCGCCCTGCGGCGCCTGCTGGGCGGAGGTGTCGCGCGATGAAATACCCGCTGCTGTGGCTGATCAAGCTCTACCAGTGGACCATCAGCCCGCTGCTCGGACCCGTCTGCAAGTACTACCCCTCCTGTTCCCACTACGGGTACGAGGCCATCGCGGTGCACGGAGCGGTCAAGGGGACGGCCCTGACCGCCTGGCGCATCCTGCGGTGCAACCCGTGGTCCCTCGGCGGTGTCGACCATGTGCCGCCACGCAAACGCCCCCCGTGGCACGTCCGGCTGCGCCAAGCGCTGCGGAAGACCCCGGGGGCTCCCACCGCTGACGCCCACCGGGCCACCGAGACCCAGCCCACTGCCCAAGGAGCCTGATTAAGTGGGAACGATCCTGAGTCCCCTCTACACCGCTGTTTCCTGGATCATCGTCCAGTTCCACTCGTTCTACAGCCTGATCTTCAAGCCTGACAGCGGCTGGGCGTGGGGTCTGTCCATCGTCTCGCTGGTGATCGTGATCCGGATCTGCCTGATCCCGCTGTTCGTCAAGCAGATCAAGGCGACGCGGAACATGCAGGTGCTCCAGCCGAAGATGAAGGCGATCCAGGAGCGCTACAAGCACGACAAGCAGCGTCAGTCCGAAGAGATGATGAAGCTGTACAAGGAGTCGGGCACCAACCCGCTCTCCAGCTGCTTGCCGATCCTTGTACAGTCCCCCTTCTTCATGTCGCTGTACGGCGTGCTGCACAACATCGCCACCGGCCACGAGGTCGGCGTCATCCACAGCCAGCTGCTGGACAGCGCCCGGCACGCGCACATCTTCGGTGCCCCGCTGTCGGTGACCTTCACCGACAGCGCCAACAAGATCGCCTCCCTCGGCGCCTCGGCGACCGATGTGCGGATCGTCACGGTCGTGATGATCGTCCTGATGTCGGCGTCGCAGTTCTACACGCAGCGCCAGCTGATGACGAAGAACGTCGACATGACGGTGAAGACGCCGTTCATGCAGCAGCAGAAGATGCTGATGTACGTCTTCCCGGTGATGTTCGCCGTCTTCGGCATCAACTTCCCGGTCGGTGTCCTCGTGTACTGGCTCACCACCAACGTGTGGACCATGGGTCAGCAGATGTTCGTCATCCGCCGCAACCCGACCCCGGGCAGCATCGCGTTCAAGGAGCGCCAGGAGCGGCTGCGCGCCAAGGGCAAGCTCGCCGAGGAGCCGGCCAAGGGTGCCGCCGCCAAGACCGCGGAGAGCGGCCAGCCGGTGCGCCGTCAGCAGCCCAAGCGGCAGTCCAAGTCCCAGCGGCAGACCGGCCCGGCCACGGCGAAGGGCGGCAAGGTCACGGGTACGGACGAGGAGCGGCCCGCCGAGAGCGGTGGCGCCGAGGCGTCCGACGAGGGCGCCGAGCAGCCGGCCAGGAGCGCCCAGGCCAAGCCGGGCCAGTCCGGGCAGCCGAAGTCCGGTCAGGGGAAGGGCGGCCAGGCCAAGGGCGGGCAGCCCAAGGCGGGCCAGCGCAAGGGCCCGCAGCGGTCCAAGTCTCCCTCGAAGAAGTAGCGCGAAGCGCACAGAGCGCACATGGATAGGAGTCCATCCGTGACGGAAGGCACCACCCCCGTTGTCGAGGGCGAGGACGCCCTGACCCGCCTCGAGCAGGAAGGGGAGATCGCCGCCGACTACCTTGAGGGTCTGCTGGACATCGCCGACCTCGACGGTGACATCGACATGGACGTCGAGGGCGACCGGGCCGCCGTCTCGATCGTCGCCGAGTCCTCCACCCGTGACCTGCAGAAGCTGATCGGCCGGGACGGCGAGGTGCTGGAGGCGCTCCAGGAGCTCACCCGGCTCGCGGTGCACCGGGAGACCGGCGACCGCAGCCGGCTGATGCTGGACATCGGCGGCTACCGGGCGCGCAAGCGGGCGGAGCTGACCGAGCTGGGCGCCAAGGCCGCCGAGGAGGTCAAGGGCACCGGTCAACCGGTCAAGCTGCGCCCGATGACCCCGTTCGAGCGCAAGGTCGTGCACGACGCGGTGGCCGCCGCCGGGATGCGCAGCGAGTCCGAGGGCGAGGAGCCGCAGCGCCGGGTCGTCGTCCTTCCGGCCTGACGCCGGAACCGGCCCGTACCCGCCCGGTTCCACCTCGATGATCGGCCCCGTCTGGGGCCCGCGGACGAGTTCCGGGGGCCGAAGCAGACGGGGCCGATAGCTGTCAGCCTGGTAATGAGCGCCGGATGCCGTTGCCGAGCAGCGCCGAAGGCCGTTGCCGAATGCTGAAGGCGGTCACCACTCAAGAGGGTCATGACATGACTGCAAGTGAAGGGACGGTCCCCGTGACGGAGGCAGCCGAGCTTCCCCCCGCGCCCGAGGAGGCGCGTGCCGTCTTCGGTGAGCGCTTCGCCGACGCGGTGCGTTACGCAGAGCTGCTCGCCGACGCCGGGGTGCGCCGTGGGCTGATCGGCCCCCGTGAGGTTCCCCGGCTGTGGGCACGGCACCTGCTGAACTGCGCCGTCCTGTCCGACGTGGTGCCCAAGGGCGTCTCGGTGTGTGACGTGGGCTCCGGTGCCGGGCTGCCCGGGATCCCGCTGGCGCTGGCCCGGCCGGATCTGCGGATCACCCTGCTCGAACCGCTGCTGCGCCGGACGACCTTCCTCCAGGAGGTCGTCGATCTGCTGGGGCTGGAGAATGTCACCGTGGTGCGCGGCCGGGCCGAGGAGATGATCGGCCACCTTCAGCCGGTGGACGTGGTGACCGCCCGCGCGGTCGCGCCGCTGGACCGGCTGGCCGGCTGGGGCCTTCCGCTGCTCCGCCCGCACGGCGAGATGCTGGCGCTCAAGGGCGACACGGCCGAGGAGGAGCTGACCCACGCCCGGGCCGCGCTCGACCGGCTCGGCGCGGTGGACACCTCCGTGGTCCAGGCGGGTGTCGGCCTGGTGGATCCGCCGTCCACGGTGGTACGGGTACTGGTGGGGGAGAGCCCCGGCGGGGTACGGGCGGCCGCCCGCAGGGCCCGGGTGGCTCGGGCCAACCGCCCGGTGCGCAGCGGCGGGGGACGTCGGCGCCGCTGAGGCGGTTCGGGGGACGGCGGGGCGGTCGGCGTACGCCACGCGAGGTAGCCTCGTGTGCTCCATACAAACGGCCAAAACGACATATTTCGGAGTGTCGTGACCTCGGTGCACGGGCCGCTGTGCATCGTGTTTCACGTGAAACGTCGCTCCCTTCTGCCAGGAATCCTCAGCCGTGGCCGCGCAGCGGCCGAAGCGCGTGCACGTCGGCCCGCCCCCTCTGTGGCGTCATCCACAGGTTCATCCACAGGGGAGCGGGCCTCACTGGTTCATGACGCCGAAAGCATGGCAGGCTCTGAGCACTGTGAGCCTCCAGCCGAGGAGAGTGAATCCTTGCGTCCCGACGCCAGTACCGCGGGACCGATGACCGACCCGGTCCCCGGCCCCCGAAGTGAAACGACAGCGGAGGATGTTTCACGTGAAACACTGCCTCCCATGGACGACACCCCTATCGGCAGGGCCGCCCAGATGGCGGTGGAGGCCCTGGGGCGGGCAGGCGAGGGACTGCCCAGGCCCGAAGAGACCAGAGTCATCGTGGTCGCCAACCAGAAGGGCGGCGTGGGCAAGACCACGACCACGGTGAACATCGCCGCGTCACTCGCCCTGCACGGCGGACGGGTTCTCGTCGTCGACCTGGACCCGCAGGGCAACGCCTCCACCGCGCTGGGCATCGACCACCACGCCGAAGTCCCGTCCATCTACGACGTGTTGGTGGAGAGCAAACCACTCTCCGACGTGGTCCAGCCGGTACGGGACGTGGAGGGGCTCTTCTGCGCCCCGGCCACCATCGATCTGGCCGGTGCCGAGATCGAGCTGGTCTCGCTGGTGGCCCGGGAGAGCCGGCTGCAGCGCGCCATCGCCGCCTACGAGCAGCCGCTGGACTACATCCTCATCGACTGCCCGCCGTCGCTGGGCCTGTTGACGGTGAACGCGCTCGTCGCCGGCGCCGAAGTGCTCATCCCGATCCAGTGCGAGTACTACGCCCTGGAGGGGCTGGGCCAACTGCTGCGCAACGTGGACCTGGTGCGCGGTCACCTCAACCCCAAGCTCCACGTCTCCACGATCCTGCTGACCATGTACGACGGCCGGACCCGGCTGGCCGCCCAGGTCGCGGACGAGGTGCGCAGCCACTTCGGCAAGGAGGTGCTGCGGACCAGCATTCCGCGCTCGGTCCGCATCTCCGAAGCCCCCAGCTACGGGCAGACGGTGCTCACCTACGACCCGGGCTCCAGCGGGGCTCTCTCCTATCTGGAGGCGGCCCGGGAGATCGCGCTGCGGGGGGCCGGCATCTCCGTCGGCTATGAGGCGCAGGAAGCCCATATCGCTCGCCAGAACAATGAGTACGGCCAGCACACCATGTCGGAGGGGATCAAGTGACCGAGCGACGCAGGGGGTTGGGCCGAGGTCTCGGTGCGTTGATCCCCGCCGCGCCCACCGGAGCGGAACCCGGCCCCGCTGTCGGGGCACCGGTGACCTCACCGTCCGCGGTGCCGGTGCTGACGGCGGAACGGGGGGTGGCCGCCGCCAAGGTGGCCGGGCTGACGGAGAGCGGCGTACGAACCGCCGATCCCGCACCGCAGATCCCTGTTTCACGTGAAACCGAGGCCCCGAGCCCCAAGAAGGCCGAGCCCGAGCCGGCGTTGAACGAGGTGGTCGGCGCCCACTTCGCGGAGATTCCGCTCGACGCGATCGTCCCCAACCCACGCCAGCCACGGGCCTACTTCGACGAGGACGCCCTGGACGAACTGGTCACCTCCATCAAGGAGGTCGGCCTCCTCCAGCCGGTCGTGGTCCGTGAGACAGGCCCCGGCTCCTACGAGCTGATCATGGGGGAGCGCCGCTGGCGGGCCTGCCGGGAGGCGGGGCTGAAGCGGATCCCGGCGATCGTCCGGGCCACCGAGGACGAGAAGCTGCTGCTGGACGCCTTGCTGGAGAACCTCCACCGGGCCCAGCTCAACCCGCTGGAAGAGGCCGCCGCCTACGACCAGTTGCTCAAGGACTTCCGCTGCACCCATGAGGAACTGGCGGACCGGATTGGCCGCTCCCGCTCCCAGGTCTCCAACACCCTGCGGCTGCTGAAGCTCTCCGCGCCGGTGCAGAGCAAGGTCGCCGCCGGGGTGCTCTCGGCCGGCCACGCCAGGGCGCTGCTGGGCCTGGACGACGTGGAGGCGCAGGACCGGCTGGCCCGGCGGATCGTCGCCGAGGGGTTGTCGGTGCGCTCGGTCGAGGAGATCGTCAATGTGATGGCCTCGGCGGCCAAGTCCGCCAAGCGCTCCAAGGGGCCACGGGCCGGCAAGCGGCTCTCCCCCGCCCTCAGCGATCTCGCCTCCCGCCTCTCCGACCGCCTCGACACCAGGGTCAAGGTGGACCTGGGGCAGCGCAAGGGAAAGATCGTGGTGGAGTTCGCCTCGATAGAGGATCTGGAGCGCATCCTCGGCTCGATCGCCCCCGGGGAGGGCAAGGTTCTCCAGAAGGGACTGGCCGCGGAGACCGAGGACCCCGCGTCCTGACCGGCGCCGCCGTCGGCACAGCACGGAAGAAGGCGGGTCGCGCCCCACCAGCACGGCGCGACCCGCCTTTGTCCTGTCTTCGGTATCGGCCGGGTCTCGGCCCGGTTACGATGCGGGTGGGTATGGCGCATCCACGGTGAAGGGTAGCCCATGCGATCGGTGATCCCCGGTGGGATGAAACACGAGTGGCGCCCAGCGGCGTTGGTGGCCGCCGGACTGGGCCTGGGGGCGATGGGGGGCTTCCTCGTCGGCCTGCTGCGGGACCGGGGAACGCTCAAGGACGCCGGGTTCTCGAAGAGCTGCATGGTCACGAAGGCGAGGGCCTGACTCCATGGGCCGACGGCTGGTCCCGCTGACGCTGGACAACCTCCCCGACCTCCCCAAGCGGTGCCGGTCCTGCGTCTTCTGGGAGCTCGATCCGGTCAGCGGTGAGGCCGCCACCCAGGCCGGGAAGCCGGAGCTGGAGAAGGAGGCGTGGATCTCCGCGGTGCTGCTGGAGTGGGGTTCGTGCGGCAGGGTCGTCTACGTCGACGACGTACCGGCCGGCTTCGTGCTCTACGCGCCCCCCGCCTACGTCCCCCGCTCCACCGCCTTCCCCACCAGCCCGGTCTCCCCCGACGCCGTACAGCTGATGACCTCGCGGATCCTGCCCGGCTTCCAGGGGCAGGGGCTGGGCCGCGTACTGGTGCAGACGGTGGCCAAGGACCTGGTGCGCAGGGGGTTCAAGGCCATCGAGGCGTTCGGCGACGCCCACTGGGAGGAGCCGAGCTGCATCCTGCCCGCCGACCATCTGACGGCGGTGGGCTTCAAGACGGTACGACCGCACCCGCGCTTCCCACGGCTGCGGCTGGTTCTGCGCTCCACGTTGTCGTGGCGGGAGGATGTGGAGATGGCGATCGACCGGCTGCTCGGAGCGGTGCAGAAGGAGCCGGCGCTGCGGCCGTTGTAGGGCGACGGCTCCCTGGAGGTTTCACGTGAAACACGAGGGCGGAACACCCGAACGGGTGCTCCGCCCTCGTCGTTCGCGCGGTGCGCCGCGGTTCAGCCCTTGGCGGCGAGGAAGTCGGCCAGGTCGCGCTCGATGGCGGCCTTCGGCTTGGCGCCGACGATGGTCTTGGCGACCTCGCCACCCTGGTAGACGTTCATCGTCGGGATCGACATGACGCCGTACTTGGTGGTGGTCTCGGGGTTCTGGTCGATGTTGAGCTTGGCGATCAGGATCTCGTCGTGCTCGGCCGCGATGGCCTCCAGCGAGGGGGCGACCTGACGGCACGGGCCGCACCACTCGGCCCAGAAGTCCACGAGCACGGGCTTGTCGCTGTTGAGGACCTTCTCCTCGAAGTCGGCGTCGGTCACGGTGATGATGGCACCGGCCATGGTCAATCTCCTTCAGCGGTGGGTCGGGGGAGAGGGAAAGGGGGGTGGGTCAGAGGGCGGCTGCGGCCTTCTCCGGCTCGGCGGTCTCCTCCGGGCGGTCGCTCAGCGCCGCCAGGTAGCGCTCGGCGTCCAGCGCGGCCGAGCAGCCGGTGCCGGCGGCGGTGATCGCCTGCCGGTAGGTGTGGTCGACGACGTCACCGGCGGCGAAGACACCCGCGAGGTTGGTGCGGGTGCTGGGCGCCTCCACCTTCAGGTAACCCTCCTCGTCGAGGTCGAGCTGGCCCTTGAAGAGCTCGGTCCGCGGGTCGTGGCCGATCGCGATGAACAGGCCGGTGACCGGGAGCTTGGAGGTGGCGCCGGTGCGCACGTTGCGCAGCGTGAGGCCGGACAGCTTGCCGTCGCCGTGGATCTCGGAGACCTCGCTGTCCCAGATGAAGGAGATCTTCGGGTCGGCGAAGGCGCGCTCCTGCATCGCCTTGGAGGCACGCAGGGTGTCACGGCGGTGGACGATCGTCACCGACTTGGCGAAGCGGGAGAGGAAGGTGGCCTCCTCCATGGCGGTGTCGCCGCCGCCCACCACGACGATGTCCTGGTCCTTGAAGAAGAAGCCGTCGCAGGTGGCGCACCACGAGACGCCACGGCCGGAGAAGGTGTCCTCGTTGGGGAGGCCCAGCTTGCGGTAGCCGGAGCCGGTGGCGACGATCACGGACTTGGCGCGGTGCACGGTGCCGGCGGAGTCGGTGACCAGCTTGATGTCACCGGTGAGGTCGACCTCGACCACGTCGTCCGGGATCAGCTCGGCGCCGAAGCGTTCCGCCTGCGCGCGCATGTTGTCCATCAGGTCGGGGCCCATGATCCCGTCGCGGAACCCGGGGAAGTTCTCCACCTCGGTGGTGTTCATCAGCGCACCGCCCGCGGTGACCGCGCCTTCGAACACCAGCGGCTTCAGGGAGGCACGGGCGGTGTAGAGCGCGGCCGTATAGCCCGACGGACCGGACCCGATGATGATCACGTTGCGGACGTCGCTCACGACTACTTCCTCGTCTCTGCCGACTGTGTTGGTCCCTTGCGGGGATGGTGGCCCCTGGCGGGGGATCACCCGGCGGGAATCTCACCCCGCCTAACGGATCCTACGGCCCTGGCATTCCCGCCCCTTCGGTTCGCGTGTCCCGCGGGGCGGCGGCCCATGCTTCGGCAAGCGCGTCCGCGCAGGCCACGACGGATTCACCGGGCGGGGGCGGGCTTCAGGAACGGTCGTACGTCTGCCGCGTGAGCACCGTGCCGGGGCCCGGCGACCCGGAGGAGACACAGGAGGCGTCGACCACGTAGGCGTCCACTTTGGCGCCGTCGCCGGGGTGCGGGAACACCACCAGGTAGGAGGCGTGCCCCTGGTAGCTGCCCCCGGCCGAGGCGAGCGGTGCTTCACCGCGGCCGGTGCCCTTGAGCACGCAGCCCGGGACACCCGGCGCGACGTGTGCCGTAAAGGGCGTGTTGACGCCGGTGTGCGGGGCGGCGGTCCCGGCGCCCGTACCCGGGGTTCCGGCGAGCAGTTGGTGCACCCGTACCGGCAGCTCGGTGCCGGAGAAGGCGGCGGCCTGCCGCGAGGTACCGGTGACCGCGGGGCCCGAGGTCAGGGAGTAGGTGAGGAGTCCACCGAAGGCGAGCACCGCGGCACCCGCCGCACCGGTGAGCGCCAGACGGGCCCGGCGCCGACGCGGCCGACCGCGCCCCGGACCCGTGGCGGCGGTGGGGTGCCCCTCGGGCCGACGTCCCGCCGTGGCCGCTGTTTCACGTGAAACAGCGCCCGCCGCCCCATCGGTTTCACGTGAAACAGGCTCGGTCGCGGGGGCTTCCGGGGCCGGGGTGGTGGCGCTGATCAGTGCCTCGGCGGCCAGCGCGGCGTCGATGCGGCCGGCGATCTCCTCGGGCATGCGCGGCGGACCGGGCAGGGTGCCGAGGAGGCCGCGGATCTCGTCGAGGGAGTCGCGGACCTCGGTGCACAGTACGCAGACGGCGAGGTGACCGCGGAGATCGGCGGAGCGCTCGGGCGGCAGGATGCCCTCGGCGAGCGCGGAGATCTCGGCCACCTCCGGGTGGCCGTTCGTGTCGGGCGGGGATGTCACCGCTGCCCACCTCCGCCCTTCACGACGTCCTGGTCCTTGGCTGCCGTCTGTGGGACGGATGTCGCCTCCGCCCGGTTCCTTCCCCCCGGTGGGCTGCCGTTATCCCCTCGCCCGCTCCTCAAGTGGGTGAGGAGCGGCAGCAGCCTGGCCCGGCCACGGGCGCACCGGCTCTTGACGGTGCCCGGCGGCACCCCGAGCACCTCCGCGGCCTCGGCGACCGGGTAACCCTGCATGTCCACCAGCACCAGCGCGGCCCGCTGGTCGGGCGGGAGGGCGCCCAGGGCGCGGATCAGCTCGCGGTGGAGCTCGTCGCGTTCCGCGGGGGCCTCCGCGGACTCATGCGGTTCGAGGAGCGTGTCGAAGCGCTCCTCGTCGGGAACGGGTGCCGTGCGCCGGGCGGCGGACTTACGGGCGCGGTCCAGGCAGGCGTTGACGGTGATCCGGTGCAGCCACGTGGTGACCGCCGACTGCCCGCGGAAGGTGTGGGCCGCGCGGAACGCCGAGACCAGCGCGTCCTGCACCGCGTCCGCCGCCTCCTCCGGATCGCCGAGGGTGCGCAGCGCCACCGCCCACAACCGGTCCCGGTGGCGGCGCACCAGCTCACCGAAGGCATCCGGCTCCCCCGCGACATGGCGGGCCAGGAGTGCGGCGTCGTCGGCACTTTCCGTGGGGTTGCCCCGGGTCACGTCGTTCTCCCGCGCGAGGGTGGCCGCGGCCACCGTCCAAGCCATGGCGACCGGCCACCGTGGCGGCCGGTCGTGCCACCGTAGGCGTTCCGGGGCCCCGCCGTCACCGGGCCGTGCCGCTTGTCACTGACCGGTGAACGAGACCTCGGTGATGCCCTGCTTGTAACCGGGCTTGGAGTAGTTGTCCTGCCCGAAGTAGGGCATGGCGGTCAGCCAGATCACCAGGTAACGCGCCTGCGCCGGCTGACCGAGCTGGAACTTGGCCGTGTTGTCGCTGGTCTGGACGGTGCCCAGCTTCCGCATGGAGGACATCGACGCCGCGGAGGAGTATTCGTCGGAGGCGTAGAGCGACACCGTGGTGTGGTCGCCGCCGAACTTCAGGCCGATCTCCGCCCCGGTCACCTTCTGCGTGGAGCCGAGGTCGTAGATGAGGCCGACGCCCTTCTTGACCGAGGGCTGGAGCTCCGGGCCGTCGTCGAAGCTGTGGCTGTGCCAGTAGGTGTCCGGCTTGCCGTCGTAGGTGGCCCGGGCGTCGCCCTCGTCCTGGAAGGTGCCGTCCGGCGCGTACTCCAGGGCCCCCACGATCGGCAGCGGCTTGCCGGTGCGTTTGGCGGCGGTGCCGCCACCGCCGCTGTGCGTGGTGGGCTTCTGGTTCTGGGAGTTGGTGGTGGGCGCGCCGTTGTCGCGGTTCATCAGGGTGTCGGCGATCTGCCAACTCCCCAGCCCCAGCGCGGCGATGAGCAGCGCGGCCACCCCCCACTTCACGGCGGTGCCCGTGCGCCCGGGCAGGGCGGGCGGCGGCGGGGCCGCGGGAACCGGCCGGGCCTGCTGCGGCTGGGCCGGCCGCGCGGGCGGCTGACGGTAGCCGACCTGCGGGAACGGCGGGGCCTGCGGCTCCGGCGGCCGGATCTTGGGCAGCCCGGCGACCGCCTTGGCCAGCTCCTCCGGGGTGGTGACCGGCTTCTCCTGGCGCGACGGCGTCGCCCCGTCGTTGACCAGGGCGCGCATGGCGATGTCGGACAGGCCGCGGTGCACGCCCGCCCGTACCTGGTCGGGGGCGACCAGCCCGAGGCCCTTGGGGAGGCCGGTGAGCCCGTGGGCGTCGTCCGGATAGGGCCAGCGGGCGGTCAGCGCGGCGTAGAGCAGGGCGCCGATGGCCTCGGTGTCGGTGCGCTTGGGGCGGTCGGACTCCACGCCGCGCAGCGCGGCGGCGACCGCCAGGCCGCGGATGCGGTACTGGCCGGTCTCGGTGCGCAGCACGGCGCCCGGGTTGAGCCGCAGATGCGCCAGGCCCTCGCGGTGCGCCACCGCCATCGCCTGGGAGAGCTGGCTGACCAACTGGTAGGCCTCGTGCGGCTCCATCGGACCGGCGGCGAGCAGCGGGGTGAGTTCGGTGGCGTCGGGGAGCCATTCGTGGACGACGTAGACCAGGTCGTTCTCCTCGACCGCGTCGAGGACCTGGACGAAGCGGGGGTCGCCGAGGAGGGCCGCGGAACGGGCGGCGGCCAGCACGTTGCGGGCCCGGGGGCTGTCCGCGGGCATGACGTGGACGCCGACCGCGCGGCGCAGCTTCTCGTCGACGGCCCGCCAGCTGCTGAAGCCGGCGGCCTGGGTGAGACATTCCTCCAGCCGGTACCGCCGGGCGAGTTTGTGACCGCTGTGGAGCTCCGGCGGTTCGGTGGTGGGTGTGGCCTCGGCGCCCTCCTCGGGGTCGCTCCGGTCAGCGTCCTGCGCTCCGCTCTGGGCCGTCGCCCCGTCGACCGTGGCCCCGCCCGCGCCGGCGGTGAGCGGCGGCGCGCCGCTCTCGTTGGCCACGTCGACGGCAGCCGTGCTCCGCTCCGCCACCGTCGTTCCTGCCTCCCCATCCGTTGCACCGCTCCGGCTTCGGAGAGCCGACTCCGAAGCCAAGGACAATTGTGCCCACAGTCCGCCGCTATGCACGACACGCAGCGAGCTGCGATGGTTGCCCGTGCCCCGCACGGGCGGCCGGAAATCAGCGGCCGAGCCGGCCGCGCACCATACCCACCATCGCTGTCATCTCCTCGATCCGCATCCGCCGGGCCGCCACGTAGAAGACGACCAGCAGCACGATCCCGCCACCGACCACCGACGCCAGCGAACCGACGGCCCCGTCGCCGAGCACCGCCGTGACCCCGTAGGAGGCCGCCCAGCCCAGCGCCGCGGCCGGCACGCTCGCCCCGATCAGCCGGGCGTAGGTGCGCCGGACCCGGGCCCCGTCGAGGTCGCCGCCGAGCCGCCGGCGCAGCCGCTTGACCGCCACCCCGACGCCGATCGCGTACGCCAGACCGTACGAGGCGGCCATGCCGGTCACCGCCCAGCGGGCCGGCAGCACCACGTAGCACAGCGCCGAGGCGGAGGCGTTGACCGCGGCGACGATCACCGTGTTGTAGAACGGCGTCCGGGTGTCCTCGTAGGCGTAGAAACCGCGCAGCACCACGTACTGGATGGAGAACGGGATCAGGCCGAGGGCGAACGCCATCAGCACGTAGCCGATGTTGTGGGCGCCGGAGCCGGAGCCGGAGTACATCAGGGTGGACAGCGGGACGCCGAGCGCCAGGAAGGCGAAGGCGCACGGCACGATGGCCACCGCCGAGGTGCGCAGGCCGTAGGAGATGTCGTCGCGGACGGCGGCGGCGTCACCGTCGGAGGCCGCCCGGGCGATCCGCGGCAGGACCGCGGTCATCACCGAGACGGTGATGATGGCCTGCGGCATCTGCCACAGCTGGAGCGAGTAGTTGTAGGCGGTGATGCCGGTGCCCAGGTGGCCCTGGGCGTTGGCGGTGACGCCCGCCGCGGTGGCCAGCCGGGTGACCACCAGCAGACCGGCCTGGTTGGCGAGGACGAACAGGAACGTCCACTTGGCGAGCTTGGCCGCGTGCCCCAGGCCATGGCCGCGCCAGTCGAACCGGGGCCGGATGCGCAGCCCCGACTCGCGCAGGTACGGGATCATCGCCAGCGCCTGCACCATCAGCCCCAGCAGGGTGCCGATGCCCAGCAGCCGGACGCCCTCCGGGGGGATGGACGCCGGGTCCATGCCGGAGCTGCGGGCGCTGCCGTAGACCCAGATGAACGCGCCGAAGGCGGCGATGATCACGACGTTGTTGAGGACCGGGGTCCACATCATCGCGCCGAAGCGGCCCCGGGCGTTGAGGATCTGCCCGATGACGACGTGCACGCCCATGAAGAACATGATCGGCAGGCAGTAACGGGTGAAGGCCACCGTGACGTTGATGGTCGCCGGGTCGGTGGCCCCCGACATCATCTTCACCAGGAGCGGCGCGGCGGCCACCATCACCGTGGTGACCGCGGCCAGGCCGACCACGACGAGGGTCAGCAGCCGGTTGGCGTACGCCTCGCCGCCGTCCTCGTCCTCCTTCATGGACTTCACCAGCTGCGGGATGAAGACCGCGTTGAGCGCGCCGCCGCCGACGAGGATGTAGATCATCGTCGGCAGGGTGTTGGCCACCTGGTAGCTGTCGTTGAGGGTGGAGACGCCGATGGCGCCGGCCACCACCAGGTTGCGCAGGAAGCCGGTGATCCGGGAGACGAGGGTGCCGGCCGCCATCAGCGCGCTCGACTTCAGCAGGGCGCTCGCCTTGCCGCCGGTGCGGGCCGCCGCGGGGGCCTCGGGCTCGGCCGGCTCGGGCTCCTCGGGCTGCTGGACGTACGGCTGCTGCGGGGGCGCGTACGGCTGCTCGGCGGCGTACGGCTCGGTCGACGGATCTCCGGGGTAGTCGTACCCCGGCGCGCGGGCGGCCGAGGCGGGTTCGTCGCGGAAGAAGTGGGCGTACGGGTCGTCGGCTGCCGGGGCACCGGGGACCGGCGGGAGGTACTGGGTGGCCGCGGCGTCCTCGCCCTCGGGGGCCACGGAGGCGTGCGGCAGGTACTGGGTGGCCGCGTCGTCGCCGTAGGGCTGCTGCGGGGCCGGATAGGCCGGCGCCCCGAATCCGCCGCCGTACCCCGGCTCCGCGGGCCGTCCCTGACCACCGTACGCGTCGTGCTGCTGGGCGTACGGGTCGTGGGCGTACGGCGATGCCGGGCGGGGCCCGGGGGTCGAGCGGGGCTCGGGCGGAGGCGGCGGGGAACCGGCGCGGGCGTCGTCGTAGGACGCCGCCCGGTCCTGCTCTCCGTCGTACGGCGCGTTCGTCACTGCCCCACCTTATTGTCCGCGGCCCAGGACCTGCCCCTGGCTATCTGTCCACCTTCTCACCCGGCTCCGAGGGGCCGGCCTCACCGGCCGCGGTGTCCGGCGCCGGGTCACCCGGCTGCTCCGGCCGCGTCGGCTCGTCCCCCGCGGCGTCGTCCGGGGCCGGTGCCGGGGCGTCCCCGGTGGCCGGGGCGTCGCCGCCGCCCTCCTCCTCGGCCCGGCGCTGTGCCAGCCGCTTGCGCTGCCGGTACATCCGGACGCCGGCCAGCACCAGCAGCAGCAGGCCGCCGGCGATCACCAGCATCACGGTGTCGGTGATCGAGGTCACGTTCACCTGGAAGACCATGGCCTCGCCGTAGGGGGCGCCGTCCCTGGTGTACAGCTGGGCGGAGATCCACGCCTTGCCGTTGGCGCGGGCCGTGGTGGCGAACTTCAGCGAACGGTTGTGGCCGCCGTCGATGTCCACGTTCTGCGGCTTGCCGACCGAGAGCCGGTTGGGCTGGGCGGAGGTCAGCCGCAGCTCCAGCCCGGTGACCTGCTGGGCCAGGCTGTTCTGCACGGTGACCGGGATTATGGCGCTGCGCCCGGAGAGGGTGATCGAGTCCTTGTCGCTGATGCGCACGTCCTGCCGCAGATCGCTCAGGTACGCCGAGACGTCGTTGCGGAACGCCGCCGCCTGCGCGCCCGCACCGCGCCACTGGGTGGACATCGCCCGCAGCACCGCGTTGCCGAACGGCGTGGTGACCCGGTCCTTGCGGGAGAGGATCACCTCGAAGCCGTCCAGGGACTCCTGGACGGACTGGATCTGCTGGAAGGCGTCGGTGCCCAGCTCCTGGCCGCGCAGCGCGCCGGGGTAGGAGTCGCCGCCGGGCACCGAGCGGTTGGCACCGGGGTCGGGGGTGGCCGCGGCGGCGGCGCCGAGGCCGGCCGGCTCCACCCAGGTGCCCGAGCGCAGCGCGCCGATGGCCGCCGCCATCGCCTGGGCCTGGCCGGTGGTGGGCATGCGCTGCGGGGCGACCACGATGCTGCGCTGCCGCTGCGGCTCCTGCTCGGTGATCATCAGCGACTGGGCGAGGAACCGCTGCACGGCCGAGGTGACCGAGCCGGCACGCGTCATATCACCGGTGAACGCCTTGGACAGTCCGGCGTCGGCCACGACCGCGGTGGTGCCGCCGCCGATCGGCCGGGCGGCGGTCGGGGTGTAGTTGAGCTCCGTCTCGTGCAGGCTGTCGCTGCGGGCGATCACCTTGTCGGCGCCGGCCGCGGTCGCCACCCCGATGATCGAGGGGTCCACGGCGCCCTCCGCCGGCCAGGCGAAGTCGGTACGCGGGGTCACCCCCAGCACGGTCTGCACCGTCACCGAGGCGAGGTCCGTGGCGGCCTTGAGGTGGCCGATGGTGCCGGAGACGTCCTTGCCGTGGTGGGCGATGGCGGCGATGTCGGGGTCGCCGAAGGGGAGCGCCACCACCTCGTGGCCCTTGACCGCGGTCTGCAGCTCGTCCAGCCAGCGCTTGGCGTAGTCGCTGCCGGTGCCGGGCGTGGTCCGCTTGGGGTCGCCGTCCGCACCGAGCACCCGGTAGGGCTTGGTCATGGCGTCCACCGAGGCCAGCAGGTCGGGGTCGACCACCCAGGTGACCGGGAGGTCCTTGCCGAGCGAGACCAGCTCGTCCAGCCGTCCGCCGGGGGCCAGCTCCGAGGCGAGGTCGTCGTCGCGGAAGAGCGGCGCCTGCTGGTTGTCGCCGGGCGGGCGGATGTCCAGGTGCGGCCGGTCGATCAGCGGCCACAGGAAGGCTGTGCCGGTCTTCTGGCCGCCGCCTTGCGCGTACCAGGGCAGGAAGGTGCGCTCGATGCCGAGGACGTGGTCGTAGCCGGTGTCCCGGGTGGTCCCGGAGGCGGTGACGCCGAGCTGGTAGACACCGTCGCTCCCCAGCCCGAGCGCGCTCACCGGCACCGAGAGGGTGAACGGGACGCTGACGCCGGCCGGGATGTCGGCCAGCTTCGTGGTGTGTCCGGACACCTCGGGGCCGTCGGCGCCGGGGTTGAAGTCGTCGTCGGAGGAGGTGTCGGTGATGGCGCTGCGGCTGCCGAGCGGCCCCCCGCCGCCGACCCGGACGCCCACGTGGCCGCCGGTGATGGTCTCGTCGCCGGTGTTGGCGACGGTGCCGGAGATCTGGAGGGTGTCGCTCTTGCCCGGAACGGCGGGGGCGAGGGAGTCGATGGAGACGGCCGCCGCCGAGCCGTGGGCGGACTCGGTGCGCGACGGCGCCGCCTGCGCCCGGGAGGCGCCCGGGAGCTGCGCCGGCAGGGCCAGCAGGGCGGCCCCGAGCAGGAGCGCGGCGACCCGGCGCAGCCGACCACGGCGGACCGGCGGACGGGGGGCCGGGCCGGAGCGGGCGGCGGTGTTACCGGCGGGCAGGCAGGCGGGGAGAGAAGTGGTTCCCGGGTGCTTCGCCGCATCGCGCACGCGCTCGTCCGTCCGTCCCTCGTCGCCATCGGAAACTGCGTCCTGGCATGGTAACGATGGGCGCTGGGGCAAAGTGCTGCGGAGCCGGTACAAGATCACATCGGCGGTCGCCGTACGGGACGGCCGCCGCGGGCCCCCCGGGGGCGGCCCCTCGGGACGCAGTCGCGCGCCGGCGCGCCAGGGGCCACGTATTCTGTTCTGTTGTGCCGAACCCCACCAATGACCAGCAGACCGTGGCCCCCGCCGAAGCGAGCGCGCTCAACCAGGTGCAGCGCCGTGCCGTCGGCGAGCTGCTGAGAGTCTCGCCCGTCGCCGACGACCTGGGCCGCCGCTTCGAGCAGGCCGGCTTCCGGCTCGCGCTGGTGGGCGGCTCGGTACGCGACGCGCTGCTGGGCCGGCTCGGCAACGACCTGGACTTCACCACCGACGCCCGCCCCGAGCAGGTCCTGAAGATCCTACGGGGCTGGGCGGACGCGGTCTGGGAGGTCGGCATCGCGTTCGGCACCGTGGGCTGCCGCAAGGCCGACGCGGCCGGCAACGACTTCCAGATCGAGGTGACCACCTACCGCTCGGAGGCGTACGACCGCGACTCCCGCAAGCCCGAGGTCTCCTACGGCGACACCATCGAGGAAGACCTGGTGCGCCGGGACTTCACGGTCAACGCGATGGCCGTCTCGCTCCCCGGGATTGAGTTCGTGGACCCCCACAACGGTCTCGAGGACCTGGCCCGCCGGGTGCTGCGGACCCCGGGCACCCCGCAGGAGTCCTTCTCCGACGACCCGCTGCGCATGATGCGCGCCGCCCGCTTCGCCGCCCAGCTCGACTTCGACGTGGCCCCCGAGGTGGTGGCCGCGATGACCGAGATGGCTGACCGGATCTCGATCGTGTCGGCCGAACGGGTCCGCGACGAGCTGAACAAGCTGGTCTGCGGCGCCTACCCGCGCAAGGGCCTTCAGCTCCTGGTCGACACCGGGCTGGCCGACCGCGTCCTGCCCGAGCTGCCCGCGCTGCGTCTGGAACGCGACGAGCACCACCGGCACAAGGACGTCTACGAGCACACCCTGACCGTCCTGGAGCAGGCGATCGCGCTGGAGGAGTCCGGCCCCGACCCGGTGCTGCGGCTGGCCGCGCTGCTGCACGACATCGGCAAGCCCAAGACCCGGCGTTTCGAGCCGGACGGCCGGGTCTCCTTCCATCACCACGAGGTGGTGGGCGCCAAGCTGACCAAGGCGCGGATGACCAAGCTCAAGTACCCCAACGACGAGGTCAAGGCCGTCTCCCGGTTGGTCGAGCTGCATCTGCGGTTCCACGGGTACGGCAGCGGCGAGTGGACCGACTCGGCGGTGCGCCGTTACGTACGCGACGCCGGCCCGCTCCTGGAGCGGCTGCACAAGCTCACCCGCTCCGACTGCACCACCCGCAACAAGAAGAAGGCCGCGGCGCTGGCCCGTACCTACGACTCCCTGGAAGCGCGCATCGCGCAGCTGAAGGAGCAGGAGGAGCTGGACGCCATCCGTCCCGACCTCGACGGCAACGAGATCATGGAGATCCTCGGCGTCCCGGCCGGCCCCGTCGTCGGCAAGGCCTACAAGCACCTGCTGGAACTGCGCCTGGAGAACGGTCCGATGGCGCACGACGAGGCGGTGGCGGCGCTCAAGGAGTGGTGGGCCGGCCAGCGGTAGGCGGCCGGACGCTGCCGTGTTTCACGTGAAACACGGCAGCGTCGCCGTTTCACGTGAAACAGCGCGGGGAGATGGCGGCGGTTTCACGTGAAACACACCTCACCCGGCCCGCTCCTCCGGCTCCCACTCGGCCTGCCGCGGCTCCGCCTCCGGCGCGGCCCGCCGGGCGCCCTGCCGGACGAAGCGGGCCATGGTCACCGCCACGGCCACGTAGACGGCCGCCACCAGCAGCAGCAGCGCGGGTGAGCGGCCGTCCGGGGGGAGCAGCAGGGCGGCCAGCGCGGCGGCGGCGACGAAGGCGGCGTTGAAGGTGACGTCGTACAGGGCGAAGACCCGGCCGCGGAAGGCGTCGTCCACCTCGGCCTGGAGCACCGTGTCGGTGGCGATCTTGGCGCCCTGGGTGGCGGCGCCCAGCAGGAAGGCGGCGACGAGCATCGGCGCCGGTTCGAAGGGGAGGCCGAGACAGGGCTCCAGCACGGCCGCCGCCGCGGCGCACACCGTAATCCACCCGGTGGTGCCGCACCGTGTGGTGGCCCACGGGGTGATCACCGCCGCCGCGAAGAACCCGGCCCCCGAGACCCCCACCGCCAGCCCCAGCAGCGCCAGCCCGCCCGAGGCGTTCCCCGGCGGGCTCCAGGCGTTGCGGGCCAGCATCAGCAGCGTGACGAACAGCGCGCCGTAGGCGAACCGCAGCACCGTCATGGCGGCCAGCGCCCGGGCGGCCTGCGGACGGGCGGCGAGATGACGCAGCCCCGCGACGAGTCCGCGGACGGTGCCGGCCACCGCGCCGGCCAGCCGGGGCCGCAGCAGCTCGGGGTCGGGGCCGAGCCGGTCGGGGTCGAGCGCCCGGGCGGAGAGGCCGGCGAACAGGTAGATCACGGCCGCGAGGACCACCACGGCGGCGTCCGAACCGGGGCCGGGACGCAGCACCAGATGGACCGCGAACGCCGCCGCACCGCCGACCGTGGCCGCGATGGTGCCGACCGTCGGGCACAGCGAGTTGGCGACCACCAGCCGGTCGCCGTCGACCACCCGGGGGAGCGCCGCGGAGAGCCCGGCGAGCACGAAGCGGTTGACTGCGGTGACCGAGAGGGCCGACAGGTAGAAGAAGACGTCGGGGACGTGGACGAGGACCAGCACCGCGGTGCCGGCCGCGAGCACCGAGCGCAGCAGATTGCCGTGGAGGAGCACCTGCCGGCGGCGCCAGCGGTCCAGCAGCACACCGGTGAACGGCCCGAGCAGCGAGTACGGCAGCAGCAGCACCGCCATGGCGGCGGCGATGGCGCCCGGGGACGCCTGCTTCTCCGGGGAGAAGACCACGTACGCGGCGAGCGCCACCTGGTAGACGCCGTCGGCGAGCTGGGAGAGCAGCCGGGCCGCGAGCAGCCGCCGGAAGTCGGGAAACCGCAGCAGCGCGCGGAGATCTTCTATGACGGCCATGCGCACAGCCTCACACACGCCTCAGGCCCCCGGGGTGGAATTCCCGGGGGCCTGGACGGTCCATGCCGTCGACGGCGGCGGGCTACGGCGCCCTCGTCATGGGTTCAGCGGCCTCCCCGGCCACGCTGGACCCTGTCGGGACACCGGTCCCGGCCGTTTACGCCGACCGTGGGTCGGACGTCGCCGGCCGAGGTCAGCGCTCGACCTCGCCGCGGATGAACTTCTCGACGTTCTCGCGGGCCTCGTCGTCGAAGTACTGCACCGGCGGGGACTTCATGAAGTACGAGGAGGCGGAGAGCACCGGGCCGCCGATGCCGCGGTCCTTGGCGATCTTCGCGGCACGCAGGGCGTCGATGATGACACCGGCGGAGTTCGGGGAGTCCCAGACCTCCAGCTTGTACTCCAGGTTCAGCGGGACGTCACCGAAGGCGCGGCCCTCGAGACGCACGTAGGCCCACTTGCGGTCGTCCAGCCAGGCCACGTAGTCGGACGGGCCGATGTGGACGTTCTTCGCGCCCAGGTCCCGGTCGGGGATCTGGGAGGTGACGGCCTGGGTCTTGGAGATCTTCTTGGACTCCAGCCGGTCGCGCTCCAGCATGTTCTTGAAGTCCATGTTGCCGCCGACGTTGAGCTGCATCGTGCGGTCCAGGACGACGCCCCGGTCCTCGAAGAGCTTGGCCATCACACGGTGCGTGATGGTGGCGCCGACCTGGGACTTGATGTCGTCACCGACGATCGGCACGCCCGCCTCGGTGAACTTGTCGGCCCACTCCTTGGTACCGGCGATGAAGACCGGCAGCGCGTTGACGAAGGCGACCTTGGCGTCGATGGCGCACTGGGCGTAGAACTTGGCGGCCTCCTCGGAGCCCACCGGCAGGTAGCAGACCAGGACGTCGACCTGGCGGTCCTTGAGGATCTGCACCACGTCGACCGGCTCCTCGGCCGACTCCTCGATGGTCTCCCGGTAGTACCGGCCCAGACCGTCGAGGGTGTGACCGCGCTGGACGGTGACGCCGGACGGCGGCACGTCGCAGATCTTGATGGTGTTGTTCTCGCTGGCGCCGATGGCGTCCGCGAGGTCGAGGCCGACCTTCTTCGCGTCGACGTCGAACGCCGCGACGAACTCGACGTCCCGGACGTGGTAATCGCCGAACTGCACGTGCATCAGGCCGGGCACGCGGCTGTCCGGGTCGGCGTCCTTGTAGTACTCGACGCCCTGCACCAGCGACGCGGCGCAGTTGCCCACGCCCACGATGGCTACGCGAACCGAACCCATTCCGGTTGCTCCCTGTGTACTCGGTTACTCTGCGGCCCTGCCGGAGCCGGGCCTCAATTGGTGGTGTCGGTCGGATCCGTGTCGTCGCGACCTTGGTCGTCGGCGGGGCGGCCCTTGGCGCGGTCACGACCCGCCCGCTCCGTCTCGATCAGCTCGTTGAGCCAGCGGACTTCACGTTCCACCGACTCCATGCCGTGCCGCTGCAGTTCGAGGGTGTAGTCGTCGAGCCGCTCGCGGGTGCGCGCCAGTGAGGCACGCATCTTCTCCAGGCGTTCCTCCAGGCGGCTGCGGCGTCCTTCCAGGACCCGCATCCGTACGTCCCGTTCGGTGTGTCCGAAGAAGGCGAAGCGGACTCCGAACTGCTCGTCCTCCCAGGCCTCGGGGCCGGTCTGGGCGAGCAGGTTCTCGAAGTGTTCCTTGCCCGCCGCGGTCAGCCGGTAGACGATCTTCGCCCGTCGGCCGGCCAGCGGCGCCGCGGTCCCCGGCTCGTCAGCGGGGGGCTCCTCCACCAGCCAGCCCTGGGAGACCAGGGCCTTCAGGCAGGGGTACAGCGTCCCGTAGCTGAAGGCACGGAAGACGCCGAGCGAGGTGTTGAGCCGCTTGCGCAGCTCGTAACCGTGCATCGGTGACTCGCGGAGCAGACCCAGTACGGCGAATTCGAGCACGCCGGAACGCCTGCTCATCCTCGCCTCCTCGGGTCCCGGACTGCCCTGTGCACTTCGCCTTGCCTTCCGGGGGTGAGTGGGGCTCCCCGGGAAGACACGGCACTTATGTCGTTCTGATGTATCGATTCGATACATCGCGACGATAGAACGGCAGTCTGCATCTCGCAAGGCGGCGAGCGGTGAACGGCATCACATCCGGTGACCCCCGGGCGTCAACTGTCCGTTATGCGTAGATCGTTGGCGGACCGTGCCGTGACGCGGTGCGTACTCTGTTCGCCATGCATACCGACGGGAACCATGAGCCGCCCGCGCGCGTCATGGTCCTGGGTGCCGTGTGGCCCGGCGGGGCCGCAATCCGGGGGGACCGGAAGTCAACTGCCGCCTTCAGGCCGTGCCGCCTGACCGAGGAGTAGATGGAAGCATGAGCGAGCACCGCCGAAAGCCGCCGCAGCCGAACGGCAGCGGACGCGCCGCAGACCGGCGCGGAGCGCCGCCGCCAGGGAACGGCCACCGCGGCGCACCGCCCGGCCGGGGCGCGGACGGATACGGGACGGGCGCGCCGTCCGGGCCGGACCGCTCCTACGGCAGCGCCCCCTCCCCTGGATCCGGCCCGTCCTACGGCGGCGGTTCCCCGTACGGCTCGGCCCCGGGCGGGGAGGGCCGGGCGGCCAGACGCCGGGCCGCCGGTTCCGAGGCCGGAACGGCGAGCGAAGGGGTACCGGAACGTCCGTACGGCGGACGCGCGGAGGCCCGGCGGGCCGCCAAGGGCGGACGCCGGGCGGCGGGCGGCGCGGGTTCCCGTGGCGGCGGCGGCCGGCGGGGCACCGGTGGCGGCGGGTCCGGGCCGGGTGGACAAGGGCCGGGCGGCCAGCGTCCCAAGCGCTTCATCGACTACCCGCGGTGGGGCAAGACCGGCTGGCGCCGCTGGATGCCGTCCTGGAAGCAGGTCAGCGCGATCTGCGTCGCCTTCCTCGGCACCCTCGTCGGGCTCGTCGGCATCGCCTACGCGATGGTGGACGTCCCCAACCCCAACGCCGCCGCCAAGCAGCAGAAGAACGTCTACTACTGGGCCGACGGCTCCCGGATGGTGGTGGCCGGCGGCGGCGACTACAACCGGCAGATCGTTCCGCTGGACAAGATCTCGATCCACATGCAGAACGCGGTGATCTCCATGGAGAACGCCTCGTTCTACCACGACGCGGGCGTCGACCCACAGGGCATCCTCCGCGCCATCCTGCGCATGGCCCAGGGCGGTGAGACCCAGAGCGGTTCGACCATCACCCAGCAGTACGTGAAGAACACCTACCTCGACCAGTCGCAGACCCTGACCCGTAAGTTCAAGGAACTGCTCATCTCGGTCAAGGTCGGCGCGACGGTGGACAAGAAGGACATCCTCGCCGGCTACCTCAACACCGCGTTCTACGGCCGCGGGGCGTACGGCATCCAGGCCGCCTCGCAGGCGTACTACGGCGTGGACGCCGACAAGCTCAAGCCCGACCAGGCGGCCTTCCTCGCCGCGGTGCTCAACGGCCCCAACCTCTACGACCCGGCCGGCGGCATCGGCGACGGCGCCACCCCCGAGGAGAACACCAAGCGGGCCGTCCAGCGGTGGAACGAGGTGCTCGACCGCGAGGTCAAGACCGGCGACATGACCCAGCAGGAACGGGCGAAGTACACCAAGTTCCCGATGCCGCAGAAGCCGAAGCGCTCCACCGACAAGGCGGGCCAGATCGGCTACCTGACCGACCTGGCCAACAAGTACATCCTCAACAACACCAACATCAGCCAGCACAACCTGGACAACGGCGGCTACCAGATCCACACCACGTTCGACAAGAACAAGGTGCGCGCCCTCCAGCAGGCCGTGGACTCGGTGCGCAAGAAGAACCTCAAGCCCGACGTCCGGTCCGCCGACAAGTACGTGCAGTTCGGCGGGGCCTCGGTGGTGCCCGGGGACGGGGCGATCGTCGCCATCTACGGCGGTGAGGACTACCTGAAGCACTTCACCGACAACGCCGACTACACCGGCGCCCAGGTCGGCTCCACCTTCAAGCCGTTCGTGCTGGCGGCGGCGATGCAGGACGGGGTGCGCAACCCCTCCCTCGGCCCCGACCAGGGTCCCTCGGAGCGGACCAAGGTGTCGCTGAAGAGCATGTACACCGGCCTGAACAAGTGGAAGGTGCTCAACTACAACCGCACCGTCTGGCAGGACCCGGACGGCAAGGAGTGGTTGCAGGTCAACGACGACAACGAGTCGATCCCCACGGTGGACCTGAAGACCGCGATGGCCCAGTCGCTCAACTCCACCTACGCCCAGCTCGGCATGGACGTCGGCATGGACAAGGTGCGGCAGGCGGCGATCACCGCCGGGCTCCAGGACGACCAGAGCATGGTGTCCACCAACGGCCCCTCGTTCTCGCTCGGTGTCTCCTCGCCCAGCGCGATCCGGATGGCCGACGCCTACGGCACCTTCGCCCACGGCGGCGTCCAGGCCGACCCGTACTCGGTCACCCGGGTGGAGTACCAGGGGACGGTCAAGTACCAGCACGAGACCAAGACCAAGCAGGCGTTCGACCCGGCCATCGCCGGCAACGTCACCGACGCGCTGCAGGCCGTGGTCCAGGAGGGCACCGGCACCGCGGCCAAGGCGCTCGGCCGGCCGGCCGCGGGCAAGACCGGCACCACCGACGACAACAAGTCGGCGTGGTTCACCGGCTACACCCCGGAGCTCGCCACCTCCATCGGCATGTACCGGATGGACGACCACGCCACCAACCCGACATTCCTGAAGATGTACGGAGTCGGCGGTCTGGACAAGATCTACGGTGCTTCGTTCCCGACCCAGATCTGGACCGAGTACATGAAGGACGCGCTGGCCGGAAAGCCGGTGCAGGACTTCCCGCCGGCGTCCGCCTACGGCACCGTGGTGCACGGCCCGGGGGCCACCGAGTCGGCGCCGCCGTCCGCGCCGCCGTCCAACTCGCCGTCGGTGACCCCGAGCGCACCGCCGTCGAAGTCCCCGTCGCACTCGCCGTCCCCGTCCATCACGCCGACCCCGACCCACTCCTCCTGCGGTCTGTTCGGCTGTGAGCCGGGCGGCACCACCACCGGGACGGGCAGCAACAACGGGAACGAGAACGGCGGCCCCGGCAGCAACACCGGGACCACCAACGGAGCCGGGAACGCCGGCACCACCAGCGGCACCGGAAGCAGCCGCGGCAACGGCAACGGCGGTCCGGGCGGCAACGGCAACGGCAACGGAAACGGAGGGGGAGGCATCTTCGGCTGACCCGGTCCACCGGTGAGCCACCGATGACCTGACGACCCGTGGCCGCGAAGGGCGTACGTCCCTTCGCGGCCACGGGTTTTCCACAGGCACGACGGGTTTTCCACACCGCGCCCGGCGGCCTGACAGTCCGGTACGGCAGGATGTCCGCCATGACGACCGCGCGTAAGAACGCCGAGAGCGCAGCGGCAGCCCCGAGCACGCCGCCCACCTGGGACGACCCGGTCGCCCGGGCGGGCAGCGAACTGCTCGGCGGCCCCGCCGGGCGGCGGATGGGTGCGGTGGCCGGCCGGTGGTGGAATCCGCTGCGCGTGATCGTGCTGGCCGCCGTCGGACTGTTCGCCCTGGGCATGGTGCAGAAGCTGCCGTGCTACGACAGCGGCTGGTTCTTCGGGGCCAACGACCAGTACACGCACGCCTGCTACTCGGACATCCCGCACCTGTTCTACGCCCGTGGCTTCGCCGACGACGTGGTGCCGTACTTCGGCCACATCCCGGACAAGGTCTCGGGCGGCATGCCGTACCTGGAGTACCCGGTGCTCACCGGGCTCTTCATGGAGATCGCCTCGTGGTTCACCCCGCACGGCGCGGACCTGATACGGCGTGAGCAGATCTACTGGCTGGTCAACTCCGGGATGCTGCTGGTCTGCGCGGTCGTCACGGTGGTCGCGGTGGCCCGCACCCACCGCCGCCGTCCCTGGGACGGGCTGCTGGTCGCCCTCGCCCCCGCCGCCGCGCTCACCGCGACCGTCAACTGGGACCTGCTGGCGCTCGCCCTGACCGCCGTCGGCATGCTGCTGTGGGCCCGCCGCCGCCCGGTCGCCTCCGGGGTGCTGATCGGGCTGGCCACCGCCGCCAAGCTCTACCCGGCGCTGCTGCTCGGGCCGCTGCTGCTGCTGTGCCTGCGGGCGGGACGCATGCGGGCGTTCACCAAGGCGCTGGCCGGTGCGGTGGTCGCCTGGCTGGTGGTCAACGTGCCGGTGATGCTGGCGCACGACGCCACCGGCTTCCACATCCGCCCCGGCTGGGCCCAGTTCTACAGCTACAGCCAGACCAGGCCGGTGGACTTCGGCTCGCTATGGCTGCTGATCTCCCAGCAGACCGGCAACCCGCTGCCGGACGCCAACACCTACGCCATCGTGCTCATGCTGCTGCTGTGCGCCGGTCTGGCCTGGCTGGTGCTGTACGCGCCGCGCCGGCCCCGGTTCGCCCAGACCGCGTTCCTGGTGGTCGCCGCGTTCGTGCTGACCAACAAGGTCTACTCACCGCAGTACGTGCTGTGGCTGGTGCCGCTGGCCGCGCTGGCCCGGCCGCGCTGGCGGGACTTCCTGGTGTGGCAGGCCGGCGAGGTCATGTACTTCCTGGGCATCTGGATGTACCTGGCGTTCACCACCGGCGGCAACAACAAGGGGCTGCCCGAGGGCGGCTACGACCTGGCGATCGCGCTGCACCTGCTGGCCACCGGCTACCTGTGCGCCTGCGTGGTGCGCGACATCCTGCGGGCCGAGCACGACCCGGTACGGCAGGACGGCTCCGACGACCCCTCCGGCGGCGTGCTCGACGGCGCCCCCGACGTCTTCGTGCTCGGCACGGCGGGCGCCCGCCACGCCGCCCGTTCCTCCGGCACCGCGGTGCGCTGGGGCACCCCGCCGGACCAGGCGGCCTAGGCCCTGTCGTCAAAATCTCGCCTGCCCCGCGGCGCCTGGCACGCGCGCTCGCGGCGTTTTCGGTCGTCGGCGCAGCCCGCTGCGCTCTCCTCCCTCCGCCTTGCGATCACACGCCCCAGACGCCGCGGGGCACCGCCCTCCGGACGGCCGGCGACCTTTTGACGACAAGGCCTAGCGGTCGACCATGCGGTCCGGTTGGGTGGTGGTGTGCCGCAGGTGGGCGACGAGTTCCTCCCCCATCTGCGGCGGGGCCACGTCGCCGGGGAGGAAGAGGATGGAGACCTGCATGTGCGGCGGCTCGGCGAACCACCGCTGCTTGCCCGCCCACACGAACGGCGACAGGTTGCGGTTGACGGTCGCCAGCCCGGCCCGCGCCACGCCCTTGGCCCGCGGCATGACGCCGTGCACGGCCTTGGGCGACTCCAGGCCCACGCCGTGCGAGGTGCCGCCGGCGACGACCACCAGGTGGCCCTCGCCGGCCGCCTTCTGCTGCCGGTATCCGTAGCGCTCGCCCTTGCCGACCCGGGTGACGTCCAGCACCGCGCCGCGGTACTCCGTCGCCTGGTGGTCGCCGAGCCACAGCCGGGTGCCGATCCGGGTGCGGAACCGGGTCTGCGGGAACTGCCGCTGGAGATGGACCAGTTCGTCGGCCTTCAGATGGCTGACGAACATGGTGTGCAGCGGGAGCCCCGCCGCCCGCAGCCGCTCCATCCAGCCGTGGACCTCCTGCACCCCGTCCGAGCCGTCGGTGCGGTCCAGCGGCAGATGGATCGCGAACCCCTCCAGGCGCACGTCCTCGATGGCGCCGCGCAGCCGGCCCAGCTCCTCCGGGAGCACCCCGTGGCGCCGCATCGAGCTCATCACCTCGACGATCACCCGGGCGCCGACCAGGCCGCGCACCCCCTCCACCGAGGAGACCGAGCGGATCGCCCGGTCCGGCAGCGGCACCGGCTCCTCGCCCAGCCGGTACGGGGTGAGCACCAGCAGGTCCCCGCCGAACAGGTCCTTCATCCGGGCGGCCTCGTACGTCGTACCGACCGCGATCATGTCGGCGCCGAGCCGGGCGGTCTCCTCCGCCAGCCGCTCGTGCCCGAAGCCGTATCCGTTGCCCTTGCAGACCGGGATGATGCCGGGGAACTGGTCCACCACCGTCTTGTGGTGGGCACGCCAGCGCGCGGTGTCGACGTACAGGGTGAGCGCCATGGGCCGGTCAGGACCTTTCCGTGGATCAGGGGGAACGGTAACGGGAACGGGTCGGCTCAGCGGCGGGACATGTAGATGTCGAGCGCCTTGTGCAGCAGCTTGTTGAGCGGGAAGTCCCACTCGCCGAGGTACTCCGCGGCCTGGCCGCCGGTGCCCACCTTGAACTGGATCAGCCCGAAGAGGTGGTCGTTCTCGTCCAGCGAGTCGCTGATGCCGCGCAGGTCGTAGACGGTGGCGCCGAGCGCGTAGGCGTCGCGCAGCATCCGCCACTGCATGGCGTTGCTCGGCCGCACCTCACGCTTGTGGTTGGCCGAGGCGCCGTAGGAGTACCAGACGTGGCCGCCGACGACCAGCATGGTGGCCGCCGCCACCGCCTCGCCCTCGTGCACGGCGAAGTAGAGCCGCATGCGGTTGGGGTCCTCGGAGTTGAGGGCGGTCCACATGCGCTGGAAGTACGACAGCGGGCGCGGGCGGAAGTGGTCGCGCTCGGCGGTGATCTCGTAGAGCTGCTGCCAGATCGGGAGCTGCTCGTAGGTGCCCTGGACGACCTCGACGCCCGCCTTCTCGGCCTTCTTGATGTTGCGGCGCCACAGCTGGTTGAAGCCCTTGTGGACGTCCTCCAGGGTGCGCCCCTCCAGCGGCACCTGGAAGACGTAGCGCGGCTGGACGTCACCGAAGCCGGCGCCGCCGTCCTCGCCCTGCTGCCACCCCATCTTCCGCAGCCGGTCGGCGACCTCGAAGGCGCGCGGCTCGATGAAGGTGGCCTCGACGTCCCGCAGCCGCTTGGCGTCCGGGTCGGCGATGCCGTTCTTCACCGCGGCGGCGTCCCAGCGCCGGATGACCACCGGCGGCCCCATCTTCACCGAGAAGGCGCCCTGCCGCTTGAGGTGGGCCAGCATCGGCTGGAGCCATTCCTCCAGGTTGGGCGCGTACCAGTTGATGACCGGGCCCTCGGGGAGGTAGGCGAGGTACCGCTTGATCTTGGGCAGCTGGCGGTAGAGCACCAGACCCACGCCGACGAGCTCGCCGTTCTTGTCGAACCAGCCCAGGTTCTCCGAACGCCACTCGGCCTTCACGTCGGCCCAAGCGGGAACCTGCATGTGGCTCGCCGAGGGCAGGCTCTGGATGTAGGCCAGATGCTGCTCACGGCTGATGGTCCTCAGGGTCAGGCTCATTCGGGGCGCTCCCCATCGCTGCGGGTTCTACCGGACTTCCCGGCGAACTCTACTGCGACCGGGCGCCGGGGCGGCCTGAAGCCCTGCGCCGTGAACCCCGCCGAGCGCCGCTCCGCGCGCTACACGACGCCGCCGAACAGGCCGCCGTGGGCCATGCCGATGAAGAACCCCACGGCTGCCGCGCCGAGCCCGATGACCAGCAGGAAGCGCTCGGCGGTGGTCGCCGAGATGTACTGGCCGTAGGCGCCGGAGACGATGCCGAGCAACCCGGTCCACGAACTGACCAGGTGCAGGCCGCGGGAGAGCGAGGTGAGAGCGGCGACGGCACCGAGCACCACGGTGATCACGGTGAGGGTGTTCTCCACCGGGTGCGGCCGGCCGTCGGTGTTGAGGGTCAGAACGTGACGCTGCCGGAATTGCCGGAATGTCTGTGCCATGGGGCACCTCCGTGAGCCGACGCGGTAGCGCGCCGTAGCCTCGTGCACACCCTTGGATACAGATTGTCCCGGTTCTTCGGCGGATTTCAAGCGGGGGGACGAGTCCGGGTAGTCTGTACCGTCTGCACCGGTGTCTGCCCTTCACCCGTCGGCCGTTCCCGGCCGGATGTCAGTGGGCGGCGATACCGTTGCGACGCAATGCATGACCCTCCTGCCACGGAAACGCCGTGGCCGCTGAGTCCAAAGGAGGTGGGTTCCATAATGCGTCACTACGAGGTGATGGTCATCCTCGACCCCGATCTGGAGGAGCGCGCTGTCTCCCCCCTGATCGAGACGTTCCTCGCCGTGGTCCGTAACGGCGGCGGCAAGGTCGAGAAGGTCGACACCTGGGGCCGTCGTCGTCTCTCCTACGAGATCAACAAGAAGCCCGAGGGCATCTACTCGGTCATCGACATCAACGCCACGCCCGATGTCGTCAAGGAGCTCGACCGTCAGCTCAACCTGAACGAGTCGGTTCTGCGGACCAAGGTCCTTCGTCCGGAAACGCACTGACGCGTTAAGCGTCGGAGCTGAGTACGGCTACCGAGCAGCCAGCAGCACAGCACACCCGCCGAGAGGTCACCCACCATGGCAGGCGAGACCGTCATCACGGTCGTCGGCAACCTTGTCGACGATCCCGAGCTGCGCTTCACCCCTTCCGGTGCGGCGGTCGCGAAGTTCCGCGTCGCGTCCACCCCGCGCACCTTCGACCGGCAGACCAACGAGTGGAAGGACGGCGAGAGCCTCTTCCTGACCTGCTCGGTCTGGCGGCAGGCGGCCGAGAACGTGGCCGAGTCTCTTCAGCGCGGCATGCGCGTCATCGTGCAGGGTCGGCTGAAGCAGCGTTCCTACGAAGACCGTGAGGGCGTCAAGCGGACGGTCTACGAACTCGACGTCGACGAGGTCGGCGCCTCGCTCCGCAACGCCACGGCCAAGGTCACCAAGACCAGCGGCGGCCGGGGCGGCCAGGGCTACGGTGGTGGTCCGGGCGGCGGCCAGGGTGGCAACTGGGGCGGCCCGCAGGGCGGCTCCGGCGGCGGTGCCCCGGCCGACGACCCGTGGGCGACCGGTGCCCCGGCCGGCGGCGGCCAGGGTGGCGGTGGCGGCTGGGGCGGAAGCTCCGGCGGCGGCTACTCGGACGAGCCGCCCTTCTAAGGGCGGCAAGCGACACACTTCTTGATCACACTGGAGTACAACCATGGCGAAGCCGCCCCCGCGCAAGCCGAAGAAGAAGGTCTGCGCTTTCTGCAAGGACAAGGTCACCTACGTCGACTACAAGGACACCAACCTGCTGCGGAAGTTCATCTCCGACCGCGGCAAGATCCGTGCCCGTCGCGTGACCGGCAACTGCACGCAGCACCAGCGTGACGTCGCCACCGCCGTGAAGAACAGCCGCGAGATGGCGCTGCTGCCCTACACCTCGACTGCTCGCTGAGAGAGGGTGACCGAAGCATGAAGATCATCCTCACCAACGAGGTCAGCGGCCTCGGTGCCGCCGGCGACGTCGTGGACGTCAAGGACGGCTACGCTCGCAACTACCTGATCCCGCGGAGCTTTGCCATCCGCTGGACCAAGGGCGGCGAGAAGGACGTCGAGCAGATCCGCCGTGCGCGCCGGATCCGCGAGATCGCCACGCTGGAGCAGGCCAACGAGATCAAGGCCCAGCTGGAGAACGTCAAGGTCAAGCTGGCCACCCGGGCCGGCGAGGCCGGGCGCCTCTTCGGTTCGGTCACCCCGGCCGACATCGCTTCGGCGATCAAGGAGGCCGGTGGCCCGGCGGTCGACAAGCGTCGTGTCGCCGTCGTGTCGCCGATCAAGACCGTCGGCTCGCACCAGGTGACCGTCAACCTCCACCCGGAGGTCTCGGCCAAGCTGGACGTCGAGGTCGTCGCGGCCTGACGCCTGCCGCTCAGCCGGTAAGCCTGGGAAGGGCCGGTACCCCGCAGGGGGTACCGGCCCTTCCGGCATGCCGCACGTGCGTGTTTCACGTGAAACGGGCGGCGGGGGCTGGTGGCCGTTTCACGTGAAACAGCCGTCGGCCGGGGGTCAGCCGCCGCGGACCGCGCCGGTCACCACCCAGTGTCCGGAGCGGGCCCGTGCCCACAGGAACGCCATCCGCGACACCATGAACAGGGCCATGGCCCACCACAGCACCGTCAGCCCGCCGCCGATCGCGGGGACGGCGAGCGCGGCCGGGACGAAGACGGCCAGCGTGCCCAGCATCGCCCAGGCCAGATAGCGGCCGTCACCGGCGCCCATCAGTACGCCGTCCAGGATGAAGACCACCCCGGAGACCGGCTGGGTGACCGCCACCACCAGCAGCGCGGTCATCAGCTGGGCGCGGACCGCCGGATCGCCGGTGAACAGCGGGATGAACCACGGCCGGGCGACGGCGACCAGGGCGCCGAGGACCACCCCGGAGGCGATCCCCCACTGCACCATGCGCCGGCACGCCGCCCGGGCGCCCGCCGCGTCCTCCGCGCCCAGGTAACGGCCGATGATCGCCTGGCCCGCGATGGCTATGGCGTCCAGCGCGAAGGCGAGCAGGCTCCACAGGGTGAGGAGCACCTGGTGGGCGGCGATCTCGGTGTCGCCGAGGCGGGCCGCGACCGCGGTGGCGACCATCAGGATCGCGCGCAGGCTGAGGGTGCGGACCAGCAGCGGTACGCCCGCGGTGGCGCAGGCCCGGATACCGGCCGCGTCGGGGCGCAGCCGGGCGCCATGGCGTCGCGCGCCGCGCACCACGACGGTCAGGTACGCCGCCGCCATGGCCCACTGGGCGATCACGGTGCCCCAGGCTGAACCGGCGATGCCGAGCCCGGCGCCGTACACCAGGCCCACGTTGAGTCCGGCGTTGGCGGCGAATCCGGCGACCGCCACCACCAGCGGGGTGCGGGTGTCCTGGAGGCCGCGCAGCACGCCGGTGGCGGCCAGCACGACGAGCATCGCGGGGATGCCGAGCGCGCTGATCCGCAGATACGTCACGGCGTACCCGGTCGCCCGGCCGGAGGCACCGAAGAGCTCGGCGAGCGGTCCGGCCCCGGGCACCACCACGGCGACCACGACGGCGCTGAGCAGCAGGGCGAGCCAGATGCCGTCCATGCCCTGGCGGATGGCGGCCTGCCGGTCACCGGCGCCGATCCGGCGGGCGACGGCCGCGGTGGTGGCGTAGGCGAGGAAGACGAAGACGTTGACCGCGGTTGTCAGCAGGGAGGCGGCGACACCGAGTCCGGCGAGTTGCCGGGTACCCAGGTGGCCGACGATGGCGCTGTCGGCCATGACGAAGAGCGGTTCGGCGACCAGGGCTCCGAAGGCCGGGACGGCGAGCGCCAGGATCTCCCGGTCGTGGCGGCGCCGGACCTCCCGGGGCAGCCGTGGGGAACCCTGGGAGCGGTTGCGGGCGGGGGCCGAGGACACCCGCTTAGGATAATCGTCCACAGGTAAGGGATGCAATGGCAAAGTGGCCATTACATTCCGTGGCGCTGAGTGATCGTCTCCGCGCCGTTTGTCGCGATCTCGCGCCAAGCGGGAAAGTTTTTCTCCTACACAGCCAGTGGATGATGAAATCGCAGGTCAGGGCGGTTTCCCCAGGGTGACTGTGGCGTTGTCCACAGCGCTGTCCCCCGCACTGTGCACAGGTTTGGCGGGCTTCTCCACAGGCTGGGGGCCGTCATCCACATGGCCTGTGGATAACCATCTTGGCTGACGGCGCCGCCGGCCCTACCGTTGACCGGCACCCGCGCTGTCCTCCGGCTTCCCCGGAGCCGTCAACCGGTCCCGTCCTCGACGCGCCGGAAACTCGGCGGGGTGCCGTCCAGGTGTCAGAGGCGTGCCGTAGGAATGTGGCACGGAACCGGGGGTCCGCAGGACCGGGAGGAGGTGCGGGGGGTGAGCCAGCCCGAGCCCGTCGACGGCCACTGGAGCGAGGCTCCGCCGGCCGAGCCGCCCTTCCCCGACGGCCCCGGCGACCGGCTGCCGCCCCCTCGCTTCCGGCGCGGCGGCGACCAGCAGCGCGGCGGACGCGACCACGGCGGCCGTGACCGGGACGGCTGGGACGAGGGAGCCCGGGAGCGCGGCTGGGGCGATTCCGGCTTCGAGCGGGTCCCGCCGCAGGACATCGACGCCGAGCAGTCCGTGCTCGGCGGCATGCTGCTGTCGAAGGACGCCATCGCCGACGTGGTCGAGGTGCTCAAGGCCGGTGACTTCTACCGCCCCGCGCACGAGACCGTCTACAACGCCATCCTCGACCTCTACGCCCGTGGCGAGCCGGCCGACCCCATCACCGTCGCCGCCGAGCTGACCAAGCGCGGCGAGATCACCCGGGTCGGCGGCGCGGCCTATCTGCACACTCTCGTCAACGCCGTCCCCACGGCGGCCAACGCCGAGTACTACGCCGAGATCGTCCACGAGCGCGCGGTCCTGCGCCGCCTGGTCGAGGCCGGCACCCGCATCACCCAGATGGGTTATGCCGCCGACGGTGACGTGGACGAGATCGTCAACTCGGCGCAGGCCGAGATCTACGCGGTCACCGAGCAGCGCACCTCCGAGGACTACCTTCCGCTCAGCGAGATCATGGAGGGCGCCCTCGACGAGATCGAGGCGATCGGCTCGCGCAGCGGCCAGATGACCGGCGTGCCCACCGGCTTCACCGACCTCGACGCGCTCACCAACGGCCTCCACCCCGGCCAGATGGTCGTCATCGCGGCGCGTCCGGCGATGGGCAAGTGCCTGGCGGCCGGCAGCCGGGTGCTGGAGGCCCGCTCGGGGGAGTGGATCACCGTCGAGGAGTTCGTCCGGCGTGGCACGGCCGGCGAGGACCTCCAGGTGCTCACGCTCGGCGGCGACTGGAAGCTGCGCGCGGCCCGTCCGTCGGCGTACCACCACAACGGGGTCAAGCCGGTGCGGAAGCTGCGCACCGCGGACGGCGCCACGCTGCGGGCCACCGGCAACCATCCGATGCTCACGCTGCGCGGCTGGGTTCCGCTGGAGCGGCTGCGCCCCGGCGACCACGTCGCGGCCCCCGGCGGGCCGTCCGGCGCGGAGGGGCGGCCGGTCCCGGAGCCGGTGTGGGAGCTGATCGAGGCCGAGAAGGCCGGGCTGACCTGGGCCGAGGTCAACGAACGGGCCGGGCTGCCGGCCGGTCACGACTGGCGGCCCGGGAACCCCGTCGACCGGGCCCGCCTGCTCGACCTGGCCAAGGCGCTCGACTCGCGGGCGCTGGTGGACCTCGCCGAGTCCGACGTGCGCTGGGACCGGGTGGTCTCCAACGAGCCGGACGGCACCGAGGCGGTCTACGACCTGACGGTCGAGGGCACGCACAGCTTCGTCGCCGAGGGCCTGGTCGTCCACAACTCCACGCTCGCCCTGGACTTCGCCCGCTCCGCGTCGATCGCGCACGGCCTACCGAGCGTCTTCTTCTCGCTGGAGATGGGGCGCAACGAGATCGCCATGCGCCTGCTGTCGGCCGAGGCACGGGTGGCCCTGCACCACATGCGGTCGGGCAACATGACGGACGACGACTGGACGCGGCTGGCCCGCCGGATGCCCGAGGTCTCCGCCGGTCCCCTCTACATCGACGACTCGCCCAACCTGTCGATGATGGAGATCCGTGCCAAGTGCCGCCGCCTCAAGCAGCGCAACGACCTGCGGCTGGTCGTCATCGACTACCTCCAGCTGATGCAGTCGGGCGGCTCCCGGCGCCCCGAGAGCCGCCAGCAGGAGGTCTCGGAGATGTCCCGTAACCTCAAGCTGCTCGCCAAGGAGCTGGAAGTCCCCGTCATCGCACTCTCCCAGCTCAACCGTGGCCCCGAGCAGCGCACCGACAAGAAGCCCATGGTCTCCGACCTGCGCGAATCCGGCTCCATCGAGCAGGACGCCGACATGGTGATCCTGCTGCACCGCGAGGACGCCTACGAGAAGGAGTCCCCCCGGGCCGGCGAGGCCGACCTCATCGTCGCCAAGCACCGCAACGGCCCCACCGCCACCATCACGGTGGCCTTCCAGGGGCACTACTCCCGCTTCGTGGACATGGCCGGAAACGTCTGACCGGAGCTGTAGGTTCCCATTTCTTGTGTCCCATTCTCATTCTCTGTGTCCCGTGTCTGGCCCGTAGGACATGTAGATGAGACGTACTGGTCGAGGTGACTGAGTAGTCCGCCATCTTCCACGCGATGGCAACTGAAGAATCTAGAAAGGAGCAGGAATGGGAGTCGATGGAGTGAACGTCGAGACCGGTAGTGCCTCTCACACCCCCTCGGGGTCGCACTGGATCACAGATGAGGAGACTCAGAGGATCGCCGAGACGTTTGTGGCTGCTTCTCCCTATCTCGGTGATATCGCTTGGTCTCAAGCTCCGGTCGGGGAGAATGCGGCGTACCTGTACGGCTTTTCAGGAGAGCTGCCGGAGGACCTTGAACCAGGTGATCCGCTTCCCGAAGGCTGCCGGTGGAGCTGGCAGCTTTCCCTCACTGATCCGTCTGGGCGAGACTTCCGCCTCCACCACAACCAAGTCGTGTCAGCCATCACGAAGGTGGTGTACGAGGGAGACGGTCGGCAGGACAGCATGCGGGCTCTCCGGCTGGGGTGCATCGAGCAGTGGTACACCGAGCCGGCTGACTCCCGTCGTGCTCTGAAACTGGGCCCCGAGGCGGCTGTCACTATTTGTCAGATTGCCTTGTGGGAAAAGGTCGCCTTCCCGTACGAGGACGCGAACGGTCCGTTCGGGACGGGGCGCATGGACTTCTTCGAGGAACAGCGTTGATGGGCCCTGCCTGGCTCGCGCATAGTTTCGATGGTTCATGCGGAGGGGGCGCGTCGGCATGCCCATCGCTCCCAGTGGGCACTTCTGTGTGGGGCAGGGGCACGGTAGTTAGCGATCTCTAGTCTGATCCCGTCATCGCTCGTCCCCGCTGTTGGGGGTGGGTATGCCGCGTGTGCTTGGCGAACTCTCGATGAGCCTTCGCTATTCGGACGGGCAGGTCGACGAGGACCGGCTCTGGCCGACGACAGGCATCGATATCTTCGAGTCATCGGTGCCGTGGCGTACGTTCCGTTGGCGGCACGGCCAGAAGCACTACTCGGGTGCCTACTGGTCCTCCACGATGCGTGACCACGTTGTCTACGAGTCGCGGCTTGAGCTGACGCGCCTGCTGTACGCCGACTTCGACCGGGATGTGACGGCGGTCTTCGCCCAGCCGTTCCTTCTCTCCACCACGGTGGACGAGCGACTGCGGCGCCACGTGCCGGACTTCCTCGTTCTGCGGGAGAGGGACGTACCGCTGGTCGTCGACGTAAAGCCGCGGCACCTGCTCAGCCGGACGAAGGTGAACTTCGCGCTCGGCTGGGCCCGCGAGGTCGTTCTGAGTCGCGGCTGGGACTTCGAGGTGTGGTGTGAGCCTCCGGAGACGGAGCTGGCGAATCTGCGCTTCCTCGCCGGGTACCGGCGCGACTGGTTCTTCAACGAGGACCTGCTTGCGGAGATCCGGGAGGCAGATTTGTACGGGGCCTCGCTCGGCGAGGCGTTCCGTGCCTTTCCGCACCATCCGGAATGGAGGGTCCGGGCGGCTGTCCTGCGGCTGCTGTGGTGCCAGCACTTCGTGACGGATCTTGCTGTGCCTCTGTCCGAGCGACACGAGCTTCGGCAGGGGACGGCTGCCGTGACGGGCTCCGGCAGGTACGAACTTCCCCCGGTCGTCGTGGACGGTGAGCAGGGCATCGACGCCTCGGAGAGCGAAACGACGGTTTATGGGCGGGAGCCTCGCTCGGGAGGTCGGGTGAACGAGTCCGCGGTACGTGTCGGCGTGGGCACGAGGCTGAAGTACAACGGCGAAGTCGTCACGGTGGAGGAGATGTTCGCCTCCCCGGCCGGCAACGAGGTCCTGGTGCGCGACGGTCGGGGCCGCCGACTCCGGTTGTCACTACGGGAGGCACTCGCCTCCGGACGCGCCGGGATCATCCCGGAAGGGCCGGGGCCCGGGGCCGATGAGCCACGCGAGGCGGCCTCTGTGGTGCTGGCACAGCTCACCGACGAGGAGTTGCAGGCAGTGCGTGAGCGCGCCGCCCACATCAACGAGGTCCTCTACGGCTTCCGGTCGGGGAACGCCGAGTTCCCAGAGGAGGGGGAACCGAGAGCGCCGTACGCGGCGACAGTTCCCAAGCTGCAGCGGTACGCGGCCAAGGCCGACGAACTCGGGGTGAGCGTACGCACCATCAAACGGTGGGTTCGGGCCTTCCGGGCAGATCGGGAAGCCGGTCTCGTTCATAACAGGCCAGATCATGGTGACGGCACCATGGGCGGGCTGGGGCGGGCCGATCCGCGGTGGGTGGAGATGGCCCTGGAGATCATGGCCGAGCATGAGAAGGACTCACAGCCGACCCGGGCCAAGGTCATCCGTACCATCGGACCCCGGCTTGCCGCCCGCTATGGCGGCGGCGAGGTGAAGCTGCCGACTCGTGCGACGGCGTATCGCTGGCTCGAGGAGCTGGAGCGGCGCAAGCCGACCTTCAGGCTGAGCACGAAACGCAACCGGGACATCGCCGCAAGGCCGACGGGTGCGTACGGGAAGCTGCGGCCGACGAGGCCGGGCGAGTACCTGCTGATGGACACCACGCGGCTGGACGTCTTCGCGATGGACCCGATCACGCTGAAGTGGGTGCAGGCTGAGTTGACGGTTGCGATGGACTGGTACGACAGGTGTGTCACGGGGATCAGGGTGACCCCGGTTTCCACGCAGTCCATCGACGTCGCGGCGGTGTTGTTCCAGACCTACCGTCCC
Organism: Streptantibioticus cattleyicolor NRRL 8057 = DSM 46488; assembly: GCF_000240165.1. NCBI lineage: Bacteria > Bacillati > Actinomycetota > Actinomycetes > Kitasatosporales > Streptomycetaceae > Streptantibioticus > Streptantibioticus cattleyicolor. The sequence continues at coordinate 3,324,278 of NC_017586.1, forward strand.
CGTCCGGCGGGCAAGGACTGGCCTGCATCGGCGGTCTGGCCCGATCACGGCATTCCCCGCACGGTCTTCGTGGAGCGTGAAGCTCTCGAAGCAGGCGGCGGAGACGATAAGGCCGGCGGAGAGAGGGGTGTCGCGGGGCCGGCCATCGTGCCGGAGACCATCGTGGTCGACCACGGCAAGCCGTTCATCAGCGAGCACGTCACTTCGGTCTGCCAGCGTCTCGGCCTGTCGATCCAACCGGCCCGTCTGCGAACGGGCCGGGACAAGGGTCCGATCGAGAGATTCTTCAAGACCCTGCGCGAAGGTCTGCTGGAGTCACTGCCCGGCTACAAGGGACCGGATGTGTTCTCGCGCGGAGAACGGCCGGAAGAGCAGGCGTTCTTCTTCCTCCACGAGCTGGAGGCGATCATCCGCGAGTGGGTGGCCTGCGTGTATCACGCGAGGCCCCACGACGGGTTGCTCGATACGTACGTGCCGGGGCTACGGCTGTCGCCGTCCGCGATGTTCGAACACGGGATCGCTCGCGCCGGATACATCGAGGTGCCGCGCGACCCGGCGCTTGGCTTCGAGTTCCTGAAGACCGAGTGGAAGCCGATCCACCACTACGGCGTCGAGATCCGCAAATGCCGGTACAACGGGGAGGGCCTTGACGGCTATCGCGGTGAGACGAGCCCGTACACGGGGGCGAAGGCCAAGGGAATGTGGCCCATCCATGTCGACCCCGACAACATCAACTACCGGCGATGAAGTTCCCGATCAGCGGTCAGGCGATCGAGCTCGCCCGGAAGCTAGCGGGTAAAAAGTACCGCTTTCCCGACGACGAGACCGCCGTCGCCGAGCTTCTGGAACGCTGGCACCTCGGCCTGGGACTGACCATGGCCGAGCGGCGCATCGCCCTGCGACAGGCCCGCGAACAGTCCGTCTTCGACCTGCCCGCCACCGAGGACGACGACATTCGCACGCTGCCGTCGGTCGCCCGGATCTTCGCCGACGCCCGCGCCCTCGACGAGGAGACCGTCGAGGGCGCGGGCGTTGACGAGGCCGAGCCCTACGAAGGCCTCGCGCCCAGCGATGACGACGAGGAGGACGAACTTGACGGCCCGGATGCGGCCGATGACTTCTACGCCGACGCCCTGGAGGACGCATGATGCCGCCCTGTCCCACCGAGCCGGCCGAAGGTACGCGTCCCCGGCTGGACAACCTCACGCTCTCCCGCAAGGAGGGGCTGAGGGCCCTGGCCGAGGCACCCCGCCGCGTCCAACCGGAGATCTTGACCCCCAAGCAGATCGCTGCCCTCGGCGAGGCGGCGCGGCTGGAGTACGACCACCTCCGCAGCGTCTGGCACGCCAACCTCGGCCCGCTCAAGACGCCGCAGCTCGAAGCACTGCATGAGGACCTGTGGGACATCATCGCCAGCAATCAGCAGGACGGAGACAAGGCCAAGGGAGCCGTCGCGGTGGACGCGTTCCCCGGACTCGGGAAGACCACGGCAGTACTGGACTTCGCCCTGAAATACCACCAGAAGGAGATCGCCCGGGCCGGAGCCTTCACCGCCTCCGGGCACGAACGGTGGCCCGTCTGCCGAGTCGGCCTCACCAGCAACATCGGCATGAAGTGAGCTGCACTGATCTTCGTGGAGTCCTTGAAGCCTGGGTTACGATCCAGGCGTAAGGAGAACCACCTGCAGTGCCAGCACCACGTAAGTACCCCGATGAACTCCGCGAGCGCGCCGTCCGCGAGGTCCGCTCGACCGGCCGCCCAGTGACGCATGTCGCCCGCGACCTCGGCATCCACAAGGAGGCCCTGCGGTCATGGGTTCGCCAGGCCGAGGCCGACGCCGGCGAGCGCGACGACCGCCTGACCAGCTCCGAGCTGGAGGAGCTGAAGCAACTCCGGAAAGAGAATGCCGAGTTGAGGCGGGCCAACGAGATTCTCAAGGCCGCCAGCGTGTTTTTTGCCCAGGAGATCGACCGTCCCCGGACGAGGCCGAGCAGGTGATCGACCACCTGCGAGACAAGGGCCTCGGGGTCGATCCCGTCTGCCGGGTGCTGGGCTTGTCTCCCTCGACGTACTTCGCGCGCAAGACGCGACCGAAGTCCGCCCGCCGGTTGCGTGATGAAGAGCTGATTCCGCTGGTCACAGCCGCGTGGGAGGACTCCGGCCGCACCTACGGCGCCCGCCGGGTCACCCGCGCGCTGGTCCGCGCCGGCCACGCGGTGGCCCGCTGCACGGTCGAGCGGCTGATGCGGGAGCTCGGGATCGAGGGCGTCATCCGCGGGCAACGTCGTCGCACCACGGTCCCCGAGCCGACCGCGCCGCGTCCGCCGGATCTGGTCAACCGGCGGTTCACCGCCGAGCGGCCGAACCAGCTGTGGTTGGCGGACCTGACCTACATCCGCACGTGGTCGGGCTGGGTCTACGTGGCGTTCGTCCTGGACGCGTACTCCCGCCGGATCGTGGGCTGGCAGGCCGCCACCCACATGCGCACGGACCTGCCGCTGGACGCACTGGAGATGGCGCTGTGGCGGCAGCAGATCAAGAAGGACGCCGGCCTCATTCATCACAGCGACCGCGGGTCGCAATACGTGTCCATTCGCTATACGGAGCGATTGGCCGAGGCCGGCGCCTCCGCGTCCGTGGGCTCCGTCGCCGATTCGTACGACAACGCGATGGCCGAGGCCTTGAATGGCACATTCAAGGCCGAACTGATCGAGCATCAGGGCCCGTGGCGGGACTTCGACGAAGTCGAGCGGGCCGTCTTCCAGTGGGTCGCGTGGTACAACGGTGAACGACTCCACTCCGCCCTCGGCTACCTGCCACCCGACGAGTACGAACAGGCGTACTGGGCGAGACCGGAGCAAGTCCCACAGACCGCTTGATCACACGATCGCGGACTCTACGAAAGTCGGGGCAGCTCAAAGGACTTCAACCGAGCCCTGCTGGAGTTCTTCGCACACCCCGGCCGCAAGAGCGGCACGGCCGCGCTGTTCGTCCAGCGTGCCCTGGACTGCGTCCTGGAATGCGAGACCAAACTACTGATCATCGACGACCTGCACTTCCTCAAGTGGCAGGACAAAAACGGCAAGGAGGTCAGCAACCACTTCAAGTACATCGCCAACGAGTTCCCGGTCACCCTCATCTTCATCGGCGTCGAACTGGGCAACCGAGGCCTGTACTCCGAGTCCGACGCCCGCGGCGACATCACCCTCGCCCAGACCGCGCGCCGCACCACCCCGCTGACCATGGACGCCTACTCGGTGCGCAACGACAAGGAACGACGACAGTGGCGCAAGCTCATGCTGGGGCTCGAACAGCGCCTCGTCCTGGCCCGAAAATATCCCGGCATGCTCGCTGACGACCTGACTGACTACCTCTACACCCGCACCACCGGCCACATCGGCTCGTTGATGACGCTCATCAACCGCGGCTGCCAGAGAGCAGCCCGCACCGGCGCCGAACTCCTTGACGAGGACCTGTTGGATCAGGTGAAACTCGATGCCGGGGCGGAGCGGGCGCGCAAGGCGCTGCAGAAGAAGTTCGAGCGCAAGCGGATGACGACCAAGCCCCGCTCCCGCACCGCGAAGACCGCGTCGGCCAAGAACTTGGCATGAGCCCCGTCCGTACGCTGCCGCTGCGTCAGGCCCCGCTCGCCGGGGAGGCCCTGGACTCCTGGATCGAGGCTCTCTCCGTGAGGCTTCGGACACCGCTGGGTGAAGTGATGCAGAGTGTAGGTCTGCCACTTCTGCGGAAGACCGGCAACCAGCTGCTCGGCATTCCGCCGGACTGGACGATCCTGTTGGGCTCGCAACAGACCGCCGCCTTGTCCGTGGCGACGGGCCTGGACGCGGCCCGACTCCGTGAAATGACGCTGCTCCACTACGACCAGCGGGCCCTGGAGATCAACCACGAGCGTCACTTCGTGAACCGCCGGGTGCTCTGGGGACGGGGCGGCGGCTCCCGCTTCTGTCCCGACTGCTTGGCGGAATCCGACGGGCGCTGGATGCTGTCCTGGCGGCTGGGCTGGTCCTTCGCCTGTCTACGCCATCGCCGGCTGCTGGCGGACAACTGTCCAGGCTGCGGGCGCGTCCCTCGTCTGCGACCCCGAAGCTCGCAATGCATTCCCAGGCCCCGGTACTGCGGGAACGCGCCCGCAATATCGGACGGTTCCTTCACCAGCGGTTGTGGCCTCGACCTCGCGCAGACGCTCACCCTCCGTCTGCCCGTCGGCCATCCGGCTATGGCCGCGCAGAGCCGCATCACGGACATCGTCGAGAGCGGCACCTCTACCTTCGGCGTCTACGCCCTCATGCCGCAGCCGGCGCCGGGCGCACTCAGCGACATCCGTGCCCTCTGCGGACGCGTGCTGTCCGACCTCTCCGCCGAGGACCTCATCCGCCGGGCCCCGTACGACATCGCCGGAGCTCACCTCCGTCCCGATGCAGGCTGCACGCTCGCCGGCCGGGCGGGGGATCGACCCGGCTTCATGGCCCCGGCCAGAGCCGTGAGCGTGGCGAGCGCCGTCACCGTCGCGCTGGGCATCCTCGACCAGCCGGACATTCACCAGGCCGGCGAGGCGATGCGGGACCTGCTCACGGATCTGCACGACGACCTTTCCGAGGTCAGCATCGGCCAGCTCAAGAACTGGGGGACCCGAGTGACCCCCGTTTTCACTGGCATCCAGCTAGTGTCCTGAGTCGTTAATTCGTGTGCAGTATGCGGCGAGAGTGCCGAGGATGTCGTCGGCGGTCTTCGTCCAGACGAGCGGCTTGGGGTTCTTGTTCCATTCGTTGATCCAGCCGCGGATGTCCCGTTCGAGTTCGACGACGCTGTGGTGGGCCGAGCGGCGGAGTTTGCGGCAGGTCAGCTCGGCGAACCAGCGCTCGACGAGGTTGAGCCAGGACGCCGAGGTGGGGGTGAAGTGCAGGTGGAAGCGGGGGTGCCGGAGCAGCCACTTCTTGACCGGCTCGGTCTTGTGGGTGGCGTAGTTGTCCAGGACCAGGTGCAGGTCCAGGTCCTTGGGTACGGCGGCGTCGATGGTCTTCAGGAAGCGGAGGAACTCCTGGTGGCGATGGCGTCGGTAGTGCTGGGCTATGACCGAGCCGGACGCGATGTCCAAGGCGGCGAACAGGCTGGTCGTGCCGTGCCGGACGTAGTCGTGCGTCATCTTCGCCGGCGTGGCCGGCGCCATCGGCAGCACCGGCTGGGTCCGGTCCAGGGCCTGTATCTGCGACTTCTCGTCCACTGCCAGGACCAGGGCGTTCTGCGGCGGGGACAGGTAAATGCCCACCACGTCGCGGACCTTGGTCACGAACTGCGGGTCGGTCGACAGCTTCCAGGTCTCCACGATGTGCGGCTTGAGGCCGAACGCCCGCCAGATCCGGGAGACAGCCGACTGCGACATCCCCACCGCCTCGGCCATCGAACGCGTCGACCAATGCGAATCTCCTGTCGGCGGCGCCTGACCGAGCGTCCTGGCGACCAGGGCCTCGACCTGCTCGTCCGTAATCTTCCGCGGCGCCCCCGAACGCGGCCGGTCCACCAGGCCCTCCAGCCGGTCCGCGGCAAACCGGGACCGCCACTTGCGCACCGTCTCCCTCGAGACACCCAGGTCATCCGCGACCTGCGCGTTCGGCCGGCCCTCCGCGCACGCCAACACGATCCTCGACCGCAGCACCAGCGCCTGAGAGGCGGTCTGCTTGCGCATCCAACCCCGCAGCACCCGGCGTTCGTGATCGGACAACTCCAGCGGCAACGGCTTCGGACCAGGCACCGCCCCACCCTACAACTGCAAGGGAACTAACGACTCGGGACACTAGTGTCCTGAGTCGTTAATTCGTGTGCAGTATGCGGCGAGAGTGCCGAGGATGTCGTCGGCGGTCTTCGTCCAGACGAACGGCTTGGGGTTCTTGTTCCATTCGTTGATCCAGCCGCGGATGTCCCGTTCGAGTTCGACGACGCTGTGGTGGGCCGAGCGGCGGAGTTTGCGGCAGGTCAGCTCGGCGAACCAGCGCTCGACGAGGTTGAGCCAGGACGCCGAGGTGGGGGTGAAGTGCAGGTGGAAGCGGGGGTGCCGGAGCAGCCACTTCTTGACCGGCTCGGTCTTGTGGGTGGCGTAGTTGTCCAGGACCAGGTGCAGGTCCAGGTCCTTGGGTACGGCGGCGTCGATGGTCTTCAGGAAGCGGAGGAACTCCTGGTGGCGATGGCGTCGGTAGTGCTGGGCTATGACCGAGCCGGACGCGATGTCCAAGGCGGCGAACAGGCTGGTCGTGCCGTGCCGGACGTAGTCGTGCGTCATCTTCGCCGGCGTGGCCGGCGCCATCGGCAGCACCGGCTGGGTCCGGTCCAGGGCCTGTATCTGCGACTTCTCGTCCACTGCCAGGACCAGGGCGTTCTGCGGCGGGGACAGGTAAATGCCCACCACGTCGCGGACCTTGGTCACGAACTGCGGGTCGGTCGACAGCTTCCAGGTCTCCACGATGTGCGGCTTGAGGCCGAACGCCCGCCAGATCCGGGAGACAGCCGACTGCGACATCCCCACCGCCTCGGCCATCGAACGCGTCGACCAATGCGAATCTCCTGTCGGCGGCGCCTGACCGAGCGTCCTGGCGACCAGGGCCTCGACCTGCTCGTCCGTAATCTTCCGCGGCGCCCCCGAACGCGGCCGGTCCACCAGGCCCTCCAGCCGGTCCGCGGCAAACCGGGACCGCCACTTGCGCACCGTCTCCCTCGAGACACCCAGGTCATCCGCGACCTGCGCGTTCGGCCGGCCCTCCGCGCACGCCAACACGATCCTCGACCGCAGCACCAGCGCCTGAGAGGCGGTCTGCTTGCGCATCCAACCCCGCAGCACCCGGCGTTCGTGATCGGACAACTCCAGCGGCAACGGCTTCGGACCAGGCACCGCCCCACCCTACAACTGCAAGGGAACTAACGACTCGGGACACTAGCCGCGGCAAAAGGCGGCCTGCGTCCCGCCAACTATCTGCGGCATCGCATGACGTCACCGGTGCCAAGGCGACCGATGGCGAACAGCGAGGACATCACACGGCGGAGCCGGAAGGTACCCAGTACCTTCTGGAACCTGTGGACCCTGCGGCTCACCCCGCCCGACGGCACCGTCCCGCGCATCCTGGCTCCCGCCCTGGCCGCCGCCCTGCTGACCGTCGACAGCCGCACCGACTTCGACACCGCCACGGAACTCATGGGATCGGTGGCCGACCGTATGGACGTCTCCCACGCCCTTCAGCGCTTGGACGATCAGCCGCAGTGGCCCCACATCGCCACCGCCCTGACCAGGCTGGCCGACTACCTCGACACCTCGGACGTCCCCATCGACTACGCGCGGCGACGCAGTCTCGACTACACCACACTGCTGCCGCCGGGACGCTGGGGTGAGATCTGCCGCCGCACCGGCACACACCCCGGAGGCGAGCGCCGAGAACAGATCATCCGCTGCCACCTCTTCCAGCGCATCAGCGGATTCCCGCCCGAATTCGCGCCTGGCGCCCCGACCCTTGGTGCGGCGTTGTTCCGTACGGAATACTTCCGCTTCCTCGCCCTGCAGAGCCCGCAGTTGGCGGAGGCACTCGATGTCGAGGCGCAGGCCTTCCTCGCCACCCGGCACATCCACGACGAGCCGGTCGCCTGGCAACCGCCCAAGGCCCTCCTGGACGGACTCGCCCTCCCCGGCCTCGACCCAGACCAAGTCGACCTACCACAACTGCATCGCCTCATCCGCCAGCGCAGGCACGCTGTCCAGTACGCGGCCGACGTCCTCGGCACTTCCGTCGAAGCCGTCCGGTACCTCCTGGGAGGACATCCCGCCCGACTGCCCCCGCCGACGACATCCCAGGGCACGGCCAGGGAAGACTACGCCAGGGCCATGCAGACCCTGCCGAAGGAACGCATGGCCCGTCTGTACCTCGACGAGCACCGTTCTCTGTCGCAGATCTCCGAGCTCACCGGCTTCTCCTACAGGGTGCTGACCCGTCTCGCCCGTGAGTACGCGATCCCGATGCGCAGGCGCGAGGATTACAAGAAGCATGCACCGGTCGAACGGGACTGGCTCTACGACCAGTACGTCGTGCACCGTCGGCTCTTGTCCGATCTCGCTCGCGAGAGGGGCATGCACACGAAGACCATGGCCGACTGGGCGCGTCACCACGAGATTCCACTTCGCCATGGCGGAGCACCCCCGGCTGCGTATCGCGCGCCGGACTGGGCTGCCCGTGTTCCGGCGGCCGTGCGGGACGCTCTGACCGCCCCCTACGCCTGGAAATGGTTGGAGATCGTCGTTGCCGCACTGCCGTACGCCACGATGAGGGAGGCAGCCCAGGCCCTCGGTGTCCACCCTTCCACGCTGATCAAGAAGATCAACGAATTCGAAAGGGAGCTGGGCCACGCCCTGATCGAACGTGCTGAACGTGGCCGAGGGATGCGACCGACCCCGTTTGGTGCCGAGGTAGCGCAGGCCGTTAGGACGGCCATCACAGGCTCCAACAGAGCGGGGCCGCTCAGTTCCCCTGCATGAGGCTCGTCTAGGCCGTTTATCAAAAGTGGATCTTGGGTTCTGAATGATCACGCTTGATGGGAAGGGGGCGAAGGCGGGGTGGCCGCCCGTCTGGCCTCGGCGGCGGCTGATCGACGGCATACGGTTTCGAGTCCGGACCGGTGTTCCCTGGCGGGATGTGCCCATCGAGTGGGGGCCGTGGGGCCGGGTCTACGACCTGTTTCGCCGGTGGCCGGGTGACGCCCCGTACGCCGGAGGCGGCCCCTGCCGGGATGGCTGGGCTGGCGTCACGACGTACATCACCGGAACACACCTGCACGGGCCGGCCGCAGTCCGGCTGCCGCACGCGGCGGCGGGGTTTGACCACTGCACGACTACGGACGGATGGTGCGGGAGAGCGCGACAGGCTGCAGCCCTCTCGCCAAGACGACCTGCATGCCTGGAGCGTGACCCGCAGGTTTCGCGCGATGGCCGTGCTGCGCGGTGGACCGAATTTGAGAGTACGTTCCACTTCTTGATCAGACGAGGACCGTTGGATACGCTCCACCGATACGGTGTGTGACGCTCAGGGAACATCCGGTGTGCAGCCACCGGTGCAGGGGGTGGGTGGGCTGTGCCTGACTCGATAGCCGTGCCGACGGGTGTCCAACCAATTAGCTTCGACGTGCACGCAGTCCGCGGGGGAAGTCCCGGCGGAGCCCGCGACGACTTCGAAACGATGATCGCTCAGCTTGCCGCCGCGACGACCCCAAACGTACGGTCCATCGCTGCCAACCCGGGCGACTGGGGTATCGACGCCTTCGCCGGAAACCTCGGCGGGGCGATCACAGTGTGGCAGTCCAAGTACTTCATGCCGGTCACCACCAAGAAGCACGTACAGCAGGTCAAAGACTCGCTCGACAACGTGCTGAAGGCAGCCGTCAAGAACGGCCACACCATCGCCAGCTGGATTCTGTGCATCCCCTCCAGCATGGACGGCCCCATGACGGCATGGTGGGACACGTGGACGAAGGCGAGGGAGAAGGAACACAGCCTCGTCATCCAACTCTGGGACGAGACCGCCCTCCGGAAGAAGCTGCTTAGCCCCGAGGGCGACGACGTGCGTCGCGGCTTCTACGAGACGTACGCTCAGGCCGTCCCTGCCCCCGTGGAGCAGCTTCGGCTGGTACTCGAAGTCGAGGACGACAAGGCAGCCGCCCTTGGCTCCGCCTTGTTCATTCGGCAGATGACTGAGGCCGGCCACGTGGAGCTGGACTCGGCCAAGAGGCAGTTTTTCAATGCCGATCTGGTGGCTCGAGAGATCGCGCACAAGGATGTTCCGGCGGAGGTGGCGGCGCTCAGTTCCGCCGATGCGACGCTCCACGGTCTATGGGAGATGCAGTTCAACGAATGCGTGGCCGAGGACGCGCTTCGGGTTCTCCATACCCGTGTCTGGCGGGACGTACGCAACGAGCACGACAAACTGCCGAAGTCGCTCCGCCTGGAGCTGGTGCACAGCTGGGGGCTGGTCCACCGGCTCGTGGACAACCGCAAAGCGGGCTGGGTCAAACACTGGCGGCAGATCGCCGCCGAGCACTCCGACGGCTGACACGCCGTCTCCTGTCCTGTCAGACCTACGAGGAGTTCGCTGTGGAAGCACACCGGCCGGTGATGATGCCGGAGGACGAGGTGACCTTCCGGCTGGCGCAGCTGCTGCTTCTTCTCGACGCTGTCGCCGAACAGGACGTGAACGGGGCGAGCCTGGAGCGCATCGGGTACTACGACTTCCTGTCGGCGAATCCCTTCCTCGTCGTTGATTCCGACGGTCGGGAGGGCAATATGCTCAGGCTGGCCGGGTTCGATCCGCGGGTGCTCTCGTACGCGTCATCCTCGCAGCGCTTCACTAGTCGACGCGAGCGCATCCAGCACGATCTCGGACTGCTCGTGGCTTACGGGTGTTGCGAGGTCCACAACCGCAACGGCGCCTTCGCCTATTCGATCAGCAACCGCGGTCGGGAAATCGGGGCTCGCTTCACCGCCACCTACGCCGCGTCGTTCACCACTGCGGCGTCCATCGTCGTGCGTCGCCTCCGCAAGCTCAGTGACAAGGCGCTGCGGGAACAGACCGCACGGTGGCTGCGACCGGATGGAGAGGGCGGGCCAGGTGCCGCGCTCCTCAGCGTGCTGGGGCCGGGACCGCAGGCACGTGACATGCCCTGGGAGGGATGACCACCATGCAGCCTCTGCCTGGCATCCGGATCCGGCGACTGCGCCTTGCTGGCGTCAGCCGGAATTATGACGTCGATTTCACGCAGGACCAGCGGGTGCGGGACCTGTCCGTGGTGGCCGGAGCATTTAGTTCGGGTAAGACCGCGGTGCTGGAGTTCATCGCCTACGGCCTCGGTGGGAAGCGCCATCCACGGCATCCTGAGGTGCTGCGAAAGGTCCGTTCCTGCCTTCTGGAAGTCGAGCTGTCCGGCGAACCGCACGTCATCGAGCGTCCGGTCGGGGAGCCATCGAAGGTCGCCTACGTACGCCGGGGGACGCTGGACAGTCCGCCGCTCTCCAAGCCTGAGAGCAGGACCATCGAGCCGGCGGGAGCGCCCGAGAGCCTCTCCGCTCTGCTGCTGGGGCACTGCAAGCTCGAAGGTGTCCAACTGCGGGAGGCCCCCTCCAGCCGTGAGTCCCGGACCGACCCCCTGAGCATCCGCGACCTCATGAACCTTGCGTTCTTGCCCAACGAGCGCATCGCCTCCAAGAACTTCCTGTTTGAGAACGAGTACATGAAGAAGCACAAGCTGAAGCAGGTGGTCGACGTCGTCTTTGGCGTTCACGACGACCGTGCTGTCGAGCTTGGGCAACGCATCAAGGAACTGGGCACCCGACTCACCCAGGCACGCTCCGAACTCGCCGCAGCACGGGCGTTCGTCGATGAGCAGGACGTTCCCACGGTCGGCGCGCTGACCGCTGAGCAATACCAAGGCGAGCTGCGGGAGCTGACCGAGCAGCTACGGGCCCTCGATGAGGCAGCGCAAGCCGGCACCACCTTCGCTGGGCGTCTGCGCCGCGAGCACCAGGAAGCTGCCCAGCGCGCCCGGCGAGCCGCTGGCGTGGTACGTGACTGCGAGACGCAACTCACCCGGATGATGCCACTACGGGCGCAGTACGCGGACGACCTTGTCAAGCTCAATATGCTGGCCGAAGCGCAGCGCCTGTTTGACCCCCTCAGCGTCACGACCTGCCCGGCGTGCCTGAATCGGCTGCCCGCCCCCCCGTCGGTCGAGAACGGCTCGTGCAGTCTGTGCAGCCACGAGCTACCCCACGGCGACGAGCACCTGACGCTCGGCACCGCCACAGCCGAGCACTCGTCGGATGAAGGGCGGTTGGATGTCGCGGCCGAGATCAGGGCCACCAAGGCCCGTTTGCAGGAGATCACTGCCTACGTTGAGGGCCTGGACAGCTCGCTCGCCACGTTGAAGCTCCAGGCGGAAGACGCCGCCATCGACGAAGAACGTGCCGCGGCCGCTGTCGACGAAGCCACTTCGCCCACCGTCACCCCGTTCCTCGCCGCTCGCGACAACCTCCAGCGCCGGCGCGAGGAAGTCCTCCGTCATCTCCAGCACGCCGAGAACGCGACGAAGCTTCAGGCTGGCCTGGAGAAGCGTGCCGCGCTCGTGGAGCGGCAGGAGGCACAGATCGAACGCCTGCGGGAGGAACGCGACCGGCTGGGAGATGCCGCACAGGACCGGGACCTGGCCGTCGGCCGAATCAGCGGCCGGTACGGCGAACTCCTGCGGCAGTGGCGCTACCCGAAACTCAGCCAGCCGGTGATTGACACGAACCTGGTTCCTCACGTACGCGGCGACTCCTACCGCGAGGCATCATCCGGCGCCCGAACGCTCCTGACCTTGGCCTGGCAGCTGGCCGTCTTCGAGGTGGCCGTCGAAACATCGGCCGCCCACCCCGGCTTCCTCATGATCGACAGCCCGCAGAAGAACCTGGGCCACGGCGCCACCCGGGACGCGGTAATCGCGGACGCGATCGCCATCGACGACTTCTACCGCCACCTGACCAGATGGCTGGGTGAAAAGGGCGCCGGTGCCCAGGTGATCATCGTCGACAACAGTCCGCCCATGCTCGTGGAGGAGAACGTCGTGGTCCGGTACAGCCGCAATGAGGACCTGCCCCCCTACGGGCTGATCGACGACGAGACCACTACAGACGAAAGCCGCCCCGAATAACCTCCTCACCCCGTCGAAGCCATTCGCCTACCCGCCCCTGCGTCTGCCGCGGCGTTGGAGATCGGCCGCCAGTAGTCTCGGGGCGCGCCCGCGCGCCCTGGTGGTGTTGTGGTCATTTGGTTGTGGATCGTCGGGTTCGCCGGCGCTGACGGTCAGTAGTCGGAAGATCAGGTAACTGAGCCCTTTCAGCTGCCACTCGACGATCCCAAGGCCTGCTTTTGATGCACGCCTAGCAGTCCCAACTCCTGTATTGAATAGTTCAGTTTGGAACGGTCGGAAACCCTGAAGACTGCCGGAGTGTGGGCTAGATCAAGCCGACCGCGGACAACGAAGCGCCCACAGCGGCATCGGGCAGAGTGTGACTATGGTCAAGGCTTTTCAGGACAGCCCCGCTGCGAGGAACTTGATCAACATGAAAAGTTGACCAGTTCCGGCACTTTGGGCACGGGCGGCCAATCAGAAACGGACGTAGGAGATGCAGTCCGTGCTCGCGATCAATCAGATACAGGCTGTCGGGCTCAAGGTCGTTGCGGCTGCTCGACATGGTGTTGGTCGGGACTACCGGGTGGTCGCCCATCATGCTCCGATAGTCCACAGTCGCAGACCCTAGCAACTGGTCCCATCGCACGTCCGTGAAGTGCGCCAGGCGTAGGTCGGCGAGAAAGCGTGCCCGGCCCAACAGCTTGAATAGATCAGCATGAGCGCTGCTCAGGGCAGCAGGAAGTTCTACCTGATCGGGGCCACGGTGGTGTGCAACGGCATTGCGCTGATCGTAGAGCCGCTTGCGCGCTGCTACGGTCTCGGAACCTGCGAGCAGGGAACCGAACTCTTGGAGAGGGTGTTCTGCAGGTAGCGTCCTCCGCTTACGCCCGCTGACGATCTCCTCAAGAACCGCAACCCATTCCCCGAACCCGGGACCTGTGCGCCCCCCTGCCAATTTCTCCCGGATAGCGCGAACGGAGCTGAGTTCAATGCCCGCCTCACGGGCGAGCGCCGAGACTATCAGGGCACTGTAGCCGCACAGGATCTCAGCCGTGGCAAGTACCGCCTCATATGCCTCCTTCGGTTCGCCGGCACTCATCCGTACTTCTACTTCTCGCCAACGCGCGGCAATCGGAAATGGGAAACGTGTACGAATCGTGTAGCTGAACTCATCCAGCTGCGTGGCAGCTTCGACTCGCAGCCGCAGTGTCTGTCCAGAAGCGATGATCCGCTCACGCGCCTGAACGACGTTGCGGTCGCGGAACGCCGACTGCAGTAGCTGAGTCGCGGCACGTTGCCAATCGCTCATCCGCTCTCGGACGATGGCCAGATCGTCCAGGGCCGCAGCTAGAGCGTCGTCCAGAAGTGGAATTTCGAGGTTGACCAGCTCGCTCCGCTTCACACGGACAAGCCCGACTGTTCCGATGGCGATCGCCCGGAGGTCCGACGAGCGCAAGAAGGCGAGAATCCACCGCACATACCCGGGATCGAGTGGCGCGCGGGCGCGCAGTACCAGCACGTTGTCACTCGCAACAGCTGGTAGGTCTGCCTCTGTAGCCACTGCGGCCCTGATACTGCCGTCCGCAGCGAGAATCTCAGTCGCGATCACGTCACCGACCTCGAGCCGCGGGAGGCTATCCGGAGGCACCACCCAACTGCTCGTCGGATCGGGGGCGGCAAGTGAACCGTCGTGTCCGATGTCGCGGGGCACCACGATGCGAATCGCTCCTGACGTGCCCGCAGGGACTTTTTCGCGTTTGAATCGGAGCCCCCCCACTTGGCTAAGGGCTGTCCCGTAAATGATCTCTGACGGGTCTGGTGGCCTGCTGGTTTCTGCGTCACCCGGCAAGGACGAGGTTGTGCAGGCGGGCGATGCCGAGCATGGCGTGCTGGACGCCGTCGCCCTTCAGCCGGCAGTCGCGAAGGATCTTCCAGCCCTTCATCCGGGCGAAGACGTGCTCTACACGGGCGCGGACTTTGCGGTGGGAGGCGTTGTGCTCCTCCTTCCATTCCGGGAGTTCGGTCTGGCCCTTCTCGCGGCGGTGCGGGATGACCAGGCCGGTGCCCCGGTAGCCGCCATCTGCGATGACCGTGGTCTTGCCGACGGCGTCTTTCGCGCCGGACAGCTCCCACGCCTTGCAGTCGTTGCGGTTGCCTGCGACTGGTCGGCCGACCGCGACGACGAGCCGGGTGTCGGCGTCGATGACGACCTGGTGGTTGGTGGAGTACCGGTAGTTCTTGGACTGCTCGGCGATGGTGTGGTCACGGGTGGGAACGAGGGTGCCGTCCACGATGAGCACGGTGTCCTTGCGGAACCGCTTGCGCTGCTGGAGCGCGAGCGCGGGCCCGAGGTGGTCGATGATGCGGTCGGCCGCCGACTTGGACACCCCGAACAGCGGGGCCAGTTGGCGCAGGGTCAGGTTCGTCCGCCAGTACGCGGCGATCAGGAGCACGCGGTCCTCCAGCGGCAGGCTCCATGGCCGACCCTTGCGCACCGGGTCCACACCCTCACGCCGGAGCGCGGTGATCAGCTTGCCGAACTGGCGCGGGCTCAGCCCAGTGAACGGGGCTATCCAGGAGGGCTCAGACGCCGTGATCACACCAGACACAGCCAGATCATCTCACCCGTGACCAGCAGTTACGGGACAGCCCTTAAATAGCGAGCCCAGCGGAGTTCCGCTGGCCTGAACGACTCCACCTGAGTCACTGCTCTGCACGGTGCCCCCGACATCTCGCCCTACCTACGGCCAGCCTATTCCAGTTGATCGCCGAGCAGGATCAATATGCCCGTGAAGCTAGGTCTGGCCAACGCCTGGGAGGACCTGGAGACGATCCCACTCCGCACGGTGTAGAGGGACCCTGCCTCTGTGTAGTCCCTGCTCCCTCGACCCCGAGCAGGGACAAGATCCTGAGACAGGACGCCATGGCCCCTGAATGAGACGTGCTGAGAATGCGCAGGTCGCTACAACGGAATGGGACATTCCGATTGAGGGCCTACAGGAGCCGACGCGGCGCGGGGAAGGTGTGAGGTACCGCTGTTTCACGTGAAACAGCGGTACCGGACCGTTTCACGTGAAACACCGCTCGCTCCGGCGGAAACCGGCTGGCAGCCGCCGGTCGAGGGGCCGTCGGTTGACCTTCAAGCGACCTGAAGCCCCACAATCGCCGCCATGGACGACACGGGAGCACTCTTCGCCATCGGTGCCTTCGCCCGGCGGGTGGGGCTCACCCCCAGCGCGCTGCGGTTCTACGACGACTGCGGGGTGCTGCGCCCCGCCGAGGTGGACGCGGTGACCGGGTACCGCTATTACGCCGCCGAGCAGGAGCCGAGGGCGGTTCTGGTGCGGCGGCTGCGGGAGGCCGGGGTGCCGCTGGTGGACGCGGCCGTGGTGCTCGACGGCCCGGCCGAGCGTGCCCGCGACGTGCTCCACGCCCATCTGCGGCGCACCCGGGAGAGCGCCGCCACCACGCAGTCGGCGATCGAGACCGTGCTGCGCGAGCTGTCCGGCGACGGCGCCCCCGGCACCCTGGTCCGGCTCGGCGGGGCCGAACTGGCGCGAGCGGTACGGCAGGTGACACCGGCGGCGGCCACGGGCGCGGCACGAGAGGGGTTTCCGGTGCTGGGCCACGTACTGCTCGACGCCGGGTACGACGAGGTGTGCCTGGTGGCCACCGACCGCTACCGGCTGGCGGTCCGCGCGCTGCGGCCCGTCTCGTTCGAGGGAGAGCCGGTGCGGCTGCTGCTCGACGCGGACCGCTTGCGTCAGATGGCGGCCTGGGCGCTGCCGCTGACCGAGGTCGTGGTCGGCACGGACGGGCGGACCGTACGGTTCGGCGGCGCCGGTGAGGAGCGCGAACTGCGCGCCGGGGAGGGAGAGTTCCCCGACTACCGGCTGGTGCTCGACGCCACGGCGCCACCACGGCACCGGGTCGTGGCCGACCGCCGAGCGCTGTGCGAAGCGCTGGTCGGCGCCGGCCGCGTGCCCGGTGCGCCGGTGACTTTGCGCGCCGGAGCCTCGGGGCTGGTGGTCGCGGGGGCGCCCGGTACCCCGGCGATCGACGTGGCGGCCGTGCGTACCGGTCCCGTCCCGTCGGTCGCCTTCGACCCTCGGGTGCTGCTCCCCGCCCTGGAGGCGAGCGTCGGCCCCGACGTCCTGCTGGAGGTCTCCACCGCCGATCAGCCCGTCGTCGTACGCTCCGCCGACCAGGGCGGCTTCACCACGCTGGTGATGCCGGTCCGCCCGGCGCCCGTCGGTGGCCCCGGCGGGTCGGCCCCCACGGCTTGAGCACCGAGACCGCGGTGAGGAACGTGTACAGGCACAGCGCCACCGAGGGCGCCGCGAGCAGGGTGCGCGCGGTGGACCCGACCGGCTTCCCGGCGGTCACCGCGTCCGCGGCCTCCCCGATGACCAGGCGCAGCGCCAACGCCGACGCCGCGGTTGCCGCGAGGGTGAGCCAGAACTTCACCACCACCCAGCGGTGCCTGGCCAGCCCCCAGCGCGTACCCAGCGCCAGCGCCACCCCGCTGACCAGCGACGACACGCTCACCACCGGCAGCAACCAGTCGGCGACGACCCGCATGGCACGGTAGGCGGCGGCCACCGTCGCCGGATCCCGCGCGGTGGCCCCGGCGATCGCCAGCGTGAGCAGGGTCAGCGTCGTCCCCAGCCAGCCGACGGAGACCACGACGTGGGCCACGAGCAGGGCGCGGCGCACCGGACGCGTGAAAGTCATGGCGTCCACGGTCGCCCGCCACGGCGTCCGGCGCGTCGCATCCGTGGAGTATCCCCCGGGCCTCCGCCGGGAGCAGCGTCGGGCCGGTTTCACGTGGAACCAAGGAGCCACCGTGCGCCACGGCCCGGTAGGTTGCCAGTCCGGCGAGGCGCGTATGACAGGGAGGGGCCGGTGGCACGGCTGCATCTGTTCGACATGGACGGCACCCTGTTGTACGGGTCGTCGGCCAACGTGGAACTCGCTCGGCAACTGGACCTGGTGGCGGACTTCGAGGCGCTGGACGCGGATTTCTCCGGCGGACTCATCGATACGGTCGAGTACGCACGGCAGGCATATCGGATGTGGCGGGATCTCACGGCGAACCAGGTCGAAATGGCGTTCGACGCCGCCCCGTGGCTGACGGGGATACGCGAGGTCTGGGCGGATATCCGCGCCCGTGGCGAATACTGTGCGGTCATCTCCCTGTCGCCGGACTTCTTCGTGTCGCGCCTGATGGGATGGGGTGCGCATGCCGCGTTCGGCGGGAGATTCCCGGAACTGCCGTTCCGCGGCAAGCCGTTGGACCCCGCCGGACTTCTCGACCCGGCGGCCAAGGTGCGCATCGCGGACGAGCTGTGCGAACGCTATGGACTGACCCGTGACGACTGCGTGGCCTACGGCGACTCGTCCTCGGACACCGCGCTGTTCAAGGCCGTTCCGGTGTCCGTCGCGGTCAACGGCGACCGGCACGTCGAGGCGCTGGCGTCCTTCCGTTATGCCGGCCGTGATCTCCGTGGGGCCTACGAACTCGCGCTCGATTGAATGCTTTACGGGGGTTGTGTATTTCGCGGTGCCCGGTATGGTCGGGGGCGATCGTTGTCCGTCGGCCCGTCAGGTGGAAACGCATGCCTATCCGGTCCAGTTCCGAAGCCGTGCGCCGATCCACCGTGACGTGAACGGGTCTGCCCCTGCCCGGCTTTCCGGTTGTCCGTCCGAAGCGTCCGTGCCCTGTGCCACGCTTTCATCCCTCCGGTGCCCGGCGAGGAACGGAAAGGCAGATCGTCCCCGCGGCGCGGAACTCGCGTATCGCGACCGTCCCGTCCCGCGGATAGCGCGGAAGAGCGGGCCTGCCATGACACGGACGCGGGGAAACCGACCGGGAGATGTGCGAGGCGAGGCAGGCGATGGACGCTCTGACCACCAGACCGGCCGACCGGGAGACCGGGTCCGGCGAGGGCCGTTCCGCACCGGCGGCCCCTCCGGCGCACCGGGGCGCCGGCCCCGGCCGCGACGAGCCGGGTGACGCGGGCGGCTGGAGCTGGTTCAGCCCCGCCCGGCCGACCGGCGCCAAGCCGGAGCCGGCCGACGGCGACGGGACCGGGCCGGAGCCGATGACCGGCGGGGAGGGTGAACCCGAGGGCGTACAGGGAGGGTCACCGGGCAGCGGGCCGCACGCCCCGGGCCGTGGCGCCACCGGTGCCTCCTGGTTCGGCGCGGCCCCCGCCAACCCGGCCGCAGCGACCCGGACGTCCGCGACCACGGTCTCGTCGGCCGCGGCCTTCTCCTCGGCCGCCCGCTCGGCCACCGCCCCGCCGCCTCCGACCCGGCCCCCGACCGCGGCCCCACCGGCCCCGGCCCCGGCTCCGTCCCGCCCGGCCACCGCGCGGGAAGACACCGACGCCGACCTCATCCGCCGCACCATGGCCGTCGTCGAGCCCATCGCCGACCGCACGACCTCGCACTTCTATGCCCTGTTGTTCCTGTCCCACCCCGAGATACGCGAGCTGTTCCCGGCCGCGATGGACGTGCAGCGGGACCGGTTGTTCACCGCGCTGGTCACCGCAGCCCGCCTGGCCGACCAGCCGCAACGGCTCACCGAATACCTCTCCCAACTCGGCCGCGGCCACCGCAAGTACGGCACCCGGCCCGAGCACTACCCGGCGGTGGGCGAAGCGCTCATCGGGGCGCTCTCCCGGTACGCCGCCGAGATGTGGAACGAGGAGGTGGAGGCCGCCTGGGTACGGGCGTACACCACCATCTCGCAGATCATGATCGACGCCGCGGCCCGCGACGAGCGCACCGCACCGGCCTGGTGGCAGGCCGAGGTGGTCGGCCACGAACTGCGTACCCCGCAGATCGCGGTGATCACCGTCCGCCCCGACCAGCCGTACCCGTTCCGGGCCGGACAGTACGTCGCCGTGGAGACGCCGTGGTGGCCCCGGGTGTGGCGGCACTACTCACCGGCCTCCGCGCCCCGCCCCGACGGGCTGCTGACCTTCCACGTCAAGGCGGTGCCGGCCGGCTGGGTCAGCACCGCGCTGGTGCACCACGCCCGGCCCGGCGACGTGATCCGGCTGGGGCCGCCGGCCGGCTCGATGGTGGTGGACCACACCAGCGACGACGGGCTGCTCTGCCTCGGCGGCGGCACCGGCATCGCACCGATCAAGGCGCTGGTGGAGGACGTGGCCGAACACGGCCGCGCCCGCCCGGTGGAGGTCTTCTACGGCGCCCGGCACGACGACGACCTCTACGACCTGGACACGATGGTCCGGCTGGCGCAGCGGCACCGCTGGCTCTCGGTGCGTCCGGTGGTCTCCGCGGGCGGGGCCGGGCTCGTCGGCGACCTGCCGGACATGGTGCGCAGACACGGACCGTGGCCCTCCTACGTCGCCTATCTGTCCGGGCCGCCGGGGATGATCCGCGGCGGCGTGGACGCCCTGGTCGCCACCGGGATGCCCACCGAGCGCATCCGCCACGACGCGCTCGACGAACTGGTCACCGGCCGAGGCCCGGGCCTGCCAGGATCACCACTCGGGAGAGAAGTTGACCCCTGACCCATACCACCCGGGCCTCCGGCCGGACCGCCCTGGCAGCGACGGGGAACACCTGGTGCAGCGGGAACTGGGCACCGTGGACCGGGCCGACCGGTTCTACCAGGACCAGGTGCGCGACCGGCTCAACGCGCGGATGCGGGAGTTCATCGGGGCCCAGGAGATGTTCTTCCTGTCCACGGCCGACCGCAACGGCGAGTGCGACTCCTCGTTCCGGGCCGGTCCCGCGGGCTTCCTGCGGGTGCTGGACGACAAGACGCTGATGTACCCCGAGTACCGCGGCAACGGCGTGATGGCCTCGCTCGGCAACATCCGGGAGAACCCGCACGTCGGCATGTTGCTCATCGACTTCGCCCGGGACCGCGTCGGGCTGCACGTCAACGGCCGCGCCCAGGTGGTCTCCGACGAGGCCGCGCGCTGCCTCCACCCCGACCTGCCGGTGGACCCGGTGCCCGGCCGCCGGGCCCGGGTGTGGGTGCGGGTCGAGGTGCTGGAGGCGTACATCCACTGCTCCAAGCACATCCCGCGGCTGGTCAAGGCGCCGCTGCGGGAGGACCCCGGGCGGACGCGGACCCCGCCCGACGGCGAGCGGGCGTGGGGCACCGACGACGTCCGACGCAAGGGCGGTGACTACTTCGGCGCGGCGGCCGAGGCCCGGGCGGAACGGGAGCGCACGGCGGCGTACCGGGCGATGTCCCTGCCCCCGCAGGCGCCGCTCCCGGACCGGCACGTCTGGCGGCGCGAGGCGGAACGGGCGCTCGCGCGGGCCTGGCAGCGGGCCCGCCCCGGCCGGCGGGACGCCGACGGACCCGGCGACGAGGACGGCGGGTTCCGCGGCTGGTTCGGCTGACCCCGGGGCGGACGGGGCCGGCTCAGCCGAGGTCGCCGGCGAGCAGCGCCCGTACCCCCTCGATGTTGGCGTCGAGGTAGGACCGCAGCGACGGCGGCACGACCTCGACCGAGGCCACCCCGGCACGGGTGAAGGGCACCCGGACCACCTCGTACTCCCCGCTGGGCTCGTCGACCTCGGGGCCGTGGCGGCGGCTGAGGTCCATCGACTCCAGGCGGCACACGAAGAAGTGCTGGACCTTCACCCCGCAGGCGCCGTCCTCGCGGACGTGCTCGACGGTGTCGACGAAGGCCGGTACGACGTCGGTGACCTTGGCGCCCAGTTCCTCGTCCACCTCGCGGTGGAGCGCGTCAACGACGGTGGCGTCCTCCGGTTCGACGCCGCCGCCGGGGGTGATCCAGTACGGGGGCTGGCCGGGCTTGGTGCGTTTGATCAGCAGCAGGTCGGCGCTGTCGAGCAGGATCGCGCGGGCGGTCCGTTTGACCACCGGCCGTGTGGTGTGGCCCCGCAGATCGGCTGGCATGCAGGGACCATGCCGCGACGCGGCCCTGGTGAAACGCGGTGGCGGGGGGCAATCGGAACACGGCCGTCCAGCCGGTGGGCGGGGCGCTCCGGCGTACGCCACCGAAGCGTTCACCACGTGGCGGCGGCGTCCAGCAACTGCCGGTGGGCCCGGTACAGATGCGGCAACGCCAGCGTGCCGGCCCGTACCACCAGGTAGTACGTGCGCAGCGGGGGCAACGCGGGCTCCACCAGCGTGGTGATCTCCCCGGCCGCCAGCGCGTCGTGGCACAGGTAGCGCGGCAGCACGGCCATGCCCGCCCCGGCGCGGACGCACTCCAGCACCCCGCGCTGATCGGGGACGATGACGGTGGCCACCGCGCTGGGGGCGCTGCCGAAGACCTCCGTCCAGTAGCCGACGAGCATCGGCAGCTCCTCCTCGTGGCCGACCACCGGGATGCCGTCCAGCTCGCCGGGTTCGCCGCGCGGGGAGCCGATGCGTCCGGCCCAGGAGGGCGCGGCCACCAGCACCTGCTCCTCGTCCCACAGCGGGGTGGCGTGCAGCAGCCGGGCGCGGGGGCGGATGGTGGCCACGGCCAGGTCGTGACGGCCGTCGGCCAGCCCGGCCAGGGCTTCGTCGCCGCCGCCGAGCGCCACGCGTAACGCCAGGCCCGGGCCGGTGAGCGGGGCGAGGGCGGGCACGATCCGCGTGGTGAGGAACTCCGGGGGGCCGGCCAGGTGCAAGGTGCGTTCCGGTGAGGCGCCGTCCAGCTCGTTCTCGGTGATCCGGTGGAGGGCGTCGAGGTGCGGGGCCACCTTGTGGGCGAGTTCGTCGGCGACCGTGGTGGCGGTGACGCCGCGCGGCAGCCGCTGGAAGAGCTGGCGGCCGAGCTGGCGTTCCAGGTTGCGTATCTGCCCGGTGACGGCGGGCTGGGAGAGGCCGAGAAGCTGAGCGGCCCTGGTGAAAGAGCCGGCCCGGTGCACCGCCAGAAAGGTGCGCAGCAGGGCCAGATCCATGGGTTCCCCTCCTTCGGGCACGCGTCGTCCGGTGGCGATTGCCCTGAGCAACACCACGTATAAATATGCCGATAGCTCGTCGGTCCAACTGTGATTGGACACTGACGCAGAGTCAACTAGCCTTGTTCATCGCGTCGCTTGCGTACGCGACCGGTGGTCGGAGCCACGAGGGGGGAGGCTCCGGCCACCGTCTTTCGGTGTTCCGGGACGGTGTCACCGCGCTTCGTCCAGCGCGCGGAGCACGTCGGCCACGATGTCCTCGGCGTCCTCCACGCCCACCGAGAAGCGGATGAACCCCGGCGACACGGCGTCCCCGCCCCAGCGGGCACGGCGTTCGGCGGTGCTGGTGACCGAGCCGAAGCTGGTGGCCTCGGCGGTCAGCCGCAGCGCGGCCAGGAAGCGTTCGGCGTGCGCCTGGTCGGGCAGCGTGAAGGAGACCACCGAGCCGAACCGGCGCATCTGCGCCGCGGCGATCCGGTGCGCCGGGTCGTCGGGCAGGCCGGGGTGGCGCAGGCCGGTGACCTCGGGGCGCTCCCGCAGCGCCGCCGCGAGGGCGAGCGCGTTGGCCGCCTGCCGGTCCACCCGGAGCTGGAGGGTGGCCAGCGAACGGTGGGCCAGCCACGCCTCCATCGGCCCGGGGACGGCGCCCACGGTCTTGCGCCACAGCCGTACCGAGTCCGCCAGCTCGGGATCGCGCGCCGTGACGTAACCGAGCAGCAGGTCCCCGTGGCCGGTGAGCGCCTTGGTGCCGCTGGCCACCGAGAAGTCGGCGCCGAGGTCGAGCGGGCGCTGCCCGAGCGGGGTGGCCAGGGTGTTGTCGACGGCGACGAGGGCCCCGGCCGCGTGTGCCGCGTCGGCGAGCCGGCGGATGTCGCACACGTCGAGCCCGGGGTTGGAGGGGGTCTCGATCCACAGCAGCCGGGCCCCGTCCAACGCGGTCAGCTGGGCGTCCCCGGCGGTCGCGGCGAGCCGCACGGTGACCCCGTAGGACTCCAGGCGCCCCTGGAGCGAACGGGTCGCCTGGTAGCAGTCGGAGGGGAGCACCACGGTGTCGCCGGAGCGGACCTGGGAGAGCAGCACCGCGGCGACCGCCGCCATGCCGGAGGCGAAGCTCACGGTCGACGCGGGGCGTTCCGGGGACTCCAGCGCGGAGACGGCCTCCTCCAGCAGGGTCCAGGTCGGGTTGTCGTCCCGCCCGTAGCCGTAGGGCGCGAGGACGTCGCCGGGCAGGTGGTAGTGGGAGACGAAGGTGGGACCGGGGAGCGAGGGCATGTGTGCCTCGGCGGGCGGCCGGCCCGCGTGCACGCTGCGGGTGCCGTCTCCTGCCGACGCCTGCGGTCCGGTCATCGCTGCCTCCTCGGGGCGGTCGTGTTTCACGTGAAACACCGGTCGGGGCCGGGGTGGCCCGTGCGGTGTTTCACGTGAAACCTTGCCCTACGCCGCCGTGCGGGGCGGAGGGGGCGTCAGTCGTCCTCGTCGGGCAGCACCATGTGCATCGCCCAGGCGACCACGCTGACGATCAGGCCGCCGATGAGCGCCGCCCAGAACCCGCTCACATGGAAGGCGAGGTGGAGCCGGCCCGCCAGCCAGGAGGTCAGCAGCAGCATCAAGGCGTTCACCACCAGCGTGAACAGCCCGAGGGTGAGGACGAACAGCGGGAAGGAGAGCACCTTCACGATCGGCTTGACCAGCCAGTTCACCACCCCGAAGACGAGCGCGACGAGCACCAGGGTGAGGACCTTGCGGCCGGTGCTCGTCCCGGTCAGGGTGATCCCGCTGATGAGCCAGACCGCCACCCCCAGCGCCACGGCGTTGGCCAGCGTCTTGACTACGAATCGCTTCATGCTGGGATGGTCGCAGAAGCGACCCCGGTGACAAGGCACCGGGCGGGAGAAGGCGAGGTAGCGGGCGCATGAAGGTGTTCCGGCTGGACGATCTTGACGCCGAGCGAGCCGCGAACGACGGTGCTTACCTGCGCTTCCTGCGCGAGCGGAACATGTCGGCGGGGCTGTACGCGCTGCCGGCCGGCGGCACCGACCCGCAGGGCCCGCACGCCCAGGACGAGATCTACCTGGTGGTGAGCGGCCGGGCGTCGATCACGGTCGGTGAGGAGACCACCCACGTGGCGCGCGGCAGCGTCGTCTACGTACCGGCGAACACCCCGCACCGTTTCCATCACATCACCGAGGATCTGCGGGTTCTCGTGGTCTTCTCGCCACCCGAGGGGTGACCCGCGGCGGCCCGCCGCCAGGGACGCGGACGCCGGTCCCTTAAGGGTCCGATCAGGGGGCTATGGGGTCCGCGGAACCTCCGCGGCGGGCGGTGCCGACCGTAAGCTCGACGACAGGGAAGCCCGCAGGGGGCGGAGGGAGTCGGACATGAGCGGCAAGGGCAACGGGAACGGGTTCTTCGACGGCGTGCCGTGGTGGGTGAAGTGGATCGCGGTGCCGGTCATCGCGGTCATCGTCTTCGGCGGGCTGATCGCCAGCCTGATCGGCTTCGTCTTCGGCCTGCTGTTCAAGGTGGTGCTCTTCGCTGCCCTCGTCGGCGGCCTGGTCTACCTGGTCAAGCGCTTCACGTCGTCGTCCTCGTCCCGGGACTGGTAGCCGCCGCCGGGACCGGCGGCGGGACGACCGTGACGGCCGTCCCGCCGTGGCCGGCAGACCGGCCGTACGGGTCACACGGTGCCGGCGTCGTCCTGGAGCGGCACCCGTTCGGCGCGCGCCGGCCTTCCGTTGGGCCTGGTCGCCGGGGTGACCGCGGTGCCCGCACCGGCGGTCTTCCCGGCGTCCTTCGCCGGGCCGGCCGCCGCGGTGTCGCCCGGGGCGTTCATCGCGGCGATCAGCTGACGGGCGAGGCCCAGTCCAGTGCCGCCCATGGTGAGCGCCTTGGCGAACATGTCCGCCATCCCGTCGGCGCCGTTGAGCAGCACCATGTGGTCCACGTTGCCGAAGGCGGCGGCGCCGGCCTTGACGATCTCCGGCCATTTCTCGGCGAGTTGCTGGGCCACCACGGCGTCCTGGTTCTCCGCCAGCGCCGTCGCCCGCGCCTTGATCGCGTCGGCCTCCGCCAGACCCTTCGCCCTGGCCGCCTCCGCCTCGGCGAGCCCCTTGGCCTTGGCGGCTTCCGCGGCGGCGAGCCCGTGGGCCTGGGCCGCGGCGGCCTCCGCCTGACCGGTGGCCCGGGTGGCGTCGGCCTTGGCCAGACCGCGCGCCTTGGTGGCCTCCGCCTCCGCGGACGCGGCGGTCTTCACCCGGGTCGCCTCCGCGGCGGCGGCCAGCTCGGTCTCCTGGGCGTTGGCCTGGGCGGCGGAGATCCGCGCGTCGCGTTCGGCCTCGGCAAGGGTGCGCTTCTCGTACGCCTTGGCGTCGGCGGGCTTGCGCACGTCGGCCTGGAGCTGCATCTCCCGGCGGTGCGCCTCCAGTTCGGCGACCCGGGTCTCCTGCACCACCACTTCCTGGCGGGCGGCGGCCTCGGCCAGCGGTCCGGCCTGCTTGGCGGCGGCTGCGGCCTTGTCCCGTTCGGCCTGGTAGCCGGCCTTGAGGATCTCGCTGTCCCGGGCCGCCTCGGCCATCAGCGCGTACGCCTGCTGCTCGGCCTCGGTGGCCAGCCGGTCGGCCTCGGCCTGGGCGATCCTGGCGTCCCGCTGGACGGCCGCGGCGTGCGGCGCGGCCAGGTTCTGGATGTATCCGGTGGGGTCCTCGATCTCGTGGATCTGGAGCGAGTCCACGATCAGCCCGAGCTTCTCCATCTCCGTGCCCGACGCGGAACGGGTCTGCGCGGTGAGCTTCTCGCGGTCCCGGATCATCTCCTCGACCGTCAACCCGCCCACGATGGACCGCAGATGACCGGCGAAGACGTTGTGGACCCGGTCGCCCATCATCTTCTGCTGGTCCAGGAAACGGCGGGCGGCGTTGGCGATCGACACCAGGTCGTCGCCGACCTTGAAGATCACCACGCCGCGGACCTTGAGCGGGATCCCCTGCTTGGTCACGCAGTCCACCAGCAGATCGGCCTCGTTGAGGTCGAGCGACAGCTTGCGGACGGCTTGCAGACCGGGGAGCACGAGCGTTCCGCGACCGGTGACGATCCGGAAGCCCAGCCCCTCCTCCAGCCCCTCGGTGCGGTGCTTGGAACCGGAGATGACCAGCGCCTCGTTGGGCTCCGCGACCCGCCAGCAGAGCTTGAAGAGCGTGATCAGAACAATGACAGCGACGAGTGCAGCACCCGCCGCGACGCCGATGACCATCGGCACCTGCCCCCTACGAACAACGGCCCCCGAGCGGGGCCGACGCGCGGCCCCCTTGTGGGACCGCGAAGGGAGTCTGCTCCCGTGCAACAACCACCGGAAGACGCTGACGCGTTGTTGTC
The DNA here is from genome assembly GCF_000240165.1 of Streptantibioticus cattleyicolor NRRL 8057 = DSM 46488. Classification (NCBI taxonomy): domain Bacteria; kingdom Bacillati; phylum Actinomycetota; class Actinomycetes; order Kitasatosporales; family Streptomycetaceae; genus Streptantibioticus; species Streptantibioticus cattleyicolor. The sequence goes on from NC_017586.1 coordinate 3,351,272, forward strand.
GAAATCTTGACGTCAAGAAGACTTCGGACCGTTACCGCCTCCGGCGTTTACACCACCGCGGCGACGTAAACGGTGCGTGGCGCCTGGTACTCGACGATCACCACCGGCGTGCCGGGCTCGATGCGTTCGCCGGGGACCGCCGGATAGGCGAGGAAGTGCTCGGCGCCGCCCCGGATCCGTACCATCACCTCGCCGACCAGCCCCGGGCCGACCGTCCCCGTCACCCGTCCCTGAGACCCTTCCATGCGCGGAGCGTAGCGCGCGCGGGCCGCAAGCGCCCGCCCCGCCGGTCCCCGCTACCGGCCGCCCGGGAGGGGCCCCTGGCGTCGTGGCCGTCCCACCCGCTAGCGTGTGAGGCACCTTTGCAATCGCGGGAGCTCGGAGCACCGGGCTGAGAGGGCGCTGAAGGACGCTGCGCCGACCGCTGAACCTGTTACCGGGTAATGCCGGCGTAGGGAGTGGGTCTCATGACCATGCAGGATGCACACACGCCTGTCTCCGGGTCGTCCTCGGACAACGGCGGCGGCGAGCGGCAGATCGGCTGGCACAAGGGGTATCTCACCGGCAGCAGGCCGGACATCCGGGTGCCGGTCCGCAGGGTGCACCTCACCAACGGCCGGGACGTGACGCTGTACGACACCTCCGGCCCGTACACCGACCCCCAGGTGGAAACCGACGTGCGGCGCGGGCTGGCCCCGCTCCGCGAGAACTGGATCATCGCGCGCGGCGACACCGAGGAGTATCCGGGGCGTGCGCCGCGCCCCGAGGACGACGGCCTCAAGCACACCGCGCCGCGCGGCGGGCTGCGCAACCTCGACGCGGTCTTCCCCGGCCGTCCGCGGCTGCCCCGGCGCGGGCGCGACGGCCAGGCGGTGACCCAGCTCGCCTACGCCAAGCGGGGCGAGATCACCGCCGAGATGGAGTACGTGGCGCTGCGCGAGGGCGTGGCCCCCGAGGTGGTGCGCGAGGAGATCGCGGCCGGCCGGGCCGTACTTCCGGCCAACGTCAACCACCCGGAGATCGAGCCGATGATCATCGGCAAGCGGTTCCTGGTGAAGGTCAACGCCAACATCGGCAACTCGGCGGTCACCTCCTCCATCGAGGAGGAGGTGGAGAAGATGACGTGGGCCACCCGCTGGGGCGCCGACACCGTCATGGACCTGTCCACCGGCCGCAACATCCACACCACCCGCGAATGGGTGCTGCGCAACTCCCCGGTCCCCATCGGCACCGTCCCCCTCTACCAGGCGCTGGAGAAGGTCGACGGCAAGGCCGAGGAGCTGACCTGGGAGATCTACAAGGACACCGTCATCGAGCAGGCCGAGCAGGGCGTCGACTACATGACGGTGCACGCCGGCGTGCTGCTGCGGTACGTGCCGCTGACCGCCCGCCGCAAGACCGGCATCGTCTCGCGCGGCGGCTCCATCATGGCCGCCTGGTGCCTGGCGCACCACCAGGAGAACTTCCTCTACACCAACTTCGAGGAACTCTGCGAGATCCTGCGCGCGTACGACATCACGTACTCGCTCGGGGACGGGCTGCGCCCCGGCTCCATCGCGGACGCCAACGACGAGGCGCAGTTCGCCGAGTTGAAGACGCTGGGCGAGCTCAACCGGATCGCCAAGTCGCACGACGTGCAGACCATGATCGAGGGCCCGGGCCACGTCCCGATGCACAAGATCAAGGAGAACGTCGACCTCCAGCAGGAGGTGTGCGAGGAGGCCCCGTTCTACACCCTGGGCCCGCTCACCACGGACGTCGCCCCCGCCTACGACCACATCACCTCCGGCATCGGCGCGGCGATGATCGCCTGGTGGGGCACGGCGATGCTGTGCTACGTCACCCCCAAGGAGCACCTGGGGCTGCCGGACCGGGACGACGTCAAGACCGGCGTGATCACCTACAAGATCGCCGCCCACGCCGCCGACCTGGCCAAGGGCCACCCCGGCGCCCAGGAATGGGACGACGCCCTCTCCGACGCCCGGTTCGAGTTCCGCTGGGAGGACCAGTTCAACCTGGCCCTCGACCCGGACACCGCGCGTTCCTTCCACGACCAGACGCTCCCCGCGGAGCCGGCGAAGACCGCCCACTTCTGCTCGATGTGCGGGCCGAAATTCTGTTCGATGAAGATCTCGCAGGACATCCGGCGGGAACACGGCGCCTCGGCGGAGGAGGTCGAGGCCGGGATGGCCGAGAAGTCCAAGGAGTTCGCGGCGGCGGGGAACAGGGTGTACCTGCCGTTGGCGGACTGACGCACGCACGCGGTTCGACGGGCGCCGCTTTCGGAGGATGACCTCCGTGGGCGGCGTCCGGCGTTTTCCGGCCCGCCGCTGATCGGCCGCCGTTATATTCAGAGGTGTTGTTGGTCTTATATATCGGAGGCATGTATGAGCGTGACAACCATCGACCTGGACGATGATGCCCTGGCGAAGGCCATGCGGTTCTCCGGAGGCGCGACCAAGAAGGACGTGGTGAACGAGGCCCTCCGCGAGTACGCCGAGAGACACGAACGTGCTGCCCGGCGTGCTCGGCACATGGAGGCCGCCAAGGAATGGGACTACGAGGGCTGGCAGCAGCTCCACGACGCGGAGAAGCGGGAAACGGAGTGATCCGGTACCTCGCGGACTCCACCGCCGTGTGGCGCCTGCTGCGTGAGCAGCATCTGAACGAGGTGTGGGGAGAGGACATCGACCTGCGGGTGATCGGGTCGTGCGCTCCCCAGCGCACCGAATTCCGGCGTTCCGCCCGCAACCTCGTCCATTACGAGCAGATGGGCGAGATGTTCGCCGACCTGTACCCCGACGTGCCCCTGCCGAAGAACATGTGGGGCTGGATCGAGTCGGCTCAGTTCCGACTCGCCCGAAGCGGAGGAGCTGTCCGGGCGCTGTCCACCGTCGACCTGATGATCTGCGCCACGGCGGCTTACCACGGGTTGATCGTGCTGCACGACGACAACGACTTCGTCACCGCCGCCGGGGTGCTGACCGACGTTCTTCAACGTAGCGTCCGCGACGTTCCGCGCTAGGCGCCCGATCGTCGTGCGGTGCTTGCTTTCATGGCCCTTGAACGGGGGAGGACGGGGTTTCGGCGGCGGGGGAGTCGCCGGGGCCACCCGTGCGAGGGGTTTCTGACCGCGCCGGGATGTTGAGGCTCTGGTGCGGGATTCTCCTCGCTTAGTGTGACCGTGCGAGCGAGTGGTGGGGGTAGGGTCCTCTGCCTGCCACCACTCGCTCAGCCCTCCGCTATTTGTTGATCTTGGTCACCTGGCCGGCGCCGACCGTCCTGCCGCCTTCGCGGATGGTGAAGCGGAGCCCTTCTTCCATGGCGACCGGCTGGATGAGCTGCACGGACATCTCGGCGTTGTCCCCGGGCATGACCATCTCGGTGCCTTCCTTGAGCGTGACGACGCCCGTCACGTCCGTGGTGCGGAAGTAGAACTGGGGACGGTAGTTGTTGAAGAAGGGGGTGTGGCGGCCACCCTCGTCCTTCGACAGGATGTAGGCGGTCGCCTCGAACTCGGTGTGCGGGGTGACGGAACCCGGCTTGATGATGCACTGGCCGCGCTCGACGTCCTCGCGCTTGATGCCGCGGAGCAGCAGACCGACGTTCTCACCGGCCTGGCCCTCGTCGAGCAGCTTGCGGAACATCTCGATGCCGGTGACCGTGGTGGACGTCTTCTCCGTCTTGATGCCGATGATGTCCACGTTCTCGTTGACCCGCAGCACGCCCCGCTCGATGCGTCCGGTGACCACGGTGCCGCGGCCGGTGATCGTGAAGACGTCCTCGATCGGCATCAGGAACGGCTTGTCGACGTCGCGCTGCGGGGTCGGGATGTTCTCGTCGACGGCGTTCATGAGGTTCATGACCGACTGGCCCCACTCGGGGTCGCCCTCCAGCGCCTTCAGGGCGGAGACCTTGACGACCGGGCAGTCGTCGCCGGGGAACTCGTACTCGTTGAGCAGCTCGCGGACCTCGAGTTCGACGAGTTCGAGGATCTCCTCGTCGTCCACCATGTCGGCCTTGTTCAGGGCGACGACGATGTACGGGACGCCGGACTGGCGGGCGAGGAGCACGTGCTCCTTGGTCTGCGGCATGGGGCCGTCCGTCGCCGCGACCACGAGGATGGCGCCGTCCATCTGGGCGGCACCGGTGATCATGTTCTTGATGTAGTCCGCGTGGCCGGGGCAGTCGACATGGGCGTAGTGACGCGCCTCGGTCTGGTACTCGACGTGCGCGATGGAGATGGTGATGCCGCGCTGACGCTCCTCGGGAGCCTTGTCGATCTCGTCGAACGGCGTGAACGGGTTCAGCTCCGGGTGCGCGTCGTGCAGCACCTTGGTGATCGCCGCGGTAAGAGTGGTCTTGCCGTGGTCCACATGCCCGATGGTGCCGATGTTGACGTGCGGCTTCGTCCGCTCGAACTTCGCCTTGCCCACGCGATCCTCCTCTGGTCGGGAGCAGGACGGCCGTCCGCCTCCCGGGTTTCACTTGCGTTGACAGCACTGCGCCGGGTCCAGCGATCACCTCGCGGTGATCAGGCGAGTGCTCTGGGTCACAGTAATGGATCCGCTCACACGTCACCCGGGCGCCGTGAGTCACCTTCGTGGCCCGTCGGCGCGGCCCGGTTGACCACGGCGCCGCCACGGACCCCGGAACGGGGACGCGCCGCACCTGATGGGACGTCAGGTGCGGCGCGTCGCCCGGGAGACGGTGGTTACCGCTGACACAGGCGCGGGGTGGAGCCCACGATCCTGACGAAACGGCCCGAGATCCAGCCGGAGTTGTGGCGGCCGAGGCGGTACCAGACGTCGTTGCGGTCGACGGGGCTGCCCTTGGAACGGCAGGCCAGCTCGACCATGGTGCCGTTGCGGAAGCTGCCGAGCATCCGGCTGCCGATCCGGGACTCGTTGCGGATCCGCAGGCCCTTCTGGGCCTCCACCCGGCCCCGGTAGAGGTCCCGGCCGGTCATGGGGTCGCTCTTGCGGCCGTTCGCCGGGTCCATCCGGCGGCCGTTCATCGCCGTCTTGTCGCCCTTGGCCATCAGCTTGTCGCCCTTGGCCGTCGTCTTGTGGCCCTGCGCCATCATCTTGTGGCCGCGGGCCGGCATCCGGTGGCCGGCCGACGAGGACATACGGCCGGACATCGCGGAGTGGTGGCCGGCGGCCGGGCGGGAGACCTGGTGGCCCGCCATGGCGCCGTGCGCGTGCTTGGCCGGGTGGGCCATGGTGTTGTTGGCGCCGGGGCGCGCGTGCGGACCGGGGTGGTCGGTGGCGAAGGCGGTGCCGCCGACGGCGGCGGTGACCAGCGCCCCGCTGACGGCGGCGAGCGCGACCTTGCCGATTGTGGACTGCAGAAGCATCTGCTGCCTCCTGGGGAGGAATAGGCCCGAGGGCCATGAGGTGACGCTTGTGACGCTAGGTCCGTGACCTTCCGCGTGCAACTCATCGCCGTGCGTGACGGGCCAACGGGTGACCGCCGCACCGCCGCACCGCACCGCACCGTCGCCCCGACAGGCCGGGCGCGCCCCGGCGGACGGTCAGCGGGCGCCCGGGTCCTGCTCCCGGAAGTCGGAGCCCTCCCGGTGCTCGGAGGTGGAGAAGTCCGGGCTGGAGAAGCGCGGACTGCTGTAGTCGGGGCTGCTGAACCGGGGCGCCCCGGAGTCCGGTTCCTCATGGCCGGGACCGGTGAAGCCGGGCCGGGAGTAGCCCAGCCGGGGCGGTGGCAGCAGCCCGTCGTCCTCCTCGGCCCCGGGGTCCTCCGGCACCGGCGGCGCCCCCGCGCCGGCCAGCACCTCGCGCAGGAACGGCAGCATCCCGCGGTGCAGCAGCGCGGTGAGCCACGCCTCCCGCGCCGCTGTCAGATCCGCCTGCTCCCCGGGGCGGGCGGCCCGGGTGGCGGACGAGCTGTTGCGGACCGCCGCCAGCACGATGCTCACCGCCCCGACGACGACGCCCAGCCCGGCCACCGCCAGGAAGAGCCAGCCGGCGGTGCGCAGCGGTGCCCCTATGGCCGGCTCCGGGTCCATCGCCGCCAGCACGTAACCCACCAGCAGGAAGATGAGCCCGGCGGTGCCGGCCAGGATCGGGGTGAGGACGGCGACGGTGGGCAGGACGCCCGCGCCGGAGGTGTGGTCGCCGGCGCCGCCGCCCGCCGTGACGGGCCCGCGGTTCCCCGTGCCGCCCGCCGCCTCGGCCCGCAGCCGTGCGCGTACGGTGACGTAGCTGAGGTACTCGGCCGCGGCGCACGCCGAGATGGCCGCCGTCGCGCTCAGCGCCATGGCGCGCAACTGCCCGGTGCCGAGCCGGGTTCCGGGAACGGCGGGGTCCTCCGCCGTCATGCGCAGCGCCTCGTCGAGGACCCGCTCGAAATCCGGGACGTCCTCGGTGAGCAGGTGTGAAGCGCCTTTCATGTACATCCCCCGATGCTCCGATCTCCGGCGGTCCGGGCCGGGCCGCCCGGGCGGGCGGGGGTGCGGAACCGGAGGCGAGCCTGTGACGGACAACCCCGATGGTAGAGCGCCGGAGTGAGGCGGTGACAGAGTGTTTCCGGAAATTGGGGGCAACGCGGCTTCGGTGCGGTAAAGCCGGATCACCGACCGGGCCGGTCCCGGCCGCGTCGCGCCCGTACGGGACGGCCTCAGCCGCGCAGCGGGAGTTGGGCCACCAGCAGCCGGCCCTCCATGGTGACGCCGCCGTCCATCGCCAGCGCCAGGTCCTCGGCGTACAGATGGGGGCCGGTCACCACGGGGGCGCCGCCCTCGTTCTCCTCGTCCACCTCGCCGAGCAGGTACGGGATCGGGCTGTGGCCGTGCACGACCCGGCCGCCGCCGTAGGCGTCCAGCAGCTCGCGGGCGGCCGTCGCGCCGGATTCGCCGCGGAAGGCGAAGCGCTTGGTGAACTTGCGGAACAGCTCCCAGCACTCGTCCGCGTCCGACCGCTGGAGCACGCCGGTCACCGCGTCGTTGACCTCCTCGATGCTGGAGCCGTACTCCAGGTACGCGGTGGTGTCGGAGTGCAGCAGCAGGTGGTTGTCCTCCAGGGCGATCGCGTCGAGACGGGACATCCACGCGATGTGGTGGTCCTGGAGGCGTTCCATGTCGGTGGGCTGGCCGCCGTTGAGCCGCCAGGCGGCGAGGAAGGAGGCGGTGCCGGCCGCGGAGTTGACGGGCGTGTCGTCGAAGCGCTTGGCGCCGATCAGCAGCAGTTCGTGGTTGCCCATCAGCGCCTTGGCGTAGCCGCCGGCCGCCGCGGCCTCCGCGGAGAGCTGCATCACCAGGTCGATGACGCCGACCCCGTCCGGCCCGCGGTCGGTGAAGTCGCCCAGGAACCACAGCCTGCTCTGCCCCGCCGACCAGTGGCCCTCGGCGTCGATCAGGCCGCGCTCACGCAGCGCCGCCTTCAGCTCGTCCAGGTAGCCGTGGACGTCGCCGACCACGTACAGCGGCCCGGGCGGACCGCTGGGCTCGTGGTCGCCGACCGTGGTCAGCCGTACCGTCGGGTGGTCCTCGACGGGGCGGAGCACGGGGATGTCGTGCGCGGTGGGGGTGTACTCCGCCGGCGGCACCGTGGCCCCGGCGGGCTGCGGCGCCCCGGCCGGCGGCGTGGTGGCGGCCGGTACGTACGGCTGGTCGGGCTCCCCTGGCTGGTAGGGCTGGAACGGCACCGGGGGCACCGGTGGAACGGGGTGCTGGGCGGCCGGGACCGGGGCCGGGGCGGGCGGCTGGGGTGCGGCCGGAGGCGGCGCGGGCTGCTGCGCGCCGGGGGTTTGCGGGGGGCGCCAGCCCGCCGAGGTACTCGTCACGGGCGTTACGGGTCCTTGACCGGCCCCCTGAGTCATCGACCCCTCCACCATCGCGCCGCTGTGCACCGGTGGCGCGCCCGGCGCGGCCTGCGCCGACGCGTCCTGCGGTGTCATCCGCCCATCATAGGAACGCCGCTGTCGCCGTGCGACGCACCCGCCACCTGCCAATTGGGGCGCTGCCGACAAATCGCGCGAAAATTTCCGGCCCGGACCGCCCGAAGCGGGACCGGGAGCCGTACCCGAAGTGGGGACACGGCCCAGCGGGACGACGCATCAAGGAGATGACGGGGGACGTGGCGGGCTCACGGTGGTGCGCGGCGGGCGCCGTTGGGACGAGGCGCGCACGATCAGTTCGGTCGGCATCACCTGCTCGACCGGCTGCCGGCCGCCGCACCCCTCGATCGCGTCGATCAGCAGCTGGACGACGGCGGTCCCGATGCGCCCCGGCTTGAGCGACAGGGTGCTGATGGGCGGTTCGGTGGTGGCGTAGGCGGCCCGTTCGCTGCAGCAGACCAGCAGCAGGTCCTCGGGCACCCGCAGCCCGTAGCGGCGGGCGGCGGCCAGCAGGTCGGTGCCGTTGGGGTCGAAGAGCCCGTAGACGGCGTCCGGGCGGTCCGGGCGGGCCAGCAGCCGGTCGGCGGCGACCGCGCCGGCACACGGGTCGTGCGCGGGGTACGCCTCGTACACCGGCTCCTGGCCGACCCGCCGGCACCAGGCGAGATAGGCCGAGGTGGACAGCCGGGTGTAGGTGTCGGTGCTGGTCCCGGTGAGCAGGCCGATGCGGCGTGCGCCGGCCGCGGCGAGGTGGTCCAGGATGCCGAGGACGGCCTGCTCGTGGTCGTTGTCCACCCAGGCGTGCACCGGCAGGTTGCCCGCCGGGCGGCCGTCGCTGACCACCGGGATGCCCTGGCGCACCAGGTCGGCGACGACCGGGTCGGCGTCCGAGGGGTCGATGACCACCGTGCCGTCCAGCGCCACGTTGCTCCACACGTCGTGGCGGGAGGACGCGGGCAGGATCACCAGCGCGTACCCCCGGGCGAGGGCGGCGGAGGTGGCGGCCCGGGCCATCTCGGCGAAGTAGGCGAACTCGGTGAAGGTGAACGGTTCTTCCCCGTAGGTGGTCACCGTCAGCCCGATCAGGCCCGATCTGCCGGTGCGCAGCGTGCGCGCGGCGGCGGACGGGCGGTAGCCCAGCCGGTCGGCGACCTCGCGGACGTGACGGCGGGTGGCATCGGGCAGCCGGCCCTTGCCGTTGAGTGCGTCGGAGACAGTCGTGATCGAGACCCCGGCCGCGGCGGCCACGTCCCGGATCCCTGCGCGCTCCAACCGGCGACCGGAGGCCCGGCTCGCCTGGTGGTTACCTGCTGCTGTCATGGCGAGGCTGATAGTAGGGCTCGGGAGCGTCCGCCACAGGGGTGACAAACCGCCCTTCCGCAGTGACGTTTATGCAAGACGAAACGGGCTTTTCACCCTCACGATGCCAGGCGGTGACCCCGGATCACATGAGGTGTGGGGCATCGGCACACGGTGGAGTCGTCGGACGGTGCCGTTGCACCCCTGTCAGCACCTCACCTGTACGAGGGATGCGCGCCAGAGCGCACGCCACCAGCGCGCATCTGTGAGATTCGACCCTCCCGCTACCCGTACGCCCCCTCATAAGGTGTGGGACAAGGGGGTCGGCGGGCCACGAGCCCGTACCGGCTCCAGGGGCCGCGGGCCACGAGCCCGTGCCACCCACGGGGATGGCGGAAGGTCGAGGAGGACCTGGTGACTGAAGCACAACCGAAACTGCGTGCCGCGCTCGACGGCATCCCGGTGTACAAGCCGGGGCGGCCCGCCGTGTCGGCCGGCGGCGCGCCCGCGTACAAGCTGTCCTCCAACGAGAACCCGTATCCGCCGCTGCCCGGGGTGCTGGAGACCGCGCTGGAGACCGCGCGCTCCCTGAACCGCTACCCGGACCTGGCCTGCTCCGCCCTCACCGCGGAGCTGGCCAAGCGGTTCGACGTGCCCGAGTCGCACATCGCCACCGGCACCGGCTCGGTGGGCATCGCCCAGCAGCTCGTCCAGGCCACCGCGGGGCCCGGCGACGAAGTGGTCTACGCCTGGCGCTCCTTCGAGGCGTACCCGATCGTCACCCAGATCGCCGGGGCCACCTCGGTGCGGGTGCCGCTGACCGACGGCGAGGTGCACGACCTGGACGCGATGGCGGACGCCGTCACCGACCGCACCCGGCTGATCTTCGTGTGCAACCCCAACAACCCGACCGGCACCGCCGTCCGCCGTGCCGATCTGCTCCGCTTCCTCGACCGCGTCCCCTCCGACGTGCTGGTGGTGCTGGACGAGGCGTACCGCGAGTTCATCCGCGGCGCCGAGGTGCCGGACGGCATCGAGCTGTACCGGGAGCGGCCCAACGTCTGCGTGCTGCGCACCTTCTCCAAGGCGTACGGGCTGGCCGGGCTGCGGGTGGGCTTCGCGGTGGGCCACGAGTCGGTGGCCGCCGCGCTGCGCAAGACCGCGGTGCCGTTCGGGGTGAGCCAGCTCGCCCAGGACGCGGCGGTGGCCAGCCTGCGGTCCGAGGACGCGCTGCTGGAGCGGGTGGAGGCGCTGGTCGCCGAGCGCACCCGGGTGCGGGACGCGCTGCTGGCGCAGGGGTGGACGGTGGCGCCCACCGAGGCCAACTTCGTCTGGCTCCGGCTCGGCGACCGCACCGGTGACTTCGCCGCCGCGTGCGAGCGGGCCGGGGTCGTGGTGCGTCCCTTCCCGGACGAGGGCGTCCGCGTGACGATCGGCGAGCGGGAGGCCAACGACATCTTCGTGCGGGTGGCGGGGGAGTTCCTGAAGGGCTGACCGCCCCGAAGAGCCGACTGCTTCGAAGAGCTGACCGCTGTGGAGAGCTGACCACGCGCCGCGGGAGCCGTTCCCGCGGCGCGTGTCCGGTGTCCCGCCCGGTGCGGGCGCCGTCGGCGGTCCGGGCCTGGGGCGGAAGCCCTGCCCGGGCCGCCTTTCGCATGTCCGTTCCCGGTGTCCCCTTCGCCCTCGTGACCTGCGCGATCCGCTGTGAACGGGCTCACGTACCCCCCTGTGCGACGACTCCGGGGCCCTGAGCCATACTGGGCTTGTGAATGTGAACGCTTTCACAAGCGCGCACACTCCGTTGATCCATGTCCCAGCAGTACGCCATCGATCCGGCTGCGACAGAAGGAGACCGACGTGGACCTGGCCCTGGCGCCGGAGACTCTGGCGCGGTGGCAGTTCGGCCTCACGACCGTCTACCACTTCCTGTTCGTCCCCCTCACGATCAGCCTGTCGGCCATCACCGCGGGCTTCGAGACGGCGTGGGTGCGCACCCGCAAGGAGAAGTACTTCCACGCCACGAAGTTCTGGGGGAAGCTCTTCCTGATCAACATCGCGATGGGCGTGGTCACCGGCATCGTGCAGGAGTTCCAGTTCGGCATGAACTGGTCGGACTACTCGCGCTTCGTCGGTGACGTCTTCGGCGCCCCGCTGGCCATGGAGGCGCTGCTCGCGTTCTTCTTCGAGTCCACGTTCATCGGGCTATGGATCTTCGGCTGGGACAAGCTGCCCAGGAAGGCGCACTGCGCGTGCATCTGGATCGTCTCGCTGGGGACGGTGCTGTCGGCGTACTTCATCCTCGCCGCCAACTCCTGGATGCAGCACCCGAACGGCTACACCCTCAACCACCACACCGGCAAGGCGCAGTTGACCAGCATCTGGACGGTGCTGACCCAGAACACCGCGCTGGTGCAGGCGGCCCACACGCTCACCGCCTCCTTCCTCACCGGCGCCGCCTTCGTGGTCGGCATCGCCTCGCTCCACCTGTGGCGGGCCAAGCGGGCGCAGCGGGCCGGCCGGGAGACCGACCCGAAGAAGATCGGCGTGATGCGCAGCTCGCTGCGGACCGGACTGGTGCTCGCGGTGATCTTCGGCCTGGGCACCGCGGTCAGCGGCGACAGCCTCGGCAAGGTGATGTTCGAGCAGCAGCCGATGAAGATGGCCGCGGCCGAGGCGCTGTGGGAGACCCAGGCCCCCGCCCCCTTCTCGGTCTTCGCGGTCGGCAACGTGGCCAAGGGGCACAACACCGTCGAGCTGTCGGTGCCCGGGGTGCTCTCCTTCCTGTCGCACAGCAACTTCCACGACGCCGTGCCCGGCATCAACGACGTGGCCAAGCAGGAGGCCGCGAGGTTCGGCGGGAGCCCCAAGGACTACATCCCCAACATCTTCGTCACCTTCTGGGGATTCCGGCTCATGATCGGCTTCGGGATGTCCTCCTTCGTCGCCGGGCTGATCGGGCTGTGGACCACCCGCCGCAAGCGCTGGCTCGACCCGCGGTTCCGCACCGGGGACCACGAGGTGCCGCGGCTGATGCTGACCCGGCGGCGGGAGATGAGCGACTTCTTCACCACCTGGTCGTGGCGGATCGGCGTGTTCACCATGGGGCTGCCGCTGATCGCCAACTCCTTCGGCTGGATCTTCACCGAGATGGGACGCCAGCCCTGGGTGGTCTACGGGCTGATGAAGACCCGGAACGCCGTCTCGCCCGGGGTCGGCAGCGCCGACGTGCTCATCTCCATCGTCGTCTTCGCGGTGCTCTACGCGGTGCTCGCGATCGTCGAGGTGCGGCTGATGGCCCGTTACGCCACCGCCGGGCCCAACACCGACGAGCTGCCGCCCGTCCGCGACCCCCGGCTGCGCGGCCCCCGCGACCCCGGCGCCACCGACGGCGACGGCGGCACCGCGGACGCCGACAAGCCCCTCGCCTTCGCCTACTGACCCGCGCCACGGCAACGGGAACCGGAGCAATCGACCATGCACCTTCACGACGTCTGGTTCGTGCTGATCGCCGTCCTGTGGACCGGCTACTTCTTCCTGGAGGGGTTCGACTTCGGCATCGGCATCCTCAGCAAGCTGCTGGCCCGCGACGAACGCGAGCGCCGGGTGCTGATCAACACCATCGGCCCGGTCTGGGACGGCAACGAGGTCTGGCTGCTCACCGCGGCCGGCGCCACCTTCGCCGCCTTCCCCGACTGGTACGCCACCTTGTTCAGCGGCTTCTACCTGCCGATGCTGCTCATCCTGGTCTGCCTGATCGTGCGCGGCGTCGCCTTCGAGTACCGGGCCAAGCGGGACGACGAACGCTGGAAGCGCAACTGGGAGAACGCCATCTTCTGGGCCTCGCTGCTCCCCGCCTTCCTGTGGGGCGCCGCCTTCGCCGACATCGTGCGCGGCGTGCCGATCGACGCGTCCAAGAACTTCACCGGCGACCTCGGCGACCTGGTCAACCCCTACGCGCTCCTCGGCGGTCTGCTCACCCTGGTGGTCTTCACCTTTCACGGCGCCGTCTTCGCCGCGCTGAAGACGCTCGGCGACATCCGGATGCGGGCCCGGCGCGCCGCGGCCGGGCTGGGGCTGGCCGCGCTCGCCGTGGCGGCCGGCTTCCTGGCGTGGACGCAGGCGTCGCACGGCAACGGACGCAGCCTGATCACCGTGGTGGCCGCGCTCGTCGCACTGGCCGCCGCCTGGGCGGTGGGCCGGCGCGGGCGCGAGGGGTGGGCCTTCGCGCTCTCCGGGGTGGCCATCGCGGCCACCGTCGCCACCTTCTTCCTGGCGCTCTTCCCCAACGTGATGCCCTCCACCACCAACGCGGCCTGGAACCTGACGGTGGCCAACGCCTCCTCGGGGCCCTACACCCTCAAGGTGATGACCTGGATCGCCGGCTTCGCCACCCCGCTGGTCGTCGCCTACCAGGCGTGGACCTACTGGGTCTTCCGCAAGCGGCTGGGCACCCAGCACATCCCCGGTCCCGCCGTCCACTGAACCCCTCCTTCCCGACGGCCACCGCCGTCCTCCCGTCCCGACAACCACCCCCGCCGTTCCGCCACCCCGCGAGGCACCCATGCGACCCGTCGATCCGCGACTGCTCCGGTACGCCCGATCCACCCGCGTCTTCCTCGCCGCGACGGTGGCCCTCGGGCTCGCCGGGGCCGGCCTGGTGGTGGCGCAGGCCATGCTCATCGCCGGGATCGTGGTCGGTGCCTTCCAGCACCACGCCGGCCTCGACCGGCTCGCCGGCGACGTCGCCCGGCTGGCCGCCGTCGCGGCCGGCCGGGCGGTGGTCGGCTGGCTGACCGAGCTGGCCGCCCACCGCACCAGCGCCACGGTCAAGTCCGAACTGCGCCGCCGGCTCCTCGACCACGCCACCGCGCTCGGCCCCGGCTGGGCCGACGCCCGGCGCACCGGCGAGCTGACCACGCTGGCGCTGCGCGGCGTGGACGCGCTCGACGACTACTTCGCGCGCTACCTGCCGCAACTCGGGCTCGCCGTGGTGGTGCCCGCCGCCGTGCTGGCCAGGATCGCCACCGCCGACTGGGAATCGGCGCTGATCATCGTGGTCACGCTGCCGCTGATCCCGGTGTTCATGGCGCTGATCGGCTGGTACACCGAGGCGCGGACGAAGCGGCAGTGGCGGCTGTTGGCCCGGTTGTCCGGCCACTTCCTGGACGTGGTCTCCGGGCTGCCGACGCTGAAGGTCTTCGGCCGGGCCAAGGCGCAGGCCGCCGCGATCCGCCGGATCACCGACGACTACCGCCGGGCCACCTTGTCCACCTTGCGGGTGGCGTTCCTCTCCTCCTTCGCGCTCGAACTCCTCGCCACCATCTCGGTGGCGCTGGTCGCCGTCGGCGTCGGCTTCCGCCTGGTGGGCGGTGAACTCGACCTCTACACCGGGCTGCTGGTGCTGGTGCTGGCGCCGGAGGCGTATCTGCCGCTGCGGCAGGTGGGCGCCCAGTACCACGCGGCGGCCGAGGGGCTGGCGGCGGCGGACGAGGTCTTCGCGGTGCTGGAGACCCCGTTGCGCGAGCCGGGCCGTCAGGCGGTGCCGGACGTGCGCCGCGCGGAGCTGAGCGTGGAGCGGCTGAGCGTCACGCACCCGGGGCGCGCGGTGGCCTCGCTGCCGGAGACCACCTTCACCGTCGGCGCCGGTGAGACGGTGGCGGTCACCGGACCCTCCGGTGCGGGCAAGACCACGCTGCTCGGCGTGCTCCTCGGCTTCACCCCCGCGACCAGCGGGCGTATTCGGATAGCGGGCACGGACCTCACCTCCCTGGACCCCGACGGCTGGCGCTCCCAGATCGCCTGGGTGCCCCAGCATCCGTACCTGTTCGCCGGAACCGTCGCCGAGAACGTGCGGCTGGCCAGGCCGGACGCCACCGACGACGAGGTGCGTGAGGCGCTGCGCGACGCCCACGCCCTCGACTTCGTGACCAGCCTGCCACGCGGCACTGACACCCGGCTCGGCGAGGACGGCGCGGGGCTCTCCGCCGGGCAGCGGCAACGCCTCGCGCTGGCCCGGGCGTTCCTGGCCGACCGGCCGCTGCTGCTGCTCGACGAGCCGACGGCCGGCCTGGACGGGGAGACCGAGGGCGAGATCGTCGAAGCCGTCCGCCGGCTCGCCCGCGACCGCACGGTCGTCCTGATCGTGCACCGTCCCGCGCTGCTCGCGGTCGCCGACCGGATCGTCCGCATCAACGCCCCGGCACCGACGGGGGCCCCGGGGGACCGGTCCCTCGGCGCGGACGGTCCTGGTGCACGGGAGCGCGCGGGGGTGCCCGGAAGCGCGGAAGCGGCGCGGGACGAGGTTCACGACCGGATGTACGCGGGGGCGCGCGATGGTGTGAATGCGCCGGTATCGGTGACGGGGCCGACGGGTTCGCCGGATCCGGCGAACCGGGGCGGAGCCGGGGGCGATCGGGAGCACCCCGGGGGCGCACTGCGGCGGGTACGGCGGATGGCACGCCCCCTGCGCGCCCGCTTCCTGCTGGCGACCCTGCTCGGCGCGCTCGCCCTGGGCAGCGCCACCGGGCTGATGGCCACCTCCGGCTGGCTGATCTCCCGGGCCGCCCAGCAACCGCCGGTGCTCTACCTGATGGTGGCGGTGACCGCGACCCGCGCCTTCGGCATCGGCCGGGCGGTCTTCCGGTACGCCGAGCGGCTGGTCGCGCACGACGCCGTCTTCCGCGCCCTTGCCGATCTGCGGGCGGCCGTCTACCGGCGGCTGGAACGGCTGGCCCCGGCCGGGCTGCGTGACGTACGCCGCGGCGACCTGCTCTCCAGGCTGGTCGCGGACGTCGACTCGCTCCAGGACTACTTCCTGCGGCGGCTGCTGCCGGTCGGGGCGGCCGTGGTGGTCGGCGCCGGGGCGTCGGCGTTCCTGTGGTGGCTCCTGCCGGCCGCGGGCGCGGTGCTGGCGGCGGGCCTGCTGGTGGCGGGGGTGGCGGTGCCGGCCCTGTCGGCGGCGCTGTCCCGGCGCACCGAGGGGGAACTCGCCCCGCTCCGTGGCACGTTGTCGACGCGGGTGGTCGATCTGCTGGGCGGCGTCGCGGAGTTCACCGTCGCGGGCGCGCTGCCCCGGCGGGCGGCACGGGTGGCGGAGGCCGACCGCGGACTCACCCGGGCCGCGGCCCGTTCGGCTGCCGTGTCCGCGCTGGGCGCCGGGCTGATGGCGCTGGTCAGCGGGGTCACCGTGGCCGCCGCGGCCTGCGTGGGGGTGGCCGCCGCGCACGCCGGACGGCTGCCCGGGGTCGACCTGGCGGTGGTCGTGCTGACGCCGCTGGCCGCCTTCGAGGCGGTCGGCGGGCTGCCGCTCGCCGCGCAGTACGGCCACCGCGCCCGCCGTGCCGCGCACCGCGTCCACCAGGTTCTGGACGCCCCCGTTCCGGTGAGCGAGCCCGAGCGGCCGGCGCCGGCCCCCGAGTCCCCGTTCCCGCTGGGCGTACGGGGGTTGACGGTGCGGTACGCGGGACGGGAGCGGGCCGCGCTGGACTGCTTCGGCCTCACCCTGACGCCCGGTCGCCGGGTCGCGGTGGTGGGCGCCTCGGGGGCCGGCAAGACCACGCTGGCCCAGGCGCTGCTGCGGTTCGTGGACGCCGAACGGGGGACGTACACGCTCGGCGGTACGGAGGCGTCGCGGCTCGACGGGGACGACGTACGGCGGATGGTCGGACTGTGTGCCCAGGACGCGCACATCTTCGACAGCACGATCAGGGAGAACCTGCGCATGGCGCGTCCGGACGCGGACGACGCGCTCCTGCGTGCCGTTCTCGCGGACGCGCGCCTCCTCGGATGGGTGAATTCGCTCCCGGAGGGTTTGGACACCTTCGTGGGCGAGCACGGTGCCCGCCTCTCCGGCGGCCAACGGCAACGCCTCGCCCTGGCCCGGGCCCTGCTGGCCGGCTTCCCCGTCCTCGTCCTGGACGAGCCCGCCGAGCACCTCGACCTCGCCACCGCCGACGCGCTCACCGCCGATCTGCTGCGGGCCACAGCGACCCGCTCCGCCGAAGGGCGCGCCACCGTACTGATCACCCACCGCCTGGCCGGACTGGCCGGGGAAGGCGCGGTGGACGAGATCGTCGTGCTCGACGAGGGACGGGTGGCGCAGCGCGGCGGTTTCGCCGAACTCGCCGCGGCGGACGGCCCGTTCGCGCGGATGCTGGCGAGGGAACGCGAGGCGGAGCCGTTGCGGTCGCCGGTGGGGGTCGGTTGAGGGCGGCCCGGCCCGGCCCGGCCCGGCCCGGCCCGGTAAGGGTTGCGGGCGGGTGAACGGGGGGCGCGGGAGGGCGTGCGGGGTGGGTGGTCGGCGGGTGGGGTGTTGCTGAGGCGCACGGGGGCGTTGTGGGGGCGTACGGAGACTTGCGCGCCGGAGTGTGCGCCGGGCGTTTCCGGGGTGGCTGAGGTGGAACGTTTCGCCTCAGCCGTCGGCCCGGTCGACTCCGCCGGCCTCGTCAGCGGGCTCAGCGGGCTCAGCGGGCCAGGATCTCCTCGATGGCCTGGGCCACGCCGTCCTCCTCGTTGGCCGCCGTGTGGTGCGTGGTGGCCGCCAGCACGTCGGGGTGGGCGTTGGCGACCGCGTAGGAGGTGCCCGCCCAGCCGAGCATCTCCAGGTCGTTCGGCATGTCACCGAAGGCGACCACCTCGTCGGCGCCGATGCCGCGATCGGCGCAGCAGCGGGCCAGCGTGGTCGCCTTGCTCACCCCTCGGCCGCTGATCTCCAGCAGCGCGGACGGGCTCGACCGGGTGAACTCCGCGTGGTCACCGGCGGCGTTCCGTGCGGTGGCCAGGAAGACGTCCGGGTCGGCCGAGGCGTGCTTGGCCAGCAGCTTCAGCACCGGCTCCGCCGGGCGCGCGGCCAGCAACTCCTCCGCCGGGCCGACCATCGAGTCCGGTTCGGCCCACAGCGCGTCGTACTCGGGCTCGTACTGGAAGCTCCCGGTGCGCTCGATCGCGAAGCAGGCCCCGGGGACGGCCGTCCGCAACGTCTCGACGACCGCGCGGGCATCCTCGACACGCAGCGGGTACGCGGCCAGCAGCCGCTCCCGGTGCAGGTCGTAGACGCCGGCCCCGTTGGCGCAGATGGCCACGCCGTGGCGGGCGGTGTGCTCGGCGACCACGTCCATCCAGCGGGCCGGGCGCCCGGTGACGAAGAACACCTCGATACCGGCCTCCTCGGCCGCCGCCAGGGCGGCCACGGTGCGCGCGGAAACGGTCTTGTCGTCCCGCAGCAACGTTCCGTCCAGGTCGGTCGCGATCAGCCGGGGCTTGGGCGGCTCGGACCGCCCGGCGGCATCCCGCGGGGTGTGTCGAGGCGTCGGACAGGTCGAGGTCACGGGGACCATACTGACGCAACGAGGTGCACAGGTGTGCGGTCGGGGCGCGAGGGGGTGACCGCGCGCCGGGCGGCGCCGGGGTTTTCGCGGTGGTGCCGTAGGTGCTTCCGGGGCGGCGGGGGCGGGTGGGGTTGGGCCTGGTGGTCAGGGTGCTGGGGCTTCGGTCCGGTCCGGGAGGCGGCGCCGCGATGGCGTGCCCGTACCGTTCTCGCGGGGCGGTCACGGTGCGTATGCCGCTGTTCCGGTGCGTCACTCCGGAAGGCGTGGCCGGTCAGGGGCGTGAAGAGTGATCTTGCGCGGGGGCCGCGCCGAGGTTTTCGTGGTGGTGCCGTAGGTGCTCCCGGGGCGGCGGGGCGTGGGGGTTGGGCCCGGCGATCATGGCACTCGGGCCTCCGTTCCGGCCGCAGGAGACGGCGCCGCGTTGGCGTGCCCCGTACCGTCCTCGCGGGGCGGTCACGGTACGTATGCCGTCGTTCCCGGGCGTCACTCCGGCAGGCATGGCCGGTCAGGGGCGTGAAGCGGGTGACCGCGCGCCGGGGCCCCGAGGGTTTCCCGGTAGTGCCCCTGGGGCGCGGCGCCGGGCTCGGGGGTTATGGCGCTCGGCCTCCGTCGCGGTCCGCTGGAGACGGCTCCCCGTGCCGTCCTCGCGGGGCGGTCACGGCGCGCACGCCGCCGTTCCGGCGGCGTCACCCGGCAGGCGTGGCCGGTCAGGGGGCTGATCGCGGAGCCGTGGTCTTTTCCGCGCCGTCCGAGGGGGAACGTACGCTCGGGGGCATGCGACTGAGCACTGTGATCCTTCCCGTCCACCCCTGGCAGCGGGGGCGGGAGCTGTGGACGGGGGCCGAGCAGCTCGGGTTCCACGCCGCGTACACCTACGACCACCTGTCGTGGCGGTCGTTCCGGGACGGGCCGTGGTACGGCGCGCTGCCGACCTTGACCGCGGCCGCCGGGGTCACCTCCACTCTGCGGCTGGGCACGCTGGTCACCTCGCCGAACTTCCGGCACCCGGTGACGCTCGCCAAGGAACTGATCACCCTGGACGACATCAGCGGCGGACGGATCACGCTCGGCATCGGCGCCGGCGGCTCCGGCTTCGACGCCACCGCGCTCGGTCAGGAGGCGTGGACGCCCCGGGAGCGCGCCGACCGGTTCGGGGAGTTCCTGCCGCTGCTCGACCGGCTGCTGACCGAGGACGTGGTCTCCGCCGAGGGCACCTACTACCCGGCCCACGAGGTCCGCAACATCCCCGGCTGCGTGCAGCGCCCCCGGCTGCCGTTCGCGGTGGCGGCCACCGGTCCGCGCGGCCTGCGCCTCGCCGCCCGGTACGGCCAGGCGTGGGTGACCTACGGCGACCCGCGCGGCCCCCGCGACGTGGCCGTGGAGGACTGCCCCGGGGTGATCCGCGCCCAGCTCGGCAAGCTGGAGGCGGCCTGCGCCGAGGAAGGGCGCGACCCGGCCGGGATCGACCGCGTCCTCCTCCAGGGCTCGACCCGGG
This sequence comes from Streptantibioticus cattleyicolor NRRL 8057 = DSM 46488, assembly GCF_000240165.1. Lineage (NCBI taxonomy): Bacteria > Bacillati > Actinomycetota > Actinomycetes > Kitasatosporales > Streptomycetaceae > Streptantibioticus > Streptantibioticus cattleyicolor. The sequence goes on from NC_017586.1 coordinate 3,371,246, forward strand.
AACGCCCGCTGGAATCCGTGGACGCCTTCGTGGACTACGCCGGCCGCTACGCGGAACTGGGCATCACCGAGATCGTCCTGCACTGGCCGATCCCCGACTCGGTGTACGCCGCCGACCTGGCGGTCTTCGAGAAGATCGCCGTCGACGGTCTGGCGCAGCTGAACGGCTGACCTCCAACGGCGCCCCTCAGCGGATCCGGCTGCCGAGCCAGCGGTTCAGCGGCCCGAATATCGTCTCCTTGTACGTCTCGTCGCCGGGCAGCGGCACCACGAGCTGCTGCCGCGGCGGCCAGAAGCCCACCTTGACGTGGGCGAGGCCGCGGTAGAGCACGCTGAGGAAGGCGGGCACCGAGTCCCACGGGACGTCGTGGAACGGCACGCCCTCCACCGTGATCAGCGCGTCGCCCTCCGAGAACAGCTCGACGCTGACCCGGGGCGATCCGCCGAGTTCGCAGAACGCCTCGTGCGGGAGGCTCCCGTCGGGGTCGGTCACCGCGAACGCCCCCGCCGACAGGCGGCGCCCCGACCGGTCGGCGCCGATGTCGTGGGTGACCTCCACCTCCCGCGCGTACTCGGCGGCCACCGCGCGTACCGCTTCGACGGCCGCCTCGGTGCTGGCCAGGCGTGGTCACGTCATGGTTCCCCCTTCGTCGTGGCGCCGCCCTCAGCTTCGTGCGCCCTCGTCGTCCTCATGGTGCGGTCGCGGCCGGCGGCCCGCCGCGGCGAGGTCGTCCATGGTGCGCGCCCGTACCTCCCGTTCGGCCGCCGCCGCGATGAACGCCGCCGTGTTCCGGGCGCCCACCAGTGCCCGCACCGAACGGACCGTCCCGGCGGGCAGCGCCACCGGCACGGTGTCCGGCACCCCCGATGCCCACGGCGGACCGGCGTCCCGCGCGCCGGGCCCGGCGACGGTCGCCGGGCCCGTGACGGTCGCGGGGCCGGCGAGGGCGGCCGGCAGCGGCAGGTCACCGAGGTGGCGCTGCACCATCCGGGTCGCCAACGTCCGCATGGCGCGCGCCAGTTCGGCGTCCATCGTCTGCTGGGCCAGCGGTCGCAGTCTGCGGACCAGGCCGGCCGCCTCAGTGGCCTCGTCCTCGGTCGGCGGGTGGTCCAGGTAGCGGTGGAAGACGTGCTCGGTGGTGAACTCCAGGAAGCGTTCGGCGATGTGCTCGACCTGGCCGCGCAGCTCCCGCAGATGCCCGGAGATCGCCGACAGCGGTACCCCGGCCGCGTACAGCTCGGCCGCCGCCGCCAGCTCCAGCGGGCTCGGCACCAGGAACTCCGCCGCGTCGGCCGCCGCGCCCCCCTCCTCGGCCCCGGGCTCCGTCACGGGTTCGAGCACGCCCAGCTCGACGGCCTCGGCGATCGCCCCGTCGTCGGCGACCCCGCCGAACCGCGCTATCAGATCCGCGCGGCCGATCCTGGCCGGCCGTTCGTCCGACCAGGGCCGGTCCACCTCGCTGACCAGGCCCAGTACCCCGCCGAGCCCGGTGCCCGCGTCCCACGCCTCCAGCAGCTCCTTGATGCTGGCCAGGGTGTAGCCGCGTTCCAGCAGCTCGCCGATCTGCCGCAGCCGGGCCAGGTGCTCGGCGCCGTAGACGTTGGCCCGGCCCCGCCGCTCCGGCTTGGGCAGCAGCCCGCGGTCCTGGTAGGCGCGGATGGTGCGCACCGTGGTGCCGCTGGCGTGTGCCAGGTCCTCGATCCGGTAGTCCGGCCGCGCGGCCGGTGCGGCGGTCCGCGGCGCCCTCCCGGGAACGTTCCCGGGCACCGTGTCCTCGGCCACGACGGCCTCCTTTCCCTCGGCGCCCGAAGCCTTCCGTCGCTCCGGTGCGCCGCACTCGCCTTCGCGGCCGTCACGTCCCGGGCCGGACCGGACCGGTTCCCCGGCACCTGCCGCGGTGTCCTACGAGACGGCCGCCCGGGCCACCGCGCCGGCCGCCGCCCGCGCGGCTGGGGACGTGGCCAGGTAGGCGACGGCGTTGCGCAACGACCCCTCCTGGGAGGGATGGTACGACCGCCGCAGGTAGCGGGGGATCGCCGCGCCCAGCTCGCCCCAGGTCGGCAGCAGTCCCTTGCGGACCGCCTTGTTGTGCTCACGCAGCGTGTACCCGAGCCGGCCCCGCAACTGCGGATCGTGGCGTATGAGGTACGCCGCGCCGAACGCCCACAGCCACAGCAGCACGGGTGCGGTGACCGCCATGCCGTACACCCGGCGCAGATAACGCGGCAGGCCGCTGCCGCCGGCGTGCTGGTACATGTCGAACGCGACCGCCCGGTGCTCGACCTCCTCGGCGCCGTGCCAGCGCAGCAGGTCCAGCATGACGGCGTCGGGGTCGGCCCGGTCCAGGCCGTCGGCGCGCAGTATCCAGTCGCCGAGCACCGCGGTGAACTGCTCTATCGCCGCTATCAGCGACAGCCGGAAGCGCAGCCACTCACGCCGCGACAACGGCAGCCCGGCGGGCGGTTCGTCACCGAGCAGCACGTCGAACATCCAGTCCACGTGCCGGGTGTAGGGGTGGGTGTCCAGGCCCTGCTCGGCCAGGTGGTCCAGGACGTAGGAGTGCTGGACGCTGTGGGTGGCCTCCTGGCCCATGAACCCCTTGACGTCGCCCAGCAGTTCGGGGTCGGTGACCAGCGGCAGCGCCTCCTTGAAGACCTTGACGAACCACCGCTCACCGGCCGGCAGCAGCAGGTGCAGGACGTTGATGACATGGGTGGCGACGGGCTCGTCCGGGATCCAGTGCAGCGGGGTGTCCCGCCAGTCGAACGAGACACGGCGCGGCCTTATCGGGTACGGGGTCGGGGTGTGCATGGCGGACGGTCCTTCTCGTGTCGGGCTCGGTACCGTGCGGGCGGGCGGATCACAGCGGCGGGTCGAGCCGGGCCAGCGCCCGGATGGCGGCGGGGGAGAGCCGGGAGAGCAGCCGGGCGCCGCGGGCCTCGGGGGTGACCGGGACGACGGCGGTGTTGTCGAGCACCCCGCGCAGCAGGGCGGCGGCCACCTTCTCCGGCGGGTAGGCGCGTATGCGGTACAGCCGGGAGGACTTGGCCCGCATGCGTTCCTGCTCCTGGTCGCTGACGCCGGTGAAGCGGGTGGTGGCGGTGATGTTGGTGTCGACCAGGCCGGGGCAGACCGCGGTGACCCCGATGCCGTGCGGCGCCAGTTCGGCCCGGAGGCATTCGCTGAGCATCAGCACCGCGGCCTTGGAGGTGCTGTAGGCGGGCAGGGTGCGGGAGGGCAGGTAGGCGGCGGCCGACGCGGTGTTGACGATGTGCCCGCCCTGACCGCGTTCGGTCATCCGCTGTCCGAAGAGCCGGCAGCCGTGCAGGACGCCCCACAGGTTGACGTCGAGCACCTTGCGCCAGTCGTCGGCGGTGGTGTCCAGGAAGGAGCCGGCCAGCCCGATCCCGGCGTTGTTGACGAGCACGTCGACCACGCCGTGGCTGTCGGTTACCCGGTCGGCGAGCTTCTCCATCGCCCGCTCGTCGGAGACGTCGGTGACCTCCGCCCAGGCTTCGGGGGCGCCCAGCAGCCGGGACAGCTCGGCCGTCCTGGCGGCCCCCTCCGGGTCCCGGTCGACGGCCACGATCCGCGCGCCCGCCTCGGCGAAGGCGTACGCGGTGGCCCGGCCGATCCCGCTGCCGGCGCCGGTGACCAGGACGAGCTGTCCGGCGAACCGTTCGGCGGCGCGGGCCGTGAGCCGTTCGGCGGCCGACGTCCGGCTCCGCGCGCCGGGCCGGCCCGTGCGCCCGGCGCCGGACCCGGCCGGTGCCGTCTCCGTCGCGGCCCCGGTGGACGTCCCCTCGTGCGCATCGGCGAACTCGGCGATCCACGCGGCGAGTTGATCGGGCCGGGTGCGGGGGACCCAGTGCTTGGCGGACAGCGTCCGGCGGCGCAGCCCCGGCGCCCAGCGCTCCAGGTCGTCGTAGAGGCGTTCGGAGAGGAACAGGTCACCGGAGGGGGTGATCAGCTGCACGGGGACGTGGGCGTAGGCGTCCGGGCGCGGGCGGCGCAGCCGTTCCCGCACGTTGTCGCGGTAGAGCCAGGCGCCATGGGCCGCGTCCTGGCGCAGCGACGCGGTGGGGTAGCCGGCGTCCTCGGGGAGGCGTTCGACGCGGGCGAGCATCGCGGGCCACCGCCGCCCCAGCACGCCGCGCCACGCCAGCTCGGGGAGGACGGGGGTGTGCAGCGCGTAGACGTACCAGGAGCGGGCGCCCTGGCCGAGGAGCTGGGCGGTACGCCTCGGGGTCGGGCGGGCCACGCGTTCCTTGATCCAGTGGCCGAAGTGGTCGAGGCTCGGGCCGGACACGGAGGTGAAGGAGGCGATCCGGCCCTCGGTGCGGCGCACGGTGGCGAACTCCCAGCCCTGTACCGAGCCCCAGTCGTGGCCGACCAGGTGCACCGGGCGGTCGGGGCTGACCGCGTCGGCGACGGCGAGGAAGTCGTCGGTCAGCTTCTCCAGCCGGAACCCGCCGCGCAACGGCTCCGGCGCGCTGGACGCGCCGTGTCCGCGCACGTCGTACAGGACCACGTGGAAGCGGCCGGCGAGGCGGTCGGCCACCGGCTGCCAGACCTCCTTGCAGTCCGGGTAGCCGTGCACCAGGACCACGGTCGGCCGCGCCGGGTCCCCGTATTCGGTGACGCTCAGGTCGACCGTGCCGGAGCGTACGACGCGGTGGCGGCCGGTTGCCGGGGCCGTGGTGGACGCCTCGGTGCCGTTGTCGTGCCCGGTCATCTCTCCCCCTGTCGGACGGTGGGTCATGCGGCGGTCCCGGTGGCGGCCCGGGAGGTGGCGGAGGGGTGCGCCCGCCACCGCTTGACGTGCGGAAGGTCGTCGTCGAGCCAGAAGGCGCTCTCCGCCGGGTCGGCCGAGTCGGTGACCACGAGGATCTCCTCGAACTTGGCGCCGATGCCGCGGAAGCCCAGGTGCGGCTCGACCGCCCACAGCCCGGGGTGCGGCGGGTGGTCCGACATCCGGTAGGGGCTCCACAGCGGTGACCAGCCCTCACGGTGGCCGCGCAGGGCGTCCTTGGCCAGCCCGCGCAGGCTCTGGGTGCCGAACCCGGCGACATGCGGTGACCAGCGGCGCTGCCGTACCCGGTCGACCTTGTGGGCGATGACGCCGAACGGGTAGGCCCGGTGCCGGTTGGTGTAACCCTGCCGGGCCATCAGCCGGTCGACGTCCTCGTATATGTCGCGCAGCGAGCGGCGCTGCCGTACCTGTTCGAGTATCAGCTCGCGGTGGGCGCGCAGGTCGGCGAGGAGCCGGTCGTGCAGGGGATGGGGGCCGAGGCGGCCGGAGTAGCCGATGTCGGCGGTGAACCCGCCGTGCACGGGGGCCAGGTCGAGGATGAACGGCATGCCCGGCTCCAGCCGGCGCGCGGTGGGGAAGAACTGCGTCGGCACCTTGAAGCCGGTGAACGCGGTGCGGTCGCCGAACCAGGCGAACGGCAGGTGGAACCAGTCGCGCACTCCGCGCCGGGCCGCGCACTCGCGGAGCGCGCGGGCGGCCTCCCGCTCCGTGACGCCCGGCCGGAGCCCGGCGGCGACCTCCTCGGCGCAGGCGTACGCCAGGCGCTGCACCTCCCTGAAGCCCGTGAGCTCCGCCGCGGACACCCGTCGCGCGCCGGGTGGTGCGCTCGTGGTCGGTCGAATCCCCATCGCGCCGTCCCGTCCCCTCGGTCAGCCACTCCAGAACACTGACACCGATGAATGTGACAACGCTTCATGGCTGAGTCAAGGGGGTTGCGCGCAGCCTGTGGAAAACTCCCGTTTCGACGGCCGGTTCGACAACTCGCGCGAATTGCCCTGTGGATAACCGAAGAAGGCCCCTTTTCCGGTGCCACCCTGAAAGCGCTACGCCCCAGGGCGGCACCGACCCCTACGGGACGTGCGACCCGAGGCGTAGACGCCAACGCAACCTGGGGGTGACGACGTGGCCCTGAACGGCACCTACGGTCGGAACGTGACTGTCATCGAGACCGAGAGCCTGACCAAGCGGTACCCACGGGTGACCGCGCTGGACCGGCTGACCATGGGCATCGCCCCCGGCGTGACCGGGCTGGTGGGCGCCAACGGGGCCGGCAAGTCGACGCTGATCAAGATCCTGCTCGGGCTGGCCCCGGCCACCGAGGGCACGGCGTCCGTCCTCGGCCTCGACGTCCGCACGCACGGGGCGCAGATCAGGGCGGGCGTCGGCTACATGCCGGAGCACGACTGCCTGCCGCCGGACGTGTCGGCCACCGAGTTCGTGGTCCACATGGCCCGGATGTCGGGGCTGCCGCCCACCGTGGCGCGGGAACGCACCGCGGACACGCTGCGCCACGTCGGCCTGTACGAGGAGCGCTACCGGCCGATGGGCGGCTACTCCACCGGCATGAAGCAGCGGGTGAAGCTGGCCCAGGCGCTCGTGCACGACCCGCGGCTGGTCCTGCTGGACGAGCCCACCAACGGCCTCGACCCGGTGGGCCGGGACGAGATGCTGGGGCTGATCCGCCGGGTGTGGACGGACTTCGGCATCTCGGTGCTGGTCACCTCCCATCTGCTGGGCGAGCTGGAACGCACCAGCGACCACATCGTCGTCATCGACGGCGGCAAGCTGCTGCGCTCCTCCTCCACCCGGGAGTTCACCCAGGCCACCGCCTCCCTCGCGGTCGAGGTCACCGACAGCGACCGGCACCCGGACGGCACCCGGGCCACCCTCGACGCGCTGGTCGCGGCGGGGCTCACCGCCCAGGCCGACGGCCACCGGCTGCTGGTCGACATAGCGGACGAGTCCACCTACGACATCGTCCGGGACGCCGTCGCCGGTCTCGGGCTCGGACTGATCCGGATGGAACAGCGGCGCCACCGCATCGCCGAGCTCTTCACCGACCGGGACGCCGCCGCGCGGCCGCGCCCCATGGAAGGAGGCGGCCGGGATGCCGCATGAGTCCGTCGGCGCCACCGGGCGCCCCGCGTCCACCGCGCCCACCCCGTCGGCACCCGCGCCGGCCGACCCGCGCGGCGACTCGCGGATTCACGACATCGGCTACCGCCACTACGACGGCGAGCGGCTCGGCCGTTCCTACGTGCGGCGCTCGCTGTTCACCCAGAGTCTGCGCGGTGCCTACGGGCTGGGCCGGTCGGCCAAGTCCAAGGTGCTGCCGATGATCCTGTTCGCGGTGATGTGCGCCCCCGCGCTCGTCATCGACGCGGTGGCGATCTACACGCACATGACCAAGCTGCCGATCCAGTACACCAGTTACCCGATCTACCTCCAGGCGGTGATCGGCCTGTACCTGGCGGCGCAGGCGCCCCAGTCGGTCTCGCGCGATCTGCGGTTCAAGACGGTGCCGCTGTACTTCTCGCGGCCGATGGAGCGGGTGGACTACGTGGTCGCCAAGTTCGGGGCGATGGCGTCGGCGCTCTTCCTGCTCACCGGTGTGCCGCTGCTGATCCTGTACATCGGCGCGCTGCTGGGCAAGCTCGACTTCGGCGCGCAGACGGCCGGGTTCGGCAAGGGGCTGCTGGGGGTGGCCCTGCTGTCGCTGCTCTTCGGCGGCATAGGGCTGGTGCTGGCCGCGCTCACCCCGCGCCGCGGGTTCGGGGTGGCGGCGGTGATCGCCGTGCTCACCATCTCCTACGGCGCGGTCTCCAGCATCCAGGGGGTCGCCTTCGAGCAGGGCAACCACGCGGTCATCGGATGGCTCGGCCTGTTCTCGCCGATCACCTTGATCGGCGGGGTGCAGAGCTGGTGGCTCGGCGCGCAGTCCGAGTTCGTCGGTGGCCAGGGACCGGGCAGCGCCCTGGCCGGAACCGTCTATCTGCTCGTCGTGCTCGGCCTGATCGCCGGCTCGTTCGCCCTGCTGATGCGCCGCTACCGAAAGGTCGGGCTGGGATGACCACGATCTCCATCGACAACGTCTCGCGCTGGTTCGGCAACGTCGTCGCGGTCAACGACGTGACCATGACGATCGGCCCCGGGGTCACCGGGCTGCTCGGGCCGAACGGCGCCGGGAAGTCCACGCTCATCAACATGATGGCCGGCTTCCTGCCGCCGTCCACCGGCACCGTCACCCTGGACACCACCCCGGTCTGGCGCAACGAGCAGGCGTACCGGCACATCGGCATCGTGCCGGAACGCGAGGCGATGTACGACTTCCTCACCGGCGCCGAATTCGTGCTCGCCAACGCCGAGTTGCACGGCCTGCCCGACCCGGGCGCGGCGGCGCGCAAGGCGCTGGCGACCGTGGAGATGGAGTACGCCCAGGGCCGCCGGATCGAGACCTACAGCAAGGGCATGCGGCAGCGGGTGAAGATGGCCTCCGCCCTGGTCCACGAGCCGTCGGTACTGCTGCTGGACGAGCCGTTCAACGGGATGGACCCACGGCAGCGGCTCCAGCTGATGGACCTGCTGCGCCGGATGGGCGCCGAGGGGCGCACCGTGCTCTTCTCCTCCCACATCCTGGAGGAGGTCGAGCAACTGGCGCGCCACATCGAGGTGATCGTCGCCGGCCGGCACGCCGCCTCCGGGGACTACCGCCGGATACGCCGGCTGATGACCAACCGGCCGCACCGCTACCTGGTGCGCTCCAGCGACGACCGGGCGCTCGCCTCGGCGCTGATCGCCCACGGCTCGACCAGCGGCCTCGAACTCGACGCGGCCGAGTCGGCGTTGCGGATCCAGGCGGTGGACTTCGCGGGCTTCACCGAGCTGCTGCCCCGGGTCGCCCGGGAGCACGGCATCCGGCTCTACGAGGTCTCACCCTCCGACGAGTCGCTGGAGAGCGTCTTCTCCTACCTGGTCACCGCGTGAGCGGCCAACCGGGCCCCGCGTAAGCCACCGTCCCCACCGCTGTCACAGCCGCCATAGGGAGTGTCCGACCCATGTCCTCGGTGTATCACCCCACCGTCGCCCGGCTCACCTACCGGGCCCTGCTCGGCAGGCGCCGGGCACTGATCCTGTGCGCCCTGCCGCTCCTGCTGCTCGTCATCTCGGTGGCCGTGCGGGCCTTCAGCGGGGCCGACGACGCCACGGCACGCCAGGTGCTGGAAGGGTTCGCGCTGGCCACGATGGTGCCGTTGATCGGCGTGGTGGCCGGCACCGGCGCCATCGGGCCGGAGATCGACGACGGTTCGATCACCTACCTGATGGCCAAGCCGGTGCGGCGGCCGACGATCGTGGTGACCAAGCTGCTGGTGGCGATGGCCGTCTCGGTGGCGTTCGCCGCGATACCCACCTTCGTGGCGGGGCTGATCCTGGACGGCAACAGCCGGCACCTGGCGGTGGCCTTCGGGGTGGCGGCGGCGGTCGCCTCGCTGGCCTACAGCTCGCTGTTCCTGCTGCTGGGCGTGGTCACCCGGCACGCGGTGGTGGCCGGTCTGGTGTACGCGCTGGTGTGGGAGGCGCTGGTCGGCAGCCTGGTGCCGGGGGCCAAGACGCTCAGCGTCCAGCAGTGGGGGCTGGCCCTGGCGCAGAAGGTGGCCGACGCCGGAGCGGTCTCCTCCGACGTCGGGCTCGGTACCGGGATCACCTTGCTGGTGGCGGTCACCCTGGTGGCGGCGGGGCTGGCGGCGAACCGGCTGCGGTCGCTGACGCTGGCGGGCGAGGAGTAGGACGGGGGACTACCGGCGCCGGGGGCCGCACCGCCCCCCGGCGCCCCGCCGCCCCGTCACCTCACGCCGCCCGGGCGTTCTCCCCCCGCGCCACACCACCGGGGGCGGTGGGTCAGGAGGCCAGGGCCTTGAGGACTTCCTTGAGCACGGTCTGGTTGTAGGGCATGGAGACGTGCGGGGTGTGGTCGTTGGGGTCGATGTCCTGGAGGACGATGTTCTTGACGTAGTGGCCGTCGCCGCCGTTGAGGGCGCACGAGGTGTAGGGGGTCACCACGTCGTCGTACTGGGTGGCGATGACCGTGTAGCGGACGCCGTCGGTGGTCTCGCCGAGGTCGGCCAGTGCCTTCTGGAACGCGTGGTCGTGCTGGAGCTGGGGCCAGGCGGGGATGACGGTGCCGACGGCGCCCTGTTCGACGAGTTCCTTGGCGCCGGGGATCTGGCGGGCGAGGTTCATCAGGCCCTGGGCGGTGATGCCGTGGTTGCTGGGGGAGATGCCGATGAAGTTGCGGACCTTGGGGCCGCCGCCGAGGGCGTTGAGGTAATAGCGGGGCATCATGCCGCCCTGGGAGAAGCCGACCATGTCGACCTGTTCGGCGCCGGTGCGGCGGAGGACCTCGTCGACGAATTCGGCGAGTTGTTTCGCGGATTTCTTGATGTCGCCGAGCCCGAAGATCACCGGGTTGTTGTACTGGCCGTAGTCGAGGCGGAAGACGCGGTAGCCGTTCTGCCGCAGCAGCGGGGTGGCAGAGGTCCAGGTGTAGCCGCGGTTGCCGAAGGTGCCGTGGACCAGGACGACCGGGCGCGGGTGCTCCTTGGGCAGGGGTTTGTCCCAGTCGTCGGCGCCGCCGTCGACGTCCACGGTGGAGATGAAGCCGGCCCAGCCCGCCTGGGCGACGCTGTGCAGCCGGTGGGGGGATTCGGTGATGTCCTTGACGAGGTCTTCGCTGTTGAGCCCGGGGATCTTGGGGTTGAGCAGACTCATGGCTGTCCCCTTTCGAAGGAAGGCCGGGGGTGCCGACCGGTGCATCAGTGTTGCTTCCAGGAAAGGGGGAGTGCGATCACTCGATCGGGTAGTAAATTCACTCGATCGTGTAAGTAGTGCTCGTCAATTCGGCTCTGCCGCGTAGCCTTGTCGGCCGCGCCGCCCGGTGGCACCCGTCCGCCCGGCCGCCACGCCCGACGCCCGGACCACACATCCGCCACCCCGACCACACACCCGCGCCCGGCGGCCAGGACCACCGGGCGCGGATGCCGGACGCAGGCGCCGGCGCGGGGTTCAGCTCGGTTCCGCGACTGGCTGCGCGAACTGCGCCGCGTACAGCTTCGCGTAGGCGCCCTGCGCCGCCAGCAGGTCCTCGTGGGTGCCCTGTTCGACGATGCGGCCGGACTCCATCACCAGGATGACGTCGGCGTCCCGGATGGTGGAGAGCCGGTGGGCGATGACGAAGCTGGTGCGGCCGGTCCGCAGATGGGCCATGGCCTGCTGGATCAGCACCTCGGTGCGGGTGTCCACCGAGCTGGTGGCCTCGTCCAGGACGAGGATCGCGGGCTCGGCCAGGAACGCCCGGGCGATGGTGATCAGCTGCTTCTCACCGGCGCTGACCCCGGTGCCCTCCTCGTCGAGCACGGTGTCGTAGCCGTCCGGCAGGGTGCGGACGAACCGGTCGACGTGGGTGGCCTTGGCCGCGGCCACGATCTGCTCACGGGTGGCGCGTTCGGCGCCGTACGCGATGTTCTCCGCGATCGTGCCGCCGAAGAGCCAGGTGTCCTGGAGCACCATGCCGATGTTGGCGCGCAGTTCCTCACGGGACATCGCGGCGATGTCGGTGCCGTCCAGGGTGATCCGGCCGCCGGTGACCTCGTAGAACCGCATCAGCAGGTTGACCAGGGTGGTCTTGCCGGCGCCGGTGGGGCCGACGATGGCCACCGTCTGGCCGGGGCGCACCGACAGCGACAGGTCCTCGATGAGCGGCTTGTCCGGGTCGTAGGAGAACGAGACGCGGTCGAACTCCACCGTGCCGCGCACCGCGGCGGGGCGGGGGCCGTCCACCGGGTCGGCGCTCTGCTCCTCGGCGTCGAGGAGTTCGAAGACCCGCTCGGCGGAGGCGACCCCGGACTGCACCAGGTTGGCCATCGAGGCGACCTGGGTCAGCGGCTGGCTGAACTGCCGGGAGTACTGCACGAACGCCTGCACGTCACCGATGGACAAGGCACCCGAGGCGACCCGCAGCCCGCCGATCACGGCCACCAGCACGTAGTTGAGGTTGCCGATGAACATCATCGCCGGCTGGATGATCCCGGAGATGAACTGGGCCTTGAAACCGGCCTGGTAGAGCGCGTCGTTGTGCTCCCGGAAGGTCTCGGCGGACTCCTTGGCGCGGCCGAAGACCTTCACCAGCGCGTGGCCGGTGTACATCTCCTCGATGTGCGCGTTGAGCTTGCCGGTGACCTTCCACTGGGCGACGAACTGCGGCTGGGCGCGCTTGCCGACCCGGGTGGCCACCAGCACCGACACCGGCACGGTGAGCAGCGCGACCAGGGCGAGCAGCCAGGAGATCCAGAACATCATGGCCAGCACGCCGACGATGGTCAGCAGCGAGGTCATGATCTGGCTGAGGGTCTGCTGGAGGCTCTGGGCGATGTTGTCGATGTCGTTGGTGGCCCGGGAGAGCACCTCCCCGCGCGGCTGCTTGTCGAAGTAGCTCAGCGGCAGCCGGGCCAGCTTCTCCTCGACCTGCCGGCGCAGCCGGTGCACCGAGCGCTGGACGACGTAGGTGGATATCCGCGCCTGGCCGAAGCCGCAGGCCGCGGCGGCCAGGTAGATCACGGCCACCCACAGCAGCACGGTGCCCACGGCGCCGAATTCGATGCCGTGGCCGGGGCGCACGTGGTGCATCGAGGCGACGATGTCGGCGATCTTGCCCTGGCCGTGCGCGCGCAGGCCCGCCACGGCCTGCTCCTGGGTGGAGCCGGCGGGCAGCCGGCGGCCGATGACGCCGGCGAATATCAGGTCGGTGGCCTGCCCCAGGATCTTGGGGCCGAGCACCGACAGCGCCACGCCGACCACCGCGAGCAGCAGCGCGCCGCAGATGGCGGCCCGCTCCGGGCGGAGCGTGCCGAGCAGCCGGCGACCGGACGCCTTGAAGTTCATCGACTTCTCGAGGGACGGCCCGTTCATGAAGCGGGCGGGCCCGGTGGCGGGGGCGGGGCCCCGGCGCGGGGCGGCCTGGGTGCCCGTGCTCCCCTGTTCGCCGCCCTCGTCGGGGCCTTTGCCGGACTGCGGTCCGGGGTGCCCCCCTCGCGGCGCGGTCACGCTGCCTCCTCCTCGGTGAGCTGGGAGAGGACGATCTCCCGGTAGGTGTCGTTGCCGGCCATCAGCTCGGTGTGGGTGCCGGTGCCGACGACGCGTCCCTCGTCGAGCACGATGATCTGGTCGGCGTCGCGGATGGTGCTCACCCGCTGGGCGACGATGAGCACGGTGGCGTCGGTGGTCTCGCGGGCCAGGGCGGCGCGCAGCCGGGCGTCGGTGGCGTAGTCGAGGGCCGAGAACGAGTCGTCGAACAGGTAGATCTCGGGCTTGCGCACCAGCGCGCGGGCTATCGCCAGGCGCTGCCGCTGTCCGCCGGAGACGTTGCCGCCGCCCTGGGCGATCGGCGCGTCCAGGCCCTCCGGCAGCCGTTCGACGAACTCCCGGGCCTGCGCGATCTCCAGCGCGTGCCACAGCTCCTCGTCGGTGGCGTCCGGACGCCCGTACCGCAGGTTGGAGGCGATGGTGCCGCTGAACAGGTACGGCTTCTGCGGCACCAGGCCGACGGTCTCGGCGATCACCGCCGGGTCGAGTTCGCGTACGTCCACGCCGTCCACCAGCACCGTGCCGCTGGTGGCGTCGGAGAGCCGGGGGATCAGGCTGAGCAGGGTGGACTTGCCGCTGCCGGTGGAGCCGATGACGGCGGTGGTGCGGCCCGGCCGGGCGCTGAACGCGATGTCCTTGAGCACCGGCTCCTCGGCGCCGGGGTAACGGAACTCCACGCCACGCAGTTCGAGGTGGCCGCGGGGACCGGCGGCGTCCACCGGGCGCAGCGGGGGCACCACGCTGGTCTCGGTGGCCAGGACCTCCTGGATGCGCTCGGCGCACACCTCGGCGCGCGGGATCATCATGAACATGAAGGTGGCCATCATCACGCTCATGAGGATCTGCATCAGGTAGCTGAGGAACGCGGTGAGCGCGCCGACCTCCATGCCGCCGTCGTCGATGCGGTGTCCGCCGAACCACAGCACGGCCACGCTGGAGAGGTTCACCACCAGCATGACCAGCGGGAACATCAGCGACATCAGTCGGCCGGCGCGCAGCGAGACGTCCATCAGGTCGTCGTTGGCGACCCCGAACCGGCCGCGCTCGTGGGTGTCGCGGACGAAGGCGCGGATGACCCGGATGCCGCTGATCTGCTCGCGCAGGACGCGGTTGACCGTGTCGATACGTTCCTGCATGCCGCGGAAGAGGGGGCGCATCCGGCGCACGATCAGCGAGACGAGCACGCCGAGCACCGGCACGATCACCAGCAGCAGGGCGGAGAGCGGCACGTCCTGGTTGAGCGCCATCACGATGCCGCCGACGCACATGATCGGCGCCGAGACCATGAGGGTGAACGTCATCAGGACCAGCATCTGGACCTGCTGGACGTCGTTGGTGGTGCGGGTGATCAAGGAGGGCGCCCCGAAACGGCCGACCTCGCGGGCGGAGAAGGACTGCACCCGGTCGAAGACGGCGGCACGCACGTCCCGGCCGAGCGCCATGGCGGTACGGGCGCCGAAGAAGACGGCCCCGATCGCGCAGACGATCTGGAGAAGGGTCACCGCGATCATGAATCCGCCGGTGCGGAGGATGTACGCGGTGTCCCCCTTGACCACACCGTTGTCGATGATGTCGGCATTGAGCGTGGGCAGGTAGAGCGTCGCCAGAGTCTGGACGAGTTGCAGGAGCACCAGCAACGCCATGGGTTTCGTATAGGGCCTGAGATACGCCCGCAATAGTCGGACCAGCACACGAGAACATTACGGGTCCGGAGAGCGCCTCGCGCCGGGATTTTCCTTGGGGCGCGGGGGCTCGCGGGGGCGCGTGGGGCGCGGTTGGCACGGGTGCCGTTCTCAGCGGGGCGGCGGCATGGTTTCGTTGATACTGGAATGAGGCTGATACTGGAATGAGGCCGGCATTCACGACCGCGGGGTCGTCCGGCGTCCCGGAAAGCGGTCGCCCGACCGCTGGTGAACGACGGAAGGTAGGGGAGCCGATGCTGCGCAACGGCCTGGAACCCTGGCATTTGATCATCGTCCTGGTGGCGGCGTTCCTGCTGTTCGGCGCGAAGCGGCTGCCCGACACCGCGCGGGCGCTCGGCAAGTCGCTGCGGATTCTCAAGAGCGAGACCAAGGCGCTCAAGGAGGACTTCAAGGAGGGCGCGGCCGGTGAGTCGTCGGCGGCCGGCGGCGCCCAGGGCCCGGCCGGTACGCCGGCGGCGCAGCGCACCATCCAGGCGGCCCCCGGCGACACCGCCAGCGCCCGCCCGGTCGGCGAGAACAACGCCGCGCAGGGCTGAGGCGGCGCGGGACGGCGCGCGGCCCGGGGCACGGGGGCGGGCGCGCCCCCTGCCCGCCTCCGCGCGCGGCGGATCAGGGGGAACGGGTGAACCGGTGGGAACCTTTGTGCTTGCTGTGTCGTCCTTCCGGTAAGGCGCCGGTTCGGACGAAGGCGTACAGGTACCGCGCGGTGCGTGCGTACCGGAGCCGGAGCAGCACGACCCGTTCACCATCCAAGGAGACGCGCTCCCATGGGCGTTGGCCTCGCCAGAGACACCTCGACCCCGCGGCGGGCCGCGAGCCTGCTCGCGGCCCTGCTTCTCGCCGCCCTGACCATGGCCGGCGCCCTGCTGGCACCGCCCGCGCACGCCGCCGGTACGGGGCTGGACGCGGCGGCCGACGCGCTGAAGAAGAGCCCGGTCTACGTCGACCCGCGGGCCTCCGGCCAGCTCTCCTCGACCGACGCGGACGCGCTGGCCAAGAAGATCAAGGACGCCGGCAAGCCGGTCTTCGTGGCCGTGCTGCCCCGCACCGCGGAGTTCCCGCCCCAGACGCTCCTGCGGGACCTGCGCACCAAGGTCGGCATCGCCGGCGTCTACGCCGTCCGGCTCGGCACCGGCTTCAACGCCGGGGCCGACCCCTCCGTGATCCGGCACACCGCGCTGACCAACCTGGTCGGCGCGGTCAAGCGCAACGACGCCGCCGGCGCCGCCACCGAGCTCAACGCCTTCGTCGACCAGGCCGACCAGCAGGCCCGCGGCCACGCCCCCGACTCGTGGGGCGGCGGCTCCGGCTCCGGGGCCGGTGGCGCGATCGCCGCGGGCGTGGTCGTGGTCGCCGCGGCCGGCGGCGGCTACGCGCTGTACCGGCGCAACAAGAAGAAGAAGGAAGAGCGGCAGCGCGCCGAGCTGGAGACCGTGCGCCGGGTGGTCGATGAGGACATCACCGCCTTCGGCGAGGAACTCGACCGCCTCGACTTCAACCCCTCCGACCCGCGGGCCACCGACGCCATGCGGCAGGACTACACCCACGCGCTGGACGCCTACGACCGCGCCAAGGCGCTGATCGAGGCCGCCCGCGGTCCGGCCGATGTCCGGCCGGTGTCCGAGGCGCTGGAGGACGGCCGCTTCTCGCTGGCCACGCTCGCCGCCCGGCGCAACGGTACGCCGCTGCCGGAGCGGCGCGTCCCGTGCTTCTTCGACCCGCGGCACGGCCCCTCCGTCGCCGACGTGCAGTGGGCGCCCCCCGGCGGGGTGCCGCGTACGGTGCCGGCCTGCGCGGCCGACGCCGCCCGGCTGGCCGACGGCCACGAGCCGATGACCCGTACCGTGCAGACCGCGACCGGCCCCCAGCCGTACTGGGACGCGGGTCCGGCGTACGCCCCGTGGGCCGGCGGCTACTTCGGCGGCGGGCTGCTGCCCGGGCTGCTGGTGGGCACCCTGCTCGGCAGCGCGCTCAGCTCCCCCGCGTACGCCTACGGCGAGCCGATGGGCGGCTTCGGCGGCGGCGAGATGGGGGGCGGCCCGGAAGGCGGTGACTACACCGGCTCCGACTTCAACCCGAACGACTTCGGCGGCTTCGGCGGGGACGGCGGTTTCGGCGGCGGCTTCGGTGACGGCGGCGGGAACGACAACGGGGGCTTCGGCGGCGGCGACTGGTGACCGGCCGGGCCCGGCGCGCTTGGACGTGCCGGGCCCGGGTACCCGAGCGGCGCGGGACCCCGGCAGCCGCACGGAAGGACGCCACCGATGGCCGGCACCCCGGCATCCGCCGACGAGCGCTACGACGCCTCCCCCTTCGTGCCGTCCGGGGCCGGGCTGGACGAACTGCGGCGGGCCGCGGCCGGCTGTGAGGGGTGCCCGCTGCACCGCGACGCGACGCAGACGGTCTTCGGCGAGGGCGACCCCGCGGCCCGGGTCGTCCTCGTCGGTGAGCAACCCGGCGACCAGGAGGACCGGCGCGGCCACCCGTTCGTCGGCCCGGCCGGCAAGGTGCTCACCCGGGCGCTGGACGACGCCGGGATCGATCCGGCGCTGGCGTACGTGACCAACGCCGTCAAGCACTTCAAGTACACCCGGGCCGAACGCGGCAAGCGGCGCATCCACAAGGCGCCCAGCCTGCGCGAGACGACCGCCTGCCGGCCCTGGCTCGCCGCCGAGCTGCGGCTGGTCGACCCCGACGTGGTGGTCGCGCTCGGCGCCACCGCCGGCAAGGATCTGCTCGGCCCCTCCTTCCGCGTCACCACGCAGCGCGGCGTCCTGCTCCCGCTGCCCGCCCTCGACGGCGGCGACCCGCCCGGGGCCGAGGTCCTGGCCACCATCCACCCCTCGGCGGTCCTGCGCGCCACCGACCGCGACGAGGCCTACGCCGGCCTGGTGACCGACCTCCGCACCGCCGCCCGGGCCCTGGCCTGAGGCCGCTCCCGCAGGGCGGCCGGGCGGACGGCGCCGCCGGGTGGTGGAAGCGGACGTCGTGCCCCGCGCCCGCCCCGGGCGCGGCGAAGCGGGCGTTGCCGGCTCGCCCCGGAGCGCGCGGGCCCCGGTGGAGTGTCCGCCGCCGGCATCGCCCCCACGCGGGCGCTGCCCCCGGCCCGCGCCGGCCCCCCACGCGGGCATGACCCGACGGCACCCCCCACGGGAGCGTCCGGTTGTTGGACATGGCCTGCTCAACTTCCTTGTCAGTTGGGTAACATGAGCGTTCTCGCGCGCGGTGCGGCGCGTTCCGGTTTCTGGTGTCCGCGGGGGAGCGGGGCTGGGGCGGGCACGCCGTTCGGCTCTTTCGCCCGACGCCCATGAGGACTTGATGTCAGCAACCACCGCCACTCGTCCCCACCGGGCGCGTCCGCCGCTCGGCCGGGCGCTGCTCACGGCTCCGGTCACGGCGCTGGTCACGGCCGCCGCCTGCTACCTGGTACGGGAACTCGCCCCGGAGGACGGACGTGCCGGGGCGACCGTGGTCGCGGTGACCGCCGCCGTCCTGGTGACCGTCTGCGCCACCGCGGCCGCGTACGGGCTGCGGGCCGCCCGGCACTTCCGGGAGCAGGCCGACGAGGCCCGGCGGGAGGCCGCCGCGCTGCGCGACCGGCTCGGCGGACTGGAGACCGACGCCGCGCAGCTGGCCGCCGAGACCGTACCGGCCCTGGTCACCAAGGTGCGCGGCGGGATGTCGGCGGGGAGCGCGCTGGCCGAGGTGGAGCGCCCCGGCAACCCGACGTTCCAGCACGTCCTGCGCGTCCTCGGCGAGGAGATCGCCCGGGGCGAGCGGATGCGCACCGCCGCCATGACCGCCTGCGCCAGCGCCGCCGGGCGGGTCCAGGCGCTGGCCACCAGCATGCTCGCCGACCTGCGCGAGATGGAGATGCGCCACGGCGAGGAGGTCCTGGGCGACCTGCTCGCCCTCGACCACTCCACCGCGCAGGCGGGCCGGCTGGCGGACAGCATCGCGGTGCTGACCGGCGGACGTTCCGGCCGGCGCTGGACCAAGCCGATCGTGATGGAGTCCATCCTGCGCGGCGCGGTCGGCCGGATCAGCGCCTACCAGCGGGTGCGGCTGCACTCGGCGAGCACCGCGGCGGTGGCCGGACACGCCGCCGAGGGCGTGATGCACGCGCTCGCCGAGCTGATGGACAACGCCACCAACTTCTCCCCTCCCACCGAGGAGGTCCACGTCTACGTGGAGGAGCTGACCACCGGGGTGGTCGTCACCATCGAGGACGGCGGCCTGGCGATGAGCCCGGAGAAGCTGCGCCGGGCCGAACACGCGGTCTCCGCCGAGCGGTTGGACCTCACCACGCTCACCGGCACCCGGCTCGGGCTGCCCGTGGTCGGCTGCCTGGCCCGCAAGCACGGGCTGAAGGTGAGCTTCCGGCCCTCCTCGCGCGGCGGCACCGGGGCGGTCGTGCTCATCCCGCGCGAGCTGATCACCGAGGTGCGGCAGCGTGAACGCGTCAGCGGGACCCGGTCGCAGGCCCCCGGCGACTCCGGCACCGCACGCCCGGTGCCCGCCCGCCGCACCGCGACGGCGGCCACGCCCGAAGTCCCCGCCGCCGAGCGGACGTTGGAGCTGACCGCCGTCCCGCGGCCGGCCCCCGCACCGGAGGCGGACCCCGCGCAACCGCTGCCCAAGCGCCCCCGCGGCCGTACCCTCGCCGCCGCCCGGGCGGCGACCGCCGCGGCGGCGGAACGGCCCAAGCGGGCCCGGGCGAACGACGCCGGCGCCCGGTTCAGCGCGTTCCGCCAGGCGAGCCGGGACGCCGCCGCCGCGTCCGCCGACCGGCCGAAGGACCACCCCGGGACCCCGCCGCACGGCACCATCACGCCGCCCGGTCCGGACTCGGCGGAGCACGGCGCCCCGTGACCGTCCCCGGCGGCCGGCCGCCGACCGCTCACCGGGCGGCCCGGCCGCACCGCAGTACCACCACACCGAAAGGGAGGCAGGGGGCCGCACCGCAAGGACGCCACGCCCCCGCAACCGCGATGTCGCAGACCGAGACCCGTGACCTCGACTGGCTGCTGGAGAACCTCGTGCAGCGCACCCCCGGCACCCGGCACGCCCTGGTGCTCTCCCGGGACGGCCTGAAACTGTGCCGGACCTCCGGGCTCACCGTGGACCAGGCCGACCAGCTCGCCGCGATCGCCTCGGGCATCCAGAGCCTGGCGCACGGCGCGTCCGTGGAGTTCGGCGACGGCAGCGGCGGGGTGCGGCAGTCGATGACCGAGTTCCACGGCGGGCTGCTGTTCATCGTGGAGGCCGGCCACGGCGCCCACCTGGCGGTGGTGGCCGAGGACGACGCCGACGCCGGGGTGATCGGGCACAACATGACCGAGCTGGTGGAGCAGCTCGGCGAGTACCTGAGCACGCCGCCCCGGGTGCCCGGGGCGGACGCCCGGTCCGCGTGATGCGGCGGCGGATCGACAGCGAGGATCCGGACCGGCTGTACACCGTCACCGGCGGGCGCAGCCGTCCGGACGACGCCTTCGACCTGGTCACGCTGATCGTCAGCGAATGCGGGCCGGCGCCGGGCATGCAGTCCGAGCACGCCCGGATCCTGCGGATGTGCGAACGGCCCACCGCCGTCGTGGAGATCTCCGCGGAGCTGGGCATGCCGGTGAGCGTGGTCAAGATCCTGCTCGGTGATCTGCTCGCCACCGGGCGGATCACCGCCCGCCATCCGCAGGTGGCCACGGTGGCGCCGCCGTCCGGCACCGGCGGGACGGCCGCCGAGGCGCCGCTGCCCGACCCCGAACTGTTGAAGCAGGTGCTCGTTGGACTACAGAACCTCTGAAGCGGACGCCCGGACGGCCGCGCCCGCTCCGCCCGCGCCGACCGCCGGTACCCGGGAGCACGTTCCGCTGCGGGCCACCGCCGACACCGGCCTGAAGATCGTCATCGTCGGCGGGTTCGGGGTGGGCAAGACCACCATGGTCCGCTCGGTCAGCGAGATACGCCCGCTGAACACCGAGGAGACCATGACCCGGGCGGGCGTGGGCATCGACGAGCCGGGGGTGGGGACGAAGACCACCACCACCGTGGCCTTCGACTTCGGCCGGATCAGCCTGGACGAGCGCAACGTGCTCTACCTGTTCGGGGCGCCCGGGCAGGAACGTTTCTGGTTCCTGTGGGACCGGCTGTTCAGCGGCACCCTGGGGGCGGTCGTCCTGGTCGACACCCGGCGGCTGGCCGACTCCTGGTACGCCATCGACCGCCTGGAGCACCACGGGATGCCGTTCGTGGTGGCCCGCAACAACTTCGGCGAGCCGGCGCACTCGCTCCAGCAGGTGCGCGACGCGCTCTCGCTCGCCGACGACGTCCCGGTGGTCGACTGCGACGCGCGGGACCGGGCGTCGAGCAAGGCGGTGCTGATCGCGCTCGTCAATCACCTGTACACGCTGTCCCTGGCCCGGGAGAAGACGCCGTGACCGACCCGACCCCCGCCACCGGATGCCCGGCGCACCCGGACGCGCTGCCGCTCAGTGGTCCGCGCTACCAGCAGACCCCGGCCGAGCTGTACCGCCGGATGCGCCACGAGTACGGACCGGTGGCCCCGATCCTGCTGGACGGCGGGGTGCCGGCCTGGCTGGTGCTGGGCTACCGCGAGGTGCTCCATGTCACCGGCAACGACCAGCTCTTCGCCCGGGACTCGCGGCGCTGGCACGCCTGGTCGCGGATCCCGCCCGACTGGCCGCTGCTGCCGTTCGTGGGCTACCAGCCCTCGGTGCTCTTCACCGAGGGCGCCGAGCACCGGCGGCGGGCCGGGGCGATCAGCGAGGCGCTGTCCGGGGTGGACCAGTTCGAGCTGCGGGCGCACTGCGAACGCGTCGCCGACGAGCTGATCGACGCCTTCGCGGGCAGCGGCGAGGCCGACCTGATGGCCGATCTGGCGCACCCGCTGCCGCTGCTGGCCGCGATCTGGATGGTCGGCCTGCCCGGCGCGGCCACCCAGGACCTGGTCCGCGACCTGACCGCCTCGCTGGACGTGGTGGAGGGCGTCGACCCGGTGGCCGCCTACCAGCGGGTGCAGGACCGCATCCAGCACCTGGTGGCGCAGCGGCGGAGCGGTCCGACGGCGGACGTCACCTCGCGGATGCTGGAGCACCCGGCCGGGCTCACCGACGACGAGGTGGTCCAGGACCTGATCTCGGTGATCGCCGCCGCCCAGCAGCCCACCGCCAACTGGATCGGCAACACGCTGCGGCTGATGCTCACCGACGACCGGTTCGCCATCACCCTGTCCGGCGGGCGGCGCAGCGTCGGCCAGGCGCTCAACGAGGTGCTGTGGGAGGACACCCCGACGCAGAACTTCATCGGCCGCTGGGCGGTGCGCGACACCCAGCTCGGCGGGCGGCGCATCAAGGAGGGGGACTGCCTGGTGCTGGGCCTGGCGGCGGCCAACACCGACCCGCAGGTGCGCCCGGACGCCCACGCCGGTCCCGGCGGCAACCACGCCCACATGTCCTTCAGCCACGGCGAGCACCAATGCCCGTACCCCGCACCGGAGTTGGCCGAGGTGATCGCCCGGACGGCGGTCGAGGTGCTGCTCGACCGGCTGCCGGACGTGGTGCTGGCGGTGCCCGCCGAGAGGTTGGTGTGGCGGCCGTCGGTGTGGATGCGCGGCCTGGAGGCGCTGCCGGTGGAGTTCACCCCGTCGTACGCCGTCGGCCCCGCCCGCTAACCGGCCGCCGGGGTGAAGCGGACCCGTACCGACTCCGGGCCGCGGGTGAAGACGCCGCGTTCGACCGGGAGGTGGCCGTCGGCGAGGCGGACGTCCGGCATGGCGTCCAGCAGCAGGCCGACGCCCGTCTCGACCTCGGCCTTGGCGAGCAGCGCGCCGACGCAGAAGTGGCGGCCGAGGGCGAACGCGAGGTGGTCGGCGGCGGCCGAGAAGGCGTTGTCGGTGGCGAGGTCGGTGCGGAAGATGTCGAAGGTGTCGGGGTCGGCGTAGCGTTCCTCGTCCCGGTTGGCGGCGCCGATCAGGCAGGTGACGGTGGCGCCGGCGCGGATCACGCCGCCGCTGACCTCGACGTCCTCGGCGGCCTGCCGCATGATCATGTGCACCGGCGGGGTGTAGCGCAGCGTCTCGGCGAACGCCCGGGCGATCAGCGACCGGTCCGCGCGGACCGCGGCGAGCTGCTCGGGGTGGCGCAGCAGGTTGGCGAAGACCGAGGCGATCGCCTTGTCGGTGGTCTCGCCGCCGGCCGCCAGCAGCAGGCTGCAGAACGCCTTGACGTCCTCGTCGCTCATCCGGGTGCCGTCCACCTCGGCGGCGCACAGCGCGGAGAGCAGGTCGTCCCCGGGGTGCGCGCGGCGCTCGGCGATGACCGGCAGCAGGTAGGCGGCGAACTCCTCACGGGTACGCGCCCCGGCCGCCGCCACCTCCGGGTCGCCCGACAGGTTGCCCAGGAACGCGATGACCGAGGTGTACCAGGTGTGGAAGCGGTCGTGGTCCGCCTTGTCCAGGCCGAGCATGTCGGCGATGACGTTCACCGGGAAGCGGGTGGCGAACTGGGCCACCAGGTCGGCCTCGCCGGCCGTGCGGAAGGCGTCGATCAGCTCCCGCGCGTTGCGTTCGATCACCGGCAGGAACTTCTCCTGGAGTTCCCTGCCGCGGAACGCGGGGGCGACCAGGGCCCGCCGTACCGCGTGTTCGCGCCCGCTCATCTGGAGGATGGTGCGGCCGTGCACCGGCTCGATCTGCCACTGGTAGTTGTCGGTGGTGAACACCGGGTCCTTGAAGGCCCGGGCGACGTCCTCGTAGCGGGAGAGGATGTAGCTGCGGGTGGGCTCGTGCCAGATCAGCGGGGCCTCGCGGCGCATGACGCGGTAGGCGGGGTAGGGGTCCGCGGCGAACTCGGGCGACAGGATGTCGGCCACGTGCCGTTCCGTTGTCATGGCGCTCCCTCAACTCGTACATGCCGGTGGGCCGGACACCGCAAGGCTAAGGAGCGGTGATCGCGGCCACCAGAGGGAGATCGGGGAAAATGCGGGCCGGTCAGGCGCGGCGGGAGCGCGGCAGGGCGAGGGCGGCACCGGCGGTCGCCACCAGCAGCACGGCGGAGACGAGGACGCTGAGGTGCATGCCGTGGACGAAGGTGGCGCGCTGGGCGACCAGGGCCCCGAAGGCGGCCACCGCGAGGGCGCCACCGGTCTGCCGTCCGGCGTTGAGCACCCCGCCGGCGAGCCCGGCCCGCTCCGCGGGGACGTCCCCGAGCATGGCCGCGGTCAGCGACGGCACCGCGAAGCCCAGCCCGACGCCCATCGGCACCAGCAGCAGCGCGGTCAGCAGCCGGGGGGTGTGCGCGTCCACCGCGAGCAGCGAGAACAGCCCGGCGGCGCAGACCAGTTGGCCGATGGCGATCGGCACCCGCGGACCGAACCGGGCGGCGGCCCGGGCCGACCCCACGTTGGCCAGCGCCACCAGCGCCGTCATCGGCACGAACATCACCCCGGCGCCGACCGCGGAGAGCCCGAGCACCTGCTGGAAGAAGAGGCCGACGACGAAGACGGTGCCGTAGAAGGCGGCGTTGACGGCGAAGCCGATCAGCAGCGAGACGCCGACGGTACGGGAGCGGAACAGGCTCAGCGGCACCATCGGGTCGGCCACCTTGGCCTCGACGGCGACGAAGGCGGCCATCGCCAGCACCGCCAGCGCCAGCGAGCCGATCACCTGCGGCGAGCCGAAGCCGGCGCCGCCGCCCTCGATCACCCCGTAGGTCAGCGCGGCCAGCGCGACGACGGCGGCGAGCTGACCGGGCAGGTCGAGCGCGGCGTGGCGGCGCGGCGATGCCGGCACCCGGGCCAGCACCAGCAGCGTGACCAGGCCGACCGGCAGGTTGAGGAAGAAGATCGAGGGCCACCCCAGGGAGCTGGTGAGCGCCCCGCCCACCACCGGCCCGGCCGCGGTGGAGACGGCGCCGCCGACGGTCCACAGCGCGATCGCCCGGGCCCGCTCGGCCGCCTGCGGGTACGCCTGGCGTACCAGGGCGAGCGAGGAGGGCAGCATCACGGCCGCCGCGGTACCCTGCACGATGCGGGCGCCGATCAGCAGCGACAGCGAGGGGGCCAGGCCGCAGGCGGCGGAGGCCGCGGTGAAGACGGCGAGGCCGGCGGCGAAGACCCGGTTGGCGCCGAGCCGGTCCGACAGCGCGCCCGCCGACAGCAGCAGCGCGGCGAACATCAGGGTGTAGGCGTCGACCACCCACTGCAGGCCGGTGGTGGCGCCGCCGAGCGAGCGGCCCATGGCGGGCAGCGCCACGTTGACCGCGGAGGCGTCCAGCCCGATCACGAAGAAGCCCAGCAGCGCGGCGCCGAGGACGAGGGCGGCCGGGGGCCTGCGCGTCCCGCCGGTGCCGTCCGCCGCCGTGCCCCGCCGGGTGGCCGGGTCCGCCGCCGTGCCGCCGTGTGTGGCCGGTGTCCGTTGCAGTGTGCTGCCGCCCATCGGTGTCCTCCCGTTCCCGCCCGGCGTTTCTCACCGGGACGGCACCAGCCTCCCGGGATCCGGCCGCCGCAGACAGACCGGGAACATCCGGGGAGCGCCGTGCCGGGGTGTGGCACGGCCCCCCTGCGGGCCACCCGCGCTGGCAGACTGGAACGCATGAACGAGCAGAGCGAGTTGGGGCGTTTCCTGCGGGCGATACGGGAACGGACCCGTCCGGCCGACGTGGGCCTCCCGCCCGGCTCGGGGGTCCGCCGCACCCCCGGTCTGCGCCGCGAGGAGCTGGCGACCCTGGCCGGGGTGAGCATCGACTACTACACCCGGCTGGAGCGCGGCAGGGAGACCCGGCCCAGCCCCGCCGTCGTCCAGGCGCTCGCCGACGCGCTCCGGCTGGACGACGACGAGCGCGACTACCTCCAGGGGCTGGCCAGCCAGGCGGCGCGGCGGGCCCCGCAGCCGCGGCGGCGGGCCGCGCGCACCGTGCGCCCGACGCTCCACCTGCTGCTGGAAAGCGTCCGCCCCAACCCCGCCTACGTGGTCAGCCGCACCAACGACCTGCTGGCCGCCAACCCGGCCGGGATGCGGCTGCTGCACGGCATGGCCGACTGGCCCGCCCGGCAGCGCAACACCATCCGCTACACCTTCCTCCACCCGGCCGCCCGCACCCTGTGGCCCGACTGGGACGCCAAGGCCAAGGGGTGCGTGGCCCATCTGCGCGCGGTGGCCGGCACCGACCCCGACGACCCCGACCTCGCCGCGCTCGTCGGCGAACTCCTCGTCAAGAGCCCGGAGTTCGGCAAGCTGTGGGAACGGTACGAGGTGCGCACCATCGGCGACGGCGCCAAGCGCTTCCTCCACCCCGAGGTGGGCGACCTGACGCTCTGCCACGAGGTGGTCAACCTCAACCGCACCGACGGCCAGCGCCTGGTGATCTACCTCGCCGAGCCCGGCACCCCGGACCACGACGCGATGACCCTGCTCGACCTGGCGGTGGACGGGCTGCCGGCCGCCGACGACATGCTGGACGCGGTCACCGGGGCGCAGGACGCGCCGCACGGCGGATGAGCGCGGCCGTCCGCGTCAGGTGGACGCGGGGGGCCGCCGGCCGCGTTCCAGCAGCCGCAGCGCGCGCACGGTGACCTCGGTGGCGAACCGTTCGTCCGGGTGGGTCAGCTGGTGGCCGAAGGCCCGGTCGAGCAGGCGCAGCCGGTAGCGCACGGTCTGCGGGTGCACCCCGAGGGCGTCGGCGACCTGGGCCGCGGTGCCCCGGGTGGTCAGCCAGGTGCGCAAGGTGTCCAGCAGCCGGGCGCGCTGGGTGGGGGTGAGCCCGGTGAGCGGGGCGAGGTACTTGCGGGCGAGCTGGTCGATCAGGGCCGGGTCGCCCAGCAGCCACAGCGACAGCAGATGGTCCTCGGCGTGGACCAGCGGCGCGTCGCCGATCACCCCGGACTCGGCCAGCGCCAGGGTGTGGCGGGCCCAGCGCAGCGAGTGGGCCGCCTCGCCGAGCGCGGTGGTCAGCCCCACCGCGGCCCGGCAGCCCCGCAGCGCCGTCTCCAGCGCGGCACGGCGGCCGTCGGCCAGCGGGCCGGGGACGAGCAGGTGGGGTTCGGAGCCGGTGAGGTCGACCAGGACGTCGTGGTCGAGCGCGGTGCGGTCGGGCTGGGCGCCGGGGGCGAGCGCGACCAGGGTGACCTCGTCGGGGAGGCGCCAGCCGGCGTGGTCGGCCAGTTCGGACAGGGCGCGGCGGGAGACCGCGGGGCCGCTGAGGATGCGCCGCAGCAGCCGTCTTCGGCGGTTGTCCGGGACCTCGCCGAGTTCCGCCATGGCCTGCTGGTAGCCGGCCCGGGAGAGCTCCACCATCTCGCCGAGGTAGCCGAAGAGGGCGTCGGCGAAGGCCAGGATCACGGTGGCCGACAGGTTGTGCCGCCGCCCGACCGTCCTGGCCCGGCGTAACGCCACCTGGCAGCCGATGCGGTAGGCGGTGTGCAGGTTGTCCAGGCTGCGCCCCTCGTACGCCTCGAAGCGGCCGAACTGCTGGCAGATGTCGTCGCGCAGCGCGGTGGTGGCGGTGGGGGCGGCGATCTGGTCGACGAAGGTGGCGATGTTCTGCTCGATGCCCACCCGGATGATCCGGCCGTAGGGCCCGTCGAACAGCGGCGCGTACTCCGGCACGGCGGCGGCGATCTCGGCGGTCATCTCCCGCCACAGGCTGGGCAGTTCGGGCCGGATCATGGCGGCCAGCTCACGGGGCAACGGACCGATCGGCTCGACCCGTTCGGGGCGCCGCTTGGTCTCGGTCACACCATCCCCCCTCACGTGGCACCGGTCGGTTGTCACCGGTGTGAGGACTCCTCGCGCCATCGGCACGTCATGGCTGGCTGAAACATAGACCACCCGGCTCCGGAACGCAGCAGCCGGGAACCGAAACATTCCCCGCGGTACGCACCGGCCCCGCGCGCCCCTGACGTCCCGGGGGGTGGAAAACCACTCACTTCCGTATGACGCGCCACCGAATTCTGTTGCGCCGCTCATAAGAAAGAACTCGGTGCCCGGTTCCCCGGTCGAATCTGGAACCCGAGTATTGCGGCGCTGGGTTACCCATGCGTAACGTCGTTTTTCGCGAAGGGCAGCCGATGGGATTCGGTGCCACGTTCCAGGTAGTGAGTCGCAACCGGAATGCCACCTGCGGGTGACGCCTATTTCGGTTTGTCGGGTACGTCAGCTCCCAGGAAAGGATCAGCCCGTGCGCAAGATGACCAAGAGCGCCTTGGTGGCCGCCGCGGTGGCCGCGTCGGCGGGCCTCGCCATGTCCCCCGCCTCGGCCTCGACCACCGCGACGTGGACGGTGACCCCCGGTGGGGCGTTCACCGCGACCGCCTCGTCGCCGACCCTGACCGACAACAGCACCGGAACGCAGCTGAGTTGCACCTCGTCCGCCGCGAGCGGCACGCTGAAAAGCGGTTCCGGGCTCTCCGGCACCGGATTGGCGAGCGTCAATTCGGTGAGCTGGAACAGCTGTGTCGGCCCGCTCGGCATCACCTTCACGGTGACCGCGAAGAACACCCCGTGGTCGCTCAACGGAACCTCGTACAACTCCTCGACGGGCGTCACCACCGGCACCCTCACCGGCGTCGAGGCGCACATCAGCGGCTCCGGCTGCACCGCCGACTTCGGCAGCACCAGCGCCACCACCCCGGCCACCCTGACCGGCAGCTACTCCAACTCCACCCACACGCTGTCCATCAGCGGCGGCAACCTGACGGCGTACAACGTCTCCGGGCTGTGCCTCGGGCTGCTGAACAGCGGCGACTCCGTCACCTACCAGGCCGACTACGTTCTCAACGGGTCCCAGACCGTCACCTCGCCCTGACGTGACGGCGTCCCCGGCCCCGGTCCGCCCGCGGACCGGGGCCGGCGGTGGCCGGCCGTCCGCCGAATACGCAAGGGAATACGAGATTCCGGCCGGGATCTGTCAATCGGTGACAAGAAATCCAGCGCCACCGGATCGGTGCGCAATTCCTGCGCGCGATCACTTGTCCTGGCTTGTTACCCGACCGTAGTGTCCTGCGCCCGAAGAGATGTCCGGCCCGCTTGGCCCGGCACGACCGGCGCGGAACGGCCCGAGGAGGCCAGCGAATGACAGGTGGCGCCCTGCGGTGGTCCGACGGCGCCCGGCGGGCCCGGCGGCCGGCCGCGGTGGCCGTGGCCATCGCCCTGGCCGGGGTGCTCCCGGGCACCGGCTCGGCCGCCGGCGGCACGGAGCCGGCGCTGACGGTGGCCTACTCCTGCGCCACCCCCACGGCCACCGCCGACGCCGAGGTCACCCTCGCGCAGAGCTACCCTGCCACCGGCACCGCCGGCCACGCCATCCAACCCGGACCGCTGACCGCCCGGGTCACCCTCGGCCACGCCACCGCCGCCTGGCTGCCCGCCGGAACCGTCCAGGTCACCGCCACCGCGACGCTGACCGCCCACGTCACGCAAGGGCCCGCGCGCGCCGACGCCACCTGGCCGGGGCTGGCCGCGCCGCCCGTCACCGTCCCCGCCGACGGCGACCTGACCCTCGCCGCCACCGGTGCGGTGACCCCGGTGACGGTGGACGGCACCGGCGAGGTGGCCTTCGACGCCGGGACGCTCACCCTGGCGCTGCGCACCCAGCGGGCCGACGCCACCGCGACCACGCCCGCCTCGGTGACCGCCGCCTGCACCCCGAAGCCGGGGCAGGACACCCGGCTCGGCACCGTCCCGGTACCGCCGGCCACCGGACCCTCCGCGCCGCCGACCGCCGGCCCCTCCGGCACCCCGGCCACCCCGGCGCCCTCCGGGACCCCCGCCCCGGGCACCGCCCACCGACGGCACGCCATCGAGGTGGCCCGTCCGGCCGATGACGGCGACGGGCTGTGCCCGCCCGCGCCCACCGACCCGCCGGACCCCGCACGGCTGCCGAAGCCGCCCACCGGGGCGATCGTGCTCCCCGCCCCCGGCGCCCCGCCACTGCCGGTCACCGCCGGCTGCGCCTACGTCGCCGGCTACGCCAACGTCCGCAAACTCGACGGCGCCGCCCTCATCAACGACCCGCACCGGCACCCCGCGCTCGCCCGGGTCAGCATGGGCGTACGCCGCGTGCTGCGGCTCCACGCGCCACCGGGCGAACAGCCCTACATCGAGTACGACTCGGTGGCCGCGCTGAAGCTCCCGCCCGCCGACACCACGTTCCTGACCTACGGCTTCATGCCCACCACCGCCACCATGGAACTGGTGCCGGACGGCCCGATGACGATCGTGCAGACCGGCTACCCGTTCTTCAAGCAGCCCACCTTGACCACCATCGGCGGCTACCAGACGATCCGCCTGCGCGACGTGCGGGTCAACGGCACCCCGCTGGACGTCGGCCCCGACTGCCGCACCGTCCGCCCCGTCGACGTGGTGCTCCACGGCCGCCAGGACGCCTACCTGCCCGGCGGCGGCGACGGCAAGCCGGACTACACCATCCAGACCGGCGGACCGCTGGCCGCGAAAGACCTGGTCATCCCGGCCTTCACCGGCTGCGGGGCGCACGGCGAGAACCTCGACGCGCTCTTCACCGCCGCCATCTCCGGCTCCGGCAACTCGCTCAACTTCGTCCAGGGCCCGCTGTGCGTCCCCACCGACGACCCCAGCCAGCGGGCCTGCCCCGCGCCGCTGCCGCAACTGCCGCACCACTGACGGACAAGCCCACCGGGAGGTGAGATGGGAATCGAAGTAGTCGTCGAGGGGCTGACCAAGTCCTTCGGCAGCCAGAACGTATGGCAGGACGTCACCCTCACCCTGCCGCCCGGCGAGGTCAGCGTGATGCTCGGCCCCTCCGGCACCGGCAAGACCGTCTTCCTCAAGTCACTGATCGGGCTGCTCAAGCCGGAGCGCGGCCGGGTGCTGGTGGACGGCGTGGACATGGTGGGCGGCCGGGAACGCGACATCTACGAGGCACGCAAGAAGTTCGGCCTGATGTTCCAGGACGGCGCCCTCTTCGGGTCGATGTCGCTCTACGACAACATCGCCTTCCCGCTGCGCGAGCACACCCGCAAGACGGAGTCGGAGATCCGCCGCATCGTGATGGAACGCATCGAGACGGTCGGACTCCTCGGCGACGAGGGCAAACTGCCCGGCGAGATCTCCGGCGGCATGCGCAAACGCGCCGGCCTCGCCCGCGCCCTCGTGCTCGACCCGCAGATCATCCTGTGCGACGAACCCGACTCCGGACTCGACCCGGTGCGCACCTCGTACCTGTCGCAACTGCTGATCGACCTCAACGCGCAGACCGACGCGACGATGCTCATCGTCACCCACAACCTCGAGATCGCCGCCACCGTGCCGGACAACATGGGCATGCTCTTCCGGCGCAACCTGGTCACCTTCGGCCCCCGGGAAGCGCTGCTGACCAGCGAGGAACCGGTGGTACGGCAGTTCCTGACCGGGCACCAGGCCGGGCCGATCGGGATGTCGGAGGAGAAGGACGAGGCCACCCTCGCCGAGGAGGAGGCGAGCGGGGCCGCCGCCGGCGTCGCGCCGCGTGGCATCGTCCCGCAGTTGCAGCCCTCGCCGGGGCTGCCCGCCCGGCAGGCGGTGGTGCGGCGCCGGGCCCGGCTGCTGGCGATGTGGGACACCTTCCCGCCCGCCACCCGGGAGGCCATCGGTGCCGGGCCGGCCGCGTCCCAGGGGGGACCGGCATGAGCCGTACGGCACCCGCGCCCGCCGGGGAGGCGGCGCCGCCCCGGCCGCGCCGCCGGATACCCGGGCTCGGCGCGCTGCGGGAGTCCGGGCGGCTGTTCGCGCTGGCCGGGACGACGGTGCGGGAGGCGTTCCGCCGCCCGTTCCAGACCCGGGAGCTGATCGAGCAGTTCTGGTTCGTGGCCGCGGTGACGATCCTGCCGGCCGCGCTGGTCTCCATCCCGTTCGGCGCCGTCATCGCGCTGCAAGTGGGCTCGCTGGCCCAGCAGTTGGGGGCGCAGTCGTTCACCGGCGGGGCGAGTGTGCTGGCGGTGATCCAGCAGGCCAGCCCGCTGATCGTGGCGCTGCTGATCGCGGGCGCGGGCGGCTCGGCGATCTGCGCCGACCTCGGCTCGCGCACCATCCGCGAGGAGCTGGAGGCGATGGAGGTGATGGGCGTCTCGCCCGTCCAGCGGCTGGTGGTGCCCCGGGTGCTCGCCTGCATGCTGGTGGCCGTCCTGCTCAACGGGCTGGTGTCGGTGGTCGGCACGCTCGGCGGCTACTTCTTCAACGTCATGCTCCAGCACGGCACCCCGGGCGCCTACCTGTCGAGCTTCTCCGCCCTGGCCCAGCTCCCCGACCTGTACATCAGCGAGATCAAGGCGGTGGTCTTCGGCTTCATCGCCGGGGTGGTCGCCGCCTACCGGGGGCTCAACCCGCGCGGCGGCCCCAAGGGCGTCGGCGACGTGGTCAACCAGTCCGTGGTCATCACCTTCCTGCTGCTGTTCGTGGTGAACGTCGTGCTCACCGCGATCTACCTCCAGCTCGTGCCGCAGAAGGGGGCCTGAGGATGACCACGGCCCGCCCGAGCAGATGGCTGCACTGGCTCGACGAGACCGGCGACCACCTGCTGTTCCACCTCGCCGCCGTGGCGTGGACCCCGCGCACCCTGCGCCGCTACCTCAAGGAGATCCAGCGGCTGCTGGCCGAGGTGGTCTTCGGCACCGGGGGCCTCGGCGTCATCGGCGGCACCATCGGCGTGATGATCGGCATGACGCTGGCCACCGGCACCGTCGTCGGACTCCAGGGGTACGCGGCCATGAACCAGCTGGGCACCACCGCGTTCACCGGGTTCATCTCCGCCTACTTCAACACCCGGGAGATCGCCCCGCTGGTCGCCGGGCTCGCCCTGTCGGCCACCGTGGGCGCCGGCTTCACCGCGCAGCTCGGCGCCATGCGCATCAACGAGGAGGTGGACGCCCTCGAAAGCATGGGCGTCCGCAGCCTGCCATACCTGGTGACCACCCGGGTGGTGGCCGGGGTGGTGGCCATCGTGCCGCTGTACGGCATCGGGCTGCTCAGCTCGTACGTGGCCTCCCGGGTGGTGACGGTCTTCGTCAACGGGCAGTCGCAGGGCACCTACGACCACTACTTCAACCTGTTCCTGTCCCCGCAGGACGTGCTGCTGTCGGCGCTGAAGGTGCTGATCTTCAGCGTCATCGTGATCCTGGCCCACTGCTACTACGGCTTCCACGCCAAGGGCGGCCCGGCCGGGGTGGGGATCGCGGTGGGACGCTCGGTGCGCAACGCCATCGTGATCATCAGCGTCACCGACTTCTTCCTCAGCCTGGCGATCTGGGGCGCCACCACCACCGTCCGGGTGGCGGGATGAGCGCCCCGGCCCCGCACCGCCGGGGAGAACGCGCGGCCACGCTGCGCCGCCGCACCGCCGGGGTGGTCTTCCTGCTGGTCCCCGCGCTGCTGGCGTGGCTGGCGGTGGCCGTCTACGACAAGTCGTTCAGCGACACCGCCACCGTCACCGTGGAGACCGGCACGGCCGGCAACGAGATGCGGGTGGGCGCCGATGTGAAGCTGCGCGGCGTGGTGGTCGGCCGGGTCTCCCGGATCACCGCCGACGGCGGCGGGGCCCGGCTCACCCTCGCCCTCGACCCGGGCCGGCTGCCCGCCATCCCGGCGGACGTCTCCGCCCGGATGCTGCCCACCACCTTGTTCGGCGAACGGTACGTGGCCCTGGTGCCCGCCCCCGGCACCACCACGGCCGGCGCCCGGCTGGCGGCCGGCACCGTCATCCCGCAGGACCGCTCCGCCGACGCCGTCGAACTGCAACAGGTCCTCGACCACACCCTGCCGCTGCTCACCGCCGTCCAGCCGCAGAAGCTCGCCGCCACCTTGAACGCCGTCGCCACCGCGCTGCGCGGACGCGGCACCGAACTGGGCACCACCTTGCTGCGCCTCGACTCCTACCTGCGCGAGCTCAACCCCGAACTGCCCGCCCTCAACGCCGACTTCCACGAACTGGTGCGGGCCAGTGACGTCTACGCCGACGCCGCCCCCGACATCGTCCAGGCGCTCACCGACTTCACCACCACCAGCGGCACCCTGGCCGAACAGCGCGCCCGACTGGCCACCGTCTACGGCGCCGCCACCACCACCGCCCAGGACGTCACCACCTGGCTGCGGAACAACCGGGAGAACGTCATCCGGCTCGCCGCCGACAGCCGCGGCACCCTGGAACTCCTCGCCCGCCACGCCCCGGCCTTCCCCTGCACCCTGCACACCCTGGCCGCCTTCGTCCCCGTCATGGACACCGCCCTCGGCAAGGGCACCGACGAACCCGGGCTGCACGTCACCGTCACCACGGTGCCCTCCCGCGGCCGTTACCTGCCCGGCGCCGACACCCCGCGCTACGACGCGAGCGGCGGCCCCCGCTGCTACGCGGTGCCCTACACCGGCGACCCGGCGCCCACGGCGGTCTCGGGCAACGGCACGTCAAGCACCCTCGGGCTGCCCAACTCCCCGCAGGAGAACGAACTCGTGGACGAACTGCTGGCCCCCGGGATGAAACGCCCGGCCGCCTCGCTGCCCGACTGGAGCAGCGTGCTGGCGGGGCCGGTGTTCCGCGGCGCGGAGGTGACGGTGAAGTGACACGCCGGGGCATCACCGCACCGCTGGTCAAGTCGCTGGTCTTCATCGCGGTGACCGCGCTGGCCACCACGGCGCTGGCGCTGGGCATCGCGGGCGGACAGGTCGAGGGCACGGTGGCGTACCGGGCCCGGTTCACCGACGTCACCGGGCTGACGGTGGGCGACAGCGTACGGATCGCCGGCGTCACGGTGGGCCAGGTGGACGGCGTCGGGGTGGTCGACCACCGGATCGCCGAGGTGCGCTTCTCGGTGGCCCGCGACCACCCGCTGCCCGCCTCCGTCACCGCCGCGGTGAAATACCTCAACCTGGTCGGACAGCGCTACGTCGACCTGGGCCAGGGCAGCGGACCGGTCGGCCGCACCCTGCCGCCCGGCTCCGTCATCCCGCTGGACCGCACCAGCCCCGCCCTCGACCTCACCCAGCTGTTCAACGGGTTCCAGCCGCTCTTCCAGGGGCTGTCGCCCAGGGACGTCAACCAGCTCGCCACCGAGATCGTCCAGGTGCTCCAGGGCGAGGGCGGCACCGTGGACACCCTGATCGGCACCGTCGGCTCGCTGACCACCACCCTGGCCGCCAAGGACAAGGTGATCGGCGAGGTGATCGACAACCTCGGCGCCGTGCTGAAGACCGTCGACGACCACCGGGCCGGCTTCGACGACCTGGTCGCCACCCTGCAACAACTGGTGACCGGGTTCGCCGCCGACCGGGAACCGCTCGGCGAGTCGATCACCGCCGTCTCCCAGCTGACCACCAGCACCGCGGACCTCCTCCAGCAGGGCCGGGCCCCGCTGAAGGACTCCATCGCCCAGCTCGGCCGCCTCTCCGGGAACCTGGCCGCGGGCACCCCGCAACTGGAGGGCTTCTTGCGCAACACCCCCGCCAAGATGCGTGCCGTCGGCCGCCTCGCCAGCTACGGCTCCTGGCTCAACCTCTACCTGTGCCAGGCGAAGGTCACCGGGGTCACCACCGCCGACGGCAGCAAACCGCCCACCGGCATCCCCGTCACCCAGCCGAGGTGCCGGTCATGAGGGCCCCCTGGCGCCGCGCCGGACGGCGGCGGGGCCCGCTCTTCACGCCGCTGCGGGAACGCAACCCGGTGCTCGTCGGCGCCGCCGGACTGCTGGCGCTGGCGCTCGCCGCCACCCTGGCCTGGAACGCCGACGCGCTCCCGTTCATCGGCGGCGGCACCACCTACCACGCCGACTTCACCGAGGCCGCCGGGCTCACCCCCGGCAACGAGGTGCGGGTCGCCGGGGTGAAGGTCGGCAAGGTCACCGGGGTCGCCCTGGACGGCGCCCGGGTGGAGGTCACCTTCGAGGTGAAGGACACCTGGATCGGCGACGCCAGCACCGCCGCCATCGGCATCAAGACCCTGCTGGGCGAGAAGTACCTGGCCCTCGACCCGCTCGGGGCCGCCCCGCAGAACCCCGCCACCCGCATCCCGGTCACCCGCACCACCTCCCCGTACGACGTCACCCAGGCGCTCGGCGGACTCGGCAGGACCCTCGGCGCCCTCGACACCCGGCAGCTCGCCCGCAGCTTCCAGGCGGTCTCCGACGCCTTCCGGAACACCCCGGCCTCGGTACGCGGCGCGGTCACCGGACTGACGGCGCTCTCCCGGACCGTGGCCAGCCGCGACGCCCAGCTCGCCCGGCTGCTCGACGCCAGCAAGGACGTGACCCGCACCCTGGCCGGCGACGACGACCACGTCGAGAAGCTCATCGGCGACGGCAGCGCCCTCCTCGGCGAACTCCAGCGCCGCCGCGACGCCGTCCACGCCCTGCTCACCGGCACCCGCGACCTCGGCACCCAACTCACCGGGCTGGTACGGGAGAACGAACGGCAGCTCGCCCCCACCCTGGACGCCCTCGACCGGGTCACCTCGGTGCTCCAGGCCAACTACGCGAACCTGCAACAGGTGCTCGCGCTGGCCGGCCCCTACTACCGGCTGATCGGCAACACCCTCGGCAACGGCCGCTGGTTCGACACCTACCTGTGCGGACTGGTGCCCAAGGACTACCTGCCGCCCGGCACGCCCCCGGCCACCGGGTGCATGCCGCCGAAGCCCGCGGGCGGTGGGCGATGAGGAGGTGGACGCGCGTGTGGCGGATCCGGCGCCCGAGGCCGGGCCGATGGCGGCCGGTCGCCCTGGTCACCGCGGCCGTACTGGT
Organism: Streptantibioticus cattleyicolor NRRL 8057 = DSM 46488; assembly: GCF_000240165.1. Taxonomy (NCBI): domain Bacteria; kingdom Bacillati; phylum Actinomycetota; class Actinomycetes; order Kitasatosporales; family Streptomycetaceae; genus Streptantibioticus; species Streptantibioticus cattleyicolor. The sequence goes on from NC_017586.1 coordinate 3,407,648, forward strand.
GGTGGCCGGCGGCACGGCGGCCGGGCTGGCGCTGACGTCCGGGCCGCCGGACCTGCGCGTCACCGCCTGGTTCGACCACACCGTCGGCGTCTACCCCGGCTCCGACCTGCGGGTGCTCGGGGTGAAGGTGGGCACGGTGGACGCCGTGGTGCCGCAGGGCCGACGGGTCCGGGTGACGCTGACGCTCGACCACGGCGTCCCGGTGCCGGCCGGCGCCCACGCCGTGGTGGTCGCCCCCAGCGTGGTCGCCGACCGCTACATCCAGCTCACCCCGGCCTGGACCGGCGGCCCCCGGCTCGCCGACCACGCCGTCATCCCGGTCGAACGCACCGCCACCCCGGTGGAGATCGACCAGCTCTACACCAGCGTCACCGACCTCGCCGACGCCCTCGGTCCCAAGGGCGCCAACGCCACCGGCGCCCTGTCGAGACTGCTCGATGTCGGAGCCGCCAACCTCAAGGGCAACGGCAAGGCCATGGGCGAGACCATCGACCAGCTCGGCCAGGCCGCGAGCACGCTCGCCGGCCACCGCGACGACCTCTTCGCCACCCTGTCCTACCTCCAGACCTTCACCGCCATGCTGAAGAAGAACGACAGCCAGGTGCGCACCGCGGTCAGCCGCCTCGGCGACGTCAGCACCTTCCTCGCCCAGGACCGCCGCGACCTCGGCGACGCGCTGCGCCAACTGGCCACCGCGCTCGGCGAGGTGAAGGGCTTCATCCAGGACAACCGGGCCCGGCTCAGGACCAGCGTCGACAAGCTCACCCCGCTCACCCAGGCCCTGGTCGACCAGCGCGCCTCCCTCGCCGAACTCCTCGACACCGCGCCGCTCGCCGCCGACAACGCGCTGAGCGCCTACGACCCCGCGCACCGCACCCTGGACGGCCGCGGCGACCTCAACGAGCTGAGCATGGGCCCCGGCGCCAAGGCGGACACCGGCCCGCCGCTGCCACTGCCCGGCGTCGGCACCCCGCGCACCGGGGCCGCCCGATGAGGCGCCGCACGCTCACCGCCGCCGCGCTCGCCCTCGTCCTGTCCGGGGCGAGCGGCTGCTCCGCCACGCTCGGCACCGCCGGTGACCTGCCGCTGCCCGGCGGCGCCGACCTCGGCGGCCACCCGTTCCGGATCACCGCCGAGTTCACCGACGTCACCAGCCTGGTGCCGCAGGCCGCGGTCAAGGTCAACGACGTGGCCGTGGGCCGGGTGACCGGCGTCGCGGTGACCCCGGGCAGGTGGACGGCGACGGTGACCATGAAGGTCAACGGCGCGGTGCGGCTGCCTGCCAACGCCTACGCCCGGGTGGCCCAGTCCAGCCTGCTGGGCGAGAAGTACGTGGAGCTGTCCGCCCCGCCGGACGGGCGCACGGCGACGGGCCGGCTGACCGGCGGCGCCGCCATCCCGGTGTCCCGCACCGACCGGGACCCGGAGGTCGAGGAGGTCTTCGGCGCCCTGTCGATGGTGCTCAACGGCGGCGGGGTGGCCCAACTGCGCACCATCACCACCGAGTTGAACAAGGCACTGGCCGGCAACGAACCCCAGGTGCGGTCACTGCTGGGCCGGCTCGCCACCCTCACGAGCGACCTCGACGCGCACCGCGGCGAGATCACCGCCGCCCTCGACGGGGTGGACCGGCTCTCCGCCACCCTGGCCACCCGCGACCGGCAGATCGGCACCGTGCTCACCGGGCTGAGCCCCGGACTGAAGGTGCTGGACCAGCAGCGCGGCGCCCTGCTGACCATGCTCCGCTCGCTCGACGCCCTCTCCTCGGTCGCCGTGGACACCGTCAACCGGAGCAAGGACGACATGGTCGCCGACCTGACCGCGCTCGCCCCGACGCTGCGCCGACTCGCCGACGCCGGCAAGGACCTGCCCGACTCGCTCCAGGTGCTGCTGACGTATCCGTTCACCGACGAGGTGCTGCGCGGCATCAAGGGCGACTACCTCAACGTCTACCTCGACCTGACGGCCGCCCCGGGCACCCGGGTGATCCCGCCGATGGACCCGGACGACAACGTCTACCCGCAGGCTCCGGCCCGGCGCGGCGCCGCCGCGCCGCCGCTCCCGCTGCCGTCGACGGTCACCCCGGCGCCGTCCCCGTCCCCGTCCGCGTCCACATCCCCGCCCCCGTCCCCGGCGAAGTCCCCGTCCTCGTCCTCGTCCGCACCGGCGGGAGGCCACTGATGCTCACCCTCGCCGCCCGGCTGAAGAACCTGGCCTTCCTGGTGATCGCGGTGCTGGTGCTCGGCTACCTCGCCGTCCGGTACGCCGGGCTCGGCCCCTACCTGGGGATGCGCGGCTACTACGCGGTCAGGGCCGAACTGCCCAGCAGCGGCGGGCTGTTCGAGCACGCCGAGGTCACCTACCGCGGGGTGCGGGTGGGCACCGTCGGGCCGATCACGCTCACCGCGGACGGCGTGGAGGCCCAGTTGCGCATCGACGACTCGGCGCCGCCGATCCCCGCCCGGCTGCACGCCGTGGTGGCCGACCTGTCGGCCGTCGGCGAGCAGTACATCGACCTGCGGCCCACCACCGACGGCGGCCCCTACCTCGCCGACGGCGCCCGGGTCCCGGCCGCCGAGACCAGCGTCCCGGCACCGGTGACCAACCTGCTCACCAGCGTGGACAACCTGACCGCCTCCGTCCCGCTCACCTCGCTGCGCACCGTGGTCGGCGAGCTGGGCGACGCCTTCGCCGGACAGGCCGGCAACCTCCAGGCGCTGCTGGACAACGGCTCGAAGTTCGTCGCCTCCGCCGACCAGGCGCTCCCCACCGACCGGACGCTGATGCGCGACGGCGCCACCGTGCTGCGCACCCAGGCCGACGAGGGCCAGGCCATCTCCGGCTTCGCCACCGGCGCCCGGGAACTGGCCGGGCAGCTCGCCGCCTCCGACACCGACCTGCGCCGCGTCATCGCCGCCGCCCCCGAGGCGGCCGGCCAGGTCAGCGCGTTGCTGCGGGACCTCGACCCCGACCTCAGCGTGGTGCTGGCCAACCTGCTGACCACCTCCGAGGTGGCCGTCACCCGGCAGCACGGCACCGAGGAACTCCTCGTCCGGCTGCCCGCGCTGGCCGCCGCCGGCTCGACCGCCGTCACCCCCGCCGGTGCCCGCTTCGGCATGGCCGTCACCTTCTTCGCCCCGCTGCCGTGCACCGCCGGATACGCCGGGACGACCTACCGCAACGGCCTGGACGTGAGCCCGGGCCCGGCGTGGAACACCGGTGCGCGCTGCACCGCGCCGCCGGGCAGCGGGACCGACGTGCGGGGGTCGGCCAACGCCCCCTCCGGCGGCCCGGTGCCCTCGCCGGCCCGGCCCGGGTCACTGCTGCCGCACGCCGCCGGTGCCCAGGGACTGCCCGGTGCGCTGTCGTTGCCGGCGCTGCCGTCGGGCGGGCCGTCCGGCATGGCCGGGCTGCTCGGGCTCGGGGGCGGACGGTGACCCGGCGGCGGGTGGCCTGGTGGGCGGCGGGCGCGGTCGCGGTGGCGCTGTGCGCCTTCTCCGGCTGGTGGTACGCCGCCGCCCGCACCGATTCCGCGCTCTCCTACGGCACCGCCCGGGACGCCGTACTGGCCGCCGCCCGCCTCCAGATCACCCGGCTCGGCAGCGTGGACGCGGGCCATGTGGACGCCGGGCTCGGCCAGTGGCTGGACGCCACCACCGGACCGTTGCACGACCAGCTCGGCCGCACCCGGGCGAGCGACGCGGCCGGTCTGAGGAAGTCCGGCAACTCCGCCCGCACCACGGTCACCGACGCCGCCGTCACCGAACTGGACGACCGGGCCGGCACCGCCCGGGCCATCGCCACCGTCACCGTACGGATCACCCCGCGCGACGGCACGGCCACCACCGACCGCAAGCGCTTCGAGGCCGCGCTGGCCCGCACCCCCGCGGGGTGGAAACTCACCGCGCTCTCCGCCGTACCGGTCGGCGGAGGCTGACCGTGGACACCGGAGAGGAACGCGAAGGCGTGACCACCGTCGACGACCCGCCGCAGGCCCAGGCCGCCCCCGACGCCGGACGGCCCGTCCGCGTCCGATGGCGCCGCCCGCTGCTCGTCCTCGCCGCGCTGGTGGTGCTGGTCGGCTGCGGAACGCTGCTGTACGAGGGGTTCCGGCTGCGCGCGGCGCCCGCGGTGACCAACCGGGCGCTCACCGACGCCGCCGCCACCGACGCCGTGGCCGGCGAGGTCGGCGACGCCCTGGCCAAGGTGTTCTCCTACGGGCCCGACAGCACCGAGGCCACCGGCGGCACCGCCCGGGACCTGCTCGCCGGCCCCGCCGCCGACCAGTACCGGGCGCTCTTCGCCCAGGTCGCGCCACGCGTCACCGAACAACGGCTCACCCTTACCACCCACGTGGTGCGCACCGGGGTGATCCGGCTCACCGGCGACCGCGCCGACCTGCTGGCCTTCCTCGACCAGCGGGCACAGCGGCAGGGCAAGGCGGCCACCACGGCCGCGGCACAGCTCTCGGTCACCGCGCGACGCGTCGGCGGCCACTGGCGGATCACGGACCTGCGGGCCCGGTAGGGGAGGAGGAGACGGATGGGGCGATGGACGCGACGCGGCCCGCTGCCACTGGTCGCCGCGTGGCTCGCGGTGCTGGCCGCGGTGGCCGCCGGCTGGGCCGGGTGGACCTGGTACGCGGCGGCGCACGACACCTCGGCCGCCTACGCGGCCACCCGCGACCAGGCGCTGGCCGCCGGAGAACAGGCGGTGCTCAACCTCAACACCCTCGACCACGACCACATCGACCAGGGCCTGGACACCTGGGACCGTTCCACCACCGGCGACCTGCGCAGCCAACTCGCCCAGGGCCGCGCCGAGTTCACCAAGCAGGTACGCCAGGCCGGGACGACCACCTCGGCCAAGGTGCTCTCCGGCGCCCTGACCGAACTCGACGACCACGCCGGCAAGGCCACCGTCATGATCGCCCTGCGGCTGACGGTACGCACCGGCGGCGGACAGCCGGTCATCAAGGACAGCCGCATGCTCGGGGAACTGGCCCGCACCCCGCAGGGCTGGAAGCTCAGCGCCCTCGGCCAGGCGCCCACCGGCGACACCGCCGACCCTTCGGCCGCCCCGGCCACCCCGTGACCCCCTTGAGGACGTGAAGGACCGCCCCGATGTCCACCACCCGGCACGTGATCAACCGTCAACGCCGACTGGCCGCCGCCGCGACCCGCCGCCCCGCCGTCCCACCGCCCCGGCCCGTCCCTTCGGCCGCGCCGCCCGTCGCCCGTCCCGCCCGCCCGTCCCGCGCCCGGCCCGTCGTCGCCGCGCTCGCCGCCCTCACCGTGTGCCTCGGTGCCTTCGCCGGCTGGGCCGCCGGCCACGCGGGCACCCTGCGCGACACCTCCGCCACCCGCAACTCCGCCCTCACCGACGCCCCCCGCACCAGCGAGGTCAAGGGCGCCATCACCCAGGCGGTGAACACCCTCTTCTCCTACGACTACGCCGCCACCGCCAAGACCACCGACGCGGCCCGCCAACTCCTCACCGGCAAGGCCGTCCAGCAGTACGCCACCCTCTTCACCGCCGTCCGCGCCCAGGCCCCCGCCCGCAAACTCGTCCTCACCACCACCGTCACCGACGCCGGAGTCACCCGCCTGACCGGCGACCGCGCCCAACTCCTCGTCTTCGTCGACCAACGCAACACCAGCGCCGCCGCCGCGTCCTCCACCGACCAGACCGCCAGCTCCCCCGCGATGTTCACGGTCGACGCGGTCCGGCAGGACGGCAGGTGGAAGATCTCCGGTATCGACACGTTCGGCTGACCGGGGTCACTGCTGATGCGGAGGACGACTGAGCCGGATCCCCCGCCCCCGCCGACGCAGGAACTGCGCGTACGGCCCGTCCGGCGAGTTGTCCGGAAAGCCGAACTCCCGGAAATTGTCGATCGGGTCCCCGGCGAACGACATCTGGATCGCGCACTCCGTACACCACACCAACGACCGCGGCAACGGCGTCCCCGGCGCCTGCCACACCATGTCCTCGGGCTCGTACCGCTCCAGGTCGATCAACAACGTCACCAGCCGCCCCTCCTCCCCCAGGTCGCCCTCCTCCTTGCCGCACGTGTTGCAGCGAACCTGCCGCCTGTGCTTCCCCGCCATACCCCAACCACCCCGACCCGGACCCCCGTTGACCCGTCACCCTACTGAGGCGAGGTTATGCGTGGGCGGGGGGTTCATCCTGTTGGAGTAGTCCGGTGGGGACGTGCGGCAGCCGGACGGACCACCGGCCGCGCCGCAGGGTGCACATCCCGTCGGGGGTGAGGGTCGCCGTGGCTCCGTACGAGCCGGCATTCCGGCCGCGTTCCTGAACACGAGTTCGCCAACGACAACGAGCCATCGCGCGCTGCCAATTCGACCGAATGCCCTCTGTCGAAACGCCGGAACACGGCGCGAAACTGTGCGCCGAAAGCCACGAGCACCGGAGGTGTAAGTGAGTGGGACCGCCGCGCCCTGGGGCGTGACTCGCATGAAACCCTATCCGGAATCAGTCGTTCTCCCGGCTGCGACGGTCGTTCTCGATCCCACGACGCAGACTGGGCGATGGGTCGGCTCCGACGGTCTGGACGCGCCTCTTTCCGCGCGGCACAAGAGGTCCGAGACGAACAAGGAGACCAGCACCAGGACCAGTCTCGACGGCAACGCGGATCAGGGCAACGATCAGGAAGGCGACACGGATTGACGACAGCCACTCCTGTTGTCGTCGTCTCGCGGGTCGATGATGTGACAGCCGACGCGGTCACCGAGGAATTGAACCGGCGGCGCGTTCCTGTTGTACGTCTCGATCCAGGAGACTTCCCGGGGGACCTGTCCGTCGCGGCCCGTCTGGACGAGGACGGGATGCGTGGGTACGCCCGAACCCGAACGCGCGTCGCCGACCTTGATCGTGTCCGATCTGTGTACTGGCGCCGACCGCGCCCGTATACGGCTCCCTCCGGGACGGGGGAGCAGGACGCCCGCTGGGCCAGGGAAGAAGCGCGTTACGGGCTCGGGGGCGTCCTTGCCTCGCTCCCCGGGGCGCACTACGTGAACCACCCGTGGCGGAACCGGGACGCCGAGTACAAGCCCGCGCAACTCACCGTCGCGGCGCGCTGCGGCTTCAGCGTTCCGCCGACCCTGCTCACCAATGACGAGACCGCTGCCCGTGACTTCATCCGCGAACACGGATCCGTCGTCTACAAACCGCTACGGAGCACCGACTATTTCAGTGCCGACGGCCGAGCGCTCACGGTATGGGTCGAGGAAGTCGCCCCCACCGAGTTGAACGCCGGTATCGCCCACACCATGCACCTGTTCCAGAAGCGCGTACGGTCTGTCGCCGATCTCCGGGTGACAGCCGTGGGAGAAGGGGTCTTCACGGTTCGAATCGACGGTTCGCCCGGCCTGGACTGGCGGCGACACTACGACATTCTTTCGTACTCGCTCATCGAGACCCCGCCGGACCTGGCGAAGAGTGTGCGGCGGTATCTGAACGCCTTCGGACTCGTCTTCGGAGCCTTCGACTTCGGCATGGACCGGGATGGCCGTATCTGGCTGTACGAGTGCAATCCGAACGGGCAATTCGCCTGGTTTCCGGAACCGATCACCGGCAGGATCGTCACCGCCGTCGCCGACCAGCTCCAGCACGCAGGAGAGCACCGTGCCCGCTGACCCCGCCGCGCTCCGCCTCGCCCTGGCCGAGGACATCGCCACCGCCGATCCGACCCTCGACCCGGGGTGGCGCGATGCCGTGGCGGCCGTCCCCCGGGAGCTGTTTCTCGGCTCCTCGGTCTTCCGCCCCGCCGACGGCGGATGGCAACCCGTCCACCGGGCGGAGACCGGAGAAGACGAGTGGCTGCGGATGGTCTACTCCGACCGGACATGGGTCACCCAGGTCGGGGAGAAGAACGCAGCCGACGCCACCGGCCCGGTCTCCGGTAGCCCCACGTCCTCGGCCACGCTTCCTTCCCTGGTGGTACGCACGGCCCACCTCGCGCGACTGCGTCCCGGCCAGAAGGTCCTCGAAGTAGGCACCGGCACCGGCTACTCCACCGCTGTGCTGTGCCACCGGCTGGGGCCCGGCAACGTCGTCAGCATCGAGTACGACGCCGACGTGGCGGCGAGCGCCTCCGCACACCTCAAGGAGGCGGGATGCACGCCGACGCTCGTGGTCGGAGACGGCCTGCAAGGCTGCAAGGAGTACGCCGACTACGACGCGATCATCGCCACCTGCTCCGTGCGGTCCGTCCCGCCCTCGTGGTTCTGGCAACTCAACGACGGCGGTTCGATCACCACCACCATCTGCGGATGGATGCTCGCCGCCGGTCTGATCCGCCTCGTCCTCGACGACGAGGGAACCGCACACGGCCGCTTCACCGGCGACACCATCACCTACATGCTCGCCCGGCCCCACGAGCGCCCCCTGGCCCCGGTCTTCTTCCGCCTGGAAGGCGATACCCGCCGCACACGGCTGGACCCCGGCCTCCTGGAGGAATGGGCAGGTCGATTCGTCGCCCAGCTCGCGGCCCCCTCCGCGGAACTGCTGACCACCGGTTCCGGCATCGTTCTCCGCGACGTGGCCACCGGCTCGCAAGCGTGGACCCAACCCGAGGGCAAGGGGTCGACGGTGCACCAGCACGGCCCCCTCCGCCTGTGGGACCAGGTCGAGGAAGCCCTCACCCGCTGGCAGGACGCGGGAGCCCCCGCCCTGACGGAGTTCGGAATGACCGCCACCCCGTTCGACCAGAAGGTGTGGATCGGTTCCCCTCGGGGACCGAGCTGGCGGCTCCCCGTCTGACGCCGAGGCCATGGGTGCCGATCCTCGTCGGCGCGGCCAAGCGGTGCGGGCTCGCCACGTGATGCGGCCAGGGCCACGCGGGTGAGGTGGTGACGGCGATCGGCCCCCGCACCCACCCGCGGGGGCCGTCGCCTTTCCGGCCGGTGGCCTCGTCAGGGGCGGAGGCGGAGATCCGGGGAGAGGATGAGGGGCGGGTACGGTGCGCCGTCCGCTCCGACCTGGATCCCGCCTTGCAGCCCGGTCCCGTTGCACTCCAAACAGTTGCTTTCGAGCACCTGCCCGCCATGCAGGTGCATCCGCAGCCACTTCGAGCCCCGGCAGTACCAGCAGGCTCCTTCGGGCTCCGGGTCGAGGACGCGGCGGTAGGCGGTCACCTCGGACAACGCCTTCACGACGGCCCACCCGCAGTGCGCCGGCTCCTGGTGTGCCGGACGCGATACGGGCCTCACTTGGACGGCCCGTTGCAGGCCGGGCAGTTGAGGCCGCCGAGCCAACCGGTGCCGCCGCAGGTGGTGCAGTTCGTGTCGACCGAGGTACGGAAGACCTCGCTGATCTCGCGGATGAACCTCATCGTCCTCTCCTCCTGTGCCGGTGAGGAGCGGCGGGGCGGGCGCCTCGTCCGGTCCCGCCGCTCCTGGACGCGATGGTGCCCCCGTCCACGTGTCCCGCAGCCTGGGCCCGGGACGGCCATGGCCGAAGCCGGCGGGAGGTGCCCCACGCTACGAGTCATTCCATGATCAAGTCGGGCTTTCGTTCTCTTTCCGACCTACCGAGGGACACCCTGGTGACGCGGCCACGCACAAGACGCCCTCGCCCGGTCCCGGAGGACCGGGCGGGTCGTCAGTCCCCTCGCACGATGTGCTGCCGCCGCACCGGCGGGAAGGCGTAGCGGTAGTCCGGCCGTGACCGGGGGAGCACGTCGGTGAACCGCGCTCGTGGCAGTCCGTCGGTGAACGGGCTCTCCGCGCGGGAGATGAGCTGGTGCGCGGTCCGGCAGTCCCGGCAGGCGTAGTAGGAGGGGCCGACGATGGTGGAGCATCCGTTCATCGCGGCAGCGGTGCCCCCGGCAGGAGCCCGGCCGGCTCGCTGCGGCCGTCCGGCAGGATGCGTTCGCCGAAGCATGTCTCCACGCGGGCGCCGAGCGCCAGCAACCGTTTGACGAGGATCGTGCGTTTGGCCCGGTCGTGGCTGATGCGGTCCCAGTCGTGGACGAGGCACACGCGGGGGCGTTCCTTGTCGGCTGCCGCGAGGGTGCGCATCAGTCGTTCGAAGTTGGGCCGCTGGTTGAGGAGCAACGCGGCGTCGCCGGTGTCGACGAACCATCCGCCGATCTCCCACCGCTGCCGGTCGGCGTGGTCGGCGCAGACCCGGGCCCGCCGTTCCAGTACGCCCCGGGGCCCCGCCAGGTGCCGGTCGTAGACGAACGCCACCGGTGCCCGGGCGGTCACCGGACGCCTCCGCGGATCCGCGTCAGCGCGGGCTGCACCTGGTGGATGTCCGCGCGCCACTCGGTCCCGCCACCGAGGGGGCGTAGGTAGACCACGTCGGGCGGTCCGGGCAGCGTGTACGGCTCGCCGATCCCGGCGACGGTGCCGTGCAGGCCGGTGGCGGGGTCGTAGGCGGGTACGCCGTGGCGGATCCAGGGTGGGGTGCGGGGGGTCATCGGATGCCTCCGGTACGCGTGGCGGTCATCCGTGCCCGAGAGGGCTCGTCCACCGTGTGCGTAGGCGAGTCGCGGGGGTACGGGTCCTCACCGGTGGCGGGACCCGAGTCCATGACGTGCAGGAAACCCCCTGCGTTTTCGACCTCGCGGGCCACTTCGGCGTATTGCTGCGGAGTAGTCGAGATCATCGAGCGCCGCGCCGTCAGCAACGCCTTGGCGTGGCCGCTCCTGACCTGCTCGACGGCCTGCGCCAGCCCGGTACGTGCGTGGGGTGGCAGCAGCCCCGCGTGTTCCTCGATGACGTCGGCGATCTCCCACCCGAACGCCTCGGCGTAGCCCGTGCATTCCTTACGGCGGGCTGCCGTGTCCGTGGGAGGCTCGCCGCACAGATAGATCACGCAACGGAACCGCTCGACTTTCGCGGCCTTGGTCGGTACGTCCGCCTCGCCTGTCGTGATGCCCGCTGCCGCATCCGCCAGCGCGCGACGCCGCCTTAGATCGCCTTCGCTCCGATGAGCCTCGACCCGTCGCTGTCTCTGCATGCCTTCGACGCTGACCATGCGTCAATCGTGTCGGCCCGAACACGTACCGTGAAGAGACGGGGCGTAGGACCGGGCGAGATTGCCCGGCCCGCGCTCGTACGCTCCGTAGGACTCACGCGATCAAGGGCACGCCGATGAGTTCGCTGATGTTCCGCACGCGGGCCGTGGACACCTTTGCCAGGCGCTTCCCGATGACTCCGGGCAGCGCCTGATGCCTGACCCACTCCGGGGCGTCGAGTCCCACCTCGACCAACGTGTCTCCGGCCTGGTCGTACAGGCCGACTGCGCACTGGGCGAGTGCGACGTCGAGCTTGTAGCGGTTGCGGGCCACCTTCGACATGGTCGTGGGGAGCTGTTTCATGTCGGGCTGACTGGCGAGCTTGAGTGCGCGCCCGTAGTTTTTCAGCGCCACGTGGATTCCAACCGCCTCGGCCTTCGCGGAGGTTGGGCCGAAGCTGGTTCCGTACAGCTTCTCGTCCCGACCGAGCCGCGCCGCGGCGGCGTGCGCTTGAGAAATGTAGTCGTCGGCGCCACGCTCGTCCTCGCGTCGTGACGCCGCGACCGCTGCGGAGATCATCAGCCGCCCGTAGGCGATCAGTTGTGGACGGGAACTGCTGCTGAACGACGGTTCGATCGCCAGGGCCGCACGCTCGGCCACGGCCACGGCACGGGGCAACTTCGCACCACGTAGGTGAATCCATGACAGCGTGGAATCAAGCAGCGCGGACATCACCGGATCGTCGGTGTCCTTCGCGTGGTGTTTCGCCGACGTGAGAGCACTGAGCGCGAGATCGCGTTGCCCGAATCCGTTCGAGCACGAAGCAGCCACGCGGTACGTGCTGGCCAGGATCAATCCCAACTGCTTACGCTCGCGACCGGTAGCTGCGGCGTATCTGACCTGCCCTTCCATGAGGACTTTCGAGGCGTAGCTGCTCACCATCGCCGTGTCGCTCGCCCAGTACGCATTCCACGCGCGGTCGCGGGCCTCGCTCAGTTCCTCGACCGTGCTCGGCTCGTCGATGCCTTCCCACTCGCCCAGGGCGCTCTCGTGGACAGCATCGGAGAGTTGGCGCAGCGCGGCCCGGTCACCCTGGTTCATGCCTCGGCGCGGGGCCTGCTGCCCCAGGATCACCGACACGTCTGTGTTCAGCGCATGGGCGAGTTTGAGCAGTGACCCGACGGACAACTCTCCTCGGTCCTGCTCGGCTTTCTGCACCAGGGCGAGGGAAAGCCCCGCGGCGTCCGCAAGCCCCTGCTGTGTCAGATCGGAGCCTCGTAGGTGCTTGATGCGCTTACCGTTCGTAAGGTCGGCCCAGTTGCTCACGATCACCCCAGTGCGTTCGCTTCAGGCTGCTGTACTTCGATGGTAGGTCCATGCGCCCTGAAGCCTGGGGCGAATGGAACGGTCCGAAGGTTCCGACGAGCAACGCCCCTGCCGAATCCGCCTGTTTGAAGTGCACTTCCTCACCGGCGCCCTCGTGGACCACCCACGCGTAACCCGTACGGGGGGTGGTCGCCACCACGGCTGCGTACTCGGGCCGCACGCCCGCGCCGCCCGCGCTACGCTCCCAGCGCCAACTGGCCGACCACCCCGGAGGCGTAACGGTGACCACGCTTGCCGTGACCGGACACATGGATCTCACCGAGGAATCCGTACCGCTGGTGCGGGACAGCCTTCGGGGGGTCGTCGCGACGTATGCCGGGCCGGGCCTGTACGGAGTTTCGTGCATCGCTCGGGGAGCCGACTCGCTCTTCGCCGACGCCGTTCTCGCGGCCGGGGGACGCCTCGTCGTGGTGTTGCCGTCGCGGGACTACCGCCAGGCCAAGGTGAAGCCGGATCACGCCGCGCAGTTCGACCGCTTCCTGGAGGCGGCGACCGAGGTCGTCGTCATGCGGTACCCGAACGCGAACCGCGAGGCGTACGAGGCCGCCGACAAGGCGCTCCTGGCGCGGGCCGACCGGCTGGTCGCCGTGTGGGACGGCCTCTCCGCGTCGGGCAGAGGAGGAACGGCGGACGTCGTGGCGCAGGCGCGGGAGGCCGGGCTCCCGGTGGACGTCATCTGGGCGGACGGAGCGGCACGCGCCCGGGGGCTCACCGCGTGACCGAGCGGCGGATCAACATTCGTAAGCCCTACTTCGACCTGATCAAGAACGGCGTGAAGACGGTCGAGGTCCGCGTCGGCTACCCCGGCATGAGGAAGATCGCCGCAGGACAGGTACTGGTGTTCCGCTCGGGCGACGAATCGTGCCGCACCGAGGTCGTCAAGGTCGTCGAGTATCCGTCCTTCGAGGCCATGGCCGACGCGGAAGACATCGCCGCGATCGGCGGAGACATGGGCCGCGGCGAACTGCTCGCGGCCTGCCGCGACATCTACCCACCGGAGAAGGAAGCCCTCGGCGTTCTGGCCATCCATCTGCGCCGACCCACCACCTGACTCCCGCATCCGTACACCGTGGTGCGACTCGTTCGGGCGCAATGCGCCAATGCGCCCTGTCGGCGCCCCGGCTCGGCCAGTTGAATCGGCGACCGGACCGTCCAACGCGGAGAGGGAATCGTCATGGGTGAGCACGAGAAGCCGCCGCCGGACCCGAGTCAGGGAACGCCGCCGCCCGGGAACAGCGACGGGCAGGTGCCGCCTCCGCCGCCGTCCGACGGCAAGCACCGCAAGTGACGTTGGAGGAGGGGCGTCGGCGCCTGGCCGAGGCGATGGCGGACCGCGGCGCCTGGCCGGCGCGGTCTCCGTGGATCCGCCAGGCCGTCGACGCTCTGCCGCGGCACCGGTTCGCCCCCGACCGGCTGTGGGAGTGGGACGGCCACGCCTACGTCCCGGTGGATCGCGGCGTGGACGAGGAGCGGTGGGCGTGCCTGGTGTACGGGAGCGTGGACGACGCCGCGGTCACCCAGGTGACCGATGGTCTGCCGTCGTCGAGTCTGTCGTGTCAGGGCGTGGTCGTCGACATGCTGGACGCGTTGCGGCTGGAGCCCGGGCACCGGGTGCTGGAGTTGGGGGCGGGGGCGGGGTGGAACGCCGCTTTGATGGCGTGGCGGGCGGGCCGGGGGCGGGTGACGAGCGTGGAGGCGGACCCGGAGCTGGCCGCGTCGGCGCGGGCCCGGCTGGACGCTGCCGACGCCGGGGTGGCCGTCGTGGTGGGGGACGGGAACGCGGGTCGGCCGGAGAGCGTCCCGTACGACCGGGTGATCGCCACGTACGCGGTGGAGACGGTGCCGTGGGCGTGGGTGGAGCAGACCCGGCCCGGTGGGCGGATCGTGTTCCCGTGGGGACCGTTGGGGCACCTGGCGCTCACCGTGGCGGACGACGGGCGGTCCGCCGAAGGCCGGGTGCGGGGGCTGGCGCAGTTCATGCCCGCGCGCGGCAGCCGTACGGGCCGGGGGTGGAGCGAGGTCCGCGGGGACACGGCGGCGGAGGCGGAGCGGCTGGTGGAGCGGGATCTGCGGCCCCTGCGAGACGATCCGCACCTGCGGTTCGCGTTGCGCGTGGAGCTGCCCGAGGTCCGCGTCACCACGAGCGTGGACGACGACGGGGTGAACGCGTGGCTGCACGACGGCCGTTGCTCGTGGGCGGCGCTGTCCGCCATGGGCGGCGGCCGGGTCGTCGTGTACCAGGGAGGGCCGCGTCGGCTGGCGGACGAGGCCGAGCGGGTGTGGGACTGGTGGCGGGCGGCCGGCTCGCCGGAGCTGTACGAGTGGGGGATGACGGTCGAGCGCGGGCGGCAGCGCGTGTGGTGCCGGGATCCGGTGACCGGCCCGCGCAGGGTCGCGTCGCCCCGGCACGCGCCGTTGCCGCCCGGCTGACGGACGCCCGCCCCGCACCCGTGGTGCCGACACCACGACGGCCTCCACGTGTGGAACGTGGAGGCCGTCGTCGAGGCGTACCCGGGCGGGGGTCAGCGGACGCGCACCGTCACCACGTCGGAGGCGTGCAGGCGCTTGGGGTGGTGGTCCTTCTTGCTGGTCAGACCGTAGAGGACGGCGCGGAACTTCAGGTCGCCGCGGCGGGCGGAGGTGCCGTGGGCGGTGACCTTGGCGGCGCCCTTGGCGGGGGTGCTGCAGGACTCCTGGTGCCAGCCCTCGCCGAAGCCGTTCTCCTCGATGCAGAGCTGGTGCAGGAAGCCGGCGCTGTCGTCGTTGCCCTGGGCCTTGACGGTGATGGTCTTGCCGACGTGCGCGGTGTGCGGCGCGGTGATGTCGACGGTGCCCTTGGCGAACGCCGGCCCGGCGGCCAGGGCCACCGAGGCCAGACCCAGCGCACCGAGCACGGCCACCCGGCCGCCCCGCGCCTTCATCCCGCTCTTCTTCGTCCTGGTCATGGACTTTCCCTCCCGCGGATCTCCCCCCACACGGTGAGACCCGCCGTTTTCGCGAAGGCGCCCGATGCGCCTTGCTGATCACCCACACGATCAGGCCGGCCCGCCCGGTTGCGCCCCGCCCGGCGCCGTTACCGATCTACGACAAAACCCGCCTGCCAGCCACGACAGACACACCAGCCACGCTGGTCACGTGTCGGTCGACAGCCACGGCCCCGGTTCCGGTGACAGCGGAACGCTCACTCCCACTCCCACGCGATCCCGACCACCCCCGGCCGGATCTCCTCCTCCACCAGGTGGGCCGTGCCGTGCGCGTTGAGCGTCAGCTCGGTGACGGCGGCGCGGGGCGCGGAGGCCGACGGGCGGGCGAAACGACGGCAGCGCACCGGCAGCGCGGCCCGGTCGAAGGCGACCTGGAGCACGTAGTGGCCGCCGCCGAAGGTGAAACCGCGTACGTACTCGTGGCTGGGCGCCCCCGAGGCGTCGTCGAACCGGTACTCCAGCACCGCAGTGTCACCGTGCCGCAGTCTCGCGTCGAAGAGCAGCTCCGCCACCACCACCCCTGACGCGAGATGTCTGCGCACCCGGCCCAGGCGGCAGTTGGCCAGCGCGCGCACCCGTACCCGTTCCGCGTCGCACCCGGGGTCGCCGTGGTGGATGGCGAGGTAGCGGTCGACGCCGTCGCGGTGGGCGCGGACCACGTGCTGGGTGACCCGGGTGAGCAGGTCGCGCCGGGGCCCGATGGTGACCCGTTCGTACTGCATGGCGGTGTGCAGTCCGCCGTCCGGCGGTGCCTGGAGGCTCTCCAGTACGGACTCCAGCGCGGCGGCCGGTTCGAGGACGTCGCGGTAGGGGCGGGCCGGCGGGTGGCCGGCGGTGGCGCGCGGGCCGAGCAGCCGGGTCAGCGCGTGCGGTGGGAGCTCCAGCACCTCTTCGAGCGCGGCGACGGCGCGCAGCGACTCGGCGCGGTCGGGGCGGCGGACGCCGCGTTGCCAGTAGCTGAGGCTGGTCACCCCGACCCGGATGCCGCGCAGCGCGAGCCGGTGCTGCACACGGTGCAGGGCGAGGCCGCGGGCGGCGAGCGCGGTGCGCAGGGCCGCGGGGAACGGGCCGGTGCGCAGCGCCTCGGCCAACTGGGCCTCGGTGGGGCGCTGTCCGGCACGGGTGGCGCGCCGGGCGGGCACGGTGTCCGGCGAGGTTCCCGTCAAGGCTCCCGGCGGGGCGTCCGGCAAGGTGTCCTCCCGCTGTCCGGCAGGTGAATGTTCACGTCCGTATCCCCGCCGGTACCGGGTACGGCGGCGGTCACCTGGGGTTCTTCCGGTCGGCGTTCACAACGGTACGGGCGGCGTTCACATCCCGCCAGCCCCGGCCCCGGGGACGTTGACCGGTCACCGACAACGGGCCGATGCTGCTGCGCAGCGTCCGGACGCTTCTCCTCCCACGACCCTGACGAGGAAGGACGCCCCATGTCCCCGACCTTCCGCCCCCGCCCCGGCGGACGCAGACGCGGTGCCGTCGCCGCCGCGCTGCTCGCCGCCGCCCTCACCACGGGCCTGGCCACCGCGCCCGGCGCCGCCGCGTCCACCGGCTCGAAACAGCTGAACATCACCATGCAGGCGCAGACCAAGTCCAACTGGTGCTGGGCCGCCACCGGCAACACCATCGCCACCTGGTATGGCCGCGGCTACAGCCAGAACGCCTTCTGCGACGCCGCCTTCGGCTACCCCCAGGGCACCTCCTGCCCCAACGACCAGGCCACCCTCGCCGACGACCAGAACGCCTACGACTGGATGGGCATCGACCCCGGCTCCTACATCCGCGGCCGGATCGGCTACGGCACCCTCCAGTCCGAGATCGACAACAACCGCCCGGTGCAGACCCGCATCCAATGGAGCTCCGGCGGCGGCCACATGGAGGTGCTCTACGGCTACGACACCTCCAACAACTGGGTCTACTGGGGCGACCCGTGGCCCTCGGACTACCGCTACAACTGGGCCGATTACGGCTACTACGCCGGCAACGACCAGTTCACCTGGACCCACACGCTCTACGGGATAGGGGCGTGACCGCCATGCCGAGAACCCTGCGCACCACCGTGACCGCCGTCGGCGCGCTGGCGCTGGGCGCCCTGTGCGGGACGGCCGGCGCCGCCACGCCCGCGGTGCCGGCGCCGTTCACCGCCGCCCAGGCCGGCCAGGCCCGTACCGTGGTGACCGCACCGGCCACCACCGACCTGCTGACCCGGTTCTTCGCCGCCGACGCGGCCCGCCGCCACCTGCGCGTCCCGGCCGCGGCCGGCGCCGCCGCGCCGCGCACCACCGGGCCCACCGTCACCGTCTACACCCTCGGCCCCGGCTTCGTCGCCGGCCGCCCCGGCGCACCCGTGGCCGACCCCGACTTCCTCGCCACCGAGGCGGTCGCCCCGGACGGCCGCACCGCCTCGGTCTGGACGGCGCGGACCACCACCGGCTGGCGCGTGGTCAACGTCGCCACCGGCGCCGACGAGACCGACTACACCGCCCGCGCGCACGGCGACGGCACGGTCTTCCGCGAACCCCAGATCCACGCCTGGTACGTCCTACGGGCCGGCCGCGTCCTCCCCCTCAACGCCGAGGCCCGCGCCGCCGTCGGCCCCTCCGGCCGCCCCCTCGCCGACTACCAGCGCCTGGTCCACCGCGAATACGGCGACAAACTCCCCGGCTCCGCCTACGACCGAGCCGGCCTGGCCGGCGGCTTCGACGCCCGTACGTCCCCGGTGCCCCGGTCGGCCTCCGTCGCGTCGGCCGCGTCGGCCCCTTCCGCTCCGGCGTCCGGTTTCCCGGCGGCCCCGGTGGCCGCGTCGCTGGGGGTGGCGGGGTTGGGGGTGTGGAGGTGGCGTCGCCGGGCCAACGGATGACGCCGTCGAGGTGACGGCGACCAGCCCCTGCGGTGGTGTGGCGGGGGCCGGTCGCCTACCCGAGGCACATGTGATGCAGGAGCATCAACGCGGCGGCGGCGTTCGCCGCGCGTACCTCCCCTCCGGCGATCAGATCCGGAACGTCACTCAACGGCACCCACTCACGACGGGATGACTCGAAATCGTCCTCGGGCTCCCCAACGTGTTCGGCGCTGCGGGACCAGTACACGTGATGTGCCGCGTCCGCCAGGCCGTTCTGGGGTTCGAGCGTCATGAGATGACGGAGCGGGCCTGGCCGCCAGCCGGTCTCCTCCAGCATCTCCCGGGCCGCCGCGGCAGCGACGTCCTCCCCGTCCTCTACCACCCCGGCGGCCAGCTCCCACCCCCACGTGTCCGTGATGAACCGGTGCCGCCAGATGAGCAACGCCTCATCGGCCTCGTTCACGGCCGTGGCCAGGGCGACGGGACGTTGCCGGATCAGGTAGTGGTCCAGGTGACGGCCGTCCGGCAGTTCGACGTCGGCGAGGTTCACCCGCAGCCATCGGTTCTCGTACACGGTGTGTTCGCCGAGGTTCTTCCACTCCATGCCGCCGGTCTGCCTCTCTGTTCAACGAGTGTTGGTGTTCCGCCCGCGGCCGACCGGGGCCGGGTTCGTCCGTGGTCGGGCGGGGGTACGGTGCCGGTGTCGACGCCGAACGGTTGGAGCCGGTATGCCGGATGAGACCCATCCTCACATCGGTGCGCGGATGAGAGAGGTCCGCAAGCGGCGCGGGCTGACGCAGCGGGGGCTCGCGGAGGCGTCCGGTGTCTCCCTGTCCCTCATCCGGAAGCTGGAGCAGGGCGAGCGGAACGACACCCGGCTGGAGACGGCCAGGCAGCTCGCGGTCGCGCTGGGCGTACCGACGTCCCGGTTGGTGGCCGCCCACCCCGAACAGGGCGCCGATCCGGCGACGGCCGAGCGCTGGGAGTCGGTGCGGCAGGCGTTGCGTTCCCCGGAACCCACCGGCCCGGACGAACCGCCGACCGTCGAGGGTGTGCGCCGCGCCGTCGACGCGTCCGTACCGCTGTTCGCCTCCGACCGGTTCGCCGAGTTGGCGGTGATCCTGCCGGGGCTGTTGCGGGACGCCGACGTTCTCGCCGGGATCTCGCCGGAAGGCCGTTACGTACGCGGCCGGCTCCTCCATCTCACCGGTTGGCTGCTCACTCAGACCCGCCAGTTCGAAGACGCGGCCACCACGCTCACGCGAGCGCGGGACGATGCCCACGACCGGCTGGACGCCGCCGCGATGGTCAGCACGGAATGCTGGCTGCTGTTGCGGCGAGGTCGGATCGCGGACGCCCGGGGGCTGGCGATCCGGTGGGCGGACGAGGTGGAGCCGCGCATGTCCCGGGCGACGCCGGAGGAACTCGTTGCCTGGGGATGGCTCCTGCTGCGCGCTTCCGCCGCGTCGATCCGCGACAACCGGCCCGACGAGTCCGAGAACGCCCTCCGGCTCGCCACGTCCGCCGCCGTGGCCATCGGACGGGAACGCACACCGGGCGGAGACTTCCTGCGTACATTCGGACCCGTCACGGTGGCGTTCAAACGGGCGGAGACCGCGATGATCGCCGATCGGCCCGACAACGTACTCAAACTCGCCGCCGCCGTGTCCCCCAAAGGGCTGCGCCCCTCGTCCAACAACCTCAACCGTCACCGCCTCGACGTGGCCAACGCCCACGTCCGGCAACGCCAGTACGCCGAGGCGGTGGACGTGCTCAACGTGATCCGGGGCGTGGCGCCCCAATGGCTGACACACCAGCGATACGCCCGCGACATCGTCGAGCGCGTCATCACCGGGCGGCGCACGCTGACCGGTCCGATGCGCGAGCTGGCCGACGCGGTCGGCCTGCGCGTGTAACGCCCTGTGGCACTTGCCCTCCCTGGGCGCCGAAAGTGCCATTGAGCCCGGATTCGCCCAACGCTTACGGTCGGTTACCCACCGTCGATCACCGTTGTGTACGGAGCCGACCATGACTGCTCTTCCCCCACTCGCCTTCGTCTACGACCGGCATCTCTCCGGTCCCCGAGCCCAACTCGCCGTCCGGGCGCGGACCTGCGCCGACTACGCCGACCGGCGGGGCTGGGAGGTCGGCGGGTGGTTCGTGGACACCGGGGACGCGGCGTTGACGTTGAATCACCGGCCGAATTTCGAGCGGTTGATGCGGGCGCTCGTGGGGGTGGAGGAGGGGCGGGTGCGGGTGTGTCTGGTGCTGGACTGGGACCGGTTCAGCAGTGACCGGGCGAAGCGGGACATCCTGGTGCGGCGGTTGGTGGGGTTGGGGGCGCGGGTGGAGACGTGTTTCGGCGAGTGCGTCGTGCCCGGGGGCCGGGCGGGATCGGTCGTGCCGCGATGACGTGTTCGTGGTGCGCGGGGGCGGAGGACCTGGTGCTCGTCGGGTTCGAGCAGCGGGCCAACACCGCGGGGCCGTCGTACTGGGCGTGCGGTGCCTGTCGTAGCGCGTTGCGGCTGATACCGCTGGCGGAGAGCCCGTTCAGGGACGGGGTTCCGCGGACGCGGCCGGACATGGCGTGGGCGTTCCCGCCGTGGCCGCGGAGGGGCCGGGCGGGGCGGAGGAAGTGACGGCGGGCGGGCTCGGGGCGCTGACCGCGCCACCGGAGTCCGCCCGCCGGGGGCTGGGGCCGTCAGCCGATGACGTCGCCGGGGGTGGCCGAGTCCTCGGGGGAGAGGAGGTGGACCAGGCCGTCGGCGTCGTAGGAGCCGAGGACCAGGAATTCGCTGGTGAAGCCGGCGATGCGCTTGCGGCCGAGGTTGACCACGCCGATGACGAGGCGGTCCTTGAGGTCTTCGGGGCGGTAGTTGGTGATCTGGGCGCTGGTCTGGAGGATGCCGACGGGGCCGAAGTCGGCCTTGAGCTTGTAGGCGGGCTTGCGGGCCTCGGGGAACTCCTCGACCGACAGCACCCGGCCCACCCGGATGTCGGCGTCGAAGAAGCCCGTGGGGTCGCAGTCCGGCTTGCGCTGTTCGTTGGTCATGCGGCTGGTCTTCCTTGTGTCAGGGCAGGTCGAAGGGGATGTAGAGGCCGTCGAGGGCGGTGGCGCACCGGCACCGGCGCTGCTCGGGCAGGAGCGCGACGGCCTCCAGCACGATGCCACGCAGCCGCTCGATGTTGCGTGCGAACACCGCGAAGACCTCCTCCTGAGCCACGCTCTCCGCGGCGTCGATCCCCGCGTCGAAGTCGGTGACGAGGGCCAACGAGGTGTAGCACATGGCGAGTTCGCGGGCGAGTACGGCCTCGGGGTGGCCGGTCATGTTCACCAGGGACCAGCCGGCGGCGGCGAACCACCGGGACTCGGCGCGGGTGGAGAAGCGCGGGCCCTCGACGACCACCATGGTGCCGCCGTCGGTGGCGGCGGTGCCGGTGGCGGTCGCGGCCCGGACGGCGGCGGCGCGTCCGTCGGCGCAGTAGGGGTCGGCGAACTGCGCGTGCAGCGCGCCGGAGTCGAAGTAGGTCTGCACCCGGCCGCTGGTGCGGTCCACCAGTTGGTCGGGGACGACGACGCTGCCCGGCGGCAGGTCGCGGCGGAGCGAGCCGACGGCGCAGGGGGCGAGGATCTGGCGGACGCCGAGCGAGCGCAGCGCCCACAGGTTGGCCCGGTAGTTGATCCGGTGCGGGGGGAACGCGTGGTCGCGGCCGTGCCGGGGCAGGAAGGCCACCGTTCGGCCGGCCACGGTGCCCACCGAGACGACGTCGGACGGCGGGCCGTAGGGCGTGTCGACCTTCACCTCGCGGGCGTCGGCGAGCAGCGAGTAGAAGCCGCTGCCGCCGATGACGCCTATCCCGGCGGCCTGGTCGTCGTCGGGGGGCGGGGTCGGTCCGGTCATGCTGTGCCTGCCTCGTGGTGGTGGGGGCCGGTCAGGGCCGTGGCGTCCAGGGTGGTGATCCAGGGGTGGGCGGTGCCGGTGGGGGGCCGCTCGGGGGCGCGGGCCACGCCGACGGTGTGCCAGCCGGCCGCGGCGGCGGCGTCCAGTTCGGCGGTGACGTCGCTGAGGAAGACGGTGCGCTTCGCGGGGACGCCGATGGCAGCGGTGATCGCCCGGTAGGAGTCCGGTTCCTTCTTGCCGCCGGCACTGGCCAGGTCGAAGTAGCCGTCGAGCAGTACGGTCAGGTCGCCCCGGCCGCTGTGCCGGAACCAGGCGCGCTGGGCGGGTTCGGCGCCGGAGGAGTAGACGTACCGGGCGATGCCGGCCCGCCGCCACCGTTCCAGCGCGCCGGGGACGTCGGGGTAGACGTGGCCGGTGAGGGTGGCGTCGGCGTAGCCGGCCGCCCAGATGCGGGCCTGGACGGCCTTGAGCGGCGGGGCCTTGACGTCGGCGTCGCTCCAGGCGGTCAGCGCGGCCACGGCCGCCGCCTCGTCGAGCGCCGGGTCGCCCGCGAACTCCCGTACCGCCTCCAGCAGTTCGGCGTGCTCCCGGGTGCCGCGACGGGCGGCGAACCAGGGGCCGAGACGGGCCCGGGCGTAGGGGAAGAGCACATCGTGCACATGGCGGGCGGAGCCGGTGGTGCCCTCGATGTCGAGGACCACGGCGTCCGCCCGTACGGTGAGGGCGCCCGGGGTCATCCGGCCGCCGCCAGCAGGTCGTCCAGGCGGGGGAAGCGGCCGGCGATCGGGTCGCCGGTGAAGTCGCCCACCCAGCCGTCCTCCTCCTCGAAGAAGCGGATGGCGCAGAACTCGGGCACCGGGCCCATGTCGAACCAGTGCCGGGTGCCGGCCGGCACCGACAGCAGGTCGCCGGCCTCGCACACCACCGCGTACACCCGGTCGTCCAGGTGCAGGTAGAAGCAGCCGGTGCCGTGTGCGAAGAAGCGGATCTCGTTCTCGGCGTGGCGGTGCTCCTCCAGGAAGGCGCCGCGCGCGTCGGCGGCCCGCTTGCGCCATTCCTCGGTGTCCTCCGGCAGCAGCTGGGCGACGTCGACCAGGCGCAGTGCCTCGGCGGCGCAGAGCGCGTCCACCTCGGCGCGGTACCGGGCGAGCACGTCGTCGCCGGTGGTGCCCTCGGTGACCGGGCCGCGGGTCGGCCAGTGGCGCAGCCGTACCCCGCGGGCGGCGAGGGCGTCGGCGATGGCGGCCTCGTCCCGGGTGCGCAGCAGCACGGTGCCGGGGGCGTCCTCGGGCATCACCTGGAGCAGGGTCATGGCCGGTGTCTCCTCTTCGTCGCCGGGCGCGCGGTCCCGGTCATCCGGTCACCCCGGGGCCGGCGGCGTCCAGGGCGAGCTGGTGGCAGATGGCTTCCAGGCATTCGAGCCGGTTGCGGGCCTCGGCCAGGGTGGCGCCCCACACGGTGACGCCGTGGTCGGTCAGGAGCAGGGCGGGCGGGCCCTGCGGGTGGTCGGCGAGGTGGGCGGCGACGTCGCGGGCGATCCGGGTGACGTCCGGCCAGTTGGGGAAGACCGGCAGGGCGGTACGGGAGGGGTCGGCCAGGCCGAGGCCCTTGAGGAGTTCGAAGCGGGCCAGCTCCACCGTGGTGACCAGGGACCGGCCACCGTGCCGGCGGGCGACGGCGGTGGCGTAGGGGGCGTGCACGTGGATGACGGCCGCCGCGCCGGTGGCCCGGTAGACGGCGGTGTGGATCGCGGTCTCGGCGGAGGCCCGCAACGCGGTCTCCTCGGCGACCTCGTCGGTGGCGACGCGCACCGCGACCACGTCGGCGGCGGTGAGCGAGCCCTTGTCCCGGCCGCTGGCGGTGATCAGCGCCAGTCCGTCGGAGCCGGGCAGCCGCACCGACAGGTTGCCGGAGGTGCCGGGCATCCAGCCGCGTTGGTACAACTCGCGGGAGAAGGCGGCCAGTTCGGTGGCGAGGCGGCCCCGGGTGGCGTACGGGCGCACCACGGCGTGTTCGGAGACGATGGCGGTGACCAGGTCGCCCGGGGTGACGTCGAAGGCGGGGTTGTGGACGCGGGCGCCGGCCGGGGCGACCGGGGTGCCGAGCACCGAGGTGACCTCGGCGGGGTCGCGTTCCTCGACCACGATGCCGGTGCCGTCGGCGAGTTCGCGGTCCCAGGTGGACTCGGGGGCGACGACGACGAAGGGTATGCGGTGGCGGGCGGCGGCCACCGCGAGGGCGTAGGTGCCGATCTTGTTGGCCACGTCGCCGTTGGCGGCGATCCGGTCGGCGCCGACCAGGACGCAGTCGACCAGTCCGCCGGCCATCGCGGCAGGCGCGGCGGAGTCCACGCACAGCCGGTAGGGCACCTCGGCCTCGCCCAGCTCCCAGGCGGTGAGCCGGGCGCCCTGGAGGAGCGGCCGGGTCTCGTCCACCAGCACCTCCGCGATCCGGCCGCGGTCGGCCAGCTCCAGAATCGCGCCGAGCGCGGTGCCGGTGGCGGCGGTGGCCAGCCGGCCGGTGTTGCAGTGCGTCAGCACCCGCAACGGGCGGTCGGGGGTGAGGGATTCGACCAGGTCGGCGGCGCGGGTGACGGCGGCGCGGCCGGCCGCCACGTCCTGGGCCAGCAGGGCGGTGGCCTCGGCGAGGAGGGCCCGCGGCCCCTCGGGGAGCCGGGTCAGGACGTGGCGTACGGCCCAGGAGAGGTTGACGGCGGTGGGGCGGGCGGCGGCGATCCGCTCGGCGTCGGCGCGGACCGCGGCCTCGTCGAGCCCGTCCGCGGTGTGGTGCCGGTACGCGGACAGGGCGACGCCGAGGGCGCCGGCCAGCCCGATGGCGGGGGCGCCGCGGATGGCCAACGTCTTGATGGCGTCGACGAGTTGGTGGACGGTGGTCAGCCGCAGGGTGCGGTGCTCGTGCGGCAGGTAGCGCTGGTCGACGGTGAGGATGGCGCCGTCGTCCCAGGTGAGCGACGGGGTGGTGGCACGCCGGGGCATGGGGCCTCCGTGGGTCGGCGAAGGTCGCGGCGAGCGGGTGGTCATCGCTGGGCCGGCCCGTCAGCCGAACCGCACGGTGACGCACCGCCCGAGTCTATTGGTCCGTGTCCCGACGGCGCTCGCCCCGGCGGCGTCCAGCAGCGCGGCCATGCCCTCGGTGCCGAAGGACTGCGACCGGAAGCCGCCCACCCCCCGGAAGAGCACGCCGCCGTAGGCGCCCCGGACCTCCTCCAGCACGGTGATCCCGCAGGCCGTGTAGTAGGCGCGGCGCACCTCGGTGGTCCAGGGTTCGTCGTTGAAGACGGAGATCACGGCCAGCTCGCCGACCTCGCGCAGCCCGGCCACCGCCTTCTCCGGCTCGGCGAGGTTGCCGGCCAGGTTGAACGGCAGCAACTGCAACGGACGGCGGCCCGGCACCGCGGAACGCCATCCGTCGGGACACAGGATGTCGCCGACGACCCCGGCGGCCCGTCCGGTCAGCCCCTCGTCGGCGATCCGGCGTTCCAGCGCGGCGACGGCGCCGTGGCTGACGTCCACGCCCAGGTAGCCGATGCCGGCGGCGCGGGCCACCTCCAGCGAACGCCCGTCGTAGCAGCCCAGTTCCACCAGGCTGTCGCAGCCGTTGCGGGAGGCGGCGTCCAGCACCGCGAGCCCCTCCATCTGGAGGAACGACAGCAGCTCGTCCGGGAAGTGCGCGGCACGCATGATGGCCCCCGCGCCCCCGTCCCGGTAGAACGACTGCGAGTCGCGGGTGGCGGGGGCGTCGTCGGCGGTCACGGGGCTCGCTTCGACGGATGTCGCGGGTTGCAACGGATCTTCACCTTTCACTTGGCCCCGGCCGCTGTCGGGTCATCGCTGTACGGTCCGCTCCGCGGGCGCGTTCGGCGCGTCACGGCTGTGCTTTTCGGTCCGCTCCGCTGACGCGTCACGGCTGTGCTTTTCGGTCCGCTCCGCTGACGCGTCACGGCTGTGCTTTTCGGTCCGCTCCGCTGACGCGTCACGGAACAGGTCGATGGCGTCGATGTGCTTGGCGCGTGTCTCGTGGTCGCGGACGCCCATGCCTTCTTCGGGGGCGAGGCACAGGACGCCGACCTTGCCCTGGTGGACGTTGCGGTGGACGTCGTGGGCGGCCTGGCCGGTGTCTTCCAGGCGGTAGGTCCTGGAGAGGGTGGGGTGGATCTTGCCCTTGGCGATGAGGCGGTTGGCTTCCCAGGCTTCGCGGTAGTTGGCGAAGTGGGAGCCGATGATGCGCTTGAGGGACATCCACAGGTAGCGGTTGTCGTATTCGTGGTTGTAGCCGGAGGTGGAGGCGCAGGTGACGATGGTGCCGCCCTTGCGGGTGACGTAGACCGAGGCGCCGAAGGTCTCGCGGCCGGGGTGTTCGAAGACGATGTCGACGTCCTCGCCGCCGGTCAGTTCGCGGATGCGCTTGCCGAAGCGCTTCCACTCCCTGGGGTCCTGGGTGTGTTCGTCCTTCCAGAAACGGTAGTCCTCGGCGGTGCGGTCGATGACGGCTTCGGCGCCCATGGCGCGGCAGATGTCGGCCTTGGCGGGGGAGGAGACCACGCAGATGGGGGTGGCGCCGCCGGCCAGGGCGAACTGGGTGGCGTAGGAGCCCAGGCCGCCGCTGGCGCCCCAGATCAGGACGTTGTCGCCCTGCTTCATGGCGGCGCCGTTGCGGGAGACCAGCTGGCGGTAGGCGGTGGAGTTGACCAGGCCGGGGGCGGCGGCCTCCTCCCAGGTCAGATGCTTCGGCTTGGGCATCAGCTGGTTGGACTTCACCAGCGCGATCTCGGCCAGACCGCCGAAGTTGGTCTCGAACCCCCAGATCCGCTGCTCGGGGTCGAGCATCGTGTCGTCATGCCCGTCGGCCGACTCCAGCTCCACCGACAGACAGTGCGCCACCACCTCGTCCCCGGGCTTCCAGGCGTTCACCCCGGGACCGGTACGCAGCACCACCCCGGCCAGATCGGAACCGATGACGTGGTAGGGGAGGTCGTGGCGGGCGGCGAGCGGGGAGGTCCTGCCGTAGCGCTGGAGGAAGGTGAAGGTGGGCAGCGGCTCGAAGATCGCGCTCCACACGGTGTTGTAGTTGACGGAGCTGGCCATGACGGCCACCAGGGCCTCGCCCGGGCCGAGTTCGGGCACCGGCACCTCGTCGAGGTGGAGCGACTTGCGCGGGTCCTTGTCGGCGCCGGCCATCCCCTCGAACATGTCGGCCTCGTCGGCGTGGAGCGTCACCGCCCGGTAGGACTCGGGGAGTCGCAGCGCGGCGAAGTCGGCGGCCGTGGCGTCGCCCGCCCGTATCGCGTCGAGCACGTGCCTCACGCCGCGGCCTCCCCGCTGCTCGGGCGGCGGGTGAGCCGTACCCGGGCCGGGCCCGCGGCCCGCATCGTCATGCCCAGTTCCAGCGGCACCTCGGCGTCGACCGCGGCGAACTCGTAGGACTGAAGGAAGGTGGCGAGTCCGATGATGCCCTCCAGCATCGCGAAGTACTGTCCGATGCACGACCGCGGGCCGCCGCCGAACGGGAACCAGGCGTACCGTGGCCGGGCCGCCTCCAGATCGGGGGCGAACCGGTCGGGATCGAACGCGTCCGGGTTCTCCCAGTAGTCGGGGTGGCGCTGGGTCACCCAGGGGCTGACGTAGACGTCGGAGCCGCCGGGGATGTGGAAGCCGCACACCTCGCTGTCGGCCACGCTGCGGCGGCCCATGATGGCCACCGACGGATACAGCCGCATGGCCTCCTTGAACACCCTGGTCAGATAGGGCAGCCGCTCCAGGTCGGCGGCGCTCGCCGGCCGTCCGTCCAGCACCGCGTCCACCTCGGCGCGCGCCGCGTGCTGCGCGTCCGGGTGGCGGGCCAGCAGGTGGAGGCCGAAGGCGAGCGCGGTGGCCGTGGTCTCGTGGCCGGCCAGCAGGAAGACCAGCACCTGGTCCCGGACGGAGTCCGCGTCCAGCGCCGACCCGTCCTCGTCCCGGGCCCCGATCAGCAGGCTGATCATGTCGCCCGAGTCGTCGTGGCCGGCCGCGGTGCGCTCGGCGATGATGCGGTCGCAGATCGCGTACAGCTCGCGCTGGGCGGTCGCGGTGCGCCGGTTGGCCGGGGTGGGCCAGGTCCGCGGGATGCGCAGCGGTGCCACCCCGCGCCGCAGCACGCTCTCGCCGATCACCGGGAAATTGCGGCGGACCACGTCCACCGCGGATTCGATGTCGGAGCCGAAAAGAATACGGGTGACGCTGCGCAGCGCGAATTCGGCCATTTCCGGAACGACGTCCACGACGTTTCCGGAGGCGGTCGTCCAGCGGTGCGCGGTGGCCGTCGCCTCATCGTGTACGGCGCCCGCGTAGGCGTCCACCCGGCGGCGGGTGAACAGTGGCTGAATCATCCGGCGTTGCCGGATGTACTCCTCGTCCTGGCTGGTCAGCAGGCCATTTCCGATCGATTCGCGTATCTCGGTGTAGACGTCGTTCTCCTTGCGGAAGTTCGACGCCTCGGTGCCGAGTATCTGCTGCACGCCGTCGGCCGAGAACACCGCGTACAGGCTCGCCCGCAGTCCGGGTGGACCGGCCTCGAACCGGACCACGTCGCCGTGGTCCCGGCGGGCTCTGAGGTAGGCACCCAGAGTGTCGTCGCGCAGGTCGGGCAGTGATCCGAGCAGTGGATGGCCGGCGACCAACGGCGCCTGCTTGCTCATGGGGGGCTTCCTCCCTGGCCGGCCCTAAGCGGGCTCAAGGGCTTGTGGGAAAGGATTCTTGCCGTATCCCCGGGGTTTTCGCCAGTGCGGCCGGAGGGTTTTCTGATTTCTCCGGCTTGATCCGGGATGCGGTCAGCCGGGAGCCGGCCAGCGGGGTACCGGCAGCCTGGAATCAGGACTACCAGGCTGGAGGCTTTCTGGATGACCGGCGGTTTCCGGGCCATGGTGCGCGTACCGAGATTGAACTCCGAGGCGACCTGAGCAGAGGGCATCTTGAATTCATCCGAGTGGTCACCGCTGACGGCTTACCAACGGGATATATGGGTGGCGCACGCCCTTTTTCCGGAGCTTCCGCAGTTCAATCTCTTCCTGGCCCGCCGGTTCACCGGGCCGGTGGACGCGGCGCGGCTGGCTCAGTGCCTGCGGGAGGCGGCCGGCCGCAACGACGCCTTCGGGCTGCGCTTCACCGAGCGGGACGGGGTGCCGCTGCAACGCGCCGTGGCCGACCGCCCGGCGGTGGAGGTGGTCGACCTCAGCGGCGCGGCCGACCCGCGGGCGCGCTGCGAGGGGTGGATCGCCGAGGCGTACGACCGCCCCTTCCCCCTCGCCGACGGCCCGGCGTACCGGCTCGCGGTGCTCGTCGAGAGCGACACCGCAGTGCACGCCTGCGTCGTCGCCCACCACATCGTCGCCGACGCCTGGGCGCTCAACCTCTTCTTCGAGCAGGTGGCCGCCGGGTACGCCGGCGAGCCGGGCCCGGAGCCGGCCGACTACCTCGCCGTCCTCGACGACGAGCGCGGCTACCGGGAATCCGAGCGGTACGAGCGCGACCGCGAGCACTTCCGCACCGTGCTGCGGGAGATCACCCCGCCGCTGTTCACCCGGCGCGCCGACAGCGGACGGCGGCGCAGCGCCCGGCACTCCTTCACGCTGCCCAAGGACGCCGTGGAACGCATCCGGGCGCGCGGCCGGTCCCCGTTCGCCTTCATCGCCGCCGCCTTCGCCGTCTACCTCTCCCGCGTGCACCGCACCGACGACGTGGTGCTCGGCGTACCGCTGTTCAACCGGCGCGGCCAGGCGCAGCGGCGTACCGTCGGCCACTTCGCCAACACCCTTCCGCTGCCGGTGCGCGCGGCCGGGGAGCTGACCTACGCCGAGCTGGTGGCCGCGATCCAGGACGGCTCCCGCACCCTGCAACGCCACGAGCGGCTGCCCCTCGGGGAGGTGCTGCGCGACCTGCCGCCCGGCCGCCCGCGCGAGCTGTTCGACGTCACCCTCTCCTACGTCCAGCTGCCCACCCCGCGCGAGCTGCCCGGGATCCGGCAGGAGGCGTCCGGTGCCACCCGGGCGCACGACCAGGACGTGCTCGCGGTCGCCGTCACCGAGACCGACGCCACCGGGGACGTGGTGGTCGACCTCGACCACGCCCTGGACGTCTTCGACGCCGACCTGCCCGTCGCCGACCTGGCCCGGCACATCCGCAACCTGGTGCTGGCCGGGCTGGACGCCCCCGACACCCCGGTCGCCCGCATCCCGATGCTCGATGCCGCCGAGCGCGCCGGACTCGTCGAGGGCCACAACCGCACGGCCGCCGACTTCCCCGACGAGACCACCGTGCACGCCCTCTTCGCCCGGCAGGCCGCCCGCACCCCCGACCAGGTCGCGCTGCGCGCCGCCGACGGCACCACCGTGACCTACGCCCGGCTGGACGCGGACGCGAACCGGCTGGCCCGGGCGCTGCGCGCGGACGGCGTCACCACCGGCGACCGGGTGGCCGTGGTCATGGAACGCGGCGTGCCGATGATGACCGCGATCCTCGCGGTGCTCAAGGCCGGCGCCGCCTACGTGCCGGTGGACCCCGGCTACCCCGCCGAGCGGATCCGCTTCCTGCTCGCCGACAGCGCCGCCAAGGTGGTGCTCACCGGCCCCGGCACCCCCGCGCTCCCCGACGGCCTGGCGGCGGTCGTGCGCCGCGCCGACGAACCGCTCACCGGCTCCGCCGAGCCGCTGCCCGACGCGGCCGGACCCACCGACCTCGCCTACGTGCTGTACACCTCCGGCTCGACCGGGCAGCCCAAGGGCGTCATGGTCGAGCACCGCTCGGTGGTCAACCGGCTCGACTGGATGCAGCGCCGCTACCCGCTCGGCGTCGGTGACGTGCTGCTCCAGAAGACCCCGGTCTCCTTCGACGTGTCGGTGTGGGAGCTGTTCTGGTGGCCCCTGGCCGGGGCGTCGCTGGCGCTGCCCGCCCCCGGCGCGGAGAAGGACCCGCAGGAGATCCTGGCCGCGATCGACCGCCACCGGGTGACCGCCGTCCACTTCGTGCCGTCGATGTTCGCCCCCTTCCTCGACCTGCTGGAGTCCGACCCCGCGGCGCTCGCCACGGCGTCCGTGCTGCGCCGGGTCTTCTGCTCCGGCGAGGCGCTGCCGCCCGGCCAGGTGGACCGCTTCAACCGGCTGCTCGCCGCCGCCGGTACCCGGTTGGTCAACCTGTACGGGCCCACCGAGGCCACCGTGGACGTCTCGTACCACGACTGCCCCGCCGACCCCGGGCGTCCGGTGCGCCGGGTGCCGATCGGGCGGCCCATCGACAACATCCGGCTGCACGTGCTCGACCAGCACGGCAACCCCCAACCGACCGGCGTCCCCGGCGAGTTGTGCGTGGCCGGCGTCGGGGTGGCCCGCGGCTACCTGGGGCGCCCGGAGCTGACCGCCGAGAAGTTCACCGAGGACCCGTTCACCCCCGGCGGGCGGCTGTACCGCACCGGTGACCTCGCCCGCCGCCTCGCCGACGGCACCCTGGAGTACCTGGGGCGCATCGACGGCCAGGTGAAGATCCGCGGCAACCGGGTCGAGCTCGGCGAGGTCGAGCACCGGCTCGCCGCGCTCCCCGGGGTCCGCGCCGCCGTGGCGGTGGCCGTGCCCTCCCGCACCGGCGGCACCACGCTGGCCGGCGGCTACCTGGCCGACGCCCCGCTGGACCCCGCCGCGATCCGCGCCCGGCTCGCCGAGACGCTGCCGGAATACATGATCCCGGCCCGTTTCACCCGCCTGGAGGCCGTCCCGCTCACCCCCAACGGCAAGACCGACCGGGCCGCGCTGGTCCGGCTGCTCGCCGCCGACGGCGAGGCGGGCACCACCGCGTACACCGCGCCGCGCGACGCCACCGAGCGCGCCCTCGCCGAGGTCTGGCAGCAAGTGCTCGGGGTGGAGCGGGTCGGCGCCCACGACGACTGGTTCGCCCTCGGCGGCGACTCCATTCTGATGCTGCGGGTCCGCGCCGGGGCCGCCGCGCGCGGGCTGCGCGTCGCCCTGCCCGACATGGTGCGCCACCCGCGCCTTTCCGACCTCGCCGCGCACACCGGGGCGATGACGGACGGCGAGCCGGAGGCCACCGTCGCCCCCTTCGAACTGGTCGCCGGCGTCGACAAGGCACGGCTGCTGGGCCTGGGCGCCACCGACGCGTTCCCGGCCACCCGGCTCCACCTCGGCATGCTCTACCACAGCACCGAGGACGAGAACTCCACCGTCTACCACGACGTCTTCCACTACCGGCTGGCCGTCGCCTGGGACGAGGACGCCTTCCGCGCCGCGCACGACCGGCTCACCGCCCGCCACCCGGCGCTGCGTTCCTCGTTCGCCCTGGGCGGCTACTCCGAACCGCTCCAGATCGTCCACCCGCACGCCACCGGCACCCTGTCCGTCGCCGACCTGCGGGAGACGGACGACGCGGCCGGGGACGCCGCCGTCCGCGCCCACATCGAGGAACGCCGCCGGCACGCCTACGACTACGAGACGCCCGGCCTGCACCACCTGCGCGCCCACGTCCGCGCCGGAAACGTCCTCGACCTGGTGCTCAGCTTCCACCACGCGATCCTGGACGGCTGGAGCGTGGCCGGGGTGATCTCCGAACTTCTCCAGGACTACCTGCACGCCCTGGGCGCCGACGTCCCCGCGGTGGCCGGGACCGAACCGCCCTCGCCCGCCCTCCACGTCCGCGACGAACGCGCGGTGCTCGCCTCCGCCGCCGCCCGCGACCACTGGCGCGACCGGCTGGCCGGTGCCGAACTCGTCCAGCTCGACCCGTTCGTCCCCTACGAGGCCCCCGGCGACGGGGGCAGCGTGGTCCACCACATCGAGCTGCCGGACCAACTCGACGCGGCGCTGGGGCGGTTCGCCCGCGACCACGCGGTGCCGCTGCGCCTGGTGCTCTTCACCGCCCACTGCCTGACGCTGCGGCTGCTCTCCGGCCGCGAGGACGTCACCACCGGCCTGGTCACCCATGGCCGCCCCGAGGCCGTCGGCGCCGACCGGATCGCCGGCCTCTTCCTCAACACCATGCCGGTACGCCTCACCCCCGGCCAGGCCACCTGGCTCGACGCGGTCCACGACGTGGTCCGCGCCGAACGCGACGCCCACCCCTACCGCGCCTACCCGCTCAGCGCCATCCAGGACGACCGCGGCGGCGCCCCGCTGCTGGACACCGCGTTCACCTTCGTGCGGCTGCACAACCTCGAACCGCTCCTCGGCCGGACCGAACTGGACCTGCTGGAGCTGACCACCTACGAGGAGACCAACTTCGGGCTGCTGGTCAACGCCATCGTCGACCCGCGCGACGGACGCACCCGGCTGCGGCTCAACTGCGCCGGCCGCTCCTTCACCGCCGTCCAGGCCGCCCTGCTCGCCGACACCTACACCGCGATCCTGCGCCGCGTCGTCGAACACCCGGAAACGGCGGTGGACTTCGACTTCCTCGCGCCCGCCGCCGAACTGCCCGCCAACCCCGCCCCCGAACCGCTGGACGTGGTACGCCGGTTCACCGCCATGGCCGCGGCCCGGCCGGACGCGGAGGCCGTGGTCTTCGGCGACGTCCGCTGGACCTACCGGGAGTTGGACCGGGCCACCCGGCGGATCGCCGGACGCCTGCGGGACCTCGGCGTCGCCCCGGGCGCCGGCGTCGGCATCGCGCTGGACCGCTCCCCGGAGATGATCGCCACCGTCCTGGGCATCCTGCGGGCCGGCGCCGCCTGCGTGCCGCTGGACGTCAGCTACCCGCCCGAGCGCATCGCCCGCATGGTGGAACGCGCCCGGCCGTTCCGGGTCGTCGCCCACGAACGCCACGCCGCCCTGGTGCCCGACCCGGCGCTGGTGCTGCCCGTCGAGTCGATCCCGCTGCCCGGCCCGGCGGACGACGAGGCGCCCGAGGAGACCGCGCCGCTGCCGCTGGACTCCCTCGCGCTGATCCTGTTCACCTCCGGCTCCTCCGGCGAACCCAAGGGCGTCGAGCTGCCGCACCGGCTGTGGGCCAACTACACCCAGTGGCAACTGCGCGCCGAGACCAACGCGCCCGGCGCCCGCACCCTGCAGTTCGCGCCGCTCAGCTTCGACGTCTCCTTCCAGGAGATCTTCTCCACCATGGCGGCCGGCGGCACCTTGCACCTGGTCTCCGACGCCGACCGGCGCGACCCGGCCACGCTGCTGCGGATCCTGGACGAGCAGGCCATCGAGCGGTGGTTCATGCCGTTCGTCGCCCTCCAGGGCATCGCCGAGGCCTCCGAACTGCTCGGCATCCGCCCGAAGGCGTTGCGCATCCTGATCTCCTCCGGCGAGCAGCTGCGGGTCACCGAGGAGATCCGCCGGCTGTGCGCCGCCCGCCCCGGCACCCTGCTGGAGAACCAGTACGGGCCCACCGAGACCAACATCGCCAGCGCCTACCTGCTCTCCGGCGACCCGGCCGGCTGGCCCGCGCTGCCGCCGATCGGCACCGCCATCGACGGCGCCGAGATCCACGTCCTCGACGACCGGCTGCGCCCGGTGCCCACCGGCGTCCAGGGCGAGATATACCTCGGCGGAGCCTGCCTCGCCCTCGGCTACCGGGGCCGCCCCGACCTCACCGAGGAACGCTTCGTCCCGCACCCCACCCGCCCCGGGGCCCGGCTGTACCGCACCGGCGACGTCGGCCGGGTGCTGCCGGACGGCGACACGGTGTGGCTCGGCCGCGCCGACAACCAGGTCAAGGTGCGCGGCTTCAGGGTCGAGCCGGCCGAGGTGGAGATCGCCATCACCGCGCTCTGCGACGACTTCCCCGGCATCCGCGGCGCCGCCGTGGTCGCCCGCACCCGCGGCGACGGCCTCGACTCGTTCCTCGTCGGCTACCTGCTCGGCGAGGAGGGCTCGGCCGACCTGGAGGAGGTCCGCAAGCGGCTGCGGGCCGTGCTCCCCGAGTACATGGTCCCCGCCCACCTCGGCTGGCTGGAGAAGCTGCCGCTGACGCCCAGCGGCAAGCGCGACGACGCCGCGTTGCGCCGGCTGCCGCTGGACATTGGCCCGGCCGCCGACGCCATCGCCCCCCGGGACGCCTACGAGCGGGCGCTCGCCGACATCTTCGGCGAGATGCTGGCCAGCCCCGGCTTCGGGGTGCACGACGACTTCTTCGAGCACGGCGGCACCTCGCTCACCGCGATGCGGCTGGTGGTCACCATCGAGAAGCGGTTCGGGGTACGGGTGCCGCTGACCACGTTCGTGGCCGCCCCGACCGTCGCCCGGCTCGCCGAACGGCTGCGCTCCGACGAGGCGGTGGCCGCCTTCGACCCGGTGGTGCCGGTCAAGCGCGGCGCCGAGGACCGCCCGCCGCTCTTCCTCGTCCACCCGCTCGGCGGCAACGTGCTGTGCTACGTGCGCCTCGCCCGCCACCTGCCCGACGAGCAGCCGCTTTACGCCCTCCAGGCGGGCGGCGCCGAGCCGGGCACCGAACCGGTGGCCACCATGGGCGCCCTGGCCAAGAGCTACCTGGAGGCGATCCGCCGGGTGCAGCCCGAGGGCCCGTACCACCTGGGCGGCTGGTCCTTCGGCGGCTTCGTCGCCTTCGAAATGGCCAAGCAGCTCATCGCCGACGGCGGGCCCGGACAGGTCGCCTCGCTGATCCTGCTCGACTCCATCGCCCCCACCCCGGGCGACCGCCCCGACGTGGCCGAACAGGCCATGATGGAGTGGTTCTTCTGGGAGCTGATCTGGGTCGACCGCGGCGGCAGCGCCCCGGTCGAACGGATTCCGGCCGAACTGACCGGCGACGATGCCCGGTTGGACTTCATCGCCGAACGCGCGGCGGCCGTGGGCATCGTCCCCGCCGACACCGCGCGCTCCACGGTCCGCCGGATGTTCGAGGTCTACAAAACCAACTGGGCCTCGCTGCGCGACTACGAACCGGCCCCGGAGCCGGTGGACCTCACCCTGGTCAAGGCCACCGCCCCGCTGCCCGACGTGCTCAAGCCGATGCACGGCGCGGCCCGCACCCTGCACGACGCCCCGGCCAACGGCTGGGCGACCCTCACCAGCGGTCACCTGGACGTCGTCGACGTCCCCGGCGACCACCTCATGCTCCTGGACGAGCCGTACGTCGGCACCGTCGGCGAGGCCATCGCCGACGTGCTCGCCGGACGGCGCGGCGGGCGGCGCAACGACGAAGGAGCGGCGCAGTGACAGCACGCCGGGCCGGCAAGGCCATCGTGGTCGGAGCGGGGATCGGCGGCCTGACCGCCGCCGCGGCGCTGCGCCGCGTCGGGATGGACGTCGAGGTCTACGAACGCGCCCGGGAACTGCGCCCGGCCGGCGGGGCGCTGTCGTTCATGACCAACGCGGTGCTCGCGCTGCGCACCCTCGGCATCGACCTGAAGCTGGAGGAGAACGCCGAGATCCTGGAGCGGCTGCACTTCCGCACCGCCCGCGGCGGCCTGATCCGCACCCTGGAGTTCAAGGCGCTCTGCGAACGGCTCGGCGCCCCCAGCTTCGGTATCGCCCGCACCCTGCTCCAGCAACTGCTGCTGCGCGAGGTCGGCGACGACTGCCCGGTCCACCTGGGCGCCGCCGCCACCGGCTTCACCGCGCACGGCGACGGCGTCGAGGTGGCCTTCGCCGACGGCCGCCGGGCCCGCGGTGACGTGCTCATCGGCGCCGACGGCTTCAACTCGGCGATCCGCCGCCAGCTCACCGGCCCCGAACAGCCCCGCGAGAGCGGCTACCTGTGCTGGGTGGCCACCCCCGAGTTCACCCACCCCAAGGTGCCCAAGCAGTACGGCGCCCACTACTGGGGCCGCGGGAAGCGCTTCGGCATCGCCAACATCGGCGGCGGCCAAATCTACTGGTGGGGCACGAAGAACATGCCGGTGGAGCGGGCCAGGGACTGGCGCGGCACCAAGGACGAGATCGTCCACGCCTACGCCGGATGGGCAGACGAGGTGCGGGCGGCGGTGGCGGCCACCCCCATCGAGCAGATCACCGCCTTCCCGGCGCGCGACCGCCCGTTCCTGGAACGGTGGGGCACCGGCCCGGTCACCCTGCTCGGCGACGCCGCCCACCCGATGATGACCAGCCTCGGCCAGGGCGCCTGCATGGCCGTGGAGGACGCCGTCGTCCTCGCCCACCACCTCGCGGCCCGCCCGGACGACCCGCAGGCGGCGCTGCGCGGCTACGAGGCCGAACGGCGCCCCCGCACCCGCAGGATCGTCGAGGGCGCCCACGCGCTCAGCGCCCTGGAGCAGACCGAGCAGCCGCTGCGGATCCTCGGCCGCGACCTGTTCTTCCGCTTCGCGCCCGGCTCCGTGCTGGACAAGCAGAACGCCGAGTACCTCGACTTCCCCGGCGTCAGCGCCGCCGCCGACCGCACGATGGAGGTACAGCCGTGACGCCCGCCCTCGCACCGACCGTGGCCGCCCGGCCGCTCAGCCCGCTGGAGCGCTGGTACTGGGTCTGCGACCAGATCGCCCCGCTCAACGTGATCGGCCACGTCCGGCTGCGCGGCGCCCTCCCGGAGGAGCTGCTAGCCCAGGGGCTCGACGCGCTCCAGCGGCGCCACCCGCTGCT
Organism: Streptantibioticus cattleyicolor NRRL 8057 = DSM 46488; assembly: GCF_000240165.1. Taxonomy (NCBI): domain Bacteria; kingdom Bacillati; phylum Actinomycetota; class Actinomycetes; order Kitasatosporales; family Streptomycetaceae; genus Streptantibioticus; species Streptantibioticus cattleyicolor. The sequence continues at coordinate 3,445,296 of NC_017586.1, forward strand.
GCGCGCCGCGATCCGCGCCGACGCGGCCGGCCGCAACCCCCGCTTCGTCCCCGTCACCGGGCGCCCCATCCCGCTGCGCGTGGTGGCCGCCGACGACCCGGACACCGGCTGGCAGCGCGTCGTCGACGAGCAGGAACTCAACACCGCCGTCGACTGGCAGGGCGGACCGCTGGCCCGCGCGGTGCTGGTCACCACCGAGGCCGCCGGGAACGGGACGGCGGACGTGCACGACCTGGTGCTGACCGTGCCGCACTGCGTCGCCGACGGCACCACCGTCCTGACCCTGCTGCGGCAGTGGATCGAACTGGCCGCCGAGATCGGCGCCGCCGGCCCCGACGACCCGCCCGCCGTCTGCGCCGAACGCGCCCTGCCCGCCCCCGACACGTTGCTGCCGCCCGCCTTCCGCGGCCTGGCCGGCACCCGCCGCGTCCTCGCCCAGCAACTGTCCGACCAGGCCACCGCCCGCCGCCGCAAGCCGCGCCGGATGGAGGCCGGCCGCCGGGTGCCGTTCCGCGACCGGGCCACCCGGCTGCTCCACCGCGAACTCGGCCACGAGGCGCTCGCCGACCTGATCGCCGCCTGCCACCGCGAGCAGACCACGGTGCACGGCGCCCTCGCCGCGGCCATGGTGACGGCGGTCGCCGAGGACGCCGGCGGCCACCCAGGACCGGTGATGATCGGCTCCCCGGTCAACTTCCGCGACGACCTGGTGCCCGCGGTCACCGACCGGGAGGTGGGCACGTACGTCGCCTCGGTGCCCACCCTCGTCGACTACCGCCCCGGCGCCCCGCTGTGGCCGATGGCCCGCGCCGTCAGCCGCGACCTGGTGCGCCGCAGACAGCGCGGCGAACAGCTCGCCGCGGTCGCCGCCATGGGCCTGGTCGCCCCCAAGTCGGTCGCCAAGAGCCGCCGTTTCCTGACCTTCATGGAGAACAAGGGGCCGCTGACGCTCTGCCTGTCCAACATCGGCCGCCACGACTTCCCGGCCGCCGTCGGCCCGTGGCAGCTGTCGGAGGCCGAGTTCATCGCCGGCCTGTCGGTCAACGCCCTGTACTGCGCCACCGTCAACACCAGTCACGGCCGCATGGCGTGGAACTTCACCCACATCGACGGCGCGGTCCCCACCGAACGCGCCACCCGGATCGCCGACGCCTCGATGGACGCGGTGCTCGCCGCCGCCAAGCCGTGACGCCCGCCTGGGCCCCTCGAACCAGCAACCGCCCCACCCCGGAGGAATACGTGTCGAACTGGACGGGTCTCGTGTCGCCCAGGGGACGCTTCGTCGTCGTCACCGGAGCCTCCTCGGGGCTCGGCGAGGCCACCGCCCTGCACCTGGCCCGGGTGGGCTTCCACGTCTTCGCCGGGGTACGCCGCACGGCCGACGGCGAACGGCTGGCGGCCACCGCGGACGGCGGCCGGCTCACCCCCGTCTCCCTGGACGTGACCGACCCCGAGGCGGTGACCCGCGCGGTCGCCGAGGTCGGCGGGGCGGCCGGGGACGCCGGGCTGTGGGGGCTGGTCAACAACGCCGGGATCGCGGTGACCGCCCCGCTGGAGTGCGTACCGGCCGACCTGCTGCGCCGCCAGCTCGACACCAACGTCACCGGACAACTCGCCGTGATCCAGGGCTTCCTGCCCCTGCTGCGCACCGGCGGCGGACGCGTCGTCAACGTCACCTCGGGCCTGGGCAACGTCGCCATCCCCTACCTCGGCGCCTACGCCGCCGCACAGTTCGCCAAGGAGGCGCTGAGCGACGCGCTGCGCCGCGAACTGGCCCCGCAGGGCATCCCGGTGACCGTGATCCAGCCCGGCGCCATCATGACCCCGATCTGGGCCAAGATGTCCGCCGAGGCCGAACGCACCCTGGACGCCGCCCCGGAACCGGTGCGCGAGCTGTACCGCGACACCTTCCTGCGGTTCCTGCGCACCAACGAGAACGCGGCGCGCACCAGCCGCACCACCCCCGACGACGTGGCCCGCACGGTCTTCCGCGCCCTGGTCACCGCCCGCCCCCGGACCCGTTACGGCGTCGGCCGGGACGCCACCGGCGGGCGGCTGCTCGCCCGGCTGCTGCCCGACCGCGCCGTCGACCGGGTCTTCGGCGGCATCGTCACCCCGTCCCGCTGACCCCCGGACCCCGCAACCCTCCACGCACAGAAAGCGAGCCGTCATGGCCAACCCCGCCCCGCAGGAACTCAAGGAACTGTTCGCGCACAGCCTGCGGCTGCTGGCGGACCGGAAGATCGAGGAATGGGTCGACCTGTTCGCCGAGGACGGCGTGCTGGAGTTCCCCTACCCGGCCATCGGGTTCCCCTCGCGGATGCAGGGCCGGGAGGCGCTGCTGGCCCAGATGACGATGTTCGGCGAGCAGTTGCGGGTGGACTTCTCCGCCCCCGAGTTCTACGCCGTCACCGACGACGGGCTGCTGGTCGCCGCGTTCACCGGGGAGTGCACCCTGGTCGCCACCGGCGGGCGGTACCACCAGACGTACCTGTCCGTGGTGCGTTTCGAGGACGGCGAGATCAAGCACTTCCGTGACTTCTGGAACCCCTGGCTGGTGATGGAGGCGGCCGGCGGCGAGATCGCCTGGAAGCAGGCGCTGGCCGCGCTCGCCCAGGGCTGACCCCCGCACCCCCCTTCCCCCGTTCCGGCCCGGCACCCCACGGGTGCCGGGCCCACCGCCATCCCACCGCACCACGACCTTCGAGGGCAGGCAACGCATGACCGACCACAGCCGTGACGGCAGCCCGGCAACGACGGCGTCGGACGAGCCGATCGCCGTGATCGGCATGGCGTGCCGACTCCCCGGGGCGGACGGCCCCGAGGCGTTCTGGCGGCTGCTGCGTACCGGCACCGACGCCATCGGCGAGGTCCCCGAAGGCCGTTACGACCCCGCCGTGCTCGCCGGGCCGGACGGCGACCGCATCCGCCACGGCGGCTTCATCGACCGCCCGGAGGAGTTCGACGCCGCGTTCTTCGGCATCTCGCCCGCCGAGGCGCTCGCCATGGACCCGCAGCAGCGCCTCGTCCTCGAACTCGCCTGGGAGGCGCTGGAGGACGCCCGGATCGTCCCGGCCCGGCTGGCCGGCGCCGACACCGGTGTCTTCATCGGCGCCACCTGGGACGACTACGCCCGGCTGCTCCACGAGTACGGCCCCGGCGCCCTCGACCACTACCGCCTCACCGGCGTCAACCGCGGCCTGCTCGCCAACCGCGTCTCCTACGCCCTCGGGCTGCGCGGCCCCAGCCTCGCGCTGGACAGCGCCCAGTCCTCCTCGCTGGTGGCCGTGCACGCCGCCTGCGCCAGCCTGCGCTCCGGGGAGTCCACCCTCGCCCTGGCCGGCGGGGTCAACCTCAACCTCGTCGCCGACAGCGCCCTCGCCCTCGCCCGGCTCGGCGCGCTGGCCCCGGACGGCCGCGCCCGCGTCTTCGACGCCCACGCGGGCGGCACGGTACGCGGCGAGGGCGGCGCCGTCGTCGTCCTCAAGCCGCTGACCGCCGCGCTGGCCGACGGCGACCCGGTGTACTGCGTCATCAAGGGCAGCGCGGTCAACAACGACGGCGCCACCGACGGGATCACCACCCCCGGCCGACAGGCCCAGAGCGCCGTCCTGCGCGCCGCCTGCCGCCGCGCCGGGGTCGACCCGGCCCGCCTCCAGTACGTCGAACTGCACGGCACCGGCACCGCCGTCGGCGACCCCGTCGAGGCCCGGGCGATCGGCGCCGTCACCGCCCCCGGCCGCCCCGCCGGCCACCCGCTGCGGGTCGGCTCCGTCAAGACCAACCTCGGCCACCTCGAAGGCGCCGCCGGCATCGTCGGCCTGCTCAAGGTCGCGCTCACCATCCGCCACCGCCAACTCGTCCCCAGCCTCCACTACGACACCCCCAACCCCGCCATCGACCTCGACGCCCTCCGCCTGCGCGTCCAGACCGCCACGGAACCCTGGCCGGCCGCCGACCAGCCGCTGCTGGCCGGGGTGACATCGCTCGGCATCGGCGGCACCAACTGCCATGTGGTGCTCGGCGAGGCGCCGTCAGCGGCGGCCACGCCGGACACGCCCGCCGGGGTCCACGCCGCCGTCCCCTGGGTGATCTCCGGGCGCACCGACGCCGCCGTGCGGGCCCAGGCCGGACGGCTGGCCGAGTACGTGGCGGGGCGGGACACGGCGGGGCCGGCCGAGGTGGGGCTGGCGCTCGCCACGACGCGTACGCATTTCGAGCACCGGGCCGCCGTCGTCGGGGCGGAGCGGGACGAACTCCTCGCGGGGCTGCGCGCGTTGGCCGAGGGTACGCCGGAGCGGAACGCCGTCACGGGCCGCCGGACTAAGGGGCGGCTCGCGGTGCTCTTCGGGGGCGGCGGGAGCCAGCGGGTCGGGATGGGACGCGAACTCGCCGCCGCGTACCCGGTGTTCGCCGCCGCGTTCGACGAGGTCTGCGACCACCTCGACCGCCACCTCGACCGGCCGGTGCGGGGGTTGATCCACGCCGCGCCCGGCACCCCCGAGGCGGAGCTGCTGGACCGCACGGACTACGCGCTGCCCGCCCTGCTCGCCGTCGAGGTCGCCCTCTACCGGCTCTACGAGAGCTGGGGCGTCACCCCCGACTACCTCACCGGCCACTCCATGGGCGAGCTGGCCGCCGCCCACATCGCCGGGGTGCTGACGCTGCCGGACGTGTGCGCGCTGGCCGTCGCCCGCGCCCGGCTCATCCAGTCCCGGGCCGGCGGCGCCATGGCAGCCGTCCAGGCGGGCGAGGAGGAGATCCTCGCCCACCTCGACGAGTACGCCGACGCCGTCTCCGTCGCCGCGGTCAACTCCCCGGACGGCACCGTGATCTCCGGCGACGAGGACGCCGTGGTGGCGCTGTGCGCCCGGTGGCGGGAACGGGGCCGCAAGACCAAGCGGATCGCCGTCACCGTGGCCGGCCACTCCCCGCACATGGACGCCATCCTGGACGACTTCCGCCAGGTCGCCGCCGCCCTCGACTACGCACCGCCGACGATCCCGGTGGTCTCCAACGTCACCGGCCGGATCGCCACCGACGAGGAGCTGACCTCACCCGACTACTGGGTGCGGCACATCCGCGCCACCGTGCGGTTCGCCGACGGCATCCGCACGCTGGGCGACGCGGGCGTCACCACGTACCTGGAACTGTCGCCCTCACCGGTGCTCACCCAGGCCGTCACCACCACCCTGGAGGGACGGCAGCCGCGCCCGGTGACCGTCCCCGCGCTCCAGGCCGACCGCCCCGAGGCACACAGCGCCGTCACCGCCCTCGCCCGGCTGCACACCGCCGGCGTCACCTGGCGTCCCGACGCCCTCTTCCCGGCCGGCACCGCCCCGTGCGACCTGCCCACCTACGCCTTCCAGCGCCGCCGCTACTGGCCCGACCCGGCCGGCCGCACCCGGCACGCCACCACCGGCGCGCTCACCGCCGACCACCCCGGCGACGTCACCGGATCCGCCGACGAACCCGAGGCCACCTCGGCGCTGCGCCACCGGCTCGCCGGACTCACCGACAGCGCCGCCCACCGCCTCCTGCTCGACCTCGTCACCTCGACCGCCGCCGTCGTCCTCCAACGCCCCGACACCGAACCCCTCGACCCCGAACTCCCCTTCCGCGACCAGGGCGTCACCTCCCTGACCGCCGTCGAACTGCGCAACGCCCTGGAGACCGCCACCGGCCTCGCCCTGCCCGCGACGCTCGTCTTCGACCATCCGACGCCGTCGGCTCTGGCGGGTTTCCTGCGGGGTGAGGTGACGGGTGCGGTGGAGGCGGCCGAGGCCGTTGTGGTGGCTTCGGTGGACGAGCCGATCGCCATTGTGGGCATGGGGTGTCGTTTCCCGGGTGAGGTGTCGTCGCCGGAGGGGTTGTGGCGGCTGGTGGCCGAGGGGCGGGACGCGATTTCGGGGTTCCCGGAGAATCGTGGGTGGGATCTGGAGGGGTTGTACGATCCGGATCCGCAGCGGCGGGGGACGTCGTACACGCGGCATGGTGGTTTCCTGCATGACGCGGACCGGTTCGACGCGGAGTTCTTCGGTATCTCGCCGCGTGAGGCGTTGGCGACCGATCCGCAGCAGCGGTTGTTGCTGGAGACGGCGTGGGAGGCGGTCGAGCGGGCCGGGATCGACCCGACGACGCTGCGTGGTTCGCGTACCGGTGTCTTCGCCGGGGTGATGGCCCCCGACTACGGCCCCCGGCTGCACGAGGCCGGCTCCGGCACCGACGGATACCTGCTCACCGGCAGCGCGGGCAGCGTGGCCTCCGGCCGGATCGCGTACACGCTGGGTCTTGAGGGTCCGGCGGTGAGTGTGGACACCGCGTGTTCGTCGTCGCTGGTGGCGATGCACCTGGCGGCGCAGGCGCTACGGCAGGGCGAGTGCACCCTCGCGCTCGCCGGTGGTGTCACCGTGATGGCGACACCGGGCACCTTCGTGGAGTTCAGCAGGCAGCGCGGGCTGTCGGCGGACGGCCGCTGCAAGGCGTTCTCCGACGACGCCGACGGCACGGGGTGGGGTGAAGGCGTCGGCGTACTGCTGTTGGAACGCCTCTCCGACGCGCGGCGCAACGGTCATCGGGTGCTCGCGGTGATCCGGGGGAGTGCGGTCAATCAGGATGGTGCGTCCAACGGGTTGACGGCGCCCAATGGTCCGTCGCAGCAGCGGGTGATCCGGCAGGCGTTGGCGGCGGCCGGGTTGGACGCGGTTGATGTGGATGCGGTGGAGGCGCATGGTACGGGGACGCGTCTTGGTGATCCGATCGAGGCTCAGGCGTTGTTGGCTGCGTATGGCCAGGGGCGTGGGCGGCCGTTGTGGTTGGGGAGTGTGAAGTCGAACATCGGTCATACGCAGGCCGCCGCTGGTGTGGCGGGTGTGATCAAGATGGTGATGGCGATGCGGCATGGTGTGTTGCCGCGTACGTTGCATGTGGATGCTCCGTCGTCGCGGGTGGAGTGGTCGTCGGGTGCGGTGGAGTTGTTGACGGAGGCGGTGGCCTGGGAGCGGGAGGGGGGTCCGCGTCGGGCGGGTGTGTCGTCGTTCGGGATCAGCGGGACCAACGCGCACGTCATCATCGAGGAACCCGAGGACACCGCCGAGCAGGCCGAAACGCTCCCCGAGCCCGGTGACCGGGTCGTGCCGTGGGTGGTGTCGGCGGCCACGCCGGAGGCGTTGCGCAGGCAGGCCGCGCGGCTGCGGGACGCCCTCGGCCAGGACCCCGAGGCGGGCCCCGACGCCGTCGCCCACGCCCTCGCCACCACCCGGGCCGCCCTCGACCACCGTGCCGTCGTCGTCGGCGCCGACCGCGCCGCGCTCCTCGCCGGCCTCGACTCCCTCGCCCAGGGTGCGACCACCCCGGACGTGCGCACCGGCCAGGCCCGCCGTCCCGGGAAGACCGCCTTCGTCTTCTCGGGGCAGGGGAGTCAGCGGGTGGGGATGGGGCGTGGGTTGTACGAGGCGTTCCCGGTGTTCGCGGCGGCGTTCGACGAGGTGTGTGCGGGGTTCGAGGGGCTCGTCGACGTCCCGGTGCGGGATGTTGTGTTCGGTGATGACGCCGAGGTGTTGGATCGGACGCGGTCCACGCAGCCGGCGTTGTTCGCGGTACAGGTGGCGTTGTTCCGGTTGGTGTCGTCGTGGGGTCTGGTGCCGGATGCGGTGATCGGGCATTCGGTGGGTGAGGTGGCGGCGGCGTTCGTCGCGGGTGTGTGGTCGTTGCCGGATGCGTGTCGGTTGGTTGCGGCGCGTGGTCGGTTGATGGATGCGGCGCGCTCGGGTGGGGCGATGGCCGCGGTGCAGGGTCCGGAGTCCGAGGTGCGTTCCGCGTTGGTGGCGGGGGTGGAGGTGGCCGCGGTCAACGGGCCGGAGGCGACGGTGGTCTCGGGTGACCGGGAGGCGGTCGAGGCGCTGGTCGCGGCGTGGAAGGGGCGGGGTCGTCGGGCGTCGTTGCTGCGGGTGAGCCACGCGTTCCATTCGGCGCACATGGACGGGGTGTTGGAGGAGTTCCGTTCGGTTGTCGGGGGGTTGGGGTATGCGGAGCCTTCGGTGCCGGTGGTCTCCAACGTCACCGGTGAGGTCGCCGGGCCCGGGGTGCTGACGTCGCCGGAGTACTGGGTGCGGCACATCCGTGAGGCCGTGCGCTTCGCCGACGGGATACGCGCCCTCAACGACCAGGGCGTCACCACGTTCTTCGAGGTGGGCTTCGACGCCACGCTGACCCCGGCGGTGGCCGCCTCGGCGCCGGACGCGGGGACGGCCGCCATCGCGCTGGTGCGCCGGGACGAGCCCGAGCCCGTCTCCCTGCTGACCGCGCTCGCCGACGGCTACGTACGCGGGGCCGGCGTCGACTGGCCGGCGGTGCTGGGCCCCGGACGGCGCCGCCCGGTCGAGCTGCCCACGTACCCGTTCGCCGGGGAACGCTACTGGCTCGCGCCCTCCGCGCCGGGCGGCGACGCCACCACGCTGGGCCTGGACGACACCGGTGAGCACCCGCTGCTCGGTGCCGCCGTCTCCGCCGCCGACGGTGACAGCCTGCTGCTCACCGCGCGGTTGTCGCTGCGCACCCATCCGTGGCTGGCCGACCACACGGTGGCCGGGGCCGTGCTGCTGCCCGGCACCGCCTTCGTGGAGCTGGCCCTCCAGGCCGCCCGCCGGGCCGGCTGCGACGAGGTGGAGGAGCTGACCCTGGAAGCCCCGCTGGTGGTGCCGGAAACCGGCGCCGTACGGCTCCAGGTGGCGGTCGGCGCCCCGGACGCGGCCGGACGCCGCCCGGTGACCGTCCACTCCCGTCCCCAGGGCGCCCCCGACGACCCGCCGTGGACCCGGCACGCCACCGGTGCCCTCGCCCCCGCCGGACCCGCGCCCGCCGCCGAGGCCCCGGCCGCCTGGCCGCCCGCCGGTGCCGTACCGGTGGACCTCACCGACGCCTACCCGCGCCTGGCCGGACTCGGCTACGCCTACGGGCCGCTCTTCCAGGGGCTGACCGCGCTGTGGCGGGACGGTGCCGGGCTCTGCGCCGAGGTGCGGCTGCCGGAGGCGGCGGCGCCGGACGCGGAACGGTACGCCCTGCACCCCGCGCTCCTCGACGCGGCGCTGCACGCCCTCGTCCTCGACCCGGCCGACCAGGCGGCCACCAGGCTGCCGTTCGCCTTCACCGGGGTCAGGGTGCACGCCGTCGGCGCCACCGCGCTGCGGGTGCGGCTGACCCCGGCCGGCGGCTCGCACACCGCGCGGCTCACCCTCACCGACGGCGCCGGCCAGCCGGTGGCCTCGATCGCCTCGCTGGCGCTGCGCCCGGTCGATCCGGCCGCGCTCGCCGCCGCGCGCCGCGCCGGCCGCGCGCTGTACGCGGTGGAGTGGGTCCCGGCGCCCCCGTCCGACGGCACGACGGCGCCGGAGCTGACGTTCATCGAACCCGTCACGGCCACCGGTGACGTCCTCGCCGACACCCACTGCTCGGTGCCGGCCGCCCACGGTGCGCTGCGCGCGTGGCTGGCCGGCGACCCCGCCCCGGGGGCCCGGCTCGCCGTGGTCACCCGCGGCGCCCTGGCCGACGGCCCCGGGGCACCGGCCGCCGCCGCGGTGTGGGGCCTGGTGCGTTCCGCGCAGAGCGAGCACCCGGACCGCTTCGTGCTGGTCGACATGGCGGACGACACCGAGGTGCCGCACGACCTGGTGGCCGCCGCGGTGGCCGCCGGGGAGAGCCAACTCGTGGTGCGCGAGGGGGCGTTGTCCGTCCCCCGGCTCATCCGGCTCCCCGCCGCCGACGACCCCGACGCGCCCGCGCTCGACCCCGACGGCACCGTGCTGATCACCGGCGGCACCGGCACCCTCGGCGCGCTGGTCGCCCGCCATCTGGTGACCCGGCACGGGGTACGCCACCTGCTGCTGGTGGGACGACGTGGCCGCCAGGCCCCCGGGGCGTCCCAACTCGCCGACGAGCTGCGGGCGTTGGGCGCCTCCGTCGAGGTGGCCGCGCGCGACACCGCCGACCGGGACGCGGTGGCCGCGCTGCTCGCCTCGGTCCCCGCCGGCCGTCCGCTGACCGCCGTGGTCCACGCGGCCGGGGTGCTCGACGACGGCACGCTGGAGTCGCTGACGCCCGAACGGCTGGCCGGGGTGATGCGTCCCAAGGCGGACGCCGCCTGGCACCTGCACGAGCTGACCCGGGGGGCGGACCTGGCGGCCTTCGTGCTCTTCTCCTCGGTGGCCGGCACGCTCGGCACCGCCGGCCAGGCCAACTACGCCGCCGCCAACGCCTTCCTCGACGCGCTCGCCCGGCACCGCCGCGCCCTCGGGCTCCCGGCCACCTCGGTGGCGTGGGGTCTGTGGGCCGAGGCCAGCGGGATGACCGGGGGGCTCGGCGACGCCGACCAGGCCCGGCTGCGCCGCGCGGGCGTCGCCGCCATGCCGACCGAGCAGGGCCTCGCCGCCTTCGACGCGGCCCTCGCCGGAACCGGCCGGCCCGACCCGGTGGCGGCCCGCCTCGACCCGGCGGGGCTGCGCGCGGGCGCCGGGAACCGTCCGCTGCCGGTGCTCTTCCGCACCCTGTTCCCCGCCGCCACGCAGCGCCGCGCGGCCGACGTGCCCACCGCCGGATCCTGGGCCGACCGGATCCGCGCCCTGCCCGCCGCCGAACGCGACGCCGCCCTGCTCTCCCTGGTCCGCGCCCAGGTGGCCACCGTCCTCGGCCACGCCCGCGCCGAAGCCGTCCCCGCCGACCGGGTCTTCAACGACCTCGGCTTCGACTCGCTGACCGCCGTCGAACTACGCAACCGGCTCGCCGAGACCACCGGCCTGCGACTGCCCCCCTCCCTCCTCTTCGACCATCCGACGCCGTCGGCTCTGGCGGGTTTCCTGCGGGGTGAGGTGACGGGTGCGGTGGAGGCGGCCGAGGCCGTTGTGGTGGCTTCGGTGGACGAGCCGATCGCGATCGTGGGGATGGGCTGCCGTTTCCCGGGTGACGTCTCCTCACCCGAGGAGTTGTGGCGGCTGGTGGCCGAGGGGCGGGACGCGATCTCGGGGTTCCCGGAGAACCGTGGGTGGGATCTGGAGGGGTTGTACGATCCGGATCCGCAGCGGCAGGGGACGTCGTACACGCGGCATGGTGGTTTCCTGCATGACGCGGACCGGTTCGACGCGGAGTTCTTCGGTATCTCCCCGCGTGAGGCGTTGGCGACCGATCCGCAGCAGCGGTTGCTGCTGGAGACGGCGTGGGAGGCGATCGAGCGGGCCGGGATCGACCCGACCACGCTCCGAGGCTCACGTACCGGTGTCTTCGCCGGCGTGATGTACAACGACTACGGGTCGCGGCTCCAGCCGGCGCCGGCCGGGTTCGAGGGGTTCCTGCTGGCCGGCAACACCGGCAGCGTGGCCTCCGGCCGGGTCGCGTACACCCTCGGCCTGGAGGGTCCGGCGGTGAGTGTGGACACGGCGTGCTCGTCGTCGCTGGTGGCGATGCACCTGGCGGCGCAGGCGCTACGGCAGGGCGAGTGCACCCTGGCGCTCGCCGGTGGCGTGGCCGTGATGTCCACACCCAACACGTTCATCGAGTTCAGCAGGCAGCGCGGGCTGGCGGCGGACGGCCGCTGCAAGGCGTTCTCCGACGACGCCGACGGCACCGGCTGGGGCGAGGGCGCCGGCTTCGTCCTGCTCGAACGGCTCTCCGACGCCCGCCGCAACGGCCACCCGGTGCTCGCCGTCATCCGGGGCAGCGCGGTCAACCAGGACGGCGCCTCCAACGGGCTCACCGCGCCCAACGGCCCCTCCCAGCAACGCGTCATCCGGCAGGCCCTGGCCGCCGCCGGGCTGACCGAGGCCGACGTGGACGCCGTCGAGGCGCACGGCACCGGCACCCGCCTCGGCGACCCCATCGAGGCCCAGGCGCTGCTGGCCACCTACGGCCGCCACCACGACCCCGAGCGGCCGTTGTGGCTGGGCAGCATCAAGTCCAACATCGGCCACACCCAGGCCGCCGCGGGCGTGGCCGGCGTCATCAAGATGACGATGGCGATGCGGCACGGTGTGCTGCCGCGCACGCTGCACGCCGACACCCCCTCGTCCCGGGTGGACTGGTCCTCCGGCGCGGTCGCGCTGCTCACCGAACCGGTGCCGTGGCAGCCCGGTACCCGTCCCCGCCGCGCCGCCGTCTCCTCGTTCGGCATCAGCGGCACCAACGCCCACCTCATCCTGGAGGAACCGGCCGAGGAACCCGCCGAGCGGCCCGCGGCCAAGGCCACCGGCCCCGTCCCGCTGGTGCTGACGGCCCGCGGTGAACGGCCGCTGCGCCAACTGGGCGAGCGACTGCGGGAGGTGCTGGCCGAGGACTCCGGCGCCGACCCGGCCGCCGTCGGCCGCGCGCTCCTCACCGGCCGGAGCGTCTTCGACCACCGCGCGGTCGTCCTCACCGACGACACCACCGGTCACCTCGACGCCCTCGCTGCGCTCGCCACGGGACGCCCCCACCCGGCCCTCGTCACCGGCACGGCCCCCGCGACCGGCGGCGGCACCGTCTTCGTCTTCCCCGGCCAGGGCTCGCAGTGGACCGGCATGGCGCTCGAACTCCTCGACGCCTCCGAGGCGTTCCATGAGCGGATGCGGCAATGCGCCGACGCGCTCGCCGAGTTCACCGACTGGGACCTGTTCGAGGTGCTGCGCGGCGCCCCCGGAGCGCCCGGGTACGACCGGGTGGACGTGGTGCAGCCGGTGCTCTTCGCGGTGATGGTGTCGCTGGCCGCGCTGTGGGAGTCGGCCGGGGTCCGGCCGGACGCCGTGGTGGGCCACTCCCAGGGCGAGATCGCCGCCGCCTGCGTGGCCGGGGCGCTCACGCTGCGCGACGCCGCCCGGGTGGTCGCGCTGCGCAGCCGGGCGCTGGCCGAACTGGCCGGCACCGGCGGCATGGTCTCGGTGCCGCTCCCCGCCGAGGACGTCGAACGGCGCATCCGGCGCTGGAACGGCCGCCTCGCCGTGGCCGCCGTCAACAGCCCCGGCTCCGCCGTGGTGGCCGGCGACCCCGAGGCGCTGGACGAACTCCTCGCCGCCTGCGCCGCAGGCGGGGTACGGGCCCGCCGGATCCCGGTCGACTACGCCTCGCACTCACCGCACGTCGAGGCGATCCGCGACCGCCTGCTGGACCTGCTGGCCCCGGTGGCACCCCGCCCGGCCGACGTCCCGTTCTGCTCCGCCGTCACCGGCGCCGTCCTCGACACCACCGTCCTCGACGCCGCCTACTGGTACCGCAACCTGCGGCAACCGGTGCGCTTCGACACCGCCACCCGCGCCCTGCTGGACTCCGGCCACCGTACCTTCGTCGAGGTCAGCGCCCACCCGGTGCTCACCATGGCGGTGCAGGACACCTTCGCCGCCCACCCCGACCCGAAGGTGCCCGAGGAGGCCACCGCGCTGGGCACGCTGCGCCGCGACGACGGCGGCCCGGACCGCTTCCACGCCTCGGCCGCCGAGGGGTACGTATGCGGCCTGCCGGTCGACTGGGCCCGGCTCACCGGCGCGACCGCCCCCGGCCGCCACGTCGACCTGCCCACCTACCCGTTCCAGCACGAGTCCTACTGGCTGGAGCCGGCCCCGCGCACCGGCGACATGGCCGCGGCGGGGCTGACCACCGCCGGCCACCCGCTGCTCGGCGCCGCCGTCGACCTCGGCGACGGCCACGGCACCGTCTTCACCGGCCGCCTCGCCACCCGCACCCACCCCTGGCTCGCCGACCACGCCGTGGCCGGCACCGTGCTGCTGCCCGGCACCGCCTTCGTCGAACTCGCCCTGCACGCCGCCCGCCAGGCCGGCTGCGACCGCCTCGACGACCTCACCGTCACCGCGCCGCTGGTGTTCCCGGACGGGGCCGCGGTACGCCTGCGGATCACCGTGGACGGACCCGGCCCGGACGGCCGGCGCCACCTGACCGTCCACTCCCGCCCCGACGACGACACCCCGGACGCCCCCTGGACCCGGCACGCCACCGGCGTCCTCGCCTCCGGACCCGCGCCCGCCGCCGAGGGGACCCCGGCCGCCTGGCCGCCCCCCGGCGCCGTCCCGGTGGACCTCACCGACGCCTACCCCCGGCTCGCCGCCCGCGGCTACGCGTACGGCCCCGCCTTCCAAGGGCTGCGCGCCGCCTGGCGGACCGACGGCGAGGTGTACGCCGAGGTGACGGCGGCCACCGGCGTCGACGGCTACGGGCTCCACCCCGCCCTGCTCGACGCCGCGCTCCACCCGGTGGTGCTCGGCGCCCTCGGCGACCTGGACGACGACGTGCTGCCGTTCTCCTGGAGCGGGGTGACGCTGCACGCCGTGGGCGCCACCACGCTGTGGGTACGGCTGCGTGCCGCCGGATCCGGCACCGTCGCCGTCGACGTGGCCGACGCCACCGGCGCCCCGGTCGCCCGCGTCGAGTCGCTGGCGCTGCGCCCGCTGGACCGCGCCGCGCTGAACGAGGGCGCCCGGCCGCGGCTGCCGCTGCTCCGTCTCGCCTGGGAGGACGCCCGGCTCGGCGCCCCGGGAGCGGACCGCCCCGACCTGCTGACGGCCACCCCGGACGGCGGCGACCCGGCGCGGGCGGCGCGCACGGCGACCGCCGAGGTGCTGGCGGCGCTGCGGGAACGGGTGGCCGACCCCGACGCCGCACCGCTGGCCGTGGTCACCCGCCGCGCGGTCGTCCTCCCCGGCGACGGCCACGCCCCCGACCCGGCCGCCGCCGCGGTGTGGGGACTGGTGCGTTCCGCGCAGAGCGAGCACCCCGGCCGCTTCCTGCTGGTGGACACCGCCGACGACACCGAGCCGGCGCACGACGCGCTCGCCGCCGCCCTGGCCGCCGGAGAACCCCAACTCGCCCTGCGCGGCGGCACGTTCACCGTCCCCCGGCTCACCCGGCTCCCCGGCGCCGACGACCCCGACGCGCCCGCCCTCGACCCCGACGGCACCGTGCTGATCACCGGCGGCACCGGCACGCTCGGCCGGCTGATCGCCCGCCACCTGGTCACCCGGTACGGGGTACGGCGGCTGCTGCTGCTCAGCCGCCGTGGCGCCGAGGCGCCCGGGGCCGCCGGACTCGTCGCGGAACTGGCCGCGTCGGGCGCCGAAGCCGTGGTCGAGGCGTGCGACACCGCCGACCGCGACGCCCTCGCCGGGGTCCTCGCCCGGATCCCGGCCGGCCACCCGCTGACCGCCGTGATCCACACCGCCGGCGTCCTCGACGACGCCACCCTCGAAGCGCTCACCCCCGAACGCCTCGCGACCGTCCTGCGCCCCAAGGCGGACGCCGCCTGGCACCTGCACGAACTCACCCGAGACGCGGACCTGGCGGCCTTCGTCCTCTTCTCCTCCGCCGCCGGGGTCCTCGGCACCGCGGGCCAGGGCAACTACGCGGCGGCCAACGCCTTCCTGGACGCCCTCGCCGCGCTGCGCCACGCCCAGGGGCTCCCCGCCACCTCGATGGCGTGGGGGCTGTGGGCCGAGGCCAGCGGCATGACCGGCGCGCTCACCGGCGCCGACCAGGCCCGGCTCGGCCGCGCCGGCATCGCCCCGCTCACCGAGGAACAGGGCCTCGCCCTCTTCGACGCCGCGCTCGCCGCCCCGGAACCGCTCACCGTCCCGGCCCGGCTCGACACCGCCGCCCTGGCCCGCGCCACCGGCCCGGTCCCCGCCGTGCTCCGCGCCCTGGTACGGGTACCGGCGCTGCCCACCGCGAACGGCGCCGGCACCCCCGCCGCCGCGACCGGGCTCGCCGGACGCCTGCGCGACCTGTCCGAGGACGAGCGGCGCCGCCTGCTGCGCGACCTGGTCAGCGGCCAGGTGGCGACCGTCCTCGGCCACGCCGACCCGGACTCCGTACCGGCCGACCGCCCCTTCACCGAGCTGGGCTTCGACTCGCTGATCGCGGTCGAGCTGCGCAACCGGCTCGGCGAGGCCACCGGACTGCGGCTGCCCGCCTCGCTGGTCTTCGACCACCCGACGGTGGCGGCGCTCACCGCCTTCGTGCACGGGGAGCTGACGGGCGCGGCACCGGCCGCCGAGGCCGTTCCGGTGGTGTCGGCGGTGGACGAGCCGATCGCCATCGTGGGCATCGGCTGCCGCTTCCCCGGCGACGTCTCCTCGCCCGAGGAGCTGTGGCGCCTGGTGGCCGAGGGACACGACGCCGTCTCCGACTTCCCCGAGGACCGCGACTGGGACCTGGACGCCCTATGCCACCCCGACCCCGACCACCACGGCACCTTCTACGCCCGCCACGGCGGCTTCCTGCATGACGCCGCCCGCTTCGACGCGGAGTTCTTCGGTATCTCGCCGCGTGAGGCGTTGGCGACCGATCCGCAGCAGCGGTTGTTGCTGGAGACGGCGTGGGAGGCGGTCGAGCGGGCCGGGATCGACCCGACGACGCTCCGAGGCTCCCGTACCGGTGTCTTCGCCGGAGTGATGTACAACGACTACGGCTCCCGGGTCACCGACCCGCCGAAGGACCTGGAGGGCTACCTCGTCAACGGCAGCTCCGGCAGCGTGGCCTCGGGCCGGGTCGCGTACACCCTCGGCCTGGAGGGGCCGGCGGTGAGTGTGGACACCGCGTGTTCGTCGTCGCTGGTGGCGATGCACCTGGCGGCGCAGGCGCTACGGCAGGGTGAATGCAGCCTGGCGCTCGCCGGTGGTGTCACCGTGATGTCCACCCCGACGACCTTCATCGAGTTCAGCAGGCAGCGCGGGCTGTCGGCCGACGGCCGCTGCAAGGCGTTCGCCGAGAGCGCCGACGGCACCGGCTTCTCCGAGGGCGCCGGACTGCTGCTGTTGGAACGGTTGTCGGACGCGCGGCGTAACGGTCATCGGGTGCTCGCGGTGATCCGGGGGAGTGCGGTCAATCAGGATGGTGCGTCCAACGGGTTGACGGCGCCCAATGGTCCGTCGCAGCAGCGGGTGATCCGGCAGGCGTTGGCGGCGGCCGGGTTGGACGCGGTTGATGTGGATGCGGTGGAGGCGCATGGTACGGGGACGCGTCTTGGTGATCCGATCGAGGCTCAGGCGTTGTTGGCTGCGTATGGCCAGGGGCGTGGGCGGCCGTTGTGGTTGGGGAGTGTGAAGTCGAACATCGGTCATACGCAGGCCGCCGCTGGTGTGGCGGGTGTGATCAAGATGGTGATGGCGATGCGGCATGGTGTGTTGCCGCGTACGTTGCATGTGGATGCTCCGTCGTCGCGGGTGGAGTGGTCGTCGGGTGCGGTGGAGTTGTTGACGGAGGCGGTGGCCTGGGAGCGGGAGGGGGGTCCGCGTCGGGCGGGTGTGTCGTCGTTCGGGATCAGCGGGACCAACGCGCACGTCATCATCGAGGAACCCGAGGACACCCCGGTGGCCGTCGTCGGTACGGCGGAGGAGCCCGAGGCGCCGGTGATGTGGACGGTGTCCGCGCCCACCGAGGCCGGGCTGCGCGCCCAGGCCGCCCGGCTCGCGGAACACGCCGAGGCCCACCCCGACACCCCGGTCACCGCCACCGGCCTCGCCCTGGCCACCACCCGTACCCTCTTCGCCCATCGCGGCGCCGTCGTCGGACGCAACCACAAGGAACTGACCGACGCCCTGCGCGCCCTCGCCGAAGGCCGCACCCTCACCCACGCCGTCCACGGCACCGCCGCCGACACCCGGCTCGCCTTCGTCTTCTCGGGGCAGGGGAGTCAGCGGGTGGGGATGGGGCGTGGGTTGTACGAGGCGTTCCCGGTGTTCGCGGCGGCGTTCGACGAGGTGTGTGCGGGGTTTGACGGGCTTGTTGATCTCCCCGTGCGGGATGTGGTCTTCGGCGCGGATGCCGAGGTGTTGGATCGGACGCGGTCCACGCAGCCGGCGTTGTTCGCGGTGCAGGTGGCGTTGTTCCGGTTGGTGTCGTCGTGGGGTCTGGTGCCGGATGCGGTGGTGGGGCATTCGGTGGGTGAGGTGGCGGCGGCGTTCGTCGCGGGTGTGTGGTCGTTGCCGGATGCGTGTCGGTTGGTTGCGGCGCGTGGGCGGTTGATGGATGCGGCGCGCTCGGGTGGGGCGATGGCCGCGGTGCAGGGTCCGGAGTCCGAGGTGCGTTCCGCGTTGGTGGCGGGGGTGGAGGTGGCCGCGGTCAACGGGCCGGAGGCGACGGTGGTCTCGGGTGACCGGGAGGCGGTCGAGGCGCTGGTCGCGGCGTGGAAGGGGCGGGGTCGTCGGGCGTCGTTGCTGCGGGTGAGCCACGCCTTTCATTCGGCGCACATGGACGGGGTGTTGGAGGAGTTCCGTTCGGTTGTCGGGGGGTTGGGGTATGCGGAGCCTTCGGTGCCGGTGGTCTCCAACGTCACCGGTGAGGTCGCCGGGCCCGGGGTGCTGACGTCGCCGGAGTACTGGGTGCGGCACATCCGTGAGGCCGTGCGCTTCGCCGACGGGATACGCGCCCTCCACGACCAGGGCATCACCACCTACCTGGAGCTGTCCGGGCACCCCGTGCTCGCCCACGACATCGGGAACACGCTCCAGGAGGCGGCGCCCGGCGGACGCACCACGGTGATCGGTGCCCGGCCGACCCCGGACGGCGTGATGACCGCGCTCGCCCAGGCCCACGTGGCCGGCGTCGCGTTCGACCGCGCCGCGCTCCACCCGGCCGGTACGGTCCCGGCGGAGCTGCCCACGTACGCGTTCGGCGGCCGGCGTTACTGGCTGGCGGCCACGCCCGCCGCCACGCCGACGGCCCCGGCGGCACCGGAGGACGGCGGACACCCGCTGCTCGGCCCGGCCACCGAGCTGGCCGGCGGCGGCACCGTGCACACCGCACGGCTCTCCCGGCGGACCCACCCCGGGCTCGGCGACGCGCCGCCGGCCACCGGGACGCTGCTGCCGCCGGACGCGGTGCCCCTCGTCCTCGTCCGGCGCGAACCGCTGCGGCTGCCCGCCGAGGGCGCCCTCGACGTCCAGCTCACCCTCGGCGAACCGGACGCGGGCGGCCACCGCCCGGTGACCGTCCACTCCCGCCCGGCACCGGCGAACGGCGCGCGCTGGACGCTCCACGCCGAGGGCACCCTCGCCGCGCACCCGGCCCCGGCCGACCCGGCACCCGCCCTCCACCAGGTGGACTGGGTGCGCGTCCCCTCCGCCCGAACCGGCCAATCCGCCGAATCCGCCGAATCCGTCGAGGAGTTCACCTACCGCCCGGCCGACCCGGCCGCCCTCCACGACCTGCTGGAACGGGTACGACGCCACCTCGCCGACGGTCGCGCCCGGCTCGCCGTGGTCACCGAAGGCGCCGTCGCGGTGGGCGGCGAACCCGTCGCCGACCCGGCCGCCGCCACGGCGTGGGGGCTGGTACGGGCCGTGCAGAGCGAACACCCCGGACGCCTGGTGCTGCTCGACACCGACGCCGCGGCGGCCTCCCGGGCGGCCGTGGCGGACGCCCTGGCCACCGGCGAACCCCAGCTCGCGCTGCGTGACGGCACCGTCCACGCGCCCCGGCTGGTCCGCGCCCCGGCGGCGGCCGGCACCCCGGCGGCGTTGCGCCCCGACGGCACCGTGCTGATCACCGGCGGCACCGGCGCCCTCGGCGCGCTGGTCGCCCGCCACCTGGTGGCCCGGCACGGGGCACGCCACCTGCTGCTGGTGGGACGACGCGGACCCCAGGCCCCCGGGGCGTCCCAACTCGCCGACGAGCTGCGGGTGTTGGGCGCTTCCGTCGAGGTGGCCGCGTGCGACACCGCCGACCGTGACGCGGTGGCCGCGCTGCTCGCCTCGGTCCCCGCCGACCGTCCGCTGACCGCCGTGGTCCACGCCGCCGGGGTCCTCGACGACGCCACCGTGGAGGCGCTGACGCCCGAACGCCTCGACGCCGTACTGCGGCCCAAGGCGGACGCGGCCCGGCACCTGCACGAGCTGACCCGGGAGGCGGACCTTGCGGCCTTCGTGCTCTTCTCGTCCCTGGCCGGGGTGGTCGGCAACGCGGGCCAGGCCAACTACGCCGCCGCCAACGCCTACCTCGACGCCCTCGCGCAGCACCGGGCCGCCGAGGGGCTGCCCGGGCTCTCCCTGTCGTGGGGGCTGTGGCACGGCGACGCCGAGGGGATCGGCATGGCCGCCACGCTGAGCGGCGCCGACGCGGAACGCATGGGCCGTTCCGGGGTGGCGCCGATGGCCGCCGAGGAGGCGTTGGCGTTGTTCGACGCCGCGCTGGCGCACGGGCGAGCCCATCTGGTGCCGGCCGCGTTCGACGGCGCGGCGCTGGCGGCCCGGGCCGCCGCGGGGACGCTGCCGCCGCTGCTCACCGGCGTGGTGCCGCCGACGGCCGAGCCCGCCGGGTCCGCCCCGGAGCCGGAAACCGCACCGCGTCCCGCGCTGGACCCCGCGGCCCTCCACGACCTCGTCCTGACCACCGTCGCCGACGTCCTCGGCTTCGACTCACCGGAGGAGGTGGACACCGAGGAGGAACTGGTGGACCTCGGCATCGACTCGCTGATGGCGGTCGAACTGCGCAACCGGCTCGCCGAGGCGACCGGCGTCCAGCTCCCCGCCTCGATGGTCTACGACTTCCCCACGGTCGACGCGCTGGCCGAACGGCTTGCGGAAGGCACCGGTGACCCGGCCGCCGGCTGACGCGGAAGGGCCCGGCACCCCGGTCTCCCGGGGCACCGGGCCCTTCACGGCCGGCCGGTCGTCACCGCACGGTGCGCGACAGCCCCGGCAGCTGGCCGAGGCCGGGCAGCGACGGGACGCCCGACGCCACCCGGTCGCCCGCCGTCCGGGCACCGCGCGCACCGCCCAGGTACGTCAAGTCGTTCCTGGGCATGTGGATGACGACCTTGGCGCAGCCCAGCAGCTCCCGGTAGAGCAGCTCCACGGTGCGTACCGTGACCACGCCGTCCGACGGATGGCGCATCAGGTACTCGGCGCTGTCCGGGCCGGCCACCTCGTGCTCCTCCCACCAGCCGCGGAAGAGCGGGCTGCGCTGCGACAGATCGCGGACCAACTCGGCCACCCGGGACGTCTCGTGGGCGGTCGCCACCTCGGCACGGAACCGCGCCACCAGGTGGCGGCAGCGGTTCTCCCAGTCCACGAAGCGGTCCCGGGCCTCCTCGGCGGTGAGCATCCACACCAGGATGTTGCGCCGCTCGGCGGGCACGTCGGTGAAGTCGGCCAGCCAGTCGGCCGCCGCCCGGTTCCAGCCGAGCAGATCACCGGAATGCGAGCAGACGTAGGCCGGAATGGGATCGATGGCTGCCGTCAGATCCGTCAAAAGCAGTTGGAATTCCGGGCAACAGGCGCTTTCCGGCTCGTCGGCCGACTCCTGCGAGAGGTTGTGGAGGTATTTGCGCTCATAGGGCGTCAGACCGAGCACGGTGGCCAGATTGTCCAGGACTTCCGCCGAGGGCGAAACGTCCCGCGCCTGTTCCAGGTAGGTGTACCAGGTGGGACTGACCCCGGCGAGCACGGCGACTTCCTCGCGGCGCAGACCTGGTGTCCGGCGCCTGACTCCGCCAGGTAATCCGACGTCGACCGGCATGACCTTTTCGCGCCGCTTGCGTAGGAAGTGGGCACGTTCACGTCTGCGGGCATCGTCAACAGGCAAGGCTGCCCCCCGTAAGCATCCCGTAGCTTGGCTGCGAGTGTAAACCCCTGTGTCGATCAAGGACATGGGGCGGAGTCAATGAACCGGAGTGGTGTGTTCCTCGCCATTCCACCGTCCCGTCGCCGCGTCGTCACCGGCGTCCGGGGCGGTGTCGCGCGGGTGTCGCGGGAGTGGTGTTGTCGCTGCCCAGCAACCGTTTCCTCGGTGCGCTACGAGCGAACAGCGAGGCCGCCTACGGGCGGTGTGCCGCGTGCTACGGTCGGGCGACAAGTATCGGTGGTGGTAGGGAGGTTGACGTGGCCGCTGGTTTAACTCGGCGCCGCTTGGGCAGCCTCCCGGCTGTTCGAAAATGAGTTGGGGGTCCAGTGGCTTACCAGGACGGCCGAGTTGCGGCCGCGGCGGCTGACGAGGTGCGGGCCGACGGCGGCTCGCCCGCTTGGGCGGTCAGCGACCAGGTCTTCAACCGCCTACTGAAGGACCGGATCATATTCCTCGGCCAGGCCGTCGACGACGACATCGCCAACAAACTCACCGCCCAGTTGCTGATGCTCGCCGCCGACTCCCAAGAGGACATCTACCTCTACATCAATTCCCCCGGCGGATCGGTCACGGCGGGCATGGCGGTCTACGACACCATGCAGTACATAAAGAACGACGTGGTGACCATCGCGATGGGATTCTGCGCCTCCATGGGCCAGTTCCTGCTCACCGCGGGCACCGCGGGCAAGCGTTTCGCGCTGCCGCACACGAAGATCCTCATGCACCAGCCGTCGGCCGGACTCGCCGGTTCGGCCAGCGACATCAAGATCTACGCGGAACAGCTGATCCGCACCAAGAAGGAGATGGCCGAGCTCATCGCCGTCCACTCCGGCCAGGACGTCGAGAAGATCACCAAGGACTCCGACCGCGACCGCTGGTTCACCGCCCAGGAGGCCAAGGAATACGGCCTCATCGACGAGGTCATGACCTCGACCGTCGGCGTCCCCGGCGGCGGCGGCACCAAGACGGACTGAATCCGCACCCGACGGGAGGGACCGGCAGTGCCGCGCCAGCCAAGGTTCGCCTGGTAAGGAGCGGCGTCCGGTGCGGTGCATCGCAAGGCGCCGGATCAGCCTCGTAGTGGGCCTACTCGGCTGGTCCGGCAACGCCGCGAGGTGCCGTGCCGGGCGCCGCGACGGGGCAAACCTTGACTGGTGCGGCACTGGGTCCCTCCCGCCCGTGCGTCCGTCCTCCCTGCGTCCGCCCTCACCGCGGCCGTCCGGCCGCGGACCGCTCGCGTCCAGCGTCCCTCGTCCGGAGAGGTTGACTACCCATGGCACCGCACTCGCACCCGGCCGCGCCGCACCCGCAGGGCCCCGGGGCGCCGTTCCAGGCCCTCGCCCCGGCCGGGCACCTGATGCCGCAGGCGCGCTACGTCGTCCCGCACTTCGTGGAGCGCACCTCGCAGGGCGTGCGCGAGTACGACCCGTACGCCAAGCTCTTCGAGGAGCGCGTGGTCTTCCTGGGCACCCAGGTCGACGACACCTCGGCCAACGACATCATGGCCCAGTTGCTGTGCCTGGAGTCGACCGACCCGGACCGGGACATCTCGATCTACATCAACTCGCCCGGCGGCTCGATGACCTCGCTGATGGCGATCTACGACACCATGCAGTTCATCCGGCCGCAGATCCAGACGGTGTGCATAGGCCAGGCCAGCTCGGCCGCCGCCGTCATCCTGGCGGCCGGCACCCCCGGCAAGCGCTGCGCGCTGCCCAACGCCAAGATCCTCATCCACCAGCCGGCCAGCCAGGGCTCCGAGGGCCAGGTCTCCGACCTGGAGATCCAGGCCGCCGAGATCCTGCGGGTGCGCTCGCTGGTGGAGACCATCCTGGCCAAGCACACCGGCCGCGAGGTCGAGCAGGTCCGCGAGGACATCGAGCGGGACAACATCCTCACCGCCCAGCAGGCCATGGAGTACGGCATCGTCGACCAGGTGATCTCGCCCCGGGCCATGGCGTCCTCGGAGGTCGCCGGGCGCCATGTCTGAGCCGGCCGCCGCGACCACCGTGGACGTCGGCGGCGCCGCCGCGACCGCCGCCGCCCGCCATCGCTGGCTGGTGCTGGCCGTCATCGGGCTGGCCCAGCTGATGGTCATCCTCGACTCCACCATCGTCAACATCGCGCTGCCGTCGGCGCAGCGGTCGCTGGGGTTCTCCACCGGGAGCCGGCAGTGGATCGTCACCGCCTACGCGCTCGCCTTCGGCAGCCTGCTGCTGATCGGCGGACGCGTGGGCGACCTGTTCGGCCGCAAGGCGACGTTCGTGATCGGGCTGGCCGGCTTCGGACTCGCCTCGGCGGCCGGCGGCGCGGCCGGCGGTTTCGACACGCTGGTCACCGCCCGCGCGCTGCAAGGTGTCTTCGGCGCCCTGGTGGCCCCGTCCTGCCTGGCGCTGCTCAACACCACGTTCACCGACCCCCGGGAGCGCGGCAAGGCGTTCGGCGTCTACGGCGCCATCTCCGGCACCG
Organism: Streptantibioticus cattleyicolor NRRL 8057 = DSM 46488; assembly: GCF_000240165.1. Lineage (NCBI taxonomy): Bacteria > Bacillati > Actinomycetota > Actinomycetes > Kitasatosporales > Streptomycetaceae > Streptantibioticus > Streptantibioticus cattleyicolor. The sequence goes on from NC_017586.1 coordinate 3,469,350, forward strand.
GTGCCGCGGTCGGCCTGCTCCTCGGCGGCCTGCTCACCGAATACCTCTCCTGGCGCTGGTGCCTGTACGTGAACCTGGTGATCGCGGTGCCCACGCTGCTCGGCACCGCGCTGTTCATCCGGGGCAACGAGCGCGCCGCCGGCCGGGCCAGGCTCGACCTGCCGGGCAGCCTGCTGGTCTCCGCCGCGCTGTTCTGCCTGGTGTACGGGTTCGCCAACGCCCAGAGCCACTCCTGGTCCACCCCGTTGACCTGGGGCGCGCTGCTGGCCGGCGGGGTGTTGCTGGCGGTCTTCGCGGCGTGGCAGACCCGGGCGGCCAACCCCGTGCTGCCGCTGCGCATCCTGCTCGACCGGGACCGCGGCGCCTCGTTCATCGCCCTGCTGATCTCCGGTGCCGGGCTCTTCGGGGTCTCGCTCTTCCTGACGTTCTACCTCCAGCAGAACCTGGCCTACTCGCCGGTGCAGGCGGGCCTCGCCTTCCTGCCGATGAACGGCGGCATCATGATCAGCGCCATCGGGGTGGGCAACGCGCTGCTGCCCCGGCTCGGCCCCCGGGTACTCGTCCCGGCCGGCATGGCGGTGGCCGCGGCGGGGCTGGCGCTGCTCACCCCGCTGGACGCCGGCAGCTCCTACCCGCTGCACATCCTGCCGCCGCTGTTCGTCATGGGGCTGGGCATCGGGCTGATCTTCGCCCCCGCGATGAGCCTGGGCACCGCAGGGGTCGCCCCGCAGGACGCGGGGGCCGCCTCCGCCTCCATCAACGTCATGCAGCAGGTCGGCGGTTCGCTGGGGATCGCGGTCCTCTCCACCCTCGCCGCGAGCGCCACCGCCGCCCGGCTGTCCGGCCACCGCCCCACCCCGGCGCTGGTCGCCGACGCGGCGCTGCACGGCTACGCCACCGCCTACTGGTGGGCCGCCGGCTTCTTCGCCGTGGGCGTGGTGGTCACGGCGGCGCTGTACCGGGGGAGGACGGCGACGGGCTGAGTCAACCCCCGTACCCGTCAAGGGCGTCCAGTCGCGTGGGAGCGGCCGGGCGCCCTTCTCCGTCGCGGTGTGACCGCCGTCACGACGCGTCCGCGGCAGGCAACCCCGGGCGGTATACCACGCGTGTATACCCCCAACGCATAGCCCGCTGGGCCGCTACCGCGACGGACGACGGAAAGGCACGCATGTACGGCAAGGCATTCGCCCCGGAGTACCAGGGCGCCCTCAGCTCGCTGTCGGTCAACTCCTCGCTGACCCAGGTGCTGGCGGCGGGGGAGGAGCGGATGCGCGCCGCCGAACGCGACGGATCACCGGCCGAGGTGGCCCGGGCCGGGCTCGCGGTGGCGGAGGCGCACCGGCGGCTGGGCAACGTCGCCGAGGCCGACCGCGCCTGGAAGGCGGGGTACCGCGCCGCCCGTACGGCGGGCGACCGGGCCGCCATGGCCTGGGCGCTGTGGAGCGGCGGCACCCTCGCCCGGCAGCGCGGCGCCCTCCGTCTGGCCCACCGTCTCCTCGGCCTCGCCGCCGCACTGGGCGAGGCGTCCGGGGACCCCACGGTGCGCGGGTACGCCCTGGCCGGCCTCGCCGAGACCGGCCGCGTCCAGGGCGACTACGCGGCCGTCACCGCCCTGCACGAACAACTCCTGGCCGAGGCCCGCGAGCGCGGCGAGGCCCGCCACACGGTATGGGCGCTGGAGGGCATCGCCCAGATGCACCGCAACACCGGCTCGTACGACACCGCGCTGGCCATGTTCGAGGAGGCCGCCGAGATCGCCCGCCAGGGCGACGACATGCGCGGCCACGCCTGGGCCCTGCGCGGCATCGCCGACGTCGTCTCGGTCCGCGACGGCGACACCGGGCGCGCCCTGCGGCTGCTCACCGAGGCGGAATCCCTGTGCCGCCGGATGGCGCTGTCGAGCGCGCTCGCCTACAACCACAAGATGCGCGGCAACGTGCTCTACCGGGCCGGGCGCTACGAGGAGGCCCGCGCCGTCTACACCCGGGCCCTGGAGGAGTTCCGCGCCATGGGCGAGCAGCGCGGCGAGTCGCTGGCCCGCCTCGGCCTGGCCAAGACCCGCGCCCGGCTCGGCCGCGACCCGCGCGAAACCGCCGCGGAACTGGCCGAGTTGGAGCACCGGCTGAGCCGCATCGGCCTCCACCACGTCCACCGCATGGTGCGCGAGGCCTACGCCGAGCTGGACATCGCCCCCTAGCGGCGGACGGCCAGCGCGGCCCCCAGTAAGCGGGCCAGCACCGCCACCAGCGGTACGTCCTCCGGGCTGAGGTCGCCGGGGCACATGGCGTCCACGTACAGCACCCCGGAGGCGTCGTTGCCGGCCGCGGTGACGGTGACCGCGATGTAAGTCCGGTAGCCCTCGCCGACCGGCCGGAAGGCGGTCGGCAGCCGGTGGACGTCGGGGACGAAGGTGTCCTTGCGGGCGTCCATCATGGCGAACAGCTCCTTGCCGAGCGGTTCGTCCTCGCGGTAGACGGTCATCGGCGCCTCGCTCCGGCCGCCCCACAGCCCGTTGAGGCACTTCAGCTCGCGCTTGGGGGCGCTGGAACCGGGCACCGGCTCCAGCAGGCAGGCACGGGTGTCGTCGCTGCCGATGAGCTGCGCCGCGAGGGTGACGATCGCCTGCTTCATCTGCTGCTGGAGGGGGGCGCGTTCGGCCTTGGTGCTCTTGCTGACGATCTCGCCGAGGTGGTGCACGAGCGGGACGAGGACGTCCTGCATCGCCTTGCGCTGGTTCTTGGTCGCCGCGAGGGCGGCCTCCTCGGCGGTCTGGATCCCCCGCTGGGCCAGGAAGATCGCCACCAGGGTGGCGAGCGCGCCCGCGCAGGTGACCAGGACGAACGCCCAGAACGGCATGTGCATGCCGATCACCATCTGCGCCACGTACGCGAGACCGCTCAGTGCTCCCGCCGCGAGCGTCCCCCGAGTCACCCGTAAACCGGCCGCCATAGCGACGGAGCATACACGCAGAGTGAGATCTTCGGGAGGAGATGACGTTTGAAACCTTGTGCGCGCGGGTAAACGTCTTCATGAGGCTTTACGGGCGGCCCGTGACCACGCGCCCGGGCACGTCGTTGCAGAAGGGGCGGCATTCCGCTCGCGCCCCAGCCGCGTCCGGCCAACCGCGGTTCCTGCGAACCTAGTTGACGTCCCACTTAGCCGCACCTTACTGTCAGCATTGGGAGACTTATGTCAACCGAGGCGGACGGGGAATCTTCGTCGCGCGAATCCAAGCTGTGGGGGAGTCCGATCATGAGCACGGCTCACGTCAGTGCCGGAGAGGTCTGGAACGGCATAGCGTTAGACACCGATCCTCGGGTGCGGGAGTTCGCCCGGGATCCGGTCGAGTACATGGAACGGCGCGCCCAGGCGCTGCGCACCGGAAACTTCGAGGCCGTGCGGGATCAGCTCACCAAACAGCGGCACCCGTTGATCGAGAAGTTCCGGAAAGCCCTCTCCGCCAAGCGCCACAAGGCGTCCTGAGCCATCGGCGCGGCCCCCGCGACCACGGGGGCCGGCCGGGCGCCTACGCCTCGAAGCGCTTGTCCAGCACCGCGTCGAACTCGGCCAACCACGTGGTGCGGGCCGCCCGGTCAGGGGCCGTCACCTCGGCGTCGTAGCGCCGCCGTTCCGTGGTGTACACGGTGACGCCGAATCGCCGGGCGAAGCGCGGGGTGTCCACCTCCACCGCGCCGATCTCGGCCCAGCGGAACTCCGCGGTCTCCCCGTCCAGCCGGAACCGCAGCCCGGCCGGCCCGGCCGCGATCGACCCCCGGTGATCCGCCGCCTCGAACTCCACCCCGGCGTCCTCGAACGCCTCGACGGCCTCCGCCTCGGGCTCCGGCTCCGGTTCCGCGTCCGCCCGGACGGGCTCCGCGACGGCCTCCGCCGCCGTCTCCCGCCGCCCCGCCACCGGCCCGATCAGCCCGGGCACGAACGACGGATCGGTCCCCGCACCACTCAGGGCCGCCACCACATCAGTACCAGTACGCTGCTCCACGCCGGGCAGTATGGCGGATCGGGCTGTGCGCACGTCAGCCCCCGTCCGCGACCGCCCCACAAGGAGAGGGGAAAGCGATCTCGTCGGTGTTGCCGGACATCGCGACCGGGCTGGTGACCAGCGCGATCGGAGCCGGGTGCGGTTGGCTGTGGGAACGGGCCAAGGGCCGGCGGACGCCGACTCGCGACGGGGGCGCGGGCCGGCGGGGTCTCAGGATGAGGGGCTGGCCCCCGTTCGGCGGGGATTCACGCGTCGCCCGCTGCGATGCGCTCGGCACGGGTACGGGTCACCGTCAGTCGTCCGGAATCCTCGGCCGGCCACTCGCCGCGTCCGGGACGCCTCAGCCAGGTCACGCCGCGGCGGATGTCGGTGACGATGGCGCGGGTGCCGTCGTCCATGACCTCGTCGCCAACTTCGGGCAGTTGTCCGGTCGCGGTCATGACGTCACTTTCAGCTCAGCCCATACGCATTTGCCCCACGGCTTGGTGATGGAACCCAGCAGGTCGTAGCCCCACTGGTCGGCACACTCCTTCACCAGCAGCAGCCCACGGCCGCAGACTTCTTCCGGGCCGGGCGTGCGCAGTTCCGGCAGCCGACGGGGCGCGCGGTCGACCACGGCCAGGCGCACGCGGTCATCCGCAGGGCGGTCGACGGCGATCCGGACCGAGGCACCCCAGGCGTGCCGGACGGCGTTCGCCACCAGTTCGGACAGCACCAGCTCTGCCGTTTCCGCCTCGGCCTCCAATCCCCAGGCGGCCAGCGCCACCCGGGCCAGACGGCGCGCGTCCTCCGCCGTGGCCGCCTCGCGCGGCTTGGTGAGGTTGTATCCGGGGTGCCCCGAGCTGCGGGGGCGTACTTCGGTCATCGCGGTCATCGCCAGGTCTCGTCGTCGGGGGGGGCGCCCGGCCCGCCCACCTCGGGGGTTCGGGGTTGCTGGGCGGACCGGGCCGTCAACGGCCGTCCGGGGAGCGAGCACCGAACGGCCGGTAATCACTCAACCCCGCTGCGCGACGCCGGGTAAGGGAGGAGAGTGGACTGACGGTTGAACTGGTTGAACGCACTCGGGGGTTCATCGATGGGACGTCGACCGCGCACGCCGAACACCGCCCTGGCGGCCTTGATGCAGTCGGGAGGAATCGGAAACGCACAGCTCGCCCGCCGGGTGAACGCCACCGGCCGGGAACTGGGGATCACCCTGCACTACGACAAGACCTCCGTCTCGCACTGGCTTTCCGGGTCCGTGCCCAGGCCCGAGGCGCGGCCGGCGGTCGCCGAAGCGATCTCGCGGCTGCTCGGCCGCCCCGTGACGTGCGCGGAGATCGGCTGGACTGACGAGCCGGTGGCGGCCGAAGTGCGCGATGTGGTGGCGGGAGTGATCGACTTGAGTCGGGCAGACATGGACCCCTCGCGGCGCGGGGTGCTCAGGGCCGGGATGTACGCGGCGGCGCTGGTGGTGCCGCGGTTCGAGGACATGGCCGGCCGGATGGACGCGGCGCGGGCCGGGCGCACGGTGCATATCGGCCACTCCGACGTCGAGACCGTGCGCACCATGACGGAGAAGGTCGCCGACATCCTGGACCAGGTCGGCGCCGGCCATGCCCGCCCGATGGCCGCAGCTTTCCTGGTCAACACCGCCGGCCCCTTCCTGCGCGCAAGCGGCACGGACAAGGTCACCCGCCAGATGCGGGCGGCCGTCGCCGACTTCGTGTACCTCACGGGCTGGATGGCCATGTACGAAAACCAGCAGGGCCTTGGGCAGCACTACTACCTGCGTGCGCTGGAGCTGGCCGGAGCCGCCGAGGACCACGTCACCTACTGCCGCACTCTGCGCGGGATGAGCCTTCAGGCATCCCACCTCGGGCACGGCCCGAAGGCGCTTCAACTGGCGGACGCGGCGGCCGAAGCCGCCCCGGCGGCCGGCCCGCGCCTGGTGGCGTTCCTGCGCGGCCAGCAGGCCGCCGCCGCCGCGATGACCGGCAACCGGCACACCGCCACCGCCCGGCTACGCGAGGCCGAGACGGCGCTCTCCCGCGCCGACGACCGCCGGGACGCCGTGGGCGGCTACGACACCGCGGCGTTCCACTTCCACGAGGCGCACGTCCGCTGGCACCTGGGCGACCAGGCCGGGTCCATCACCGCCCTACGCCGCTCGAACGCCGCCCGCAGCCCGCTGGAGCGCCAAGGCCGGCTGCACTGCCTCGGCGTGATCGCCGAACGGCAGTTCCGCATGGGACACATCGAGGCCGCCTGCACCACCTGGGCCGCGTTTCTCGACGAGCACGTCACCCTCTCCTCCGCCCGCGGCGACGAACACCTCAAGACCATGCTCAAGGCGCTGCCCGCCCACCGCGACGTCGCTGGCGTAACGGAACTGGAAGAACGCGCCCGGCACGTCGCCACACTCAAGACAGCCTGACCCTACGCACCCATAAGCCCGCCCGCCTCCCCAGGGAAGGCGGGCGGGCGCCCGATCCGCCGCCCCGCCACCGGCCCGGTCAGCCCGGGCACGAACGACGGATCGGTCCCCGCACCACTCAGGGGCGCCACCACATCAGTACCAGTACGCTGCTCCACGCCGGGCAGTATGGCGGATCGGGCTGTGCGCACGTCAGCCCCCGTCCGCGACCGCCCCACAAGGAGAGGGGAAAGCGATCTCGTCGGTGTTGCCGGACATCGCGACCGGGCTGGTGACCAGCGCGATCGGAGCCGGGTGCGGTTGGCTGTGGGAACGGGCCAAGGGCCGGCGGACGGTCAACCGGCGGGCGGCCTTCTTCGGGGTGCGCCCCGGGGAGCACTGCCTGATCGTGCTGGGCGCCAAGCACGACGCACCGCGCGCCGCCGCCTACCGCGACGTACGCACCGTGGTCGAACTGGCCCGGCTCACCGGCGAGTTGGGGTGCGACATCACTCTCGAGACCGGGGACTTCCGCGGCGGCAACGGCGACCGCACCGAGTTCTGCGTCGGCGGACCGCTGCCGGGTGCCAACCCCCGCACCGCCGGCCACCTCGCCACCCATCTGCCCGGGGTCGTCGTCCACGGCTTCGACGCCGCCGACCCGGACCCGGCGGCCATCGAGGTCGGCGGGCGCACCTACCGGTGCCGCCGGGGCGACGAGGAGTACGCCCTGGTCGCCCGGTTCACCCCCGCCGAGTCGGCCCGCCCGGTCTTCCTGATCGCCGGCCAGACCTCCATGGCCAACCTCGCCGCCGTCCACTTCCTGCGGCGGGAGCACGCGCGGCTGGCCGGGCGGCTGTCGTCGGCTGAACGGTTCTGCGCGCTGATCAAGGTGTCCGGTGTCGGAACGTACGCGTACCACCACGCGGAACTCGAAGCGGAGGTCACCGCGGCGGCGTTCGCGCGGTGAACCGGCGCTGTCCGGCGCTCGCGCTAGGGTGCCGCGCGTGAGTCTTCACGTCGTCATAGGATTCGGGCCCGCCGGCGCGGCCACCGCGCGGTCGCTGGCCGGACAAGGGCATTCGGTAAAGGTCGTGACCAGGTCGGGCGGGAGCCCGGAACCCGGCATCGAGCACGTGGCGCTGGACGCGTCCGACAGCGAGCGGCTGATCGAGGCCGCGCGCGGCGCGACGGCGCTGTACGCGTGCGCCGCGCCGCCGTACCACCGCTGGGCGCGCCACTGGCCGCCGCTGGTCTCCTCGCTGTGCGCGGCGGCCGAGGCGACCGGGGCCGTCCTGGTCATGCTGGGCAACCTCTACGGCTACGGGCCGGTCGACGGCCCGCTGACCGAGGAGCTGCCGCTCGCCGCGAACGGCACCAAGGGACGGGTACGCGCGGCCGGCTGGGAGCGGGCACGCGAGCTGCACGACAGCGGCCGTATCAAGGCGGTCGAGGTGCGGGCCTCGGACTTCTTCGGCCCCGGCGTGACCGACGGCGGCCACTTGGCCGGACGGGTCGTGCCCCGGCTGCTGGCCGGCAAGCCGGTCTCCGTACTGGGCGACCCGGACGCCCCGCACAGCTGGACCTACCTGCCCGACGTGGCCGCCGCGCTGGTCGAGACGGCCGGCGAGGAACGGGCCTGGGGACGCGCCTGGCACGTGCCGACGCTGCCCCCGCTCTCCGTCCGGGAGATGACCGACCGGCTGGCCGCCCAGGCCGGCACCGCACCGGTCCCGGTACGCCCCATGCCGCCGGCCGCGCTCGCCGTCGCCGGGGTGTTCTCGCCCCTGATCCGTGAACTGAGGGAGATCCGCTACCAGTTCGACCGGCCCTTCGTCGTCGACTCCAGCGCCTACGAGGCCGCGTTCACGGTGCGCGCCACACCCCTGGACGAGCAGGTCGAGGCGACCGTGGACTGGTGGCGCGCGCGACTGGCCGGCGGCCGGTGACCTCCGTGACCGCGAACGACTCCCCGGCCGGCCCCGCCCCGGCCCGCCATGACGACGTCGCCGTCGTGGGGATGGCCTGCCGCTACCCCGGGGCGCGCGACGTCAACCAGTACTGGCGGCTGCTGACCGACCCGCGCCCGCAGTTCGCCGCCGTCCCCGACAGCCGCTGGCGCGCCGCGGCCTTCCTCGGCGGCCCGCGGGACGCCTCCGCGGCCTACACGGACACCATGGCCCTCCTGCCCGACGTGGGCCACTTCGACGCCGCGTACTACGGCATCCCGCCACGGCGGGCGCGCTCGATGGACCCGCAGCACCGGCTCCTGGTCGACCTGGCCCGCGAGGCGATCCAGGACGCCGGATGGGAGGCCGAGGGGTTCGACCGCGAGGAGACCTCGGTCATCACCTCGCTCACCGACAGCGGCTACCGCGAGATCAGCCTCCTGCAGATCCGGATGCGCCAGATCGCCGGCGGCGAGTTCGGCGCGGCGGCGGCCGATCCCCGGGCGCTGGAGATGGTCCGCGGGGTCGACGGGCTGCACGGCACCTCGGTCGCCGGACTCCTGCTCAACATGGGGCCCAACACCATCAGCTCCGTCTTCGACCTGCACGGCGAGAGCTACGCGCTGGACTCGGCGTGCTCCGGCGGGCTGATGGCGGTGGCCAACGCCGTCCACGCGTTGCGGGCCGGCCGCACCCGCGTCGCGCTGGCCGGCGGCGCCCAACTCGTCCTCACCCCCGACCTGTTGGTGGGGCTGTGCCGGGTCGGCGCCATCTCGCGCAGCGGCCGGTGCCTGCCGTTCGGCGCGGAGGCCGACGGGTTCGTGCTGGCCGAGGGCGCCGGCGTCCTGGTGCTGCGCCCGCTGGCCGACGCGCTGGCGGCCGGCGACCGGGTCTACGCGGTGATCCGCGGCGTGGGCACCGCCAACGACGGCACGGTACGCGGCGGTATGCACCCCGAGGCCGCCGGTCAGCTCAGGGCGCTGCGCCGGGCCTACCGGGACGCCGGCCTGCCCCCGGACTCGGTGGGCTACCTGGAGGCGCACGGCACCGGCACCACGGTGGGCGACCCGGTGGAGATCGGCGTGCTGCGCGAACTGCGCGGCGCGGACGGCGCCCCGGCCTACCTCGGCGCGGTCAAGGCGGTGGTCGGCCACTCGCTCAACGCCGCCGGGATCGCCGGACTCGTCAAGGCGGTGCTCGCCGTGCACCGGGGCGTGATACCCCCGCAGCCGGAGTTCGGCCTGGCCGATCGCGGCGCGCTGGAGGCCGCGCGGCTGACCGTACCGGTGGTGCCGGTGGCGTGGCCGCCGTCCGCCGGGCCGCGCCGGGCCGGGGTGAGCGCCTTCGGCTTCGGCGGCACCGGCGTCCACCTGGTGGTGGAGCAGTGCCCCACGGCACCGGCCCCGGCCCCGGAGCGGGGGCCACACCTGCTGGTGCTCACCGCCCGCGACCGGGCCGGACTCGCCCGCCACGCCCGGGAGTTGGCGCACGCCGTCGCCGCCGACCAGCCGTCGCCGGCCGCGGTGGCCGCCACCCTGGCCGGCCGTACGTTCCTCCCCGAACGCCTCGCCGTGGTGGCCGAGGACGCCGCCGACGCGGTCGCCAGGCTCACCGAGGCCGCCGACGCGGTGGCGGCGGGGCGCACCGGGGACCTCGGGCCGGGTCTGGTGGCCGGTACGGTGCCCTCCGGCGAGCCGCCGCGCGTCCCGGTGCCCGCGCCGGGCGAGCTGTCCGCCCAGGACCGTACGGCCGCCCTGGGGCGTCTCGCGTGGCAGGCGGTCACCGGCGCGGGGCTGCGTCCGGTGCCGGAGCGCACACCCCCGTGCACCCTGCCGCCGAGCCCGCTCGCCCCGCGCCACCACTGGGTGGTGGACGAATCCGCCCGCGAGCCCGTACACCGGCCCGCGCCGCCGGCCGGACCGGAACCGGCCGCGACCCCCGCCGGACAGGCGCCCGTCGCCACCGCCGTCCTGGAGGAGGTCGCCCGCACCGGCGTCTTCCCGCTCGCCGAACTCACCGGGGACATGGCGCTCGTGACCGACCTCGGCTTCGACTCGCTGATGCTCCAGGAGCTGGCGGTGAACCTCGGCAGGCGAATACCCGGCTTCCGCACCGACGACCTGCTCGCCCCCGGCCTGACCATCGAGGGGCTCGTCGGGCTCGCCGGCCCGCACCCTGCCGGACAGTTCCCGGCCGCCGGTGAGCCGCTGCCCGGACCGGCCCCCGCGCGCTGGGATGCGGGCAGCGCGCGCGTCGACGACTTCCCGGAGGTGCGCCGGTTCGAGGAACGGCTGGCGGCGATCAACGGCAGCGGCGCCGACTTCCCGTACTTCCGGGTCCACCAGGGCACCATCCGCGACACCACGGTGATCGGCGACCGGTCCTACCTCTCCTTCGGCAGCTACAACTACCTCGGGCTCTCCGGCCACCCCGCGGTCACCGAGGCCGCGCACCGGGCGGTGGACCGGTACGGCACCTCCGTCTCGGCCAGCCGGGTGCTCTCCGGCGAGCGGGAGCTGACCGTACGCCTGGAGCGGGCGCTGGCCGGATTCCTCGGCGTGCAGGACTGCCTGACGCTGGTGAGCGGCCACGCCACCAACGTGACCGTGGTCGGACACCTCGTCGGCCCCGGGGACCTGGTGGTGCACGACGCGCTCGCGCACGACAGCATCCTCCAGGGCTGCGTGCTCTCCGGGGCCGCCCGGCGCCCCTTCGCCCACCACGACATCGGGCAGCTCGAACACATGCTGCGGCTCAACCGCTCCCGGTTCCGGCGGGTGCTGATCGCCGTCGAGGGCGCGTACAGCATGGACGGCGACCTGGTCGACCTGCCCGCCGTGGTGGAGCTGAAGAAGCGGTACGGCGCCCTGCTCATGGTCGACGAGGCGCACAGCATCGGCACCGTGGGCGAACTCGGCCGTGGCGTCGGCGAGTTCCACGGCGTCGACCGGGCCGACGTGGACGTGTGGATGGGCACCCTGTCCAAGGCGTTCGCCAGTTGCGGCGGATACCTCGGCGGGTCGGCCCGGATGGTGCGGTGGCTGCGGCACACGCTGCCGGGGTTCGTCTACAGCGTCGGCCTCACCCCGGCCAACGCCGCCGCCGCGCTCGCCGCCACCGAGCTGATCACCGCGGAACCGCAGCGGGTCCGCGCCCTGCGGCGCAACGCCGAGCTGTTCCTGCGCCTGGCCACCGAGGCCGGCCTGCCGACCGGCACCAGCGCCCACACCCCGATCGTGCCGTGCGTCATCGGCGACTCGGCGAAGACCCTGCACGTCGCCGACCGGCTCTACGCCCGGGGTGTCATCGCCGACCCGATCTTCCACCCCGCGGTCGAGGAGGGCCTGGCCCGGCTGCGGTTCTTCATCACCAGCGAACACCGCGAGGACGACATCCGACGGGCCGTGGCGGTGCTGGCCGAGGAGGTGGCGGCGGTCCGGGGGTGAGGGGCGCACGTCAGATCAGGGTGCGTTCGATCCGGCTGAGCATGGCGTCGCCGTCGGTCCGCGCGGCGCCGGTGGCCTCGCCGTCCGACGCCGTCCGCTGCCGTCCGGCGCCGCCGACCCGTTGGGAGAGCAGGTAGGCGATGATCTCCGCCTCCTGTTCCTGCACGTCGTCGTAGGTGGCGCGGAGCAGCATGTCGCGGACCAGGTCGGGGTCGAGGTTGGGGAAGAGGAGGCGGGCGCTCGCCTCGTCCAGCCAACCCGCCCCGCGATGGCAGCAGATGATGTGGCCCAGCTCGTGCAAGATGATGTGCTCCTGATGCGCGCTGGTGGTGTTGGCGTCGTAGAAGATCAGGTCCTCGTCGCGTGCGGCGACCCACATGCCGCACGGGTACGACGCGGGCATCTGCATCGGCACCAGCGTGATCGGGCGCCCCCGTACCTCACCGAGATAACGGCAGAGTTCGGCCACGTCGGCCACCTGGGGCAGGCCCAGCTCGGCGATGCGCCGGGCGCCGGCCTTGCGGAGCTTCTTGAGCCGGCTGCGGCGGTCGTGGTCGGCTGACCGCCCGGTCCGGCCGCCCTTCACTCCGCCTCCGGGGGGTCGGTGACGGGGGGCAGGCCCTGCATCTGCCGGTACTGGTCCATGATGGCCGTGATGGCCTGGAGGTTCTCCGACTTCATGCCGGCCGCGCGCATCGCCACCGCGCGCACCCCGGCCTGCCGCAGCGCCTCGATGGCGGCGACCTCGCTGAGCACCGACTCGGCGACCTTGTCGTCGAAGAAGTAGGCGACCGACACCCCGAAGAAACGCGCCAGGGCGGCCAGCAGGTCCGGTGAGGGGTTGGAGCGCTTGCCCGTCCGCAACTGCGACAAGTACACACCGCCGACCCGCAGATCGGGGTTGGCCCGCTTCAGCTCCTCGGCCACCTCGGCGTTGGTCCAGTGCTTGCCCTTGGGGCGCACCGTCTTGAAGAGGTTGTCCAGACGAACTGCCAGCATGGGCCGGTCGTCGGTGTCGGACATCGCCGGTCTCCCTCCCGTCACCTCCCAGACTTGCTGTCGGCTAATTCGCAGTCTCGCAGATTAGCGGGCAGTTGACAATCAGCCCGGACTCCGCCACCGTGGACCTCGTCGTTAGCTGACAGCTAACTCTGCTCACGGGGGGAGCCGAGTTGGCTGTTGGCCGACGACCTGGACCGGCCCCCGGGGAGGGCGGCACGGGACAGTCGGGCCGGGGCCGTCAACGCCCGGCCGAGCAGTGAACAACGGGGGAAATCACGGGGGAAACGGGGGAACGCATCCCGCCCGGTCCGACGGGGGCGGACCGGGCGGGATCCCTCAACCCGCCTTGGCCAGCCGCCGGTACGCGGACGCCACCTTGGTCAGCCAGGCGACCTCCGCGGTGAAGTTGTCCGGGTCACGGTCGTCGAAGTCGCCGACGTCCTTGTTGTGGTCCGGGATGGTCCCGGCCCGCTTGGCGTGCAGGGCCTGCCGGATCTGCGCCGCCTCGGCCAGCGCCTGCCGCGACTCCTCGCTCGTCCCCGCCCCGTCCGCGCCGGCCCCGGCGCCCGCGGCCGTACGGTCGATGTACGGGCGCAGGTCCCGCCATCCGTCCCGTATCTCGATCACCCGCCGGTGCAGCCGGTAGTCGAGGTCCGACACCGACGCCCCCGGCGGCTCCAGCACGATGTCCGGGGACGACTCGTACAGGTCCCGCCAGAGCGGGTAGAGCGACCGGTACGCACGGTAACTACGCGCCCAGTGCAGCAGTTTGGCCGCCGACGCGCCCCAGGAGGGGATGGTCAGACTGAGCGAGAGCACCACGATCCCCAGCGCGCTGAAGACCGACGCGGCGAGCTGCCACCCGCCGATGTCGACCCCGCACGCGGCGGTGACGATGTTGACCGTCCTGGCCAGGCAGTAGAGGAAGAGGATCACCGCGGCCACCGACAGCAGCCGCAACGCCTGCCGCAGTGACGCCTTGCCGGCCATCCGCGCGTAGGGGCCGCACTGGCGGAAGATGGTCACGCACGGGACCGCCTGGGAGACGATGAAGACCAGGAGGTAGATGAGGACCAGCGGCTGTCCGCTGCCGGTGTTGAAGTCCGACGCCGGCCGCCCGGTGCCGTCGGCGACGAAGAAGAGCGCGGCCAGCAGCGCGTCGAGGGCGACCCCGGTGACGAGCCAGTAGCGGGTCTTCCGTACCGCCTCGGCACCGTCGACCGCCCAGTGCAGCAGGATGATCTGCGCGCTGACGCAGAAGGCCACCGCCGCCAGGTGCATCAGCAGGATGGCGAGGTTGCCGACGCCCAGGAAGCTCCCGCTCCCCATGGCGACGGCACCCATCGTGAAGGTGAGGCACTGGAACGCCAAGGTGATCACCAGCGTGCGGTAGGCGCTCTCCCGCCAACTGCGCCGCACCTGGCACAGCCGGTAGCCGAGCGCGGCGTACGAGGTGAGCGCCTCGATGACGAAGCAGAGTGTTCTGGTGGTGTTCACGGCCTGAATTCTCCGCCGGTGTCACGCCACGCCGTGCGGCGGGCGGCTATTCGGCGTCCTCGCCGGCCGGGACGGTGAGCCCGATGCCCTCGGCCGCCACGGCGATGGCGTAGTCGAAGAACGCCGACTCGTCCCGGACGCTGTCGTGGGTACGGCTGAAGACCTGGAAGATCAGCAGCCCGATGAGGTTGCTCCACAGCACGATGCCGCGCTCGATGATGTCCGAGAACGGGGCCTCGGGCACCCCGCCGAAGAGCTGCACGGCCTCCGGCAGCAGCAGCGGAGGCCCGGGCACGGCACGCCGCGGCGGGGTCAGCTCCCCGCCCTCCAGCGCCGCCCGCACGATGGCGGCGAGCACCGCGGGGGTACGCGAGGCGGCCGGCACGGTCTCCTGCGGGGCGTGGTACCCCGGCACCGGAGAGCCGTAGATCAGCGTGAACTCCTCGGTGTGCTCGAACGACCAGCTGCGCAGCGCCCGGGTGACCGCCAGCAGCCGCGCCCCCGCCGACGCGCCCGCCTCCCGGGCCGCCTCGTCCGCCCGCTCCATCGCGGCCCCCGAGGCGTTGTACGCGTCGATCACCAGCGCGGTCAGCAGATCGTCCCGGTGCGGGAAGACCGCCTCCACCTCGGCGACGGCGACGCCGCGCTCCCGCGCGACGGCCTCCAGCGTCAGCCCCGCCGCGCCGGCCTTCCCCAGCACCCCCCGGGCAGCTTCCTTGACGCCGCCCGGCAGCCCGTCCTTCGCATCACTGGCACTCGTTCCGGAAACATCCATGGCCGAACGGTACCGGTCGGGGTCGAACGGCAGGTTGCGGGCGGTGGTCGCCCGGAGTCGGGGACGGCGTGATCCGGCCACGGGCGCATCGTGGCGGCGCCCGGCGCGGGGTGGAGGACGCGCGTGGTCGGGGAGCGGTGCCCGGCGAACGGCGGACGCGCGGGGACCGGCCCCGCTTCGTGTCGTCGCCGCTCCGGAACCGAGGCCTCGCGGCCGTACGTCAGCTGGAGCCGGCGCTGCCCGCCGATTCGGCGGCGCGGCGGTATTCGGCGTTGATGCGCTGCGCTTCCTCGAGCTGGTCCTCGAGGATGACGATGCGGCACGCGGCCTCGATCGGGGTGCCCTTGTCGACGAGTTCGCGGGCGCGGGCGGCGATCCGCAGTTGGTAGCGGGAGTACCGGCGGTGTCCCCCCTCCGAGCGGAGCGGAGTGATCAGACGAGCCTCGCCGATGGCTCGGAGGAAGGCCGGGGTGGTGCCGAGCATCTCGGCCGCGCGGCCCATCGTGTACGCGGGGTAGTCATCATCGTCCAGGCGGTCGTTCAGGGGGTTGTCCGATGTCATGTCACCTCACTGTGCAACGCGTCGAGGGGCCCTGGTGCCGTACGGCACCAGGGCCCCGAAGGAAATTCAACACCATCTGTCGGCTCTACCACCGTGCCGACCTCTTGTTTCCGCTACCCGGGCCGCGTGCTTCCGGGGCCCAGGGGTTCCTGATGGCGTTCGCTCCTCCGTTCCTCTCCGCCAGTTCATGTCTGGCGAAGCTCCTTCGACCGTGTCTACGAGAAGCAGCGTACCCACGCCAGCAGCAAAAGTCTACAGTCGCAACGGTAGATTTCACTCTCCTGGTGGGCGAGGAATCCTTCCGCGGTCAGCCCGCACCGGTGCCGGAGGCCCGCCGCCCGCCGAGGGCACGACCGCTTCGGCCCCGGGGACGGTACGGCCACGGGCGGGCGGCATAAGCTCTGCTGTCATGTCGAACCCTGATGAGCTGCTCGTCGCCCTCTCCGCCGCGGTGGAGTCCGAGCGAAGCAATCAGATGTCGCTGACCGTGGTCGTCGGCGGCGCCGTCCTCACCGGCCGACTGGCGCCGGAGGCCGTGTGGAGGGAGCGGGTGGCGGAGGTCCTGAAGGACTCGGACCGTCTCGGCGCGTTCGCGGACGTCTTCGCCCGCGGTCCGCGCGGGCACCGGCCCGGTGGCGAGGCCCCCACGCATCTGCACTTCCACCTCGCCCGGATCCTCCAGGGCAGCCTCGGGATCCCGGAGACCGGCGGCATGTACCGGGTCGCGATCAAGGACGTCAGCGCGTGGACGGTGGGTGATCTCAGCTACTCCGACCGGTGAGGCCCCGCCGTCCCGCCCGGCGGCCTCCGGACGGACGGCGACACAGCGGTGGGGGCCCCGCCGACACGCGTCGGCAGGGCCCCCACCGGGGTCCCGAAGCGGTTCGCCGCCCGCCCTCACACCTCCACGGAGGCGACCTCGGGGCGGTCGTGGCAGGTGAAGCCCAGGCGCGTCATGGCCCGCGTGACCTCGCCGGCGGTGAAGTCACGCGGGTCCTGCCGCGTGAGGACCTGGCCCACCTGCTTGACCGGGTAGCAGCGGCGGCCGATGGTCACGGACTCCCCCGTGACCGGTTCGGGCCTGACGCCCTTCATCGAGGCCAGCACCCCGGCCCTGCTCAGCTCGAACGGGTACCGGGCGATGACACAGCGCATGATGCCTCACAAGGGGAGAAGTCACGGGGAACAGCACGAGAAGACGGGTACGACCGGAAGCCGGCCGTACCCACCGCCGCCGGAGCGGGCGCCGGACGAGGGAAGCGATCCGCCGAGGACGTCCCGCCAAGGGACCCGGTCCCGACGGCCGTCACGGCCCCGGCAGGCCACCAGGGCTCCCGGGACCGCGCGGGACTCACGCGGCCGAGTCGTTCGGCCGCCGCTGCGCGCCGCGGCGCACCCCCGCGCCGGCGGGGCGTCCCCGGCCGGCGCGGCCCCGGGGGTTCCGGGACGGCGACGCTGCGCGGCGGGGACGTTCCGCGGCGGGCCCGGTGATGACCACCGGGACCCCGGAGGGCGCCTGGGCACCGGTGATGCGGCTCAGCTCCGCCTCGCCCGAGCGGACCGGGGTGATGCGCGGGGTGATGCCGGCCGAAGCCATCAGCCGGGTCATGTCGCGGCGCTGACGGGGGGTGACCAGGGTGACGACGCTGCCGGACTCCCCGGCGCGGGCCGTACGGCCGCCCCGGTGCAGGTAGTCCTTGTGGTCGCTGGGCGGATCCACGTTGACGACCAGGTCGAGGCTGTCGACGTGGATGCCGCGGGCGGCGACGTTGGTGGCCACCAGGACGGTGACGTGACCGTCCTTGAACTGCGCCAGGGTCCGGGTGCGTTGCGGCTGGGTCCGGCCGCCGTGCAGGGCCGCGGCGCGGACACCGCTGTTCAGCAGGTGCTTGGTCAGCCGGTCCACGGCGTGCTTGGTGTCCAGGAACATGATGACCCGGCCGTCCCGGGCCGCGATCTCCGTGGTCGTGCGGTCCTTGTCCGCGTCGTGCACATGGAGCACGTGGTGTTCCATCGTGGTGACGGCACCGGCCGACGGGTCGACGGAGTGGACCACCGGGTCGGTCAGGTAGCGGCGGACCAGCAGGTCGACGTTGCGGTCCAGGGTGGCCGAGAACAACAACCGCTGGCCGTCCGGGCGCACCTGGGCGAGCAGGGCGGTGACCTGGGGCATGAAGCCCATGTCGGTCATCTGGTCGGCCTCGTCGAGAACCGTGGTGGCGACGTCGGCGAGCAGGCAGTCGCCCCGGTCGATGAGGTCCTTGAGGCGGCCGGGCGTCGCGACGACCACCTCCGCGCCGCTCCGCAGCGCGCCGGCCTGCCTGCCGATGGACATCCCGCCGACGACGGTGGCGAGCCGCAGGCGCACGGAACGGGCGTACGGCGCCAGCGCGTCGGTGACCTGCTGGGCCAGCTCACGGGTGGGGACGAGGATCAGCGCCAGCGGCCGGCGGGGCTCGGCACGCCGTCCGGCGGTACGGGCCAGTACGGCGAGGCCGAAGGCGAGGGTCTTGCCCGACCCGGTGCGGCCCCGGCCGAGCACATCCCGTCCGGCCAGGGCGTTCGGCAAGGTCGCCGCCTGGATCGGGAACGGAACGGCCACCCCTTCATGGCCGAGCGTGGCCAGCAACGGGGCCGGCATGGCCAGATCGGCGAACGACTCGACAGCGGGCAGCGCGGGCGTGACCGTCTTCGGCAGGGCGAACTCGCCCCGCCCCGGCGGCCGGTTTCCGTGACCGGCGGAACGGCGCGGAACGCTGGAACGGTCGTACGCGCCATTGCCGCGGGCGCGGGTGGTACGGGTGCGGTTCATGCGGAACCTTCCTTGATGCGGGCTCGATGCGGGCGCGTATCAAGGGATTTCCGCAGCGGAACGAGCGGCGCAGGGAATCGCGAGAAACGGGCCGGAAACGACGGGGCGGAATCGCCCCGGGAATGAAGCGAGCTGGGGCCCGCACCCCAAGGTGCGGGCCCCAGCTGCGACGTGCGTATCAGTGCCGGTGCGTCAGGCAGGCACGATGTTCTCGGCCGTCGGGCCCTTCTGGCCCTGCGCGATGTCGAACGACACCTTCTGGCCTTCCATCAGCTCGCGGAAGCCCTGGGCAGCGATGTTCGAGTAGTGCGCGAAGACGTCGGCGCCGCCGCCGTCCTGCTCGATGAAGCCGAAGCCCTTTTCCGCGTTGAACCACTTCACGGTGCCACTAGCCATGTCATTTCTCCTTCGGGAGGCGGTGTCGAGAATTCGCTCCGTGCGAACCCTGAGTCGCCGTGATGATTACCCCGTCGGGAATGAACCTTCTGGCAACCACACCTGCAACTGACATCGACAGTAGCACGCTACGCTCGCCCCTGCACGGTCGGTAATTACACTCCGGCCACCGGCCGAGAAATACTCGCCGCCGCCCCGGCTGAAATCTCATTCGGCGAGAACAGATATTGCTCCCTGTGGGTGTGGATTTTCGGTGGCGCGACCGTCTGTCCGGCGGCCGCGGCGGTCTGTAGCGTCGGGGTCATGATCTCTGGTGACGACGGGGCCCCGAGCGGTGCGGCGGAGTTCACTGCGGAGACGGCGGGGGAATCCTTGCACGAGGCGTGCCGGGGTGCGGGCCTCGACTGCGGGGGCGCGAAGCTGCTGCGTCTGGGGTCCAACGCCGTGTACCGGCTGGCATCGTCTCCCGCCATCGTCCGGGTGGCGCGCGATCCGGACAGCGCCGCCGGGATGGAACGGGCGGTCCGGGTGGCGCGGTGGCTGGAGTCGGAGGGCTTCCCCGCCACGCGGGTTCTGCCCGGTGTCCGGCAGCCGGTGACCGCCGCCGGCCGGGTGGTCACCTTCTGGGAGAGCGCCCAGGACGCCGAGGAGTACGGCACCGTGAAGGAGCTGGCGGAGTTGCTGCGTCGGCTTCACCGGCTGGAGCAGCCGAAGTCCCTCGGGCTGCCGTACTTCGACCCTTTCGCCAAGGTGGGGACGTACT
Source organism: Streptantibioticus cattleyicolor NRRL 8057 = DSM 46488 (assembly GCF_000240165.1). Lineage (NCBI taxonomy): Bacteria > Bacillati > Actinomycetota > Actinomycetes > Kitasatosporales > Streptomycetaceae > Streptantibioticus > Streptantibioticus cattleyicolor. The sequence goes on from NC_017586.1 coordinate 3,488,947, forward strand.
TCGCCGGGCTCGACGGAGTCGGTGACGAGAACCGCGCCTTCCTCGCCGAACGCGCGGCCGGGCTTGGCAAGGCATACGACCGGCTGGACTTCGTCCTCCCGTTCGGGCTGATCCACGGGGACGCCAACATAGGGAACCTGCTGCGCGACCGTGACGGACAGGCGATCCTGATCGATCTGGACGGCTTCGCCGTCGCCCCGCGTGAGTGGGATCTGATCCTGACGGCGATGTACTACGACCGGTACGGCTGGCACACCCGCACCGAGTACGAGGCGTTCGTCCATCACTACGGCTTCGACGTGATGAACTGGCCCGGCTATCCCGTTCTCGCCGACCTGCGCGAATTGATGATGGTGCTCTGGATGGGGCAGCAGGTTTCCACGGACACCAAGTCGGCGGAGGAGTTCGCCAGGCGGGTTACCGCGTTGCGTACCGGTGGCAGCCGAAAGGACTGGCGGCCGTTCTGAGCCGTCTAGCGCCGCATGCGCTTCTCGGTGGCGGCCCACAGCCGGTGGTCCGCCACCTGCTCGTGGAAGTCTCGGACAGCGGCGCAGTCGCCGACGGAATCGAGGTGGCCGCGGAACTCGGCGAGATACGCCACGCAGCGTGCCGACCGTAGCTGTTCGCCCAGGTCGAGGGCGTCCAGGGCCACGCGGCACGCTTCTTCGGGATCTTTGGCGTGCAGGTGGGCGTCGGCGAGCACCATGGTGGCGAAGAAGTCGCTGCGGACGTGGCTGCCGCTCATGGCGTTCTCGGCGTAGGCGACGGCCTGACGGGCGCTGCGCACGTCACGGAAGCAGTGGGCGGCTTCGGCGGCGAGTTCGGCCTCGTCGAAGTACGTGATCCACTCGGGTTCGTCGTCACTGTTGCGGCTCTCCAGGTGCTTGGCGGCCTGGGCGAGTGCCGCCTCGCATCCGCGCCGGTCTCCTGTACGGGCCAGGGCGCGGGCTTCCATGGCGTGGAACTGTGCGCGAAGGGTCGGGGTGGCCACCCCCGAGATACCCATGAGCGCGGCGCGGGCCAGCGTCGCGGCGTGGACGAACTCGCCGACGAAGGTGGCCTGATGGCTCATGGCCGACAGGATGCTTCCGGCGAGGCGGCGGTCGTTGCCGTCCTGGGCGAACCGGAGGGCTTGGAGGAAGTACCGCTGCGCGAGTCCGTGGTGGCAGGCGTCGTAGGACATCCAGCCGGCCAGGAGCGTGCACTCGGCCACGGTCGAGAACAGGGCCCGGCCCACCGACTCCGTGTACGTCCCTTTGAGCAGCGGCGCCACGTCCTGGCTGAGGTACTGGATGACCGACTGCCGTGCGTGCTCTCCCCCGAACCGGTCGTCGAGCTGGGCGAACATGTCGCTGGTCGACTTGACCACGGTCACATCACCAAGGCCGACACGTGGTGCCTCGGGGCCCCGCGCGGAGGGGAAGGACGCTTCCGGGGCGACCAGCCAGCGCAGTGACGCCTCGCTCCAGGCGTGCTCGGACGGTCCGGCCTCAAGCAGTGGTTCGTAGCCGTTGAGGTCGGCCCGCCACAACCGGTCCACACCGGCGATCGCCGTATCCGGGCTTGCCGGATAGCTGGTGTCCAGCAGTGCCGCGTCCTGCCCGGTCAGGTGCTTCAACCCGAGCGCGGCAGCGGTGAGTCCGAACGCCTCGCACAACAGCGGCCCGTAGAACTCCTCCGGTGCGCTGTGGCCGTTCTCCCAGCTCGCGATCCGGCGCTTCACGCTTGAATCGGCGGGCAGCGTCCGGCCGTGTCGTCCCGCGATGCGGCGCAGCTCGATGGCGAGCCTCGGCTGGCTCCAACCGCGTCTCTTGCGGGCGTCCCGTAGGAGGGTGCCGCACGACTGCGCGGGTTTCGTCGCGATCACCATCCGGACCACCGCCCGTAGTGCCCTTACGGATCCGAATGTACCGATCACCGTGAGGAGTTGGCGGGGATTCGCTTCTGATCAGATGCCGACGGGGGATGACGCGCCTGAGCGACGGTCGTCATCCCCCGTCATCTGTCGTCATCTGCCCAGGTCACAGGCGGGCGCTTGATTCTTGAAGCCCGACGGCCGACCGGGCTGTCGGGCAGTCGAGCGAGAGGGACGACATGCACAGGATGACGAGGCGGGGCGTCCAGTGGCTGTCCGCCGCCGCCGACGACCCGGAGGCGTGCCGCGCATGCTGGGCGGACGATCCGCGCCTGCCGTACCCGCTGGCAACCGGCACGTTCTTCGACGTGGTGGTGATCGACCAGCGTCTCGGGATAGAGACGTTCGGTCAACTCGACCGGCACAAGATGCCGGTGGGGCCGGTCTTCATGGACTGGGGCGCCACGTGCGTGGGCTTCTTCCTGCCCCACCGGTCCCGCGAGCGATTCGCCCGCTTCCTGGCGCGCGAGACGGACGACCCGCCCGAATACCGGTACCTGGACGAGGGTTCCTCCGTGGTCGTGCCGGGCCCGATGCCCATGCCGACAGACCGGCACCAGTGGCTTCGTGCCCCGATCGGACGACCGGAGGTCTCCCCGCTGCGCGCGGTCGCCCTGGCCGTGATGTCCGTGGCCGCCGCCGAGTTGATCGCCGCCGCCGACCGCTACGGCCGCGATCACCCCAACGTGGAAGCCGCCTACGCCGAGGAATGGAAGCGGGTGAACGGCCATGCACTCCGATGACGCACCCAGCGACACGGCCCACTGGTCCCCGCTGGAAACCAATGAGTGGTACGCGGCCCGCAACGCCACCACGACCCTCCGGGACGTCCTGACCGCGGCCGGCATGGCACGCGAATTCCCCTGCCTGCGCGCCGAACTGAACGCCTTCGGGCAAGGGCTGATCGAACTGGGCCGGGTATCCCCATCGACCGCCGAACGCCTGGCGGAACTGCTGCGCCGGGCAATTGCCTGCATCCGCGACCCGCATGACACGGCGGACGGCTGCGGCCGCACGACCGACTGACGCAGGCACACGGGCTGAACAACGTGACCGATCCACGCACTCCGATCCGGCGGGTGATTCACCAGCTCCACGACCTCCGCACGCTGCTGAACCCGCACCGCACCTACCTGCCCGTGCGCGACTACCTGGAGCGCTTCGACGAGGCCGTCAGGTTCAGAATGCTGTTGCTCGCCGACATCGTCACGTCGTCCCGGGGAGGTACGCCGGTATGAGGCCCACACCTGCCGATCCGGCCGCTCGGAACGCCTACCTCGCCGAGGGCAACGCGACGCAGGCACGCAAGCGCGTCGCCGCCGACGTCCTGCTGCGTGATCCGAACGGTCGGGTGCTGCTGGTCAGACCGACGTACAAGCCCGGATGGGACCTGCCGGGCGGGATGGCCGAGGCCAACGAACCGCCGCATGACGCGGCGACACGCGAGCTGAGGGAGGAGCTCGGCCTCGCCGTGACGCTCCGAGACGTGCTGGTCATCGACTGGGTCGCTCCCCATGGGCCCTGGGACGACCAGATCTCCTTCATCTTCGATGCCGGCACCCTCGGCGAGGACCAGGCAGCCGGCATACGACCGCGTGACGACGAAGTCGCCGAGGTGGCTTTCCTCTTCCCGGAACGAGCCGGTGAACTCCTGCCGTCACGGCTACGCGACCGCTTCCATGCCGCGTTGCGGGCCCTGGCGGACGGACGCCCGAGGTACCTGCACGATGCGCAGCCGATCCGGTGAGCCCGGCCTGACGCCCAACGTGGCCAGACAACACACAAGGCCCAGGTCAACGACCTGGGCCTTCGCTATGGAGCGGGTGACGGGAATCGAACCCGCGCTCTGAGCTTGGGAAGCTCATGTTCTACCATTAAACTACACCCGCGGAATCGACGACGCCCCTGGAGGCGTCGCGTTGTCGCTCACTGTACCTCATGCGGAGCCCCCGGTGCATGCGCCGGGGGCGTTGGTGTGGGTGGGGGAAGGGCGGGGCGGGAGGGGGGTGTTGGGGGTGGTGGGGCGTACGGTGGGGGACGCGCCTTCCGGGGTCCGTGAGGGTGGTGTGGATCATCCCCTAATGTGGCTTTTGTCGTTGACGTGGATGGGTGGTCGACGACGGACCTCGTGGGCGGAGAGAAGGGGAGCGATGGAGCGCACCGTCGTTCGTTGTGCCGATGGGCATCTGTTCAGCACCACTGTGTTCCCGTTGCAGCGGTTGGGCGCCGAGCGGCTCGGGCCCGGGCGGTTGATCCGGTGCCCGCGTTGCGCGCGGCTGCGGCATGCCGTGCCGGTCCAGGGGGCCGGGCAGGCGCACGGGTAGCGAGGAGTGCGGAAGGGCGCGGGTGCCGTCCCGGGATCGGGGCGGGCCCGCGGTTCCCGTCGCGCCACGTATCCTCGACACGTGCTTCTCTCTGACAAGGACATCCGGGCCGAGATCGATTCCGGGCGGGTCAGGATCGACCCGTTCGACGAGTCGATGATCCAGCCGTCCAGCATCGACGTGCGACTCGACCGCTTCTTCCGGGTGTTCGAGAACCACCGTTACCCCCACATCGACCCCGCCGTCGAGCAGCCCGATCTGACGCGGCTGGTCGAGCCGGACGGGGACGACGCGTTCATCCTGCACCCGGGCGAGTTCGTGCTCGCCTCCACCTACGAGGTGATCTCGCTCCCCGAGGACGTGGCCTCGCGACTGGAGGGCAAGAGCTCGCTGGGCCGGCTCGGGCTGCTGACCCACTCGACGGCCGGCTTCATCGACCCCGGGTTCTCCGGACACGTCACGCTGGAGCTGTCCAACGTGGCCACCCTGCCGATCAAGCTGTGGCCCGGGATGAAGATCGGGCAGCTGTGCCTGTTCCGGCTGACCTCGGCGGCCGAGTTCCCGTACGGCTCCGGGCGGTACGGCTCCCGCTACCAGGGGCAGCGCGGGCCGACGCCGTCCCGTTCCTACCTCAACTTCCACCGCACCGAGGTGTGACCCCGCGCGCCAGGGCCCCGCACCGAGGTCTTCGCACCACGTGACCGACAGGAACCACCACACCGCCATGACCACTGCCGCCGAAGACCGGGAAAACCTGACCTACCCCCTGTTCGGGCAGGCGGTGCGCGAGCTCGCGCAGACCGTCGCCGACGACGGGTTCGAACCGGACATCATCCTGTCCATCGCCCGTGGCGGCCTGTTCGTGGCCGGCGCGCTCGGCTACGCGCTGGACGTGAAGAACCTGCACGTGATGAATGTCGAGTTCTACGCCGGGGTCGGGGAGACGCTCGACATGCCGGTGATGCTGCCGCCGGTGCCCAACGTGGTGGACCTCAGCGAGAAGAAGGTGCTGGTCGCCGACGACGTCGCCGACACCGGCAAGACGCTCAAGCTGGTGCACGACTTCTGCGCCGGGCACGTGGCCGACGTTCGGTGCGCGGTGATCTACGAGAAGCCGCAGTCGCTGGTGAAGTGCGAGTACGTCTGGAAGCGCACCGACCGGTGGATCAACTTCCCGTGGTCGGTCGAGCCGCCGGTGGTGCGCCGCGCGGGCCAGGTGCTCGACGCCTGAGCGGGGTCCCGCGGACCAACGCGGTGGGGCCGGGTCGGAGATCTCCGACCCGGCCCCACCGCGTTCGCGGCACCGTCGCCTACAGCACCGGCAGCTTGAAGAGCACCAGCAGCGCCACCAGTTGAACCGAGGCCGCGCCCAGTGCCTTGGGCCACGGCAGGTCGTGCGACCGGCTGACCATCGAGGTCAGCAGCGCGCCGCAGGCCAGCCAGGTGAGCCAGCCGAGGACCTGGACGAAGCCGTTGGCACCGCCGAGGAAGACGGCGAACACCAGCCGCGGGGCGTCGGTGAGCGAGGTGATCAGCATGGCCAGCCCGATGGTGGGCGCCCAGCCGCCGTCACCGCCGAACTGGCGGGCCAGCGCGTGCGTGACCGCACCGGTCATCAACGCGCTCATCACCACGGCGACCGCGGTGATCACCACCCACGGGATGCTGTTGGAGAACGCCGAGTCGAGCACGTCCTTGCGGGCGCTGTCGAAGCCGAAGACGGCCAGCATCCCGTAGACGAACGTGACGATCAGCGCCGGGCCCCACATCTGGTGGTCGCGCATCTGCCAGAAGGTGCGCCCCGGGCGCAGCACGATGCCGGCCAGCAGCTCCCGCCAGCGCAGCCTGGGGCCGGCCGGCGGGGCGCTGGTCTGGCCCGCGCGGTAGGTGGCCACCTGGCCGTCGTCGTACCCGGGGCCGTGGGCGTCCCCGTACCCCGCCGGCGGGTAGCCGGGGGCCTCGTCGACGGCGAAGGTACGGGTGTGGCCCGCGGCGTCGTCGTAGCGGGGATCGCGGCCGTAGCCGGCGGGGGCGCCGAAGTACTCCGGCTCGCCGACCGGGCCTGGCGGCGGCATGACGGGCGCGGCAGGGCGCTGCCCGGGGTACGGCGGCTGCCCGCCGTCGTTCTGCTGCGCGGAACGTCCGCCTGCGGCGCGTCCGCGTCCGATCCTGAATCCAGCCACGTCCTCGAAACTACCCGCTGCCGGGGCGCGGTACGGCGGGGCCCGGGGCTCGGGGCCGGTTTGCCGCCAAGCTGTGACACGCCCGGGCGAACCACCACGAGCGCCCCCGGGGACGCCGACGGCCGGTGCCCCCCTGACCTTCGGGCACCGGCCGCCGTGTTCACGGGTGGGTCACTTCGCCGGTTCGGGCTCCGGCTCGACCGCCGTCTCGGGGTCCCCGGCCGGGTCGGCGGGGGTCTTGACGGACTCCAGCAGCAGCTGGGCGACGTCGACGACCTGGATCGACTCCTTGGCCTTGCCTTCGTTCTTCTTGCCGTTGACCGAGTCGGTCAGCATGACGAGGCAGAACGGGCAGGCGGTGGAGACGATGTCGGGGTTGAGCGAGAGGGCCTCGTCGACGCGCTCGTTGTTGATGCGCTTGCCGATGCGCTCCTCCATCCACATCCGGGCGCCGCCGGCGCCGCAGCAGAAGCCGCGTTCCTTGTGGCGGTGCATCTCCTCGTTGCGCAGGCCGGGCACCTTGGCGATGATCTCGCGCGGCGGGGTGTAGACCTTGTTGTGGCGGCCGAGGTAGCACGGGTCGTGGTAGGTGATCAGGCCCTCGACGGGGGTGACCGGGATCAGCTTGCCCTCGTCGACCAGGTGCTGGAGCAGCTGGGTGTGGTGGATGACCTCGTACTCGCCGCCGAGCTGCGGGTACTCGTTGGCGATGGTGTTGAAGCAGTGCGGGCAGGTGGCGACGATCTTCTTCGCCGCCTTCGGCTTCCTGGTCGACTCGTCCTCGTCGTCCTCGCCGAAGGCCATGTTGAGCATGGCGACGTTCTCGGCGCCGAGCTGCTGGAAGAGGAACTCGTTGCCCAGGCGGCGGGCGGAGTCGCCGGTGCAGTTCTCCTCGCCGCCCATGATGGCGAACTTCACGCCCGCGATGTGCAGGAGTTCGGCGAAGGCCTTGGTGGTCTTCTTGGCCCGGTCCTCCAGGGCGCCGGCGCAGCCGACCCAGTACAGGTACTCGACCTCGGTGAGGTCCTCGACGTCCTCGCCGACGACCGGCACCTCGAAGTCGACCTCCTTGACCCACGCCAGGCGCTGCTTCTTCGGCAGGCCCCAGGGGTTCCCCTTCTTCTCCAGGTTCTTGAGCATCGTGCCCGCCTCGGACGGGAACGAGGACTCGATCATGACCTGGTAGCGGCGCATGTCGATGATGTGGTCGACGTGCTCGATGTCGACCGGGCACTGCTCGACGCAGGCGCCGCAGGTGGTGCAGGACCACAGGACGTCGGGGTCGATGACGCCGTTCTCCTCGGCGGTGCCGATCAGCGGGCGCTCGGCCTCGGCCAGCGCCGCGGCGGGCACCTGGGCGAGCTGCTCCTCGCTCGCCTTCTCCTCGCCCTCCGCCGACTTGCCGCCGCCGGCCAGCAGGTACGGGGCCTTGGCGTGGGCGTGGTCGCGCAGCGACATGATCAGCAGCTTGGGCGAGAGCGGCTTGCCGGTGTTCCACGCCGGGCACTGCGACTGGCAACGGCCGCACTCGGTGCAGGTGGAGAAGTCGAGGATGCCCTTCCAGGAGAAGTGCTCGACCTGGGAGACGCCGAACTGGTCGTCCTCGCCCGGGTCCTCGAAGTCGATCGGCTTGCCGCCGGAGGTCATCGGCTGGAGGGCGCCGAGGGAGGTCCCACCGTCCGCGTCGCGCTTGAACCAGATGTTCGGGAACGCCAGGAAGCGGTGCCAGGCCACGCCCATGTCGGTCTTCAGGGCGACCGTGATCATCCAGATGAAGGAGGTCGCGATCTTCAGGCCGGCGAAGAAGTAGGTGAGGTTGTGGAGCGTGGCGACGCTCATGCCCTTCAGCCACGCGACGACCGGGTACGAGATGAAGAAGGATGCCTCGTAGCCGTTCACGTGGTGCTGGGCGCCCTCCAGGGCGTGCAGCATGAAGATGCAGACGCCGACGATGAGGATGACGGCCTCGACGAAGTACGCCTGGCCGAAGTTGGAGCCGGCGAAGCGGGACTTGCGGCCCGGGGCGCGCGGGTGGCTCAGCTGCCGGATGACGATCAGGACGAGGATGCCGATCGTCGTCATCGTGCCGAGGAACTCGACGAAGACGTTGTACGGCGCCCAGTCGCCGATGACCGGCAGGAGCCAGTCGGCCTTGAACAGCTGCCCGATGGCGTTGACGATCGTCAGCAGCAGGGAGAAGAAGCCCACGGCCACGAACCAGTGCGCCACACCGACGACGCCCCAGCGGTTCATCCGGGTGTGGCCGAGGAACTCCCTGGCCACGGTGACGGTGCGCTGGACGGGGTCGTTGGTCCGGGTCCCGGCGGGGACCGGCTGGCCGAGCCGCATGAACTGGTAGATCTGGAGGAGAGCGCGGCCGAACAGTGCCACGCCGACCACGATCAGGACCAGCGACACGATGATCGCGGCGAGTTGCATGGGGGCTCCTCGGGCCTGCGAGAGCGGAGGCTCACTAACGATTACTAAGCAGTAACTTATGTGGTCTTCCGAGATTACCCGTTATCCACAGCCTCATACAGCCGGGACGGCGGTGATCTGTGTCGCTGGCAGGAGGGTGACAGGGGGCCCGGCCGGCGGGGAGGAGGGGGGTGGCGGACCGGCCCGGGGCGTACTTATGCGTTTCTTACTCGCAGACAAGTTGAGTCGGCCGGACTCATGTCAGTTGACGCCCTCCGGATCGTCCGGCACTCTTGAGTCAGTTCCACTCAAGTTGGCTGGAGGATCTAACCATGGCACGTGCGGTCGGCATCGACCTGGGCACGACGAACTCCGTCGTCAGTGTTCTCGAAGGCGGTGAGCCCACCGTCATCACCAACGCCGAGGGCGCCAGGACCACGCCGTCCGTCGTCGCCTTCGCCAAGAACGGTGAGGTGCTCGTCGGCGAGGTCGCCAAGCGCCAGGCGGTCACCAACGTCGAGCGCACCATCCGGTCGGTCAAGCGCCACATGGGCACCGACTGGAAGATCGGCATCGACGACAAGAACTTCAACCCGCAGCAGATCAGCGCGTTCATCCTGCAGAAGCTGAAGCGGGACGCCGAGGCGTACCTGGGTGAGAAGGTCACCGACGCGGTGATCACCGTCCCGGCCTACTTCAACGACTCCGAGCGCCAGGCCACCAAGGAGGCCGGTGAGATCGCGGGCCTCAACGTCCTGCGCATCGTCAACGAGCCGACCGCCGCCGCCCTCGCCTACGGCCTGGAGAAGGACGACCAGACCATCCTCGTCTTCGACCTCGGCGGCGGCACCTTCGACGTGTCGCTGCTGGAGATCGGCGACGGCGTGGTCGAGGTGAAGGCCACCAACGGTGACAACCACCTCGGTGGTGACGACTGGGACCAGCGCATCGTCGACTACCTGGTCAAGCAGTTCCAGTCCGGGCACGGTGTCGACCTGTCCAAGGACAAGATGGCCCTCCAGCGGCTGCGCGAGGCCGCCGAGAAGGCGAAGATCGAGCTGTCCTCGTCCTCCGAGACCTCGATCAACCTGCCGTACATCACCGCCTCCGCCGAGGGGCCGCTGCACCTGGACGAGAAGCTCACCCGCTCGCAGTTCCAGCAGCTCACCGCGGACCTGCTGGAGCGGTGCAAGGTGCCGTTCCACAACGTGATCAAGGACGCGGGCATCCAGCTCTCCGAGATCGACCACGTGGTGCTGGTCGGCGGCTCCACCCGGATGCCGGCCGTGGCCGAGCTGGTCCGCGAGCTGACCGGCGGCAAGGACCCCAACAAGGGCGTCAACCCGGACGAGGTCGTGGCCATCGGCGCCTCGCTCCAGGCCGGTGTCCTCAAGGGCGAGGTCAAGGACGTCCTGCTGCTCGACGTCACCCCGCTGTCCCTGGGCATCGAGACCAAGGGCGGCATCATGACCAAGCTGATCGAGCGCAACACCACGATCCCGACCAAGCGCTCGGAGATCTTCACCACCGCCGAGGACAACCAGCCGTCGGTGCAGATCCAGGTCTACCAGGGCGAGCGCGAGATCGCCGCGTACAACAAGAAGCTCGGCATGTTCGAGCTGACCGGCCTGCCGCCGGCGCCGCGCGGCGTCCCGCAGGTCGAGGTCACCTTCGACATCGACGCCAACGGCATCATGCACGTCTCCGCCAAGGACCTCGGCACCGGCAAGGAGCAGCGCATGACGGTCACCGGCGGCTCGGCGCTGCCCAAGGACGACATCGACCGCATGATGCGCGAGGCCGAGCAGTACGCGGAGGAGGACCACAAGCGCCGCGAGGCCGCCGAGACCCGCAACCAGGCCGAGCAGCTGGTCTACCAGACCGAGAAGTTCCTCAAGGACAACGAGGACAAGGTGCCCGCCGAGGTCAAGACCGAGGTCGAGGCCGCGGTCGCCGACCTGAAGGAGAAGCTCAAGGGCGAGGACACCGCCGCGATCCGCGAGGCCACCGAGAAGGTCGCCGCGGTCAGCCAGAAGGTCGGCCAGGCGATGTACGCCGACAGCCAGGCCGCGGGTGCCGCCGCCGGTGCCGGTGCGGCCGGCGGTGAGAAGGTCAACATGTCCAAGGACGACGACGTGGTGGACGCCGAGATCGTCGACGAGGACAAGAAGGATGGTGCCGCGTGACGGAGGAGTCGCAGGGCTTCGCCCAGGAGCCCTCTGACGTCCCCGCCGACGCCGAGGCCGCCGCTGCCGACGACGCGGCGCAGGCCGCCGGACCCGCCGACCAGGCGGGCCCGGCGGCCCCGGCCGAGGGGTCGGGCGGAGGACGGGACAAGGAGCTGGAGACGGTCCGCGGGCAGCTCGCCGAGCGCACCGCCGATCTGCAGCGCCTCCAGGCCGAGTACCAGAACTACCGGCGCCGGGTGGAGCGGGACCGGGTGTCGGTCCGCGAGGTCGCCGTCGCCAACCTGCTCGGCGAACTGCTGCCGGTGCTCGACGACATCGGCCGCGCCCGGGACCACGGCGAGCTGGTCGGCGGCTTCAAGTCGGTCGGCGAGTCGCTGGAGACGGTCGTCGCCAAGCTGGGGCTGCAGCAGTTCGGCAAGGAGGGCGAGCCCTTCGACCCGCTGGTGCACGAGGCGCTGATGCACAGCTACTCGCCGGACGTCACCGAGACCACGTGCGTGCAGATCCTGCAGCCGGGGTACCGGATCGGCGAACGCACCATCCGGCCCGCCCGGGTCGCGGTCGCCGAGCCGCAGCCGGGCAGCCAGCCGAAGGAGTCGGCCAAGGAGGCCGCGGAGAAGTCGCCGGACGGCAAGCCGGGGGACGAGGAGAACGGTGGCCCGGAGCAGGGCTGACGCGGGGCGGCCGGCGCTCGTCGGAGGAGAGGAGGGACGCCGGGGATGAGCACCAAGGACTTCCTGGAGAAGGACTACTACAAGGTCCTCGGCGTGCCCAAGGACGCCACCGAGGCCGAGATCAAGAAGGCGTACCGCAAGCTGGCCCGGGAGAACCACCCGGACGCCAACAAGGGCGACGCCAAGGCGGAGGAGCGCTTCAAGGAGATCTCCGAGGCCGCGGACGTCCTGTCGGACGCCAAGCGCCGCAAGGAGTACGACGACGCGCGGGCGCTCTTCGGCAACGGAGGCTTCCGTGGTCCGGGCGGCGCCGGCGGTCCGGGCGGCTTCAACTTCGACCTCGGTGACCTGTTCGGCGGGGGCGGCCAGGGGGGCGGCGGCTTCGGCGGCGGCCTCGGGGACGTCTTCGGCGGGCTCTTCGGCGGCCGGGGCGGGCCCACCCGTACCCAGCCGCGGCGCGGCCAGGACATCGAGACCGAGGTGACGCTGAGCTTCACCGAGGCGGTGCACGGCGAGACGGTCCCGGTGCGGCTGTCCAGCCAGTCGCCGTGCAAGGCGTGTTCGGGCACCGGCGACAAGAACGGCACGCCGCGGGTGTGCCCGACCTGCGTCGGCACCGGACAGGTCTCGCGCGGTGGCGGTGGCGGCTTCTCGCTGACCGATCCGTGCGTGGACTGCAAGGGGCGCGGGCTCATCGCCCAGGACCCGTGCGAGGTGTGCAAGGGCAGCGGGCGCGCCCGCAGTTCGCGCACCATGCAGGCGCGGATCCCGGCCGGGGTCACCGACGGCCAGCGGGTCCGGCTGCGCGGCAAGGGCGCCCCGGGCGAACGCGGCGGCCCGGCCGGCGACCTCTACGTGGTCGTGCACGTCCAGCCCCACCCGGTCTTCGGCCGCCGGGGCGACAACCTCACGGTCACCGTGCCGGTCACCTTCCCGGAGGCCGCGCTCGGCGGGGAGATCAAGGTGCCCACCCTCGGCGGGCCCCCGGTCACCCTGCGGCTGCCCCCGGGCACCCCCAACGGGCGTACGCTGCGCGCCCGCGGCAAGGGCGCCACCCGCAAGGACGGCACTCGCGGAGACCTGCTGGTCACCGTCGAGGTCCAGGTACCGTCGGACGTCGAGGGCAAGGCGCTCGACGCACTGGAGGCGTATCGCGAGGCGACCGCGGACCTCGATCCGCGGGCGGAGCTGTTCAAGGCCGCGAAGGGAGCATGAGATGGACGGCCGGGGCGCACGACGCAACCCGTACGAGCTGACGGACGAATCGCCGGTGTACGTGATCTCGGTGGCGGCCCAGCTCTCCGGGCTGCATCCGCAGACGCTGCGTCAGTACGACCGCCTCGGTCTGGTCTCCCCCGACCGTACCGCCGGCCGGGGCCGCCGCTACTCGGCCCGGGACATCCAACTCCTGCGCCAGGTCCAGCAGTTGAGCCAGGACGAGGGGATCAACCTCGCCGGGATCAAGCGCATCATCGAGCTGGAGAACCAGGTCGCCGCGCTCCAGGCGCGGATCGCCGAGCTGGAGGCCACGCTGGACGGCGCCGCCGCGGCCATGCGCCAGCGGGAGGCCGCGGTGCACGCCTCGTACCGCCGTGACCTCGTGCCCTACCAGGACGTGCAGCAGACCAGCGCGCTGGTGGTGTGGCGGCCCAAGCGTTCCGAGTGACGCCCGCCACCGACGCGCAGGGACGTTTCACCGCGGGTCCGGCATCCGTCACGGGTGCCGGACCCGCGGTGTCTCGGGGGACGTTCATTCCGGTGGCCACAGTGCGGAGCGCAGTTCGCGGGCCCAGAACAGGTCGGCGGCGCGGGCCAGCCGGGTCTCGGGGGCGTACAGCTCGAACAGGTGCCAGGCGCCGGGCAGGTTGCGCGTGGTGACCGCGACGCCGGCGTCCATCAGGCGGCGGGCGTGGTCCAGGGCCTCGTCCCGGGCCGGGTCGAGGTCGCACACCAGCAGCGAGGTGGCGGGCAGGCCGGTCAGGTCGGCGGCGCGGGCCGGGGCGGCGTAGGCGTCCGGGGCGGCGCCGTCCAGGTAGTGGTCCCAGACGGCGCGTACCGTCGCGGAGTTGAACAGCCGCGGATCGGTGGCATGGCGGGCGGAGTCGGTGGCCTGCCGGTCGTCGAGTAGCGGGATGCGCAGCGCCTGGTGGGCCAGGGCGGGGCCGCCCCGGTCGCGGGCCATCAGGGCCACCGCGGCGCTCAGGCAGGCGCCCGCGGACTTGCCGGTGACCGCGATCCGCGCCGGGTCGACGCCGAGGAAGGCGGCGTTGCCGGCCACCCAGCGCAGCGCCAGGTAGCAGTCGTCGACCCCGGCCGGGTACGGGTGCTCGGGGGCGAGGCGGTATTCCACCGCGACGGCGACCGCCCCCACCTCCTGACAGATCATCAGGGCGATGCGGTCCTGACCGGGGCGGGAGCGCCCGTAGGCGAAGGCGCCGCTGTGGAAGTGGAGCACCGCGGGCAGCGGCGGCCCGGCGGGACCGGCCGGCGGGCGGTAGACCTCCAGGGTGAGCGGGGTGCCGTCGCCGCGCCGCACGATGAGGCGTTCGGTGCGCACCCCCGGCACGCGGGGCAGCGGCCGGGCGGTCTGGGCGGCGAGGAACCGGGCCCGGGTGACCTCGATGTCGGGGAAGTCGGCGGGGCGTTCGGGCAGGACGTCGAGGACGGGGGCGAGTTCGGGGTGGACCGGGAGGAGTTGGTGCACGGTGGCCTCACAAACCCGCGGGCCGGGGTGGCTGCCGGTAGACGGCGGGGTGTCACGGGCGCGGACGCGGTGGCCCCTGCGGCGGCGGCTCGCGGGACCGCCGGATCGCCCGGGGTCCGCCCGTTCGGCTCCGGTGGCCGTCAGGGGCGCCGGTGCGGGTACGGCGGGGTGCGCCCGCCGGGGCCGGGGTGCCGTGGCGTTCGCCGTGCCGACGGCGCGTCCGGCCGGCGTGGGCGGACCGGTGCCGTACGCCCCCGCGCCGCACGCTCCCCGACGGCACGCAAGGGCGGACCTGCCGGGTTGGTACCCCGCCCGGCGGCCCCGCACGCGTGCGGGAGGGTCAGCGGACGGGTGAACGCAGGTTGCCCAGGGCGGAGGTGAGGGCGATCTCGATGACGACGCGGTCGGGGTTGACGCGCGGCGGGCGGTAGCGCTCGGCGTACCGGCGTTCGGCCTCGGCCACCGCGGCCGGGTCGGCGTTGACGGTGGCGACCCCCTCCAGGGTGGCCCACCGCGCCCGGTCGACCTGGCAGACGGCGACCCGGGCCCCGTCCGGCCCGGCCGCGAGCACGTTGCGCACCTTGGTGCTCGACTTGGCGGCGATCACCCGGGCGAGGCCGGCGTCTGGGTCGTAGGTGACGCCCACCGGGACGACGTGCGGGGTGCCGTCCGGTCGGGGCGTGGTGAGGGTGCACAGGTGGTACTCGCGCCAGAACGCCAGGTACTCGGGGGAGGGCCGCAACGGATCGATCGCCATGCTCCGACCGTACCGGGCGGCCGGGGCGGGGGCCGCCCTCCCCCGGGGCCCCTCTCTGGGGGGTCCTTCGCCAGGTCCCTCTCCCGGATAAAGGTTGAGCGGAATAGACTCAACTTGTCTTACGCTGAATGTGGCAGGACAGCAGGAGACCCACCGAGGAGGTCCGGGCAGCAGTGAACGCAGAGCTGACCAACAAGAGCCAGGAGGCGCTGAGCGCCGCCAACAGCCGCGCGGTCTCGGCGGGCCACGCGGACCTGACCCCCGCACATCTGCTCACGGCCTTGCTGGAGGCGCCGGAGAACGACAACCTCAAGGACCTGGTGACCGCCGTGGGCGCCGACCCCGAGGCGCTGCGCAAGTCGGCCTCCGCCCAGCTCGACGCGTTGCCCAGGGTGCAGGGGGCCACCGTCGCCCCGCCGCAGCCCTCGCGCGACATGCTCGCCGTGCTCGCCGACGCCTCGCAGCGCGCCCGGGAGCTGGGCGACGCCTACGTCTCCACCGAGCACCTGCTGATCGGGCTCGCCGCCAAGGGCGGTAGCGTCGCGGAACTGCTGGACCGGCAGGGCGCCGGCGCCGCCCGGCTGCTGGACGCCTTCGAATCCGCCCGTGGAGGCACCCGCGTGACCACCCCCGACCCCGAGGCGACCTACAAGGCGCTGGAGAAGTACGGCACCGACTTCACCGCCGTGGCCCGGGAGGGCAAGCTCGACCCGGTGATCGGCCGGGACAACGAGATCCGCCGGGTGGTCCAGGTGCTCTCCCGGCGCACCAAGAACAACCCGGTGCTCATCGGCGAACCCGGCGTCGGCAAGACCGCCGTGGTGGAGGGGCTGGCCCAGCGCATCGTCAAGGGCGACGTCCCCGGCTCGCTCAAGGACAAGCGGGTGGTCGCCCTCGACCTCGGCGCCATGGTGGCCGGCGCCAAGTACCGCGGCGAGTTCGAGGAACGCCTCAAGGCCGTCCTCAACGAGATCAAGGAGAGCGACGGCCGCGTCATCACCTTCATCGACGAGCTGCACACCGTGGTCGGCGCGGGCGCCGGCGGCGACTCGGCGATGGACGCGGGCAACATGCTCAAGCCGATGCTGGCCCGCGGCGAGTTGCGCATGGTCGGCGCCACCACGCTGGACGAGTACCGCGAACGCATCGAGAAGGACCCTGCGTTGGAGCGCCGCTTCCAGCAGGTGCTGGTGGCCGAGCCCACCGTCGAGGACACGGTGGCCATCCTGCGCGGCCTCAAGCCCCGTTACGAGGCCCACCACGAGGTGCGCATCGCCGACTCCGCGCTGGTGGCCGCGGCCACCCTCTCGCACCGCTACATCACCTCGCGCTTCCTGCCCGACAAGGCGATCGACCTGGTGGACGAGGCGGCCTCCCGGCTGCACATGGAGATCGACTCCTCGCCGGTGGAGATCGACGAGCTCCAGCGCTCGGTGGACCGGCTGCGGATGGAGGAGGAGTCGCTGCTGGCGATCTCCGGCGCCAAGGACAAGAAGGCCGACAAGCAGCTGGAGAAGGAGGAGGCGCTCGCCCCGGACGCCCGGGAACGCCTGGAGGCGCTGCGCCGGGCCCGCGCCGAGAAGGAGGAGGAGCTGCGCGGCCTGACCGCCCGCTGGAACAAGGAACGGGAGGTCCACAACCGGGTCGGCGAGCTGAAGAAGCGCCTCGACGAGTTGGAGAGCGAATACCAGCGCGCCGAGCTGAAGGCCCCCGAGACCGGCGACTGGGTCACCCCCGGCCGGATCCGCACCGAGCAGATCCCGCAGGCCGAGAAGGAGCTGGCCGAGGCGATCGAGGCCCAGCGGGCGCTGGAGGGCATGGTCAGCGAGGAGGTCACCGCCGACGACATCGCCGCGGTGGTCGCCGCCTGGACCGGCATCCCGGCCGGCCGGATGCTGGAGGGCGAGAGCCGCAAGCTGTTGCGCATGGAGGAGGAGCTGGGCCGCCGGCTGATCGGCCAGGGCGAGGCGGTGCGGGCGGTCTCCGACGCGGTACGCCGCTCCCGCAGCGGCATCGCCGACCCCGACCGGCCCACCGGCTCGTTCCTCTTCCTCGGCCCCACCGGCGTCGGCAAGACCGAGCTGGCCAAGGCGCTGGCCGACTTCCTCTTCGACGACGAGCGCGCCATGGTCCGCATCGACATGAGCGAGTACGGCGAGAAGCACTCGGTGGCCCGGCTGGTCGGCGCTCCCCCCGGCTACGTGGGGTACGAGGAGGGCGGCCAGCTCACCGAGGCGGTCCGCCGCCGCCCCTACACCGTGGTGCTGCTGGACGAGGTGGAGAAGGCCCACCCCGAGGTCTTCGACGTGCTGCTCCAGGTGCTGGACGACGGCCGGCTCACCGACGGCCAGGGGCGCACGGTGGACTTCCGCAACGCCATCCTGATCCTCACCTCCAACCTCGGCTCGCAGTTCCTGGTGGACCCGCAGCTGACCGAGGCCCGGCGGCGCGAGGGCGTGCTGGAGACGGTACGGGCCTCGTTCAAGCCGGAGTTCCTCAACCGCCTCGACGACATCGTGGTCTTCTCCGCGCTCAGCGAGGAGGAGCTGCGGCAGATCGCCCGGCTCCAGATCGACCGGCTGCGCGGCCGGCTGCGGGAGCGCCGGCTGGAGCTGGAGGTCACCGACGCCGCCCTGGGCTGGCTGGCCCGGGAGGGCAACGACCCGGTCTACGGCGCCCGGCCGCTGCGCCGGCTGGTGCAGACGGCCATCGGCGACCGGCTGGCCCGGGAGATCCTCGGCGGCGAGGTGCGCGACGGCGACACGGTGCGGGTCGACGTGGCCGGCGCCGGCGCGGAGGCCGGGGCGGCCGGGCTCACGGTGACCCCGGTGCGCTGAGCGCGCCGCGCGGGCCGTCCCGGTGCGGGGGACGGCCCGATGGCCGGGTCGGGCTTGCCAGACCCGGGCGGCCATGGGGGAGGATGGCGGTGAATCGTCCGAAGGGAACCACACAGGTGAGCATCGACCCGTCCTCGATCCCGAACTTCGGCGGCAGTCCCGCCAACCAGCCGCCCGCCGGGCCGCCCGGAGGCGGTGTGGTGCGCCCCGACCAGGACCTGGTCAAGCAGCTCCTCGAACAGATGGAGCTGAAGTACGTCGTCGACGAGGAGGGCGACCTCGCCGCCCCCTGGGAGGACTTCCGCACCTACTTCATGTTCCGCGGTGAGGGCGACCAGCAGGTCTTCGCGGTGCGGACGTTCTACGACCGGCCCTACCCGATCGACGACAAGGGCAAGCTGCTGGAGATCGTCGACGGCTGGAACCGCCAGACGCTGTGGCCCAAGGTCTACACCCACACCCACGACGACGGCTCGGTGCGGCTGATCGGCGAGGCGCAGATGCTGCTGGGTCTCGGGGTCGGCCTGGAGCACTTCGTCTCCTCCACGGTGAGCTGGGTGCGCGCCTGCATCGAGTTCGACCGGTACGTGGCCGACCAGCTCGGCCTGGAGAAGTCCGCCGAGGAGGGCGAGGGCCCGGAGGCGGACGCGGACGGCGAGTGACCGCGTGACGAGGGCCCGGGACGCGTACGTCGTCCCGGGCCTTCGGCGTCCGCGGCCTACAGCGCCATCGGCGCGATGGCCAGCAGATAGGTGCCGTAGAAGCAGGTGATCCCGGCGAGGGAGACCACGGCCACCGCGGCCGTCCGCGGCCGGGCCCGGGCCAGCGCGATGGCGGCCGGGATCAGCAGCGGGAAGGCCGGCATCAGGAACCGCGGCTTGCACTGGAAGAAGCCGGCGCCGCCGATGCCGATCAGCATCAGCACCGCGCAGTAGGCCAGCAGCGCCACCGGGATGCGGTCGGTGATGCACAGCGCGAAGAGGATCACCGCGGCGGCCACGATGCCGGCCGCCACGTAGTAGGCGAAGTAGTCGGTGCCGGTCACCAGGTGCTTGAAGAAGCGCAGCGCGGACCAGCCGAAGTCGTACCGCGACCCCCAGCGGGCCTGCACCTTGAAGTAGCCCTTGAGGTCACCGGTCTGCCACCCGACCCACAGCACGTAGCCGAACCAGCCGCAGGGCGCGATCACCGCGCCGGCCCAGGCCCGCCAGTTGACCGGTTTGCCCGCCCGGTGGCGGCGCCAGGCGTCCATCAGTACCCCGGCGCAGACCCCGGCGGCCACCGCGACCCCGTTGGGCCGGGTGCAGCCGGCCAGGGCGGCGAGCGTGCCGGCGTAGAGCCACCGCTTGGTGAGCACCGCGTAGAGCGACCAGGCGGCGAAGGCCGTCATCACCGGCTCGGTGTAGGCCATCGTCTGGATGACGGCGTGCGGCAGCAGCCCGTAGAGCAGCACCAGCGCGGTGCCGACCCGGCGGCCGTAGAGGCGGGCGCCGATCAGGAAGATCGCCCAGGCGGAGAGCAGGGTGGCGACCCAGGCGACCAGGATCGCCATGTTGATGGTGCCGATCGGCACCACGGTGGACAGCGCCCGGACCACCGTCGGGTACAGCGGGAAGAACGCCAGGTCGTTGTAGAGCACGGTGTGCTGGGTCGCCGAGGGGATCAGCGTGCCGTAGCCGTACTCGGCGATGCGGTGGTACCAGCGGCCGTCCCACGCCAGCCCCAGGATGCTGCGCGGGTGCTGTCCGGCGTACCAGGCGTAGGCCGACAGGCACAGCAGCCCGGAGAGGCGTACCGCGGCGTAGAGCGCCAGGGCCGGCGCCGCCTTGCGCAGGGAGGCGACGGCCCGTTCCCGGCGGGTGCGCGGCGCCGGACCCGTGGCCGGTTTTCCGGACGTGGGACGAGGAGGGGTCGAGACCGGCTCGGCCGTATACACCTGTTCCGCTCCTCCCGGGGCGACCGTTCATCGGCGACCGTATGTGGCTGTGACGACCAGCGTGAATGAGACTGGCCTTGCGCGCATTGTCGGACCATACGGAGCCGTTGTACCGAGCAGCGCCGCAATCCACCCCCACGAGTGAAAGACGGCGTAAAGCGGGAGATGGTTGCTTCGTGTCCGGCGGGTTCCACATGCGGTTCCGTTCAGGAGCGTAGCCGCTTCAACCGGGAGATCGCATCGTGCAGGACTTCTGTTCGCTTGCAGAACGCGAACCGTACGAACGAAGTTCCCGCTTCCTTCGCGTCGTAGAAGACCTCGTTCGGGATGGCCACCACCCCGCAGCGGGCCGGAAGTTCCCGGCAGAACGCGACGCCGTCGGTTGCTCCGAGCGGGCGGATGTCGGTGGTGACGAAGTAGGTGCCGGCCGGTCGGAACACCTCGAAGCCGGCCTCCGCCAGCCCGCTGGCCAGCAGATCGCGCTTGGCCCGGAGATCGGCGGTGAAGCCGGTGAAATACTCGTCCGGCAACCGCAGCGCGGCGGCCACCGCGTATTGGAACGGCCCGGACGACACGTAGGTCAGGAATTGTTTCGCCGTTCGCACCGCGTTCACCAGATCGGGTGAGGACGTTACCCAGCCGACCTTCCAGCCGGTGAACGAAAACGTCTTGCCGGCCGAGGAGACGGTCACCGTACGCTCCCGCATGCCGGGGAATCCGGCCAGCGGCAGGTGTTCGCCCTCGAACACCAGGTGTTCGTAGACCTCGTCGGTGATCACCAGCAGATCGCGCTCGACCGCGAGGGCGGCGACGGCGGAGAGCTCCTCGCGGGTGAGGACGGTGCCGGTGGGGTTGTGCGGGGTGTTGAGCAGCAGCAGCCGGGTGCGGTCGGTGACGGCGGCGCGCAATTCGTCCAGGTCGAGCCGGAAGCGGCCGTCGGACGGGCGCAGGGTGACCGGCACCCGGGTGCCGCCGGCCATCGCGATGCAGGCCGCGTAGCTGTCGTAGTAGGGCTCCAGCGCGATCACCTCGTCGCCCGGTTCGACCAGGGCCAGCAGCGCGGCGGCGATCGCCTCGGTGGCGCCGGCGGTCACCAGCACCTCGGTGTCCGGGTCGTAGCCGAGCGCGTAGCGGCGCCGCTGGTGCTCGGCGATGGCGGTGCGCAGTTCGGGCACGCCGGGGCCGGGCGGGTACTGGTTGCCCCGGCCGTCGCGCAGCGCGCGCACCGCGGCCTCCCTGACCTCCTCGGGGCCGTCGGTGTCGGGGAAGCCCTGACCGAGGTTGACCGAGCCGGTCGCGGTGGCCAGCGCGGACATCTCGGCGAAGATCGTCGTGCCGAAGCCGGCCAGGCGCCGGTTCAGCAGCGGGCGTGGTGAGGGTGTCATGCCCGCCATCCTCCGCGGAACCTCTGGAGTTGCTCAACTCCCCTTTGCGGGCGGCCGGGAACGGGCATCAAGGAGGGGCTACGACGGAGCGCCTCGCTTCGGGGGACACAAGAAGGTGAGGTGGCGGTATGCCGATCCTCGCGGGAACGGTCATCCTCGCGTGCATCGCGGTGCTGGTGGTGGGGGGCGTGGTCAGCGCCTCGCGGCCGGGGACGCGCCCGCGCCCGCCGCGGGGCCGGCGGCCGGCGCGCGGCAGGGCCACCGCGGTCGGCGGGCGGCGGACCGGGGACGACGGCGCGCAGGGGGCGGGTACCAGCTGGTGGGCCGGGGACGCCGGCGGCGGCCACCACCACGGGCACCACGGCGGCGGCCACCACGGCGGGGGCCATCACGGTTGCGGCGGCCATTCCTCCTGCGGAAGTTCGTGCGGCGGGTGATAAACCGGCGCGCGGACGCACCCGCGTTTTCCGGTTGTCCGACGGCGGCGCCGTGGGCAATCGCCGCTCGCCCGCGCGAGCGGTCGTATGCCGCCGCTCATGCCGCCCCGCATATGCGCCCGGCCTGCGACGGGGCGTGAACCGGCGGCGGGGTGTGAACACCTGACCGCTTACCTGCCCGTGCGGATGTAAGGCGGGTACGAATGGGTAAAAACGCTGTGGCCCCAACACAATTCGTGATTTCGTATTCCCGGACCCCCCGTGGACACGAGCCGGCGGACGTTCCCTACGGGTCCGTCCTCCACCGCCCCCACACGAGCGTGAGACGTCACGGCGGCGCGCGGGGGCAACGGGGGCGGGCCGGCCACCCACCACTGCGTGCTTGCGGAGCCGACCCATGCTCACCACCATCGAAACCGCCTACACCGACACCCGGGCCGGGGATCTGGCCTGGCGCCTGGGCAAGAAGCCGTTGCCCGCGCTGGCCGTCCTCGACCTCGCTCTCGACCTCGGCCCGTCCGGGTCCCGCCGGGCGCCCCACCGCCCCGCCGTGATCCAGGTGCAGATGCGCCTGCTCGGCGCCTCCCACCAGGTGCTGCTGGACGCGCCGGGCGGCGGCTGTTCGGAGACCGTCGCCTGCCTGCCCGGCAGCCGCACCCCGCTGCCGCTGGGCGTGGCCGAGCGGGTGGGGGACTGGGAGTACGAGTTCGCCGCGCGGGTGGAGACCCTCTCGCGCGGTTCCTTCGCCGGCCGGGCGCAGGAGCTGCTGGCGCTCGTCGCCGACCACCCGCACGGCCTGGCCGGCCGTTTCCCCGGCGACCCGCACGCCTTCACCGCGCTGCTCGTCCAGCGCGCCCCGGACCGTCCCGGCGAGGTCCACTGGCGCACCTGGCACGCCTATCCGCAGGAAGGGCGGCTGGTGGCGACCCGGTCGCGGGTGACCGGGCTGCGGTGAGCGTCCGCGCCACCGACGCCCCGTCGGGTGCGGCCCGGGACGGCTTCGGCATGTCTGTTCTCGCAGGCACTGGGTAGGCTCCAGGACCATGGAGCATGAGGCGTTCGTCCCGTTCCCCCTGGAGACCGTGCGGCTGGCGCTGGGTGAGCCCGACCGGGTGGCGCGGTGCGTGTCCGGGCTGCAGCTCGACGTCGACCCGCCGGCCGGATCCGCCGGCACGCTCACCGGACGCCTCCGGCTGCGCATCGGCAACTCCACCATCACCTACCGGGGCAACGTACGCATCGCCGAGTGCGACGGCGGCTTCGAGATCGAGGGCGAGGGCGTGGAGGCCCGCGGTTCCGGCACGGTCAAGGCCGCCCTGGTGATCGGGGTGGAGCCGGCCGAGGACGGCACCCGGCTCGGCTTCTCCGGCGCCGTCCAGGCCGAGGGGCGGCTCACCGAGTACGACGCCGACACCGTGGACGCCGCCGGACGCCGCCTCCTCGACCGCTTCGTCGCCGACCTCGTCACCGACCTGGAGGCCGAGCCGCCCGCCGTCCCCTCCGCCGCCGCCGAGCAGCCCTCGGTCACCTTGCCGGAGGAGACCGTGGACGAGGCCGACGACACCCTGCTGCCGGGCGAGGAGGAGGGGCTGGACGTCGTCGAGTTCGAGGTGCCCGGGATCGAGGTGCCGGAGAACGTGGCCGGGCTGGAGGAGGGCACCGGGCTCGGCGCGCAGGCCCACTCCGCGGAGGCGGCGCACGCCCGCCGCACCATGATCGGGCGCAGCGCGGAGGAGGTGGACCACGCCCCGCCGCGCGGTCGCTACGCCCCGGTTCCGGCGCCGCCGGCCACGTCGGCCACCGCGACCCTGCGCTGGGCGGCCCCGGCCGCCGCGGCGCTGGTGGCCTCGGCGGTTGTGGTGGGCCGGGTGCTGCGCAGACGGCGGTGACGACACCGCCGGTCGGTCGCCGGATGGCGGGCGGGCGCGGGTAGATTCGGCGCCATGAGCGAGAACCCGCGCGAGACCACGCCCAGCAGCGACGACGTCGGCCCGGCCGAGCCCGGCGGCCCCGAGGCCGGGGTGGTGCTCACCGCGGGCGAGGCGGAGGCCGTGGTGCTGCCCGAGAACGGCTGCCGGATCGGGAGTCTGCGGATCGCCGGCACCGAACTGCTGCGGCAGGGCGCGCGGTACGGCTCGTTCCCGATGGTGCCGTGGTGCGGGCGGACCGGGTACGGGCGCTTCCGCAACGGCGGCGTCGTCCACGAACTGCCGGCCAACGCCGCCCCGCACGCCATCCACGGCACCGGCCGCGACACCGTCTGGCGGCAGAACCCCGGCACCACCGACCGGGCCGTCTCCTTCTGCTACGACCTGACCGACCCCTGGCCCTACCCCGGCCGGGTGACCCAGGTGTTCGAACTGGGCGAGTCCGAGCTGCGGATCACCATGTCGGTGGAGGCCACCGAGGACTCCTTCCCGGCGCAGGCCGGCTGGCACCCGTGGTTCCTGCGCAACCTCGGCCGGGGCGGCGAGGATGTCACCGTCGACTTCCGTGCCGCCTGGCAGGAGGAGCGCGGCGCCGACCACCTGCCCACCGGCAACCGGATCGAGCCGCTCCGCGGCCCCTGGGACGACTGCTTCGGGATGCCCGACGGGGTGGACGTCGCCCTGACCTGGCCGGGTGAGCTGCGGCTGCGGCTGACCAGCCCGGCCGAGTGGGTGGTGGTCTACGACGAGCAGCCGGAGGCCGTTTGCGTCGAGCCGCAGTCCGGGCCGCCCAACGGGCTCAACACCGCGCCCCGCCTGGTGACCCCCATCGACCCGCTGGAGGTCACCACGGTCTGGCGCTGGGAACGCCTCGGTTAGTCTCGTGCCCATGACCAACCCCCGTGACGCCCTGCTGGAACAGATCAAGACCAAGGCCGTGGTGCACGGCAGGGTGACCCTCTCCTCCGGCAAGGAGGCCGACTACTACGTCGACCTGCGCCGCATCACGCTCGACGGCCAGGCGGCCCCGCTGGTGGGCCAGGTCATGCTCGACCTCACCGAGGGCCTGGAGTACGACGCCGTGGGCGGGCTGACGCTGGGCGCCGACCCGGTGGCCACCGCGATGCTGCACGCCGCCGCCGCGCGCGGGCGTGCGCTGGACGCCTTCGTGGTGCGCAAGGCGGGCAAGGCGCACGGCCTCCAGCGCCGGATCGAGGGGCCGGACGTCGCGGGCCGCCGGGTGCTGGCGGTCGAGGACACCTCCACCACCGGCGGCTCGGTGCTCACCGCCGTCGAGGCGCTGCGCGAGGCGGGCGCCGAGGTGGTCGGGGTGGCCGTCATCGTCGAGCGCGGCGCCGCCCCGGCGATCGAGGCGGCCGGGCTCCCCTACTACCAGGCGTACGGCCTCTCCGACCTCGGTCTGGACTGATCGTCACACCGCGGGTTGCGCGGACTTTTCCGGACGGGTGGCTGTTTCACGTGAAACAGCCACCCTTCGCGGTTATATGCGTCGGGCGGAGTGGGGGAGGCCGTACCGAGTCTGCGAAGATGAGGACGACGACGACGTCAGGCCACGTCAGTACGGACCGCACACCACAAGGAGCGGACAGATGCCCATCGCAACCCCCGAGATCTACAACGAGATGCTCGACCGGGCGAAGGCCGGCAAGTTCGCCTACCCGGCGATCAACGTGACCTCGTCGCAGACGCTCCACGCGGCGCTGCGCGGTCTCGCCGAGGCGGAGAGCGACGGCATCATCCAGATCTCCACCGGTGGCGCCGAGTTCCTGGGCGGTCAGTACAACAAGGACATGGTCACCGGCGCGGTCGCGCTGGCCGAGTTCGCGCACGTCGTCGCCGACAAGTACCCGGTCCACGTGGCGCTCCACACCGACCACTGCCCCAAGGACAAGCTGGACGGCTACGTCCGCCCGCTGCTGAAGATCTCGCAGGACCGGGTGGCCGCCGGCCGCAACCCGCTGTTCCAGTCGCACATGTGGGACGGCTCCGCCGAGACCCTCGCCGACAACCTCGCCATCGCCCAGGAACTGCTCGCCGAGGCGGTCAAGGCCAAGATCATCCTGGAGATGGAGATCACGCCGACCGGCGGCGAGGAGGACGGCGTCTCGCACGAGATCAACGACGAGCTGTACACCACCGTCGAGGACGCCATGCGCACCGCCGAGGCCGTCGGCCTGGGCGAGAAGGGCCGCTACCTGCTGGCCGCCTCCTTCGGCAACGTGCACGGCGTCTACAAGCCGGGCAACGTCGTGCTCCGCCCCGGCCTGCTCAAGGACCTCCAGGTCGCGGTCGGCGAGAAGTACGGCAAGGCCAGCCCGTTCGACTTCGTCTTCCACGGCGGCTCCGGCTCCACCGTCGAGGAGATCAACGAGGCGCTGGAGAACGGCGTCGTCAAGATGAACATCGACACCGACACCCAGTACGCGTTCACCCGCCCGGTGGCGGCGCACATGTTCACCCACTACGACGGCGTGCTCAAGGTGGACGGCGAGGTCGGCAACAAGAAGACCTACGACCCGCGCACCTGGGGCAAGGCCGCCGAGGCCGGCATGGCCGCCCGCGTCACCGTGGCCGCCCAGAACCTGCGCTCGGCCGGCAACAAGCTGAAGTAGGCACCGCCCGCTGTACGGGGACCCGGTGGCCGCCCGGCCGCCGGGTCCTTCGCGTTCCCGGGGAACGGGCAGACTGGTGACCATGGCCATTCACGAGAACCTGCTCGGGGGACCGCCCCCGACCCATCTGCCCGACGACCCCGGTCCGCGCGAACTGCTCGCCTCCGGCGCCGCGCCCTCCGAGGTGGCCGCCCAGTACCCGGCGTCCTCGCTGGCCTGGGCCCAGCTCGCCGACGACGCCTTCGCGGGCGGCCGGGTGGTCGAGTCCTACGCCTACGCCCGTACCGGCTACCACCGCGGCCTGGACGCGCTGCGCCGCAACGGCTGGAAGGGCCACGGTCCGGTGCCGTGGGAGCACGAGCCCAACCGCGGCTTCCTGCGCGCCCTGCACGCACTTGCCCGCGCCGCCGGCGCCATCGGCGAGCAGAAGGAGTACGAACGCTGCACCGCCTTCCTGCGGGACTCCTCGCCGACCGCGGCCGACACCCTGAGCTGACCGGCCCTCCGCGTCCGTCACGAGGCGGCACCGGCCTCTTGCGGCAGCGCCGGGCCACGCAGAGGATCTTTGCGTGGCCCGGCCACCCCGGGCCGTGAGGAGGAGACAGCGATGGAACGATCGCCGTACGAAGGGCACGACGAAGCCGGGCCGGAGAACCCGAACCTGGACTTCAAGGGCACCACCCCGTACGAGGACTACGTCAAGGCCGACGTCCTCACCCATCTCCAGCAGCCGCTCTCCGACGACCCGGGCGAGATGGTCTTCCTGGTGACCACCCAGGTGATGGAGTTGTGGTTCACCGTGCTCGTCCACGAGTGGGAGACCGCCTCGGCCGCGCTGCGCCGGGACGACCTGCCCGCCGCGCTCGCCGCCCTGGCCCGCAGCCGCCACGAACTGGAGGCGCTCAACGCCTCCTGGCGCCCGCTGGCCCATCTGACGCCGGCCCAGTTCAACTCCTACCGGGGGGCGCTCGGTGAGGGGTCGGGCTTCCAGTCGGCGATGTACCGGCGGCTGGAGTTCCTGCTCGGCGAGAAGTCCGCGTCCATGCTGGTGCCGCACCGCGGCTCGCCGCGCAACCACGACGAGCTGGCCAAGGCGCTGCACGAGCCCAGCCTCTACGACGAGGTGCTGCGCTTCCTCGCCCGCCGCGGCTACGACATCCCCGAGCGCGCCGACCTCTCGCAGCGCTACGAGCCCCACCCGGCGGTCGAACGCGCCTGGCAGGAGATCTACTCCGGGCCCCAGGACAGCGAACTGGTCACGCTGGGCGAGGCGTTGACCGAGGTGGCCGAGCTGGTGTGGCGGTGGCGCAACGACCACCTGGTGGCCACCCGGCGGGCGATGGGCGCCAAGACCGGCACCGGCGGCTCGGCGGGCGTGGCCTGGCTGGAGAAGCGGGCGTCCAAGGAGGTCTTCCCCGAGCTGTGGACGGCCCGCAGCCATGTCTGAGACGACGACCCCGGCCACCGCCGCCGCCCTCGACGACCGGGCCGCCGCGCTCGACGCCGCCGACCCGCTGGCCGCGCTGCGCGAGCGCTTCGTCCTCGACGACACCGTCTACCTGGACGGCAACTCCCTCGGCGCGCTGCCGAAGAACGTGGCCGGCCGCCTCGCCGAGGTGGTGGAGGACGAGTGGGGCCGGCTGCGGATCCGTTCGTGGGACGAGAGCGGCTGGTGGACGGCGCCGGAACGGGTCGGCGAGCGGATCGCGCCGCTGGTCGGCGCCGCCCCCGGGCAGATCGTGGTGGGCGACTCCACCAGCGTCAACGTCTTCAAGGCGGTCGTCGCCGCGACCCGGCTGGCCGGCCCCGGGCGCGACGAGGTGCTGGTGGACGCGGCCACCTTCCCCACCGACGGCTACGTCGCCGCGTCGGCGGCCCGGCTGACCGGGCACACGGTACGCCCGGTGGCCGCCGGGGAGATGGCCGCGGCGGCCGGGGCGCGCACCGCGGCGCTCCTGGTCAACCACGTCGACTACCGCACCGGGGAACTCGCCGACCTGCCCGGCATCACGGCCGCCGCGCACGCCGCCGGGGCGGTCGCGGTGTGGGACCTGTGCCACAGCGCGGGCGCCCTGCCGGTCGGGCTGGACGAGCACGGGGTGGACCTGGCGGTCGGCTGCACCTACAAGTACCTCAACGGCGGCCCGGGCGCGCCCGCGTTCCTCTACCTGGCGCGGCGGATCCAGGACCGTTTCGACTCGCCGCTGCCCGGCTGGAACTCGCACACCGACCCGTTCGCCATGCGCCCCGGGTACGAGGCCGCCCCCGGCGCGGTACGCGGCCGGGTGGGGACCCCGGAGATCCTCTCGCTGCTCGCTCTGGAGGCGGCGCTGGAGGTGTGGGAGGGGGTGGACGTCGCCCAGGTGCGCGCCAAAAGCCTGGCGCTGACCGACTTCTTCCTGGAGTGCGTGGCCGCCCTGGTGCCGGACGGACGGCTGGAGCCGGTGACCCCGGCCGAGCACGCCCGGCGCGGCAGTCAGGTCTCGTTGCGCTGCGCGGACGCCGGCGCGGTGATGGCGGCGCTGATCGAGCGGGGGGTGGTCGGCGACTTCCGGCGGCCGGACGTGCTGCGGTTCGGTTTCACCCCGCTGTACACGGGCTTCGCCGACGTGCTGCGGGCGGCCCGCGTCCTCGCGGACACCGTGCGGTGACCCCGCGGCAGGAGGAGGCGGCGCTGCTGGGGCTCGCCCCGGTCGCGCCGCACGCCACCCGCCGTTACGGCCCGCACCCCTCCCAGGTGGTCGACTACTACCGCCCCGACCCGGACGACCCCGGGGCCGGCCGGCTCACCGTGCTGCACGGCGGCTTCTGGCGCGAGGCGTACGACCGCGCGCATCTGTCGGCGACCGCCGCCGCGCTGGCCCGCCGTGGCTTCGCGGTGGCGCTCGCCGAGTACCGGCGGGTGGGCGGGGGCGGTGGCGTGCCGGGGACGTTCGAGGACGTGGCGGCCGTGGTGCGGACGGCGTGGCCGGGCGAGCCCCACGTGCTGCTCGGCCACTCCGCCGGGGGCCAGCTCGCGCTGTGGGCGGCGGTACGGGCGGGGCGGGCGGAACGGGTGGCCGGGGTGGTGGCCGTCGCCCCGGTGGCCGACCTCGGCGAGGCGCACCGCCTGCGGCTGAGCCGGGACGCGGTCGCCGGACTCCTCGCCCCGGCCGGCCCCGGCGACCCCGGGGTGGCGGCCCGCTACGACCCCGTCCGCCTGCCGTCCCCTCCCGTTCCGGTCGTCCTGCTGCACGGCACCGCCGACCCCGACGTCCCGCCCGTCCTCTCCCGCCACTACGCCGCCACCCACGACGCCGTGCTCCACGAGCTGCCCGGCGCCGGCCATTACGCGGCGCTGCTGCCCGGCTCCCCGCAGTTCGAGCGCCTGGTGTCCGTGCTGCGTGAACTGGCGGCGTCGGCCTCATAGCTGACGGTACGTCAGAAAACGTCGCGGCGGCGCAGGGCGGTCAGGGAGGCCGCGGTCAGGGCGAGGGAGGCGAGGGTGAGCCAGAGGTAGGGGGCGGGCGGGACGGGGACGGGGGAGGGGAGACGGGGGAGGTGGGTGAAGGGGGAGAGGTCCATCGCCCAGCGCGGGGCGCCGAGTACCGGGCCGAGCTGGCCGAGGAGCAGGGCCCCGGCCGGCACCGCCCAGGCCGCCTGCGCGGCGCGCGGGACCGCCCCGGCCAGCAGCGCCGCCACCGCACCGGCCACCCAGACCGCCGGCACCTCGGCGAGCGCCGCCGCCAGCAGCCGGGGCACCCCGGACCCGTACGCCAGCCCGGTGGCCACCCCGCCGACGGCCAGCGCGACGGCGGGTCCGGCCATGGCGAACGCCAGATGGCTCAGCGCCCAGCGGACCCGTCCCACCGCGCCCGCCAGCACCGGTTCGGCCCGCCCCGACGTCTCCTCGGCGCGGATCCGCAGCACCGCCTGCACCGCCTGGACGGCGGCCACCAGTCCGAGCAGCCCGGTCATGGCGGACAGGTAGGCGTCGTCCAGCCGCCGGGTGCCGCCGAGGGCGCGGATCAGGTCGCCCACCCGCGCGTTGCCCTCGATAAGACCCGCGGCACCGGAGGCGGCCCCGCCCGCCAGCGCGCCGGTGACCGCGAACGCCACCGTCCACCCCGCCAGCGCCCCGCGGTGCAGCCGCCACGCCAGCCCCAGCGGACCGCGTAGCCACCGCCCGGCCACCGGCGCCCCGGGTCGGTCCCCGAGCAGCCCGGCCCCCAGGTCGCGGCGGGCCGCCAGCCGGAAGGCCACCGCCGTCAGCACCCCGGCGAAGGCGGCCATGGCGGCGAAGAGCCACCACCGCTCGGCGGCGAACGGACGCGCGTACGCCGTCCAGCCCAGCGGTGACCACCAGCCCAGCGCGTCGCCGCGCGCGTCACCGGCGACCCGCAGCAGGAACGCCGCGCCGAGCACCGCACCGCCCACGCCCCGGGCGAGCCGGCCACCCCGGGCGAGCTGCGCGGCCACCGCCGCCACCGCGGCGAACATCACCGCCGCCCCGCCCAGCGCACCCCCCAGCGCCAGCGACCCCGCCGCGCCCTGCCCGAGCGCCACCAGCGCGGCGAAGACCGCCACCGCCAGGGCCCCGGCCGCGGCGCACCCGGCCAGCAGGGCGGCGGTCAGCGGCGCGTACCGGCCGACCGCCCCGGCGGCCAGCAGCTCCAGTCGGCCGCTCTCCTCCTCGTCCCGGGTGTGCCGGACGACGATCAGCACGCCCATCAGCCCGGCGAGCGCGGCGCCGAGCGAGCCCATGCGCCAGGCGGTCAGGCCGCCGGTGGTGGCCGGGTCGAGGACGGGGCCGTAGAGCGCGCGCAGCGTGCCGTCGGTGGCGACGGTGCGGGCGAACGAGGCCCGGGCGGCCGGGGTGGGGTAGAGCCGGCGCAGGGAGACGGCGGTGCCGGCCACCGAGGCGGTCAGGGCGTAGACCCAGACGGCGGCCATCACCCGGTCGCGCCGCAGCGCCGCGCGCAGCAGCGTCCCGGTGCCGGTCCAGGCGGTGTCGCGGGCGCTCATCGCACCGGCTCCGCGGCGGCCGGGACGGGGGCGTAGTGGCGCAGGAACAGCTCCTCCAGGGTGGGTGGCCGGCTGGTGAGGGCGCGGACCCCCGCCCGGGTGAGGTGGCGCAGCACCTCGTCGAGCCGGTCGGCGTCCACCTGGAGGGCGACCCGGTGGCCGTCGACGGCGAGGTCGTGGACGCCGGGCAGGGCGGCGAGCCCGTCGGGCGGCGCGGCGAGTTCGGCGGTGAGCGAGGTGCGGGTCAGATGGCGCAGCTCGGCCAGGGTGCCGCTCTCCACGCTACGCCCGGCCCGCACGATGCTGACCCGGTCGCAGAGCGCCTCCACCTCGCTGAGGACGTGGCTGGAGAGGAGGACGGTGCGTCCGGCGTCGCGGGCCTCGCGCACGCAGGCGACGAAGACCTCCTCCATCAGCGGGTCGAGGCCGGAGGTGGGCTCGTCCAGGACGAGGAGTTCGGCGTCGGAGGCGAAGGCGGCGACCAGGGCGACCTTCTGGCGGTTGCCCTTGGAGTAGCCGCGGCTCCTCTTCGCCGGGTCGAGGCCGAACCGGTCGAGGAGTTCGCGGACCCGCTCCGGGCGCGGCCGGCCCCGCAGCCGTCCCAGCAGGCCGATCACCTCGCCGCCGGTCAGGCCGGGCCACAGCGTGACGTCGCCGGGGACGTAGGCCAGGCGCCGGTGCAGGCGTACCGCGTCCCGCCAGGGGTCGCCGCCGAGCAGCGCGACCCGGCCGCGGTCGGCGCGCAGCAGGCCGAGCAGGATCCGGATGGTGGTGGACTTCCCGGCGCCGTTGGGCCCGAGGAACCCGTGCACCTCGCCGGTGCGGACGGTGAGGTCCAGCCCGTCGAGGGCGCGGCTGCGGCCGAACGACTTGCGGAGCCCGGCGGCGTCGATCGCGAGGGTCATGACGCGAACGTACGCCGATTTCACAAATTTGTGAAGTTAGTGGAATGCGGCCCGTATAGTGATCGCATGGCGGAGCAGCGGGACGAAACGGCGGCGGACCGGTTCGTGGAGCGGTTCGCGGCCGAGCTGACCCAGGCGGGGATGCAGCGGATGTCCTCCCGGGTCTTCGCCGCGCTGCTGGCCAGCGACTCGGGCATGCTCACCTCCGCCGAGCTGGGCGAACGGCTGCGGATCAGCCCGGCCGCGGTCTCCGGCGCGGTCCGCTACCTCGCCCAGGTCGGCCTCATCAGCCGGGAACGCGAACCCGGCTCCCGGCGCGAGCGCTACCGGGTCCACCCCGACCAGTGGTACGAGACGTTCCTGCGCCGCGACCAGATGCTCACCCGCTGGGAGAGCACGCTGTGGGAGGGGGCCGAGGCGCTCGGGCCCGGCACCCCGGCCGGGGAACGGATCGCCGAGACCGCCGAGTTCTTCGCCTTCCTCCAGCAGGAGATCGCCGCCTCCATGGACCGCTGGCGGGAGCAGCGGGAACGCGGCGCCGCCGGTCAGCCCGCCGGGTGGGGCACCGTCAGCCGCCAGGCGGCCGGCTCCACGGTCCAGGTGCGGCGGCGCACCGGGCCGGCCGGGGAGTCGTCGGCCCGGTAGCGGAAGTCGCGGCCGGAGACGGTGACCGCGCGGGCCCGCACCCGTACCGGCCGTTCGTCGTGCGGGCGGTGGACGAGGACCTCGGCGAGGCCGTCCGCCGGAACCCGCACCGAGACCTCGTGCAGCGGACGGTCAAGATCGGTCAGGACGACGCCGTCGGCCTCCACCCGCAGCCGGTGGACGCCGTCCGGGGCGGGGCGGGCGGGCAGCGGACCGGTCAGCGCGCGCAGCAGGGTGCGCGCCCCCCGGCCCGGCCAGCGCCCCGGGCCGGCCGGACGGTCCGGCTGCGGGCCGGGGATGCGCAGCCCGCTGAGCACGATGCCGCCGCTGTCGTCCACCAGCAGGTCGACCGGGCGCTCGGCGCCGTCCAGCACCGCCCGCGCCGCCGCCACCGCCGACTGCGGCACCCCCAGCGCCCGGGCCACCGCCAGCCGGGGCCGCTGCCCCACCGGGACCAGCGACAACGGCGCCTCGCCCAGCGCCCGCTGCCGGTGCAGTATCCGCACCGTGTGCAGCAGGGCGCGGTCGTCGCCGACCACCACGGGGTGACGTCGGCCACGATGGGCCAGCACCCTGCGCAGTTCCTCGCCGGACTCGGGAAGACAGATCTTCAGCGAAGGCGCCCCGGCCCGCAGGACGTCCTGCGCGATCCGTACGGATTCGCCGTCCGTCGTACGGGCCGCCGGGTCGATGACCACGAGCAGCGGGTACCCCCGCGGTGTCGGGGGAGGATGTCCGGCCGAGGCTTGAGCCGACACCTTGGTCCTTCCTCGGGTAAAATCTCGGTGCAAGAGCCCCTTGCGCCTTTGCGCCAGGGGCTTCGTCTATTCCGGGGCACCGGTTCGACGGCTCTTACGCACGTTGGACATGCCCCGGACGGAAGGGGTGTACGCCTGTGCCCGCACTTGTGCTGCTCGGTGCTCAGTGGGGTGACGAGGGCAAGGGGAAGGCCACCGACCTGCTCGGTGGCTCAGTGGACTACGTGGTGCGTTACCAGGGCGGCAACAACGCCGGCCACACGGTCGTCGTCGGCGACCAGAAGTACGCACTCCACCTGCTCCCTTCCGGGATCCTGTCGCCGGGATGCACGCCGGTGATCGGCAACGGTGTCGTCGTCGACCCCAAGGTCCTGCTCTCCGAGCTGAGCGGGCTCCAGAAGCGGGGCGTCGACACGTCCAAGCTGCTGATCAGCGGTAACGCCCATCTGATCACCCCGTACCACCAGACCATCGACAAGGTGACGGAGCGCTTCCTCGGCAAGCGGAAGATCGGCACCACCGGCCGCGGCATCGGTCCGGCCTACGCCGACAAGATCAACCGGGTCGGCATCCGAGTCCAGGACCTGTTCGACGAGTCGATCCTGCGCCAGAAGGTGGAGGCCGCGCTCAACGACAAGAACCAGATCCTGGTCAAGATCTTCAACCGCCGCGCCATCCAGGCCGACCAGGTGGTCGAGGAGTACCTGGAGTACGCGGAGCAGATCAAGGACTACGTGACCGACACCGCGCTGGTGCTCAACAAGGCGCTCGACGAGGACAAGGTCGTGCTCCTCGAAGGCGGCCAGGGCACCCTGCTCGACGTGGACCACGGCACGTACCCCTTCGTGACCTCCTCCAACCCGACCGCGGGCGGCGCCTGCACCGGGGCCGGCATCGGCCCGACCCGGATCACCCGCAGCATCGGCATCCTCAAGGCGTACACCACGCGGGTGGGCGCGGGGCCGTTCCCGACCGAGCTGTTCGACGAGGACGGCGACAAGCTGCGCACCATCGGCGGCGAGCGCGGCGTGACCACCGGCCGGGACCGCCGCTGCGGCTGGTTCGACGCCGTCATCGCCCGCTACGCCACCCGGGTCAACGGGCTGACCGACTTCTTCCTCACCAAGCTCGACGTCCTCACCGGCTGGGAGGAGATCCCGGTCTGCGTGGCCTACGAGATCGACGGCAGGCGGGTCGAGGAACTCCCGTACAGCCAGACCGACTTCCACCACGCCAAGCCCGTCTACGAGACGCTGCCCGGCTGGTCCGAGGACATCAGCAAGGCCAAGTCCTTCGACGAACTGCCGAAGAACGCGCGGGCCTACGTCAAGGCGCTGGAGGAGATGTCCGGCGCCCCGATCTCCGCGATCGGCGTCGGCCCGGGCCGGGACGAGACCATCGAGATCAACTCGTTCCTGTGAGCCTGATGAGCCGCTGAGCCGCCGAGGGCTCCTACGCCCCGGCGGCCGGTCCTTCGCGACGGCCGCCGGGGCGTTCCCGTTCCACCGGTCAGCCGGAGATCCGGACGTAGGTGCGGGCGTCGGAGGTGTCGCCGCCGAGGAAGTCACGGGTGAGCTGGTCGCCGGAGACGGTCAGCTCGGAGGCGCCGCCCGGGGCGCAGCCGGCCGCGGAGTGGGCGGTGTCCACCACCGACGGGCCCACGACGAGCTTGCCGTCGGCGGAGAACAGGTCGGCGTAGGCCTCGCAGTGCTTGCCGGCGGCCGGCGTGTCGGAGGTGCCGGGGTTCGCCTTGGGCTTGGTGGACGCCTTGGGGGTGGCCTTGGCGGTCTTCTTGGCGGAGGCGTCGGCGGACGGCTTCGGCTTGGTGGTGGCCTTGCCGCTCGGGGAGGGCTTGACGGTGGTGTCGGCGACCAGGGTGACCACCGGAGCGCCGAAGTCGCCCTGCCGGATGGTGATCGTCTGGGTGTACCCGGAGCCCAGCGACCGCTGCCAGGTGCCCAGGAACTGCTGCGGCACGCTGATCGGGCCGGACTTGCGCAGCACCGCGCTGTGGCCGCCGGCGCTCCAGGTCAGCGAGCCGTCGGAGGCGGTGGCCAGGGTCTGCGCACCACCGCCGCCGCACCCGGAGGCGCTGGGCACGCCGCCGGTCACCCGGGCGTCCAGCTTCACCCCGGTGGCCGCCGCCGCCACCAGCTTCGCGTCGCCCTCGCACTGCGCGTCCGCGTCCACGCTGTAGCTGTGCACCACCACCTGGCCCACGTCACCGGCCTTGATCACCAGCCGCAGCCGGCTGCCCTGCCAGATGCCGACGTACCCGGCCGGCATCGAACGGCCCGGCGTCGCCGACGTGCTGGGGGCGGAGGAGGTCGCGGGGGCGGAGGAGGCGACGGCCACCGGACGCGTCGAGCCGCCGGAGCCGGACACCAGGGCCCAGGTCGCGCCGCCGGCGACGACCAGCGCCCCGGCCGCGCAGGCGGCGATCACCGGCGGTTTCATCCGGCGCCGGGGCCGCGGGGCGGCGGGCTCGGCGGGGGCGGGCGCCGGACGGGTGGGCGCCTCGGCGAGCCCGGCGGCCTGCGGTGGCCGCCAGCCGCCCCGGCCCTCGGTGCCCGGACGTCCGGCGCCCGCGGTGGCGGGGGCCGGCCCCGGGTAGCCGTAGGCGCCGGCCGGCTGCGCGGGCGGACCGCCCTGGCCCGCCCCGAACGCCTGCGGCACCGGCGCGGCCAGCCCGTAGGAGGTGGGCGCCGGATCACCGGGACGCGGCGTGCCGAACGGCGGCGCCCCGTACGGCGGAGTGGCGGCCACCGCGTGCGGGCCCGGGGTGCTGTACGGGGTCGTCGCGGCCCGCCCGGCGGTGTCGCCGAAGGCGGCCGGCGGGCCGAAGCCGGCCTGGGGGGCGGCCGGCGGCTCGGCGTTGAGCAGCGAGACCGCGTGCCGGCCGAGCTGGGCCAGCAGCGGCGCGGGCAGCCACGGCTCCCCGGCCGGCTCGGCGGCGGCCTCCATGGCCTCGCTGCGGGCGAGCACGTCGTCCACCGAGGGCCGCTCGCCGCTGCTCTTGGCCAGGCAGTCGGCGATCAGCTCGGCCAGCGGTCCGGTCAGCCCGCTCAGGTCGGGCTCGTCGTGCGCGATGCGGTAGAGCACCGCGTGCACCCCGCCGCCGGAGTCGCCGAACGGCAGCCGCCCGGTCGCCGCGTACGCCAGCACCGCGCCCAGGCAGAACACGTCGGCCGCGGTCGTCAGATGCTGCCCCAGCACCTGCTCCGGGGACATCCAGCCGGGGGAGCCGACCACCATGCCGGTGCTGGTCAGCCCCTCACCGGTGGCGGCGTCCAGGGCGCGGGCGATGCCGAAGTCGATCACCCGGGGGCCGTCGATGGTGAGCAGGATGTTGGAGGGCTTCAGGTCGCGGTGGAGCAGCCCGGCGCCGTGGATGGCGCGCAGCGCGTGCGCCAGCCGGCCCGCCAGCACCGTCACCGAACGCTCCGGCAGCGGCCCGTGGTCGCGTCCCACCACCACGTCGAGCGCGGGGCCGGCCACGTACCCGGTGGCCACCCAGGGCGCGGCGGTCTCGGTGTCGGCGTCGAGCACCGGCGCCGTCCACTCGCCGCCGACCCGGCGGGCCGCCTGCACCTCCTGGCGGAAGCGGTTGCGGAACTCGTCGCGTTCGGCCAGCTCCGGTCGGACCAGCTTCACCGCGACCGTCCGGCCGCCCTCGGAGCGGGCCAGATAGACCCGGCCCATGCCGCCGGTGCCCAGCAGCCCCAACAGCCGGTAGGGGCCGATCCGTTGCGGGTCGTCGGGCGTCAGGCTCTGCATGCGACGTTCGCTCCTCCGGGTGATGACGAGCTTTGAGCATATGGGCGGAGCCCCGTCGCCCCCACGGGCGGGCACGGCTTTCCCCGGTATGCGGCGGTACGCGAGAGCCCGACACAGTGTCGGCGAAAGCGGCCCACGGCATACACCCTGCACATTCCGGGGCCGCCGGGTGGTCCCTACGCTGACCGCATGACGACTGCCAGCCCCTCGCCCGCCGCCCCCGACCCGCAGCGCGGCGCCGCCGTCAAGGCCGCCGACCGCGCCCACGTCTTCCACTCCTGGTCCGCGCAGGAACTCATCGACCCGCTGGCGGTCGCCGGGGCCGAGGGCAGCTGGTTCTGGGACTACGACGGCAACCGCTACCTGGACTTCGCCTCCCAGCTGGTCAACACCAACATCGGCCACCAGCACCCCAAGGTGGTCGCCGCCATCCAGGAGCAGGCCGGCCGGCTCGCCACCCTCGCCCCCGGCTTCGCGGTGGACGTCCGCTCCGAGGCCGCCCGGCTCATCGCCGAGCTGACCCCGGGCGACCTGGACAAGGTCTTCTTCACCAACGGC
Organism: Streptantibioticus cattleyicolor NRRL 8057 = DSM 46488; assembly: GCF_000240165.1. NCBI lineage: Bacteria > Bacillati > Actinomycetota > Actinomycetes > Kitasatosporales > Streptomycetaceae > Streptantibioticus > Streptantibioticus cattleyicolor. The sequence goes on from NC_017586.1 coordinate 3,526,914, forward strand.
GGCGCCGAGGCGGTGGAGAACGCGGTGCGGATGGCCCGGCTGCACACCGGCCGCCACAAGGTGCTCTCCGCCTACCGCTCGTACCACGGCGCCACCGCCGCCGCGATCAACCTCACCGGCGACCCGCGCCGCTGGCCCTCCGACACCGGCGCGGCCGGCGTCGTCCACTTCTGGGGGCCGTGCGCCTACCGTTCCGCGTTCCACGCCGCCGACGAGGCGCAGGAGTGCGAGCGGGCGCTGGCCCACCTGGCGGACGTGATCGCCTTCGAGGGGCCGCAGACCATCGCGGCGATCGTGCTGGAGACCGTGGTCGGCACCGCCGGCGTCCTGATCCCGCCGGCCGGCTACCTGGCCGGGGTGCGCGAGCTGTGCGACCGGTACGGGATCGTCTTCGTCCTCGACGAGGTGATGGCCGGCTTCGGGCGCACCGGCCGCTGGTTCGCCGCCGACCACTGGGGCGTCGTCCCCGACCTGCTGACCTTCGCCAAGGGCGTCAACTCCGGGTACGTGCCGCTGGGCGGCGTCGCCATCAGCGAGAAGATCGCGGCCACCTTCGCCACCCGCGCCTACCCCGGCGGGCTCACCTACTCCGGCCACCCGCTGGCCTGCGCCGCCGCCGTCGCCACCATCACCGCCATGCGCGAGGAACGGATCGTGGAGCACGCCGCCGAGATCGGCGAGCGGGTGCTCGGCCCGGGCCTGCGGGAGATCGCCGAGCGCCACCCCTGCGTCGGCGAGGTACGCGGCCTGGGCGTCTTCTGGGCGCTGGACCTGGTCAAGGACAAGGAGACCAGGGAACCGCTGGTCCCCTACAACGCGGCCGGCGCCGACAACGCCCCGATGGCCGACTTCGCCGCCGCCTGCAAGCGGCGCGGACTGTGGCCGTTCGTGAACATGAACCGCACCCACGTCGTGCCGCCGTGCACCATCACCGAGGCCGAGGCGAAGGAGGGGCTGGCCGTCCTCGACGAGGCGCTCTCCGCGGCCGACGCCCACTGCCGCTGACCGGCCCTGGGCCATCCGCCTTCGGTCGCGTAGGTTGTCCGGGACCAAACATGGACCGTCCGTACCGGAACGGTCCCGGAACAGTGGTTCGCGGGAGGCGGAGATGCCGGGCAGCACGCCGGTACGGCGCAGCAGTCTGCGGCAGCAGATCGCCGACGCGCTGCGCGACGAGGTGCTGACCGGCCGGCTGCCCTCGGGCCGGCGCTTCACCGTCAAGGAGATAGCCGACCTGTACGGGGTCTCGGCCACCCCGGTCCGCGAGGCCCTGGTCGACCTCGCCGCCCAGGGCCTGCTGGAGGTCGAGCACCACCGGGGCTTCCAGGTACGGGAGTTCACCCACGCCGACTACCGCGGTCTGGTGGAGGCCCGGATCCTGGTCACCGAGGGGATCTTCCGCCGGCTCACCGACCGCGGCCTGGCCGCCTTCCCGCCCGAGGCGATGGCCTCGGTACGCCGCCGGGCCGAGGCCGCGGTCAGCGCGGTACGCGCCGGGGCGCTGGACGTCCTCATCGGCTGCGACCAGCGCTTCTGGCGGGAACTGGCGCTGCTCGCCGAGAACTCCCACATCAGCGAGTTCCTGGAACGCCTGCGCGCCCAGTCCTGGGTCTTCGCCGTGCCCTTCCTGCGCGCCGAACGCGACCTGTCCCAGGTCTGCTGGACCGGCCACGTCGTCCTCGCCGACGCCATCCGCGACGGCGACGCCGAAGCCACCCGCCGCCTCGTCTCCGCCTACAACGAGCACGCGCTCACCCTGATCGACCGGCTGACCGACCGGGGGTAGGCCCACCTGACCCGGAGCCGTGGTGGTGACTACCCTGGTCATCCCTTCGACTGCGACCCGCTGGAGCGCCCGTGGCCTGTGATCTGTGGCTGGTGCCGTTGGTGGATGTGCTCTGCCACAGTCCCGACAACCCGTTCGCCGAGGAGATCGCGGCGTACGACAAGGCGCTGGGCGCGGCGGGGTTGCCGCCGGTGCCGGTGCACGGCTACATGCCGGGGCTGACCGGGGACGTCGCGCCGGTCGCCGGGTTCGACTACGACGCGCTGCACTTCCTGCGCCGGGCCTACATGCTGCTGCTGTGCGGTCTGGAGGTGACGCCGGTGGGTGAACTCGGCGGAGACTACGAGCAGTTGCTGGAGATGTTCGAGACGGCCGCCCGGCAGTCGCACCTGGTGTGGCACTACGACCACGCCGGCGCCTACCTGCCGCTGGACTTCCCGGCGCCGCTGGCCGACGACGAACTCCTCGCCGGGGGCGGCCCGTTGGGCTCCAGCCACGGACTGCTGCGCGAACTGCAGGCGGTGGCCCCGGCGATCGGCATCGACCCGGCCAACCCGCCGGCCCCGCCCGCCCCGCCGGACCGGCCCACCGAGCTGGACGAGCCGGCCCGCACCCCGTACGACGGCAGCCCGTTCGCCCGGGAGCGGCACGTGTGGCTGGGGCTGCACCGGGCGGCCACCCGGAGCCTGGCCCAGGGCTCGATGATCATGTTCAGCTGACCGGCGCCGGCGGTCCGCCGGTCAGCGCGGCGGGCCCTCCGGGGGGCGCTGCCGCGGCATGCTGGGCCGGCCGCCGGGCGGCAGCGGGAACCGGCTGGGCCCCGAGCCCTCCGGCCGCCGGGCCCAGCCGGTCAGCGACTGGGTGTACAGCGGCCCGCTGCCGGCCCCGAACTCCACCAACCACTCCGCGGTCTCGCCGCGCACCAGGTCCGAGACGTCCTCGCAGAACCGCCGCAGCACCGCCAGGCAGCGCTCGGCCGCCTCGCTCGCGGTGCCCTCGGTGGGCCCCAGCACCTCCCGTACGCTCTCCGACGCCCAGTCGAAGCGCAGCGCCTCCAGCCGCCGCTGCACGGCCTGCGCGGTCGCCACGTCCCGCATCCAGCCCGACGAGAGGCCGAACCAGCGGTCCACGCCGACGCAGACCACGGCCGCCAGCAGCCCGAGGTAGCCCCAGCCGGCCAGCGCCCCGGGCACGTCGGTCAGGCGCAGCGCGGGCAGAGCCACCCCGCCGGCCGCGCCGAGCACCGCCCCGCCGCGCAGCACCCGCGCCCAGCGCCGTTTCCACACCCGGTCGGCCAGGTACCAGTCGGCGGTGCGCACCGCGGTGCCCTCGGCCCAGCGGTACAGCTCGTCCAGGCGCACCGCGGGGTCGCCCCAGTCGCCCACCGGGAACGGCGCGGTGCGCAGGTCCTCCCGGCGCTCCCGGTGCGGCCGGGGCGGACGTCCGCGGCGGTAGAGACCGCCGGCGCGGCCCGGCACCGGGCGGCCGAACCACGCCGGCACCCCCGGACGGCCCAAGGCCCCCGGGACGTGCCCTGGCGGGCTCTCCTCCCGAGGCGCCCCCTCGGGGTGCTTGTCCGGTTGGCTCACCCGCGCACTTCCTCTCCCACCCGTCGCCACCGCCGAAGGCGCCCCGCGGCCGCTGCCGGAGCGCGCCGCCGGGCCCACCCCCGTGGGTTCGAAGCCCACTTCTTACCGCCGAACGGCTGACCCCCGCGGACCCGATCCGGGCCAAACCCGCTGAATGTGCCCCGTCAGCGGCCTGACCCCGGGCCCGCGGGCCACTCGAAAGAGTGACCCGAGTGGCCGCCGGGGGTCACCTGGCCCGGCGGGGGCGGCGGGAGCGGGCCGTAGGCTAGGTTCCCGTGAAGGTCCTCGTTATCGGCGGTGGCGCCCGCGAACACGCCCTGTGCCGCTCCCTGTCCCTCGACCCCGACGTCACCGCGCTGCACTGCGCCCCCGGCAACGCCGGGATCGGCGAGGTCGCCGAGTTGCATCCGGTGGAGATCCTGGACGGCGCCGCCGTCGCCGACCTGGCCGTCCGGCTCGGCGCCGACCTGGTCGTCGTCGGCCCGGAGGCCCCCCTGGTGGCCGGCGTCGCCGACGCGGTACGGGACCGGGGCATCGCCTGCTTCGGCCCGTCGGCGCGGGCGGCGCAGCTGGAGGGGTCCAAGGCGTTCGCCAAGGACGTGATGGCGGCGGCCGGGGTGCCGACCGCCCGCGCCTACGTGTGCGCCACCCCCGAGGAGGTCGACGCGGCGCTCGACGCGTTCGGCCCGCCGTACGTGGTCAAGGACGACGGCCTGGCGGCCGGCAAGGGCGTGGTGGTGACCGAGGACCTGGCCGCCGCCCGGGCCCACGCGCTCGCCTGCGACCAGGTGGTGATCGAGGAGTACCTGGACGGCCCCGAGGTCTCGCTCTTCGCGGTGACCGACGGCGAGACCGTGGTGCCGCTCCAGCCCGCCCAGGACTTCAAGCGGGCGCTCGACGACGACCAGGGCCCCAACACCGGTGGCATGGGCGCCTACTCGCCGCTGCCGTGGGCCGGCCCGGCGCTCGTCGAGGAGGTCACCGCCACCGTCCTGCAGCCCACCGTGGACGAGCTGCGGCGGCGCGGCACGCCCTTCGCCGGGCTGCTCTACGCGGGGCTGGCGATCACCTCGCGCGGGGTGCGGGTGATCGAGTTCAACGCGCGCTTCGGCGACCCGGAGACCCAGGTGGTGCTGGCCCGGCTGAAGACCCCGCTGGCCGGGGTGCTGGCGGCGGCGGCCACCGGACGCCTGGCGGAGCTGCCGCCGCTGCGGTGGCGTGACGAGGCCGCGGTGACCGTGGTGATCGCCGCGCACAACTACCCCGGCGCCCCGCGCACCGGCGACCCGATCGAGGGACTGGCGGACGTGGCGGCCGGCCCCGACCACACCTACGTCCTGCACGCGGGCACCCGGACGGACGAGGACGGGCGGGTGGTGAGCGCCGGAGGCCGGGTGCTCTCCGTAACGGCGCACGGTCAGGATTTGGCCATTGCTCGGGAGCGGGCGTACACCGGGGTTGGCCGGATCCGGCTGGCCGGCTCCCACCACCGCGGCGACATCGCCCGCAAGGCCGCCGAGGACGCGCAGACCCCGGCCGACGCCCGCTGACCCCTCGAACACCCTCGAACAACCGGTATCGAACGGTGGAAACCGGGCGGGAGCCGGGCACCCCGCCCAGCGCCCGTCCGGCGCCGTGCGTTGCCCAAAGCCATTCCATCGAGTGACCGCTTGGCCATACGGCTGACGCGGCACCCCGGCCCAACTATGGTGCGGCGCAAGCGGACTGCGGCCGGCGCCGCGCCATTGGGGCAACTGGCCGTACGGACATTGCGATGTCGGTGGCGGGTGCCAGAGTGGGGGGACGGGACACCGCCGTCGGCCGGTGTCCGCCGTCGTCTCAGGTATGGGGGTGAACAGCTCGGTGGCCGGTGCAGACGCAGCTCGTTCCCGCGCCCTCGCGGTGCTCCGCATCCGCGGTGCCGCGCTGGCGGTCGCCCTCCTGCCCGCCGCGGTCGCCGTCGTGCTGCTGGTCGCCGGTGCCACCGGGCGGATCGGCGGTGACGGCTGGGACGCGGTGCGGTGGGCCGTGGTGGCCGGCGCGCTGGCGGTCCTGGTGCTCGCCTTCGGGGTGGCCGCCGTCATCGTCCGCGCCCGCCCGGCCGTCAGCCCCACCGTCGAGGTCACCGAGGAGGCCGCGCCCGAGCTCTACCGCATGGTGCGCGACCTGGCCGGACGCCTGGAGGTGCCGGCCCCCTCGGCCATAGCGCTCACCCCCGACTGCGACAGCTGGCTGGAGGACCGCAGCCACCGCAGCCGCCGCCGGCCCCCGCGTCCGGACGGCGGCGCCCGCGCCCCGCGCCCGCACCGCCGCGTCCCCGACGCCCCGGTGCTCGTCATCGGCTCGCCCTTCATGTGGTGGATGCGCGTCGCCGAGCTGCGCGCCCTGCTCGCCCCCGTGGTGGCCGGCACCGGACCCGCCGCCGACCCCGACATAGCCGCCGCCCGCCGGTTCCTGCGCGGGCTGGACGCGGCCGTGGCGGTGGCCGCCTCCGGCCGCCGGACGGGCCCCGGGCACGGCGGGCCGCGGCTGCGTGGCCTCGCCCGCCTGGCGCGCCGTCCGGCGCTCGCGTTCGTCGGCTGGGTGGCCCGGCTGCTGCTGCGCCGCTGCCGCGGCCACGCCGCCGAGATGGAGCGCGCGGTGGCCGCCGCCGCCTCGGAGCGGGCCCAGGCGGTCGACTACGGGCTGCGGATCGTCGCCCAGGAGCAGGTCGGGCTGGCCTACGCGGGCTGGGACCGGCTGCTGACCCGGGTGGCGCTGCCCGCCTGGCGGATGGGGCGCTGGCCCTCCCAGCTGGACGCCGGCGTGGTGGCCGCGCTCACCGAGCTGTCCCGGCGCGACCGGCTCGCCGAGGGGTTCGAGACCCGGCTCGGCGAGCGCCCCGCGTGCGACCTGCTGGAGGAGCCCGGCGCCATCGACGCAGCCGCCTCGCTGCTGGCCGCCCGGCTCTTCCACGGCGGCCCGAACCGCCCCGGCCGCCCCTGGTCACCGGTGGCCTGGGAGTCCTACCCCGAGCAGGTCGTCGACCGCATCTGGCGCAGCGACGCCGCCCGGCTCCACCGGGTGCTCGACGAGCTGGCCCCGGTGCCCGACGGCGGTCCGGCCGAGACGGCGGGCGGCCCCGGCCCGGCCAAGGCGACCCTGGCCCGGGTGCTCGACCGGCTCGCCCAGGGCGGCAGTGACGAACTCGCCGCGCGGATCAGCGCCCACCAGGAACGCGAGGTCCACGACGGCCCCGGCGACCCGGCCGGAGATCCGCTCGGCGCCGCCCCCGCCGAGTCCGCCGCGGGCCCCGCCGACCCCGTTCCGCTGCCGGTGCCCACCTCCATACCCGCCGGGCCGGTGGGCCCCGAGGGCGATCCGCCCACCCCGGTCTACCAGTTGCTGCCGCCGCGCACCGGGCGGGAGCTGCTCACCGACCACGTCACCGCGATGGTGTGCTGCGCCGCCGTGGACACCGCCGGCGCCGCCCCCGGCCTCGACTGGCTGGACGGGCCGACGCTGCTGGTCGGCGGGGTCCGCAAGGCCGATCTGGCCTGGCCGGTGCTGCGCCTGGTGGAGAACGGCGACCCGGGGCCGCTGCGCGCCTGGCTGGCCACGGTGGGGGTGCGACTGGAGACACCGGTGCGCCTGGCGTGAGGGGCGCGCGCCCGGGCGCACCCCGGTGCCCCCGCCGGGCCACCCGTCCCACCGCATGTTTTCGTACCGGTCACCGATGACCGGATACGCATCATCCGGAGGGATTCTGTTCCGAAAAATAGCCACTAAGGGTGACGGTGACAGCGCAATGTGTGATGTCCTGGAAATGCACCGGCGCCCACCGAAGCGACCGTCGGACGACCACGCGCCGAGGGCGGGGGAGGGATACTCGTGGGAACGGACCAGATCCGCCGCTGGGACTCCGGCGCACTCGCACACGCCGTGACCGACCCCTTCGGCCAGGGCCCGCTGCCCTGGCTGCGCGGACGCGAACAGTACCTGGACGACGGCCAGTTGCTGCCCTGGTACGCCGGACGTTCCCTGCCCGACGACGGCGCCGACCGGCTGCCGGGCCAGCGCGCCGGACGCCGCCGCCGCTCCACCGGGCTGCGCAACGCCGACGACGTGGGCCTGCAGATCAAGGGGTTCACCTCCGGCGGCTCGGTGACCCCGGGCGGCTCGGTCGACTTCCACGTCACCGTCGACCCGCCGCAGGACTTCGTGGTCGACATCTACCGGATCGGCCACTACGGCGGCGACGGCGCCAACTACATCACCAGCAGCCCGCGGCTCTCCGGCGTCGTCCAGTCCGGGCCGCTCACCGCCGGCCGCACCGTCTCCTGCCACCACTGGTGGCTCTCCTGGCGCCTCCAGGTCCCCTCCTACTGGAGCACCGGCGCCTACGTGGCCGTCCTCACCACCCCCGACGGCTACCGCAGCCACATCCCGTTCACCGTGCGCGACCTGCCTCCCGACCCGCCCCGCGACCCGGCCGTGCGGCAGCCCCCCGACTACGAGGCCGACCTGCTGCTCCTGCTGCCCGACGTCACCTGGCAGGCGTACAACCTCTACCCCGAGGACGGGCGCACCGGTGCCAGCCTCTACCACGCCTGGGACGAGGAGGGGCGGCTGCTCGGCGAGGAGGCCGCCGCGGTCACCGTCTGCTACGACCGCCCGTACGCCGGCGCCGGGCTGCCGCTCCACGTCGGCCACGCCTACGACTTCATCCGCTGGGCCGAACGCTACGGCTACGACCTGGCCTACGCCGACGCCCGCGACCTGCACGCCGGACGCGTCGACCCCACCCGCTACCGGGGCCTGGTCTTCCCCGGCCACGACGAGTACTGGTCGGTGCCGATGCGCCGGGCCGTCGAGCGCGCCCGGGACCATGGCACCTCGCTGGTCTTCCTCTCCGCCAACACCATGTACTGGCAGGTCGAGTTGAGCCCCTCCGCCAGCGGCGCCCCGGACCGGCTGCTCACCTGCCGCAAGCGCCGCAGCGACGCCCGCGGGCGCACCGCGCTCTGGCGTGACATGGGCGAGCCGGAGCAGCTGGTGCTCGGCGTGCAGTACGCGGGCCGGGTCCCCGAGCCCTCCCCGCTGGTCGTCCGCAACGCCGACCACTGGCTGTGGGAGGCCAGCGGGGCCGGCGAGGGCGACGAGCTGCCCGGCCTGGTGGCGGGCGAGGCGGACCGTTACTTCCCGCGCACCGCGCTGCCGGCGTACACCGCGCGAAGACTCCTCGCCCACTCGCCCTACCTGGACTCCACCGGCGTCCGCCAGCACCAGGAGACCTCGCTGTACCGGGCGCCCAGCGGCGCGTACGTCTTCGCCTCCGGCACCTTCGCCTGGTCGCCGGCGCTCGACCGGCCCGGCCACGTCGACCCCCGGATCCAGCGGGCCACAGCCAATCTGCTGGACCGTATCTGCAAGCGCGACTGACCCCGCCGCACGCGGCCGGTGCGGCCATCGGGGAGAATCGGGGCAGCTGGGTCAACCTACGTGGAGGAAGCGTGTCCGGATTCGTGGAAAAGCCCGAGCCGGTGTCGGTGCCGGGTCTGGTGCATCTGCACACCGGCAAGGTGCGCGAGCTGTACCGGGACGGGCAGGGCCGCCTGGTGATGGTGGCCAGCGACCGGATGTCCGCCTTCGACTGGGTGCTGCCCACCGTCATCCCGGACAAGGGGCGCATCCTCACCCAGCTGTCGCTGTGGTGGTTCGAGCAACTCGCCGACCTGGTGCCCAGCCACGTGATCTCCACCGAGCTGCCCGAGGGCGCCCCCGCCGACTGGGCCGGGCGCACCATGGTGTGCCGTTCGCTGGAGATGATCCCGGTCGAGTGCGTGGCCCGCGGCTACCTGACCGGCTCCGGGCTCGCCGAGTACCGGCGCGACCGCACGGTGTGCGGGCTGGCGCTGCCCGAGGGGCTCACCGACGGCTCCGAGTTGCCCGCCCCGATCTTCACCCCGGCCACCAAGGCGGAGGTCGGCGAGCACGACGAGAACGTCTCCTACGAGGAGGTGGCCCGGCGGCACGGCGCCGAGACCGCGGCCGAGCTGCGCCGGGTCACCCTGGACGTCTACGCCCGCGGCCGGGACATCGCCCGGGAACGCGGCATCCTGCTGGCGGACACCAAGTTCGAATTCGGCCGCGCGGACGGCGAGTTGGTCATCGCCGACGAGGTGCTCACCCCCGACTCGTCCCGGTTCTGGCCCGCCGACCAGTGGCAGCCGGGGCGCGCCCAGCCCTCCTACGACAAGCAGTTCGTCCGCGACTGGCTCACCTCCCCGGCCTCCGGCTGGGACCGGGCCGGCGAGCAGCCCCCGCCGCCGCTCCCCGCCGAGGTCGTCGAGCGCACCCGGGCCAAGTACGTCGAGGCCTACGAGCGGCTGACCGGCACCCCTTGGGCCTGACCCGCCGCCCGCCCCGGACACGTCCCCCGCGCCCCCCGGCCGCGACGGGCCGGGGGACGCGGTACGGGTCTCAGGCGGCCGGCAGGTTCTCCGGGCGCGGGGAGCCGGCGCCGCCGGGGGAGCCGAAGCGCACCCCCTTGGCCTCCTTGCCCACCGCGCTCAGCACGATCACCACCACCAGCGTCGGGAAGACGGTGGCCATCAGCGCCGTCGGATAGCTGTACGCCTTCGCCAGCGCCTCCTGGATCGGCAGGTTGAGGGCGGCGATCAGGTTGCCGAGCTGGTAGGTGACCCCCGGGTAGAAACCGCGGATGGCGTCCGGGCTCAGCTCGTTCAGGTGCGCCGGGATCACGCCCCAGGCGCCCTGCACGCACACCTGCATCAGGAACGAGCTGAACGCCAGCCAGCCCGCCGTGGTGGACAGGGCGAAGATCGGCACCACCAGGATGCCCGCGCCGGCCGAGATCATGATGATCCGGCGCCGCCCGAGCCGCTCCGAGTAGGCGCCCAGCACCGTGCCGCCGACCATCGCCCCGATGTTGTAGACGACGGCGATCAGGATCGCGGTGTCCGGGGAGAGCCCGAGCCCCTTCTTGATGAAGGTCGGGTAGACGTCCTGGGTGCCGTGGGACATCCAGTTGAAGGCGGTCATCAGCAGCACCAGGTAGCCGAAGCGGCGCAGCACGGCCGGGTTGCGGAGGACCGCCCGCACCGGGGTGTCGGTCAGCCGCACCGCCCGTTCCCACACCTCGCTCTCCCCGACCCGGCTGCGTACCCACAGCGCGACCAGCGCCGGCACCAGGCTGAAGGCGAACAGGCCGCGCCAGCCGAAGGCCGGCTCGATCACCAGGAAGGCCACCGCCGCCAGCAGATAGCCCAGCGAGTAGCCGCCCTGGAGGACGCCGGACCAGAAGCCGCGCTTCTCGGCCGGGATCTTCTCCATCGCCAGCGCCGCGCCCAGCCCCCACTCGCCGCCCATCCCGATCCCGTACAGCAGGCGCAGCACCAGCAGCACGGTGTAGTTGGGGGCGAAGGCGCAGGCGAAGCCGACCACCGAGTAGAAGAGCACGTCCACCATGAGCGGCACGCGCCGGCCGCGTTTGTCCGCCCACAGCCCGAAGACGAAGGCCCCGACCGGGCGCATGATCAGCGTCGCCGTGGTCAGGAACGCCATGTCGGTCAGTGAGACCTTGAACTCGTCGGCGATCTCGCTGTAGACGAGGACGACGAGGAAGTAGTCGAAGGCGTCCATCGCCCAGCCCAGGAAGGCCGCGACGAACGCGTTGCGCTGGTCCTTGGTCAGGCCGCGCGCTTGCTCCCGTACCGTACTCAGCATCTGCGGAACCTACGGCCGGGCCGGTTGGCTGTCAACGGTCGTGATCATGACCGGGGAACGCGGAAGGGCCCGGCCCCCTCACGGGGACCGGACCCTTCCGGCACGGAGCGGACGACGAGGCTCGAACTCGCGACCTCAACCTTGGCAAGGTTGCGCTCTACCAACTGAGCTACGTCCGCGTGCGCGGTGCGCTGCTGTGCCCCATCATAGCCAACCGCGGCGGCGTGCGGCACGGACGGCCGCGTGCCGGTTCTCGGCGCCCAGCTTCGCGGTGGCCGAGGAGAGGTAGTTGCGGACCGTCCCCGGGGACAGGCAGGCCCGCGCGGCGATCTCCGCGACCGGGGCGCCGTCGGCCGCCAGCGTCAGCAGCTCGGCCTCCCGGGCGGTGAGCGGCGACTCCCCGGCGCTGATCGCGTCGGCCGCCAACTCCGAGTCCACGTACCGCCCTCCGCCGTGCACGGTGCGGATGATCTCGGCGAGCCGCTGGGCGGAGACGGTCTTGGGCACGAAGCCGCGCACCCCGGCCGCCAGCGCCCGCTTCAGGTGGCCGGGGCGCCCGTGGCCGGTGACGATCATGACCCGGCACTCCGGCACCTCGGCGCGCAGCGATGTGGCCACTGTCACACCGTCCGCCCCCGGCATCTCCAGGTCGAGTACGGCGACGTCCGGCCGGTGGGCCCGGGCCATGGCGAGCGCCTCGGGGCCGGAGGCGGCCTCGGCCACCACCCGCAGATCGTCCTCGAAGGAGAGCAGCGCCGCCAGCGCCCCCCGGATCAGGTGCTCGTCGTCGGCGAGCAGCACCCGTACCGTCCCGGTCACGAGGTCACCGCCGGCTCCACCGGGTCCGTGGCGGGGCGGGACGCCTCGTCCGCCGCCGTACCGGACGGCCACGGCACCGTCGCCGTCAGCCGGAAGCCGTCCGGGGCGCAGGGGCGGGCGGCGAGCGTGCCGTCCAGGGCCGCCAGCCGCTCGCGCAGCCCGGCCAGCCCGCTGCCCGAACCGGGCGGGCGGGCGGCGTCCACCCCGTCGTTCTCCATGGTCAGCACGGCCGGACCGGGCGGCCCCGCGCGCAGGCCGATGACGCAGGTCCGGGCGTCCCCGTGGCGCAGCACGTTGGTGGTCCCCTCCCGCACCACCCAGGCCAGCGCCGACTGGACCACCGGGGGCAGCGCCGTGCCGTCGTCCCCCTCGATCCGGGCGGCCACCCCGGCGGCCCGCAGCACCGACAGGGCGCCGGTCAGCTCCGAGCGGAGGCCGGCCGTGCGGTAGCCGCGCACCACCTCCCGCACCTCCGCCTGCGACTCCTGCGCGATCCGCTGCACCTCGACCATCTGCTCCACCGCCTCCGGGCGCCCCCGGCGGGCGAGTTGGACGGCCAGCTCGCCCTTGAGCGCGATCACCGCGAGGTTGCGCCCGAGCACGTCGTGCAGGTCCCGCCCGAACCGCAGCCGTTCCTCGGCGACCGCCAGCCGCGCCTGCGCCTCCCGGGCCGCCGCCAACTCCCGCACCACCGAGACCACCCAGGCCGAGCAGCGGACCGTGGCCGCCGTGGAGGCGGTGGAGAACGCCCCCACCAGCAGGCTGACGACGACCCCGTAGACGTTGAGCCCCAGCCCGGCCAGCAGCACCGCGACGCAGACCGTGGGGACCGCCGCGATCACGGCCACCGTCCGCCGCCGGGCCACCAGCAGCGCGTACGAGCCGGTGAGGACGGACGTCACGAAGGACAGGCCGGCCGGGAGGAGGTAGACCGCGACCAGCAGCCCGGTGCCGGCCAGCGCGCCGAACCCGGCCAGCAGCAGCGCGGTGACCACGCCCAGCGCGCACACCGGCCACGGGTGCGGCCGGGGCGCGGTGGCCGCCAGCCGCCGCGTCATCGCCTGCCCGGTCACCACGACGGCCAGCACGCACTGAGCCACCGTCAGCGGCACCAACAGCCAGGGGAGTACGGAGTCCCACCGGCGGCCGATACCGGGGAGCGCCAGTACCAGTTCCGAGCAGCCGAAGACCACGTAGGTGGCGTTGACCGACTTCCTGGTGTACGACTCCACCCGTTCCGCGCTGCTGCGCCGCTGCCGCCGCACCCCGGCCCCCTCCACGCGCCCGTCCGCTCCGCCGCCGTCCCGTCGACCACCGTCCGGCCCAAGCGTCCCGCGTGGCAAGGGGGTACGGCGGTGCGCGGTGTCATCGGCGCGGATGACATTTGTCACCGGAACCCCGGGCGAATAGCCGTAGGGCCCGATCCGGAAGGATCAGGCCCTACGTTGTGGAGCGGACGACGAGGCTCGAACTCGCGACCTCAACCTTGGCAAGGTTGCGCTCTACCAACTGAGCTACGTCCGCAGGTTGCCCCCGAGCGGCTCTCACCGCCCGGTGCGCTGACCACTCTACCTGATCGATGGACCCGGTAGGGCTGTCGGAGCGGGTGACAGGAATTGCACACTGCGCCTCCCCTTTGGAAAAGGGGCGCTCTGCTACTGAGCTACACCCGCGCGGTTCGGTTGCCCGGCCCTTCGGCCTCGCCCCCGGCGCGCTCCAGACTTTAGCGGATCACCGGGGGTGGTTGTCCAATCGGCTTCCGGGGCCCTCGCCGCGCCCCCGACCAGGGGCGCCGCGAGGGCGGGCGGCGGCTCAACTCGCCGCTTCGAACGCCTCGTAGACCTTCTTGGGGATCCGGCCGCGCGGGGGCACGTCCATGCCGTTGGAGCGGGCCCAGGCGCGCACCGCCGCCGGGTCGGGGGCGACCGAGGTGCGCTGGTACGCCTTCCCGGAACGGCTGCGGCGCCGGCCGGCCTTGAGGTAAGGCGTCAGCGCATTGCGCAGCTTGTCCGCGTTGGCGGCGGAGAGATCGATCTCGTACGCCTTCCCGTCGAGGCCGAAAGCGATCGTTTCCGTGGCCTCGCCGCCGTCGATGTCGTCGGAGAGTGTGACCACCACGCGCTGCGCCATGGATATCGGTCCTTTCGTTCGGCAACGGCCGGGCGACGGATGGCCAACCGCATCCGCCGAGCCGTTCTGACGTGCGGCAATGTGCCAGAGTCCGCGGGCCCAAGTCAATGGTCCGGTATTTCTTCGGGAGAACGATTACAGGCCGCGACCGTGAGTTATTTCCCAACGGTGCCGGAACGTAATCGGAACCTTGAGGTTTTCCTCGCGTTTTTCCTGGCAGGTTAGCCCGGTCGATGCATAACCGTGATGGGGTGACCGGCATATCTATGCGCGTAGATTCTCCGGCCGGGTACGCTGAAGGCACCTCACGCACCACACCACCGGGAGTGCCAGTGGCACGCGTCGTAGTCGACGTCATGCTCAAGCCGGAGATCCTCGACCCCCAGGGCCAAGCGGTGCAGCGCGCGCTTCCGCGCCTGGGCTTCGAGGGGATCTCCGACGTTCGTCAGGGCAAGCGCTTCGAACTCGAAGTGGAAGGGGCGGTCGACGACGACGCCCTGGCCCGCATCCACGCGTTGGCCGAAACGTTCCTCGCCAACACCGTGATCGAGGACTTCGTCGTAAGGGTCGAATCGTGACCCACCCGTCGCCCGCCACCACCCTCGACGGAGGCCCTACGGGCCGCGGTGCCAAGCGGATCGGTGTCGTCACCTTCCCCGGCACCCTGGACGACCGGGACGCGCTGCGGGCGGTCCGGGTCGCGGGTGCCGAACCGGTGCCGCTGTGGCACCGGGAGAAGGACCTGCGGCAGGTCGACGCGGTGATCCTGCCCGGCGGCTTCTCCTACGGCGACTACCTGCGGGCCGGGGCCATCTCCCGGTTCTCGCCGATCATGGAGAAGGTCATCGAGGGCGCCCGTGAGGGGCTGCCGGTACTCGGCATCTGCAACGGCTTCCAGGTGCTCACCGAGAGTCACCTGCTGCCCGGCGCGATGCTGCGCAACAACCACCTGCACTTCGTCTGCCGCGACCAGAGGCTGCGGGTGGAGAACGCGGAGACCGCCTGGACCTCCGAGTTCACCGCGGGCCAGGAGATCCGCATCCCGCTGAAGAACATCGACGGCCGCTACACCGCCGACCGGCGCACCCTGGAGGAGCTGGAGGCCGAGGGCCGGGTGGTCTTCCGCTACCTCACCGACGGCGACCCCGCCGACGGGTACGGCAACCCCAACGGCTCGCTCGACGACATCGCCGGCATCACCAACGAGGCGGGCAACGTCGTCGGCCTCATGCCCCACCCCGAGCACGCCGTGGAACCGCTGGTCGGCACCGGCGGCACCGACGGCCTCGGGTTCTTCACCTCGATCCTGAGGAAGCTGGTCAGCGCATGACCCTGGACACCACCAAGCACGCAGCCCAGACCCCGGACACCGCGCTGCCCTGGGCCGAACTCGGGCTCAAGCCGGACGAGTACGAGCGCATCGTGGACATCCTGGGCCGCCGGCCCACCGGTGCCGAACTCGCCATGTACTCGGTGATGTGGTCCGAGCACTGCTCGTACAAGTCCAGCAAGGTGCACCTGAAGCAGTTCGGCGAGAAGGCGCCGGACAGCTCGGCCATGCTGGTGGGCATCGGCGAGAACGCCGGCGTGGTCGACGTCGGCCAGGGGTACGCGGTCACCTTCAAGGTCGAGTCGCACAACCACCCCTCCTACATCGAGCCGTACCAGGGCGCGGCCACCGGGGTGGGCGGCATCGTCCGTGACATCCTGGCGATGGGCGCCCGTCCGGTGGCCGTGATGGACCCGCTGCGGTTCGGCGCCGCCGACCACCCCGACACCAAGCGGGTGCTGCCCGGCGTGGTGGCCGGCATCGGCGGCTACGGCAACTGCCTGGGCCTGCCCAACATCGGCGGCGAAGTGGTCTTCGACCCCTGCTACCAGGGCAACCCGCTGGTCAACGCGCTCTGCGTGGGCGTGATGCGGCACGAGGACATCCACCTGGCCAAGGCGTCGGGACCGGGCAACAAGGTGATCCTGTACGGCGCCCGCACCGGCGGCGACGGCATCGGCGGCGTCTCGGTGCTCGCCTCCGAGACCTTCTCCGACAGCGGCCCGGCCAAGCGCCCCGCGGTGCAGGTCGGCGACCCGTTCCAGGAGAAGCTGCTCATCGAGTGCACCCTGGAGATCTTCGCCGAGAAGCTGGTGGTGGGCATCCAGGACCTCGGCGGGGCCGGGCTGTCCTGCGCCACCAGCGAGCTGGCCTCGGCCGGCTCCGGCGGCATGCGCGTCGAGCTGGACCGGGTGCCGCTGCGCGACTCCTCGCTCTCCCCCGAGGAGATCCTGATGAGTGAGTCGCAGGAGCGGATGTGCGCCGTCGTGGCGCCGGAGAACGTCGACCGCTTCCTGGAGATCTGCGAGAAGTGGGACGTCATCGCCACCGTCATCGGTGAGGTCACCGACGGCGACCGGCTGGAGATCTACTGGCACGGCGAGCAGATCGTGGACGTCCCGCCGCGCACCGTCGCCCACGAGGGCCCGGTCTACCACCGGCCCTACCAGCGCCCGAGCTGGCAGGACGACCTCCAGGCGGACGACCCGGCGAAGCTTGCGCGTCCGGCCACCGGGGACGAACTGCGCGCCGCCGTACTGGAGTTGATCTCCTCGCCCAACCAGGCGTCCAAGTCCTGGATCACCGACCAGTACGACCGCTTCGTGCTCGGCAACACCGTCCTCGCCCAGCCCGAGGACGCCGGCATGGTCCGCATCGACGAGGAGACCAACCTCGGCGTGGCGGTGGCCACCGACGGCAACGGCCGGTACGCCAAGCTCGACCCGTACACCGGCGCGCAGCTCGCGCTGGCGGAGGCGTACCGCAACGTCGCCGCCACCGGGGCCCGGCCGCTGGCGGTCTCCGACTGCCTCAACTTCGGCTCGCCGGAGGACCCGGCGGTGATGTGGCAGTTCGCCGAGGCCACCCGGGGGCTCGCGGACGGCTGCCAGGCGCTGGGCACCCCGGTCACCGGGGGCAACGTCTCGCTGTACAACCAGACCGGCGAGACGGCCATCCACCCGACGCCGGTGGTGGCGGTGCTCGGGGTGATCGACGACGTCACCCGGCGCACCCCGGTCGCCTTCGCCGAGGAGGGGCAGCTGATCTACCTGCTCGGCGAGACCCGCGACGAACTCGGCGGCTCGGCCTGGGCCCAGGTCGCCCACGGCCACCTCGGCGGGCTGCCGCCGGCGGTGGACCTGGAGCGGGAGAAGCTGCTCGCCGAGATCCTCATCTCCGGCTCCCGGGACGGCATGATCGACGCCGCCCACGACCTGTCCGACGGCGGGCTGGTGCAGGCGCTGGCCGAGTCGTGCCTCAAGGGCGGCAAGGGCGCCCGGATCGTGCTCCCGGAGGGCGCCGACCCGTTCGTGACGCTCTTCTCGGAGTCGGCGGGGCGGGCGGTGGTCGCCGTGCCGCGCAGCGAGGAGCTGCGCTTCACCGACATGTGCGCCGCGCGCGGGCTGCCGGCCGCCCGGATCGGCGTGGTGGACGGCGACACCCTCGACGTGCAGGGCCAGTTCGCCATCCCGCTGGCCGAGCTGCGCCAGGCCCACGAGGCCACCGTCCCGGCGCTGCTGGCGTAAGGCCACGGCCGCCACGGCCCCGTACCCCACGCGCACGCGCCGGGGTACGGGGCCGTGGCGCGTCGGTAAGGTCGGCGGCATGGCGACGACGGCTCGGCGCAAGGCGCGTTCGTACGATCCGCGGCGGACCCGGGGGGCGCTGACCGCGCAGACCGCTGCGGTGCTCACGGCGGCCCGCGGGCTCACCCCCGGGCAGCTCGACGCGCCCTGCGGCCTGCCCGGCTGGGACGTGCGCGACCTGCTGGCGCACCTCGCGGCGCAGATCGACGCCGTGCCGGCCGCGCTGGCGCTGCCCGCGCCGCCGCCCGGCACCCCCGTCACCGACGTCACCGGCCTGCCCGCCTCGCCGCCGGCCCCGGCGGGTTCCGCCGCGCGCACGGCCGACCCGGTGGCCGCCGTCGAGGCCGCCGCCGCCCGGCTGGAGCCGGTGCTGGACGAGGCGGTGCGCGCCGACCGGATCGTCCCCCACCCCGGCGGCGCCGTGCGCGCCCTGGACCTCACCGTGACCCGGCTGCTCGAACTCGTCGTCCACGGCGACGACCTGGCCCGGGCCACCGGCGTCGACGTGCCGCCGGACCGGCAGGCGCTGGCCGCCGCCGTACGGCTGCTGGCCGACGCGCTGGCCGCCCGCGCCCCGGGCAACTCCGTGGAGCTGCGGGTGCCGCCGTTCGCCGCCGTACAGGCCGTTCCCGGGCCCCGGCACACCCGTGGCACCCCGCCGAACGTGGTGGAGACCGACCCGCTGACCTGGCTGCGGGTGGCGACCGGACGGGAGAGCTGGGCGGCGGCCTGCGAGCGGGCGGCGATCAGCGCCAGTGGCGAACGCGCGGATCTGTCCGGTTTCCTGCCGCTTCTCACGTGACCGCTGCCACCACGCACCTGGGGCCGGGGGCACCGGCGGGGCCAGTAGACTCGTACTCGTGCCACGTGGCGACGGACGACTCAACCACGATCTCCTTCCCGGCGAGAAGGGCCCCCAGGACGCTTGCGGTGTCTTCGGTGTCTGGGCTCCGGGTGAAGAGGTCGCCAAGCTCACCTACTTCGGGCTGTACGCCCTGCAGCACCGCGGACAGGAGTCCGCGGGCATCGCAGTGAGCAACGGCTCCCAGATTCTGGTCTTCAAGGACATGGGACTGGTCTCCCAGGTCTTCGACGAGACCTCGCTCAGCTCCCTCCAGGGCCACATCGCGGTGGGCCATGCCCGCTACTCCACCACCGGTGCCTCGGTGTGGGAGAACGCCCAGCCCACCTTCCGGGCGACCGCGAACGGCTCCATCGCGCTGGGCCACAACGGCAACCTGGTCAACACCGCGGAACTGGCCGAGCTGGTCGCGGCCCTCCCGCAGGGCGACGGCCGGGCCACCAACGTGGCGGCCACCAACGACACCGACCTGGTGACCGCGCTGCTGGCCGGCCAGGCCGACGAGGACGGCAAGCCGCTCTCCGTCGAGGAGGCCGCGGCGCGGGTGCTCCCGCAGGTCAAGGGGGCCTTCTGCCTGGTCTTCATGGACGAGCACACGCTCTACGCGGCGCGTGACCCGCAGGGCATCCGGCCGCTGGTGCTGGGCCGGCTGGAACGCGGCTGGGTGGTCGCCTCCGAGACCGCCGCGCTCGACATCGTCGGCGCCTCGTTCGTCCGGGAGATCGAGCCCGGCGAGCTGATCGCCGTCGACGAGAACGGCCTGCGCACCTCCCGGTTCGCCGAGGCCCGCCCCAAGGGCTGCGTCTTCGAGTACGTGTACCTGGCCCGCCCGGACACCGACATCGCGGGGCGCAACGTCTACCTCTCCCGGGTCGAGATGGGCCGCCGGCTGGCCAAGGAGGCCCCCGCCGACGCCGACCTGGTGATACCCACCCCGGAGTCCGGCACCCCGGCCGCCGTCGGCTACGCGGAGGCCAGCGGCATCCCGTACGGCTCCGGCCTGGTGAAGAACTCCTACGTCGGCCGGACCTTCATCCAGCCCTCGCAGACCATCCGGCAGCTCGGCATCCGGCTCAAGCTCAACCCGCTCAAGGAGGTCATCCGCGGCAAGCGGCTGGTGGTGGTGGACGACTCCATCGTCCGCGGCAACACCCAGCGCGCCCTGGTGCGGATGCTCCGCGAGGCCGGCGCCGCCGAGGTGCACGTGCGGATCTCCTCGCCGCCGGTGAAGTGGCCGTGCTTCTTCGGCATCGACTTCGCCACCCGGGCCGAGCTGATCGCCAACGGGATGTCGGTCGAGGAGATCGGCAAGTCGCTCGGCGCCGACTCGCTGGCCTACATCTCCATCGACGGCATGGTGGAGGCGACCACGATCGCCAAGCCCGACCTGTGCCGGGCCTGCTTCGACGGCGAATACCCGATGGAACTGCCCGACCCGGAGCTGCTGGGCAAGCAGTTGCTGGAGACCGAACTGGCCGGCGGTCCGGACGCGGCCAACGCGCTGCGCCGCCCGTAACCCCGCGCGCTGTCGTACATCACTACCGAAAGATCCCAGCCATGTCTGAGACCACGAGCACCGGTGCGAGCTATGCCGCGGCGGGTGTCGACATCGAGGCGGGCGACCACGCCGTCGAGCTGATGAAGGAGTGGGTGGCCAAGGCCACCCGCCCCGAGGTCGTCGGCGGCCTGGGCGGCTTCGCCGGTCTCTTCGACGCCTCGGCGCTCAAGCGCTACCAGCGTCCGCTGCTGGCCTCCGCCACCGACGGGGTGGGCACCAAGGTCGACGTCGCCCGCCGGATGGGGGTCTACGACACCATCGGCCACGACCTGGTCGGCATGGTCGTGGACGACCTGGTGGTGTGCGGCGCCGAGCCGCTGTTCATGACCGACTACGTGTGCGTCGGCAAGGTCCACCCGGAGCGGGTGGCCGCCATCGTCAAGGGCATCGCCGAGGGGTGCTCGCTGGCCGGCTGCGCGCTGGTGGGCGGCGAGACGGCGGAGCACCCGGGGCTGCTCGGCCCGGAGGAGTTCGACGTGGCCGGGGCGGGCACCGGCGTGGTCGAGGCCGACCGGCTGCTCGGTGCCGACCTCATCCGTACTGGTGACGTGGTGATCGCCATGGAGTCCTCCGGACTTCACTCGAACGGGTACTCGCTCGTGCGGCACGTGGTCTTCGACCGGGCCGGCTGGGCGCTCGACCGCGAGGTACCGGAGCTGGGCCGCACCCTCGGCGAGGAACTGCTGGAGCCGACCCGGATCTACGCGCTGGACTGCCTGGCGCTCACCCGCACCACCGAGGTGCACGCCTTCGCGCACATCACCGGCGGCGGACTCGCCAACAACCTCGCCCGGGTGATCCCGGACCACCTGCACGCCACGGTGGACCGCGGCAGCTGGGCGCCGGCCCCGGTCTTCGGCCTGGTCGGCTCGCTCGGCGAGGTCAGCCGGCCGGAGCTGGAGAAGACCCTCAACATGGGCGTCGGCATGATCGCGGTGGTGCCCACCGGTTCGGTGGACGCGGCGCTGACCACGCTGGCCGACCGCGGGGTGGGCGCCTGGGTGGCCGGTGAGATCACCGACCGCGGCGACCGCGCCGAGGCCGTGACGCTGACCGGGGGGTACGCCGGGTAACCGGGGGCACGCACGACGAAACCCGGTCCGGGCAGGCCCCGGACCGGGTGAGCGAGACGCGGTGAAAGACGGAAGCGTCAAGCGCGACGACGTTGCGAAGAGTGGTGCTGGCTCTCCTCGTCCTCGTCGTCCTCGTCGTTGTAGAGATCCGCGTACCGTGCGTACGGGTCGTCGTTCAGCTCATCGTCTTCCACGTGCTCCGGCTTCGCCGGCTGCGTCGACGATGCGCCCAGCTCCTCGGCCAGACGTGCAAGATCAGTACCGCCGCTGTTGTACTTCAGCTGGCGGGCGACCTTTGTCTGCTTGGCCTTGGCCCGGCCGCGCCCCATGGCTCGACCCCCTCAACGGCGGGGCTCAACGGCCCCGAGTCTTGACACGCGTTCATGAAGTGGAACGGTCTTCAACCACCGAAGACCGGTCCGTAGGGCTTCAACGGTACCTGCTTCTGTGGCCGCACGGTACGCCGCCCGCACGACGCGCGTCGAAGCAGGGGCCGTAAACGCCCCCGTCCTAGCTGGTCAGCCCTGATTTTACCTTCTTCTGTGCACGGATCGCCGCCGGGGCGTGGTACGGGTCGCACTTCGCCGGGTGCACGGCGCGGGCACGGACCGCCACCACGGTCCCCCGGACGGCCGACCCTCAGCCGGCCAGCGCCGCCGGACCGTCCTGCACACCCCCCGCGGCCAGCCACGATTGCGCCGGGGTGCGCTCGGCCATGCGCGTTTCGGCCAGCCGGTCGGCGGCGACCGCGGGGGGCACGCCGTCGGCCGCGGCCCGTTCGAAAATGGCCAGGGTGGTGTCGTAGATCCGGGCCGCCTTCGCCTTGGCGCGCTCGAAGTCGAAGCCGTGCAGCTCGTCGGCGACCTGGATCACCCCGCCGGCGTTGACCACGTAGTCGGGGGCGTAGAGGATGCCGCGATCGGCGAGGTCCTTCTCCACCCCGGGGTGGGCGAGCTGGTTGTTGGCGGCACCGCAGACCACCGAGGCGGTCAGCTGCGGGACGGTCTCGTCGTCGAGGGCGCCGCCGAGGGCGCAGGGCGCGTACACGTCGAGGCCGGCGCGGATCAGGGCGGTGGTGTCGGCGACCGCCTCGACCTCGGGGTGGCGCTCGCGGATCGCGGCCACGGCCTCGGCGCGCACGTCGGTGACGACCACCCGGGCGCCGTCCGCCAGCAGGTGCTCCACCAGGTGGTGGCCGACCTTGCCGACCCCGGCGACGCCGACCCGGCGACCGCTGAGGGTGGGCTCCCCCCAGCGGGTGGCGGCGCTGGCCCGCATGCCCTGGAAGACGCCGAACGCGGTGAGCACCGAGGAGTCGCCGGCGCCGCCGCCGGCCACCGAACGCCCGGTGGTCCAGCGGTTCTCGGTGGCGACCACGTCCATGTCGGCGACGTAGGTGCCGACGTCGCAGGCGGTGACGTACCGGCCGCCGAGGGAGGCGACGAAACGGCCGTAGGCGCGCAGCAGTTCGTCGGTCTTGTCGCTGACCGGGTCGCCGATGATGACGGCCTTGCCGCCGCCGTGGTCCAGGCCGGCGAGGGCGTTCTTGTAGCTCATGCCGCGGGCGAGGTTGAGGGCGTCCTCCACGGCCTCGTCCTCGGAGGCGTAGGGGAAGAAGCGGGTGCCGCCGAGCGCGGGGCCCAGGGCGGTGGAGTGGATGGCGATCACGGCCTTCAGGCCGGTGGAGCGGTCCTGGCAGAGCACGACCTGCTCGTGTCCCCCCTGTTCCGATCGGAACAGCTTGGAGACCACGGAGTTCGTCTGACGTACGTCGGTCACGGTGGTGACTCCCGAGGTCGGTGGTGACCCTCCGGATGGGTGGGGAGGGCTCGATGACGAAAGCGTAGAGCCAGCGGTGCCCGCGAACCACGGCGTGTCGTGGATCAGTACCTTGTGGGTGACATCGTCCGGTGACCGGGGGCGGCAGACGCACACCGCGGCGGCGTGGGACGATGCGCGTACAGGCGGCGACGGAGCGATGGGCCGACGCGCCCGCTGGGCGGGCGAGGAGGGGCACGCGCCGGCGGGAGCACGAGGGAGCGGGTGTCGGTCTTGGCTTCGGTGGTGGTCCCGTACACGGCGTACCTGCGCGTCTACGAGCCGTTGTCGGCCTTCCCCGAGCCCGAGCGCACGCACTGGAAGCGGTACGCGGCGGCCGGCGCGGCCCCGACCGCCCAGGACGAGCTGCGGCAGTCGCTCGCCGGGCTGCTGCCGGTGCCGCCGGTGGCGGTGCCGGTGCACGAGAGCCGGGACGCCTTCGTGGCGGTGGTGGACGACGTCACGCACATCTGCCCGTGGCGTACCCGGTTGCGCGGCTGGCTGGCGCTGGAGCGGCTGGCCGAGGAGTTCCCGGCGCCGGTGCTGGACGCGGTGCTGCCGCCGGTGGTGCGCCGGCAGGCGGAGGCCGACTTCGAGCAGTGGCGGGCCGCGCACCCGGACGACCGGCCGTGGATCCGCACCGCGACCTGGCACGTGCCGGTGCGGTGGTTCGCGCTCTTCGACGACTCCGAGCGGGTGTTCGAGCCCGGGGGACCGGTCGCGGTGGAGGATTCCTCCAGTGAAGGCGATCGCAAGCGGCGTACCGAGCCGGTGATGCGGTACCGCACGGCGATGGTGCAGGCCCGCCGACGGGTGGCGCGCACCCTGCGGGTGCTGCGGGACACCCTGGAGGAGGGGCCGCTCATCGACGGCCTGGTGGACGTCGGGCGCTGGCTGGAGGAGTTCCACCCCCGGTCGCTGGTGGAGCTGGACTACGGCGGCCTGGTCCATGTGATCCCGGAGGGCGGGCTGGCGGCGGACCACAGCGCCGCGGAGGTCGCCGAGGGCGTGGCGGCGCTGCGGGAGGGCGACGGCGCCCGGGCCGGGGAGGCGTACGGGCGGCTCACCGAGCGCTGGCGCCGGGTGCGGGAACTCCAGTTCGCCAACTGACACGATCGAGCCAATCTCGCGCCACCGATGCATTCCGGCCACCGGTCGGTGGGCCGTCCACGGTGCGGATGGCCGGCCGGACCGCGCGCCGCGTATGAGTACCCTTACCGAACGCTGATGCCCAGGCCAGAACCTTGGCCACTATCCAGGCCAACGTGTCAAGCGTGACGCAGAGCACGTTTCCGGACTCTTGCCCTTATAGCCATTGCTCGTGTCAAAATAGGACAACGGGTCCAGGAATGGCTCGTTCCGCCCGAGGTGGGGCGGAATGCCCGACATTGCTGCTCTTGAGGCGTCTGGGGTCGCGTGATCGGTCTGTGACTGATCGTCACGCCTGCGTGACTGTCCGTTATGACACGGTCCATCGGCTTCCGTCGAGCTTGAACACCTGAGAGGGCAATTCCATCGGTTTGGCCGACGCGGCTGGACGGATGGTGTAGTTGTAGTGCCGAGGACAAGCCGTTCGTCCTATTACCGACTCGGCTCGCGTCCGCCATTTCGGGCAACGCGGGTCAAGGTGCAGAATTTAGAGGAAAGAACCGTGATGGTTCGGTTCTCCCGAGGAGGCCGCTCATGACCGCTCGCACCCCTGATGCCGAGCCGCTGCTGACCCCCGCTGAGGTCGCCACCATGTTCCGCGTGGACCCGAAGACCGTCACGCGCTGGGCCAAGGCCGGCAAGCTCACGTCCATCCGCACCCTCGGTGGCCACCGCCGCTACCGCGAGGCGGAGGTTCGTGCCCTGCTCGCGGGCATCCCGCAGCAGCGCGCGGAGAGCTGAACGACCTCGTCCTACGGGTGATTCCGGGTCCCCCAGCCCGGTTCCGCCCCTTTTCCCGCAACACTTCCAGCCCCCCGCTCCGGTCGGGGGCTGTGGCAGATCGCGTCGGACTCCGCCGGGTCCGGCGCGATTTTCATTGCCCGGAACGGCTGCCGGGTCCGCCCACACGGGCCCCGCGAGGGCCCCGCAGACGGCCCTGTGTGCCCTTCCAGGCCCCCCGCACGGCCCCGACGGCCCCTCAAGGCCCGAGGGGCCGTTGTGCGTTCATGTGCGGAGGTGTCCGGCCGTGCCGCCCGCCGGGGTGTTCCGGGGGGTATGGGAGCGGCGGTGCAATTGCACATATTAAATTGAGGCCCCCTGGCAAGGGCGGAAGTTCCACCGGCCTGCCAATATTTTGGGTGACTCCCGTCACACGCATCACTCTTGCCGCCCGAAGTAGGCGTGCGGTAGAGGGGGTTGGCGCCTCGCGGGGGCGCCGGGCCGCGGAACGTCCGGCCGCCTCAAGTCCCCGCCGGGCGTGGGGTGTTGGGGTCGCGCGGCTCCATCGCCAGCCGCAGCAGACGGTGGCAGACGGGGCAGTGGCGGGTCAGGTGGCCGCGTCCGGCTATGGCCGCCAGATGGGCGCGCAGCAGCGCCCGGGTCTCATGCCTGTCGCGCTCCGGCACCTCGCCCCACCGCCTTCCGGCTCGGCCGTTGTGCCAGGGGTACCGGGGCCGCGCCCCGCCCGTCAAGACGGTACCCACGGGTATGCCCCGCTGCGTCCGGAGTGCACGGTTCCAGCGCGCCCGCCGCACACCCCGGCGTGCGCCCGTCGCACGGTGCCCCCCGCGGGGCCCCGGACCCTGGACCCCCGGAGCCCACCCGGGAACGACGAAGGCCCGGCATCCTCACCTTCCGTTCTAGTGGTCGTCGCAACACCCCAGTTCAGGGGATGCTGCGATGGACTTCAAGATCCGGGAGATCCGGACGGTGGCTCAGGGGCCCAAGAAGCTGCTGCGTGAGCGGGAGGCATACTCCCAACTCATGCAGCAGGGCCTGAGCAACAAAGAGGCGTGCCGGATCGTCGGTATCAACGAGAAGACCGGCCGGCGATGGCGGAACGGCCGCAGCGCGGACCGCCGGCAGAAGGCGGCGCCACCGATCCACGCGGTGGTGCCGCCTTCTGGTCCGTCCCGGTACCTGCGCGAGGACGACCGGATCTACATCGCCGACCGGCTGCGGGAGAAGGCCACGGTTCGGGCGATCGCGGCCGAGCTGGGCCGCAGCCCGTCGACCGTCAGCCGCGAGATCCGCCGCAACCGGCATCCGGGCAACGGCCAGTACCGACCACACGCAGCCCAGGCCCGTGCCGATGCCCGCCGGCCCCGCCCCAAGCCGGGGAAGATCAGCCAGAACCCCGAACTGCGGCGCTTCATCCAGGATCGCCTGCATCTACGGTGGAGCCCCGAGCAGATCTGCCAGGCTCTGCGGGCACAGTTCCCCCAGCGGCCGGAGATGCACGTGGTCCACGAGACGGTCTACCAGGCCCTCTATGTCCAGGGCCGGGGAGAGCTGCGCCGCGAGCTGGCCCGCGCCCTGCGGACCGGCCGCGCCCGGCGCAAGCCTCGCCGCCAGGCCCAGCAGCGCCAACCGCGGTTCTCCACTCCCATGGTGATGATCAGCGAACGGCCCGCCGAGGCGGAAGACCGGGCCGTGCCCGGCCACTGGGAGGGCGACCTCATCATCGGCAAGGACGGAGCCTCCGCCATCGGCACCCTGGTCGAACGAGCCACCCGCTACGTCATGCTCCTGCACCTGCCCGACGGCCGCAGCGCCGAGCACGTCCGTGACGCCCTGACTGACACCGTCCAGACGCTGCCCGCCCACCTGGTGCGCTCGCTGACCTGGGACCAAGGCGCGGAGATGGCCGCGCACGGCGCGTTCACCATCGCCACCGACATCCCGGTCTACTTCTGCGATCCGGCCAGCCCCTGGCAGCGCGGCTCCAACGAGAACACCAACGGCCTGCTGCGGCAGTACTTCCCCAAGGGCACCGACCTGTCCGTCCACACCCGCGAGCACCTGGACGCCGTCGCTGCCGAACTCAACGGCCGCCCACGCAAAACGCTCGGCTGGGAAACCCCAGCCGAGCGCCTGCATAAACTGCTCGCGGCCTGATCAACACGACCACGTGTTGCGACGACCCCTAGAAACCGCCCACCGGATGCCGGGCCTTCACCAACGTGCGGTCCTGACGGGATTTGAACCCGCGGCCTCCACCTTGACAGGGTGGCGAGCACTCCAAACTGCTCCACAGGACCAGGCGGGGGGCTTTGGGGCCCTCCTTGCGCTGCGTGGACGACTCTACAGCAGGTCAGGCCCTCAGGTCGAACCCGCCCCGGGGACCCCGCGACGCACGCCCGGCGCTCACGGCCAGGCCGCGTCGATCGCCTTGAGGATCCGCTTGTCCGAGACCGGGTAGGCGGTGCCCAGGGCGTGGGCGAAGTAGCTCACCCGCAACTCCTCGATCATCCAGCGGATCTCCCGCACCTCGGCCGGGACGGGGCGCCCCTCGGGGAAGGCGGCCAGCAGCTGCGCGTACTCGTCCCGCATCTCGTGGACCTTCTCCATCCGCGCCCGGTCCCGCTGCGCGCCGGAGGGCATCTGCTGGAGCCGGCGGTCCGCCGCGACCAGGTAGCGCAGCAGGTCCGGCAGGCGCCGTACCCCCGCGGCGGTGACGAACCCGGGGTGGATCAGCGCCGCCAACTGCTCCTTGACGTCGGTGAGGTTGGGCACCAGCACCAGGCTCGTGGTGGCCTTCAGCCGGCGCTCGCAGGAGTGCCAGGCCGCCAGCACCCGCTGCACCGCCGAGACGGTCTCCAGCGTCGCGTCGGTGATGTCGGCGCGCACCGAGTCGAAGAGCTTGCGGAACCCCTCCTCGTCCCACGCCGGGCCGCCGTGCGCCGCGATGAGCCGGTCGGCCGCCGCGGTCAGGCAGTCCTCGAAGAGCGCCTGGACGCTGCCGTGCGGGCTGCGGGAGAGCGCCAGCTTCTCGGCGTTGCCCATCCGGTCCTGCGCGAACTTGGCCGGATTCGACGGCAACCCGAGCAGGATCAGCCGCCGGGTACCGCGCCACATCGCCTCGGACTGCTCGATCGCGGTGTCGAAGAGGCGCACGGCGACCGAGGCGCCCTCGTCCACCAGCGCCGGGTACGCCTTGACCGGCTGGCCGCCGCGGCGTACCTCGAAGGTGCGCGGCAGCGTGCCGACGGTCCACGCGGTGAGCCCGCCGCGCTGCTCGATGCCGACCGATCCGGCGGCCTTGGTGATCGCCTCCCGGGTCCTGGGCTTGAGCCGCAGCTTGAGCGCCTCCAGGTCCTTGTCCTCGGCGATCTTGCGCTTGCGCTCGTCGACCACCCGGAAGGTGGGCTTGAGGTGGTCGGGGACCTTGGACCGGTCGAAGTCCTCCGGGGCCACCGAGGTGCCGCCCATCCGGTGCAGCTCCCGGGCGAGCGCGGTGGTCAGCGGCTCGGGGCCGGCGGCCACCCGGTCCAGGAACGCCCTGGCGAAGTTGGGCGCCGGCACGTAGTTGCGGCGGATCGGCTTGGGCAGTGACCGGATCAGCTCGGTGACCAGGTCCTCCCGCAGCCCCGGGATCTGCCAGTCGAAGCCGTCCGGGGTGACCTGGTTGAGCACCTGGAGCGGGATGTGCACGGTGACCCCGTCCGCGTCCGCGCCCGGCTCGAACTGGTAGGTCACCTTGAACTTCAGCGCGCCCTGCCGCCAGGAGTCGGGGTAGTCGGCCTTGGTGACCGCCTCCGCCGATTCGTTGATCAGCATCGACTGCTCGAAGTTGAGCAGCTCGGGGGCCTCCCGGCGCTTGTGCTTCCACCACGAGTCGAAGTGGGCGCCGGAGACGACGTGTTCGGGGATGCGCTCGTCGTAGAAGTCGAAGAGCGCCTCGTCGTCCACCAGGATGTCGCGGCGGCGCGCCCGGTGCTCCAGCTCCTCGACCTCCTGGAGGAGCTTGCGGTTGTCGTGGAAGAACTGGTGGTGGGTGCGCCAGTCGCCCTCGACCAGGGCGTTGCGGATGAACAGGTCGCGGGAGACCTCGGGGTCGATGCGGCCGTAGTTCACCTTGCGCTGGGCGACGACCGGGACGCCGTAGAGGGTGACCCGTTCGTAGGCCATCACGGCGGCCTGCTTCTGCTCCCAGTGCGGTTCGCTGTAGGTGCGCTTGAGCAGGTGCTGGGCGAGCGGCTCGATCCACTCCGGCTCGATGCGCGCGTTGACCCGGGCCCACAGCCGGGAGGTCTCCACCAGCTCGGCCGACATGATCCAGCGCGGCGGCTTCTTGAAGAGCGCGGAGCCGGGGAAGACGGCGAACTTCGCGCTGCGGGCGCCCAGGTACTCGTTCTTCTCCGTGTCCTTGAGCCCCACGTGCGACAACAGCCCGGCCAGCAGCGCGGTGTGGATGTGCTGCGGGTCGGCGTCGGCGTCGTTGATGTGGACGCCCATGGACTTCACGACCGTGCGCAACTGGCTGTAGATGTCCTGCCATTCGCGTATCCGCAGGTAGTTGAGGTACTCGCTGCGGCACATCCGGCGGAACGCGGAGGAGGAGAGCGCCTTCTGCTGCTCGCGCAGGTAACGCCACAGGTTGAGGTAGGCGAGGAAGTCGCTGTTCTCGTCCTTGAAGCGGGCGTGCTGCTGGTCGGCCTGCTGCTGCTTGTCGGAGGGGCGTTCGCGCGGGTCCTGGATGGAGAGCGCCGCGGCGATCACCATCACCTCGCGTACGCAGCCGTTGCGGTCGGCCTCCAGCACCATGCGGGCCAGCCGCGGGTCGACCGGGAGCTGGGCGAGCTTGCGGCCGAGCGGGGTGAGCCGCTTGCGGGCGTCCTTCTCCTTCGGGTCGAGCGCGCCGAGTTCCTCCAGGAGCTGGACGCCGTCCTTGATGTTGCGGCTGTCCGGCGGGTCGATGAACGGGAAGCGGGAGATGTCGCCGAGGCCGGCCGCGGTCATCTGGAGGATCACCGAGGCCAGGTTGGTGCGCAGGATCTCGGCGTCGGTGAACTCCGGGCGGGCCAGGAAGTCGTCCTCGGAGTACAGCCGGACGCAGATGCCGTCGCTGGTCCGGCCGCAGCGGCCCTTGCGCTGGTTGGCGCTGGCCTGGCTGACCGGTTCGATCGGCAGCCGCTGCACCTTGGTGCGGTGGCTGTAGCGGGAGATGCGGGCGAAGCCGGGGTCGATGACGTACCGGATGCCGGGGACGGTCAGCGAGGTCTCGGCGACGTTGGTGGCGAGCACGATGCGGCGGCCGGTGTGGGGCTGGAAGACCCGGTGCTGCTCGGCGTGGGTCAGCCGCGCGTACAGCGGCAGCACCTCGGTGAACGGCAGCTTCTTCTTCTCCAGCGCGTCGGCGGTGTCCCGGATCTCCCGTTCCCCGGAGAGGAAGACCAGGATGTCGCCGGGGCCCTCGGCCCGGAGTTCGTCGACGGCGTCGCAGATCGCGGTGATCTGGTCGCGGTCGGGGTCCTCGGAGCCCTCCTCCAGCAGCGGGCGGTAGCGCACCTCGACCGGGTAGGTACGCCCGCTGACCTCGACGATCGGGGCGCTGGGCGGGGTGGCGCCACCGCCGCCGTCCGGGCCGACGACGGCGAAGCGGCCGAAGTGCCGGGCGAAGCGCTCGGGGTCGATGGTGGCCGAGGTGATGACGACCTTGAGGTCCGGGCGGCGGGGGAGGAGCTGGGCCAGGTAGCCGAGGAGGAAGTCGATGTTGAGGCTGCGCTCGTGGGCCTCGTCGATGATGATCGTGTCGTAGGCGCGCAGCTCGCGGTCGGTCTGGATCTCGGCGAGCATGATGCCGTCGGTCATCAGCTTGACCAGGGTGGACTCGCTCACCTGGTCGGTGAAGCGGACCTTCCAGCCCACCACGTCGCCGAGCTGGGTGCCCAGCTCCTCGGCGATCCGCTCGGCCACGGTGCGGGCGGCGATCCGGCGCGGCTGGGTGTGGCCGATCAGCCCCTTGACGCCACGCCCCAGCTCCAGGCAGATCTTGGGGATCTGGGTGGTCTTGCCGGAGCCGGTCTCGCCCGCCACGATGACCACCTGGTGGTCGCGGATGGCGGCGAGGATGTCGTCCTTCTTCTGGCTGACCGGCAGCGACTCGGGGTAGCGGATCTCGGGCACGGCGGCCCGGCGCAGCGCGATCCGGCGCTCGGCCTCGGTGATCCGCTCGTCGATCTCCGCGAGCACCGCCGCGCGGGCTTCCGGCTTGCGGACCTTGCGGACGCCGTCGAGGCGGCGGCCGAGACGCTGCTGGTCGAGCAGGGTCAGTTCGGACAGGCGCGCCAGCAGGGCGGCCAGGGCGGGGGCAGGCGCAGTGGACATACGGACCCCAGGATCTCACCTGCGGCACGGCGGCGGCGAATAGCTTTTCCGCGCCCGCCGCGCGGTGGCGCCCCGGGCGGACGGGATGCGAAGCCGCGCCACGTACGTATGGTGATCGTATGAGTGCGGAGCGGGACGGAGGCGCCGCCGACGGCGCGGACCGGCACGGGGCCCACGCCCGGCGCCGCGCGTTCCGCGACCGCCGGGCCGCCTTCCGCCGGTCCCCGTTTCTCCCGGCCACCGTGCTGACGCTGCTGGTGGCCGCGGCGGCCGGGCTCTTCGCCGGCTCCTACACCTACGCCATGGCCAACCCCACCCCGCACCGCATCCCCACCGCCATCGCCGGGGCGCCCGCCTCCGACAGCGCCCATCTGCGCTTCGTCCAGGGGATGGAGAAGGCGCTCGGCGCCTCGCTGCAACTGCGCGTCTACCCCACCTACCGGCGGGCCCAGGAGGCGCTCGCGCAGCAACGGGAGTTCGCGATCCTGCGCAACCGCCCGGCCGGCGTCGAGCTGGACGTGGCCGGCGCCTCCGGGGCCTCGGTGGCGCAACTGCTCGCCGAGACCGCGCCGAAGGTCGGGGCGGCCACCGGGGTGACGGTCGCGGTGCGGGACGTCATCCCGTTGCAGCAGGGCGATCCGCGCGGCCTGGCGCTGTTCTACGTCTCGCTCGCCGCGGTGATCCTCGGCTTCGTCGGCGCCATCCAGCTCAGCGTGCACGCCAAGGCGCTCAACCCGGCCGAGCGGATCGCCTTCACGGTGGCCTACGCGCTGCTCGGCGGGTTCACCATCGCCGCGGTGGTCGACTGGGTGCTCGGCGCGCTGCGGCTGCCGTTCACCGAGTCGTGGCTGATCCTGGCGCTGACCATGTTCACCTCGGGGATGGTCTTCACCATGTTCAACACCCTGATCGGACGCTGGGCGATGCTGCCGACCTGGGGACTGATGGTGCTGCTGGGCAACCCCTCCTCGGGCGGCGCGGTCTCCTGGCCGCTGCTGCCCTCGCCGCTGGGCACGATCGGCCGCTGGCTGCCCCCGGGTGCCTCGGTCAACGCCCAGCACACCGCCGTCTACTTCCGCGGACACCAGCACTTCTTCCCGTTCGGGGTGCTGCTGGCATGGGCGGCGGTCTCCTGCGCCGTCTTCTGGGTCTGGCGCCACCGCCACCCGGGCGGCCGTACGGTGCTGCGCGCCCACGCCGCGTGACCCGGGCCGGAGAACGACGAAGACCCCGCCGGAGCGGGGTCTTCGTCGCGCGGTGGCTGGGGCCGGGGTCGAACCGGCGACCTATCGCTTTTCAGGCGATCGCTCGTACCAACTGAGCTACCCAGCCGCAGCGGTCCTGACGGGATTTGAACCCGCGGCCTCCACCTTGACAGGGTGGCGAGCACTCCAAACTGCTCCACAGGACCAAGCTTGTGCGAAACCTAGTCTCGCACATGGTGGTGCGTGCCCCCAACGGGATTCGAACCCGTGCTACCGCCTTGAAAGGGCGGCGTCCTGGGCCACTAGACGATGAGGGCTGATGGCCCGCCTATGGCGTGTTTCTCGCCGTCGGGGACGTGAGAAGCATATGGGATGCGCGGGGGTATCGCCAAAACGGTTGTCCGCGCCCGCGTCGGGACGGCCGCCCCTGGTCACCCCCAGCCCAGCTCGTGCAACCGGTGGTCCTCGATGCCGAAGTGGTGGGCGACCTCGTGCACCACGGTGGTGGCCACCTCGTGCACCGCCTCGTCGCGGTTGCGGCACAGGCGCAGGGTGGGCCCCGCGTAGACGGTGATGCGGTCGGGGAGCACCCCGGCGTACCACTCGCCGCGTTCGGTCAGCGGGATGCCCTCGTACAGCCCCAGCAGCTCCGGGGTGGCCGGGTCGGGCTCGTCCTCCACGAAGACGGCCACGTTGTCCATGATCCGGGTCAGCTCCGCGGGGATCAGGTCCAGCGCGTCACCGACCAGTTCCTCGAACTCCTCGCGTGACATCTGCACCCGGTCATTGTCCCCGCGCGGCGGCTCAGCCCGCCAGCCACGCCCCGGCGAACGCCGCCGCCAGCCCCACCGCCACGCTCCCCGCCACGTTGGCCACCGCGTACCGCCCGGCGCCCTCCTTGGCCAGCCGCAGCGTCTCGTACGAGAACGTGGAGTACGTGGTCAGCGCCCCGCACAGCCCGGTGCCCAGCAGCAGCTGGAGGTGGGAGGAGGCGGCGCCCGCGGCGGCGGCGCCGGTGAGCAGGCCCAGCACCAGGCAGCCGGCCATGTTGACGGTGAAGGTGCCCCACGGGAAGAGCGAGTCGTGGCGGGACTGCACCGTCCGGTCGGTCAGGTAGCGCAGCGGGGCGCCCACCATCGCGCCGACGATCACCAGCAGCCAGTTCACCGGGGCTCCTTCGGGCCGCGTCCGACGTAACGGACGACCTCGCAGTCGTCCAGGATCACCAGGCCCTCGGCGACCAGCTCGTCCAGCTGGGGCAGGAAGGCCCGCACCCGTTCCTCGGTGTCCACGATCACCACGGCCACCGGCAGGTCCTCGCTGAGCGACAGCAGCCGGGAGGTGTGGATCAGCGAGGAGGCGCCGAACCCCTCGATGCCGCGGAAGACCGAGGCGCCGGCCAGCCCGGCGGCGTGCGCGCGGTGCACGATCTCGCTGTGCAGCGGCTTGTGGTGCCAGGTGTCGTTCTCCCCGATGAAGATCGTCACCCGCAGTGCCGGACCGGTCGGCCTCATCGCATCCTCGCCCTCATCACGCCCCGGGTGGCGGCGGCGGCGAGGGCGACGCCCAGCAGCGCCGCCGTCACGGTGCCCGCCAGGTAGAGCACGGCCGCCCGCACTTGATGGTGGGTCAGCAGGCGCTGGGTGTCCACGGCGAAGGTGGAGAAGGTGGTGAAGCCGCCGAGGACGCCGGTGCCGAAGAACGGGCGCACCAGGCGGTGGGCCGGGCGCACCTCGGTGATCACCACCATGAAGACGCCGATCACCGCGCAGCCGAGCGCGTTGACCACCAGCGTGGTCCACGGGAAGGCACCGGGCGCGGTGGGCCACAGCAGCCCGGCGCCGTACCGGGCGCAGGCGCCGAGCGCGCCGCCGACCGAGACGACGGCGACCACCGCGGACTGCCCGCGCAGCGGGGAAGGGCGCCGGGGCCCGGGCGCCGGGCGCGGTCCCGCCCCGGCCCCGGCTCCGGTCGAGCCGCCCGTCAGGTGCGTTCCGGCCGTGTCCACTCGTGCCTCGCCTCCTACTCGTACCGCCGCTCCGTGCGCCCGTGGCCTGGACCACGGCAGCGTTGCGGGAACGTTCCGTCACAAGTAGGGACCGTTGGCGGTGAGGACCGCGATTCCTTGCGCGGCGAGCCCCACCGCCGCGCGGGCCGAAGCGCCGCTGCCCCCAACTGTAGTGGGGCGGGCGGCACGGGGCTCCCCGAGGCCCGGCGCGTTCGACCGCTGCCTGGGCGTGTCCTGACCGGGGGCGGGGGCGTTGGGAAGGTGTGAGCGAGCCAAACTCCCGGCGGGACGCGCGGGTACGCCGTGCCGTCGCCGCGCTGCCGATCGCCTTCGTGCTCGCCGGGGCCACGGGGTGCATGCGGTTCTCCGAGCCGGCGGCGCCGCGGCCGTCGGGGTCGGCGAGCGCGGTCCCGGCCGCGGTGAAGGACCGTACGGTGCCGCAGGGCGGCGTGCTCCGGGGCCGCGGGACGCTGCCGGGGGCGCCCGCCTCCGGAGCCGCGCCGCAGCCGGGCCACCCCGCGCCCTCCGCCTCCGCCGCCGGCCACGCCGGGGACGGCCGTTCCGCGCCGCCGGCCCCGCCGGCCGGCCCGCGCCGTCCCGAGCCCCGCCCGCCCCAGTCGGGCCGCCCCGCGCCGCCCGCCTCCCCGCCGCCCGCCTCGGCCCCCGCGCCCGTACCGTCCACCGCCCCCGCGCCGCCCCCGCCGAGCCCGAGCCAGGCGCCCCCGTCGCCGGCCCAGCCACAGGCGCAGTCGCACGCCGGAGCGGCGTGATTTTGCGCTTTCGGGGCTGGTGCGTATCCTGGTAGATCGTTTGATCCCATTGCCCGGCGCCGCATAGAGCGCCGCGTGGCGCGTTCCTTTTCTCCTGTGGCTGACCGCATCGAGGCGGTCGTATGCGAATCCGCGGAGCTGGCGCGTGCCCAGTCCTCCGAGAGGTTCAGCTTCAGCATGGCTTTTGACATCGCCGACCGTTCCGGCCTGCCCGTGACCGACGAGACGACCGACGTGACGACCGACGTGACCGTCGTCACCGACGAGACCACCGCCCCCGTCACCGACGACACCACCACCGGCGGCAACGGTGAGGCCCCCGAGGCCCCGGCCGCCGACACCGTGACCTTCGCCGACCTCGGCCTGGCCGAGCAGGTCGTGCGCAAGCTCGCGCAGAACGGCGTGACCACCCCGTTCCCGATCCAGGCCGCCACCATCCCGGACGCGCTGGCCGGCAAGGACATCCTCGGCCGCGGCCGTACCGGCTCCGGCAAGACGCTCTCGTTCGGCCTGCCGCTGCTGACCACGCTGGCCGGCGGCCGTACCGAGGCCAAGCGCCCGCGCGGCGTGATCCTCACCCCCACCCGCGAGCTGGCCATGCAGGTCTCCGACGCGCTCCAGCCGTACGGCGACGTCCTGGGCCTGAAGCTCAAGGTGGTCTGCGGCGGCACCTCGATGTCCAACCAGATCTACGCCCTGGAGCGTGGCGTGGACATCCTGGTGGCCACCCCGGGCCGGCTGCGCGACCTGATCGACCGCGGCGCCTGCGCGCTCGACGCGGTGAAGATCGCGGTGCTGGACGAGGCCGACCAGATGGCCGACATGGGCTTCCTGCCCGAGGTCACCGAGATCCTCGACCTGATCCCGCCGGGCGGCCAGCGGCTGCTGTTCTCCGCCACGCTGGAGAACGAGATCGACACCCTGGTCAAGCGGTACCTGGTCGACCCGGTCACCCACGAGGTGGACCCGTCGGCGGGCGCGGTCACCACCATGACCCACCACGTGCTCGTGGTGAAGCCCAAGGACAAGGCGCCGGTCACCGCGGCCATCGCGGCCCGCAAGGGGCGCACCATCATCTTCGTCCGCACCCAGATGGGCGCCGACCGGGTCGCCCAGCAGCTCGTCGAGGCGGGCGTGCGGGCCGACGCGCTGCACGGCGGCATGACGCAGGGCGCCCGCACCCGCACGCTGGCCGACTTCAAGGACGGGTACGTCAACGTCCTGGTCGCCACCGACGTGGCCGCCCGAGGCATCCACGTGGACGGCATCGACCTGGTGCTCAACGTGGACCCGGCCGGCGACCACAAGGACTACCTGCACCGTTCGGGCCGCACCGCGCGGGCCGGCCGCAGCGGCACCGTGGTCTCCCTCGCCCTGCCGCACCAGCGCAAGCAGATCTTCCGGCTGATGGAGGACGCGGGCGTCGAGGCGAGCCGGCACGTCGTCGGCGGCGCCGGCGCCTTCGACGAGGACGTGGCCCGGATCACCGGCGCCCGCTCCCTCACCGAGGTGCAGGCGGACGCGGCGGTGAACGCGGCCCAGCAGGCTGAGCGCGAGGTGGTCCAACTCACCCGAGAGCTGGAGCGCGTTCAGCGGCAGGCGGCCGAACTCCGCGAGGAGGCCGACCGGTTGACCGCCCGTGCCGCCCGCGAACGCGGCGAGGTCCCGCAGGACGCCCCGGCCGCCCCGGTCGCTCAGGCCGCCGACGAGGCCCCCGCCGCCGTCACCGAGCCCGTCTCCGCCGAGGCCGCGACCGTCGCCGCCCCCGCCGCCGCCCCGTCCCGCACCACGGACGAGCCGCGCGAGCGCGGGTCGTACGAGCGCCGGCCCGAGCGCCGTCCGTAC
Organism: Streptantibioticus cattleyicolor NRRL 8057 = DSM 46488; assembly: GCF_000240165.1. Classification (NCBI taxonomy): domain Bacteria; kingdom Bacillati; phylum Actinomycetota; class Actinomycetes; order Kitasatosporales; family Streptomycetaceae; genus Streptantibioticus; species Streptantibioticus cattleyicolor. The sequence goes on from NC_017586.1 coordinate 3,564,000, forward strand.
GACCGGGACCGCCGTGACGACCGTCGCCCGTTCGACCGTGACCGTCGTGACGACCGTCGTCCCTTCGACCGCGACCGCCGTGACGACCGCCCGTCGTTCAGCCGGGACCGGGACCGGGACCGCCGTGACGACCGTCGTGACGACCGCCGTCCGTTCGACCGTGACCGTCGTGACGACCGTCGTCCCTTCGACCGCGACCGCCGTGACGACCGCCCGTCGTTCAACCGGGACCGGGACCGGGACCGCCGTGACGACCGTCGTGACGACCGCCGTCCGTTCGACCGCGAGCGCCGTGACGACCGTCCGTCCTTCAACCGCGATCGGCGTGAACACCGCGGCAGCGACCGTCCGTTCAACCGTGACCGTCGTGACGAGCGTCCGGCCTTCGGCCGGGACCGGGACGCGGACCGCCGTCCGTACGGCCGCCGCGACGACCACCGGGGCGGCTCCTCGTTCGGCCCGGGCAGCCGTGGCCACGACCGGCGGGCCGACAAGCCCCGCTGGAAGCGGAACGGCTGATCCCACCCTTCGGGCCCGTCCGGCGCACCTCGCGCCGGGCGGGCCCGTTCGCGTACCGGGGCGCGCCCGGGGGCATGGACGCCGGGCGGCGAGGGAATCGCTGTGGGCATGACAGACGATCAGGGTGGCGGCGGGCCGGTCTCGGACGAGGAGCGGCTACGGCAGCTCGGATACACCCAGGTGCTGGCGCGGCGGATGACCGCGTTCGCCAACTTCGCGGTCTCCTTCACCATCATCTCGGTGCTCTCCGGCTGCCTCACCCTCTACGGCTTCGGGCTGACCACCGGCGGCCCGGCCATGCTGATCTGGGGCTGGGTGGCGGTCGGCGCGATGACGCTGGTGGTCGGGGCGGCCATGGCGGAGGTCTGCTCGGCGTACCCGACCTCGGCGGGGCTCTACTTCTGGGCGCACCGGCTGGCGCCGCCCCGCTCGGCCGCCGCGTACGCCTGGTTCACCGGCTGGTTCAACGTGCTCGGCCAGGTCGCCGTCACCGCCGGGATCGACTTCGGCGCGGCGAGCTTCCTGGGCGCCTACCTCAACCTCCAGTTCGGTTTCACGGTCACCCCGGCGCGGGTGGTCGGGCTGTTCGCGGTGATCCTGCTGGCCCACGGGGTGGTCAACACCTTCGGGGTGCGGCTGGTCGCGCTGCTCAACACGGTGAGCGTGTGGTGGCACGTGCTGGGGGTGGCGGTGATCGCCGGCGCGCTCACCTTCGTCCCGTCCCGCCACCAGTCGGCCGCCTTCGTCTTCACCCGTTTCGTCAACCTCACCGGCTGGCACAGCGGTTTCTACGTCGGGCTGCTGAGCCTGCTGGTGGCGCAGTACACGTTCACCGGGTACGACGCCTCGGCGCACATGACGGAGGAGACCCGGGACGCCTCGGTGGCCGGCCCGCGCGGCATCGTGCGCTCCATCTGGCTGTCCTGGATCGCCGGACTGGTGCTGCTGCTCGGCTTCACCTTCGCCATCCAGTCGTACCAGGGCACGCTCACCACGCGGACCGGCGTGCCGCCGGCCCAGATCCTACTGGACGCGGTCGGGGCGACCGGCGGCAAACTCCTGCTGCTGGTGGTCATCGGCGCCCAGCTCTTCTGCGGGATGGCGTCGGTCACCGCCAACAGCCGCATGATCTACGCCTTCTCGCGCGACGGCGCCCTGCCGTTCTCCGCCGTCTGGCACCGGATCAACCCGCGTACCCGCACCCCCACCAACGCGGTCTGGCTGGCCGCCCTCGGCGCGCTGGCGCTCGGCCTGCCGTACCTGATCAACTCCACCGCCTACGCGGCGGTGACCTCGATCGCCACCATCGGCCTGTGCCTGTCCTACGTCATCCCCACCTACCTCCGGCTGCGCCAGGGCTCCCGCTTCGAACGCGGCCCGTGGCACCTGGGCCGCTGGTCCACCCCGGTCGGCGCGGTGGCGGTGGGCTGGGTGACGGTGATCACCGTCCTGTTCATGCTCCCCCAGTCGAGCCCGGTCACCCCCGAGACGTTCAACTACGCCCCGCTGGCGGTCCTGGCCGTCCTCGGCTTCGCCACCACCTGGTGGATCGCCTCCGCCCGCCACTGGTTCCTGCGCCGCGACACCCCCGCCCCCGTCCCCCGAGCGCCCCACACGAGCGACCAGAACCCCCTATGAGATCGAACGCGACGCCCCACCCCGGCTATGCTGCGGTGTGCGGGCCATTAGCTCAATTGGCAGAGCAGTGGACTTTTAATCCATTGGTTCAGGGTTCGAGCCCCTGATGGCCCACCGATCTTGACCGGGGTCGCCTGGTGTGACCTGGGTCGGAGCGTTTCCGGGCGCGTGCGGGTCGCGGTTGGTGCCGCCCCGCTGGAGGTGCGCTGTCGGTACGAGGGTGTCAGGCGCCCTCGTACTCCCAGGCCCGCCCGGTCTGCCGGTACTCCTCCACCGGAATGATGCGCTCGGCTCCGTCGCGTTCGGCGGGCAGATCGAAGGCGCGGGCCGGTTCGGCGAGGATCCCGGCGCCGCCCTGGACGACGCCGAGGTCTCGCATGCGCTGGCTGGGCCGTACGTCAGTCATGTGAGGTCCTCTTCACCGGGTGTCGCGTTCGGGGCCGGGTGAACTGCCGGGGCCGGAACGATCTCGATCTCGATGGCCAGGGCGCCGAGCGCTTCCTTTTCGGGCGGGTAGATCGCCCGGATGTTGGCGAGCTGCTCGTCGCGGCCGGCGGTCGGGTTGACGTTCGCGGGCCCTTCACCGTCGAGCAGCGCTTCGAAGCCGTCGTACGCCGTGACCCGCTTCACGCGGACGTCGCACGTCTCGTCGGTGCCCTTGATCCGGAAACGGATCACATCCTCGGCCGCCAGGTCTTCGAGATGCGGGTACCGCACCCGTACCTCGATCGTCTTGCGGCCGGTGGCTACCAGGTCGAAGTACCGGCGGTAGAGGTTGAGCTCGTGGATCCGAGCGGCGGTTTCCGTCATGGGGAGGGGACGCTCCTGGTGGCTGGCGCGGTCATCAGACGGCCGATTTCTGCGGCCGAGTACGAGCGGAAGAAATGCCGGGGGTCGCTGAGCAGTACCTCGGCCGTGGCGAGCAGCCGCTCGACGTACTCGGACAACGATCCGGACCATGTACGGGTGTCGAGCATCCACGGCGCGGCGCCGTCGGGCAAGGACGCGTGTCCTTGCCCGATGAGGGACTTGGAGAGCTTGGCGCCGGTGTCGGTGACGACCTGCGGGCAGAACAACCGAGCGGGAAGCCGGTCGCCGACGGTCCCGACGGCCTGAAGGGCGCCGTCGACGAGCTGCGAGCCGAACACCCAGTCACCGCCCTTGACCATCACGTACAGCGTGTCGAAGGTGCTGGTGAGCGCGAGTTCCTTGACCAGGTTCCGGTACAGGGTCGCCAGGCCGAGGTACCCGCCCCCTGTCGGCTCGACGGCGACCTCGTACGGTCCGTGGTGGAGGCAGACCGCGCTGATCTCGGCGCGCTCGACGCCGACCGGGTGTACGCGCGTGCGCTCGGCGTACTTCTCGGCCCATCCGCAACCTGGCCGCGGGCAGGGGACACGGACGTGTGGAACCCCGGTGGAGGGAGCCAGCCACCAGCGGGCCGCGTCGAGTCGGGGCAGCACGCGCAACCAGGTGCGTCGGTAGTGCTCGTCGGCCTGCTGACGTGAGTACGTCTCGATGCGGTACGGGATACGCAAGTTCTCGGACAGCTCGGCGAACAGGGGCCGGTAGAGGGCGTCCACCTGCTCGGTCACGGCCCGCTCGCCGAGTGCCTGCGCGTAAGCGCGCTGGTACCGGTGACCGGTGACGGCGTCGGTGACGACCTCGCGCGGGGCGTTGTCGAGAGCGCCGAACACGACCTCGACAGGAACGCCGAAACGGTGCCGGATGCGTTCCGCGGTGGCGAACGTGAGGGACTGGACGAGCGAGGTACCGATGTGCGGGGCGCCGTTGATCTGGGTCCCCACCACGAACACGACACGTTCGGGCATCGCGGCGTGGATGCGGGGGGCGAGGACGTCCTCGGCGTTGATCAGCGCGTTGGCGAGCACGGTGCTCGGCGAGACAGGGTGAACGGTCACCGATCGGTCTCCTCGGTCAGGTGGACGGAACTTCGGCGAGATGCTGAGCAGTGATCGTGAACTCGATCCACACGACTTTCCCGCGCGGTGCGCGTGGCCTCACCCCCCACTCGTCCGCGAGTGTTTCCACCAGGAGCAGGCCGCGCCCCGTGGGGTCCTGCGTGTTCGGGTGGCGTGGGCGTGGGCGCCGACGGCTTGTGTCGTGCACCTCCACGCGCAGTCGTCCGCCGTCCATTCCAGCCTTGACGAGAAAGTGGTCGTCGGCCCGTAGCCCATGCCGTACGGCGTTCGTGGCGAGTTCCGTCAGGCAGAGCAACACGTCGTCGGAGCGGTCGATGACGTGCCATTGAGCGAGGGCGTGTCGCACCAGTGAACGGGCCGCGGGCACGGAGACGTCGGTGCGCGGAAAACGTCCGGTCACGGGTGCCGTCCGTGAGCGCGCTGCCGAAGGGGCGTCGCCGGGCATCGCCGGTGGGCTACCGTCGGTGTCGTTCCCCATCGGTGCAACTCCCTTGCGCCCGTGACTGGTTACTGCACTCAGGCAACTGCTGTCGTGAGCGCGGGGGTACCGTCAGGAGGGGTCTCGAAGGGTGTCACTTCCGCTACCGCCCGTGCCGAGGGGTAAGAGGTCGACATGAAAGAGCCGAACACGGATCTCGCGCAAGCGCTTCAGCGATCCGGGTTGAGCAACAAGGAGCTGGCGCGTCGCATCAAAGCCGCAGCTCAGGCGTGGGGTGAGCCGCACGTCAACCCGAACGCGACCGCCGTGCGGCGCTGGCTCGACGGCCAGGAACCGCGTCCGCCGGTGCCCGACATCCTCGCCGATGTCTTCTCGGCGCACTTCGGATACCGGGTCACAACGTACGATCTCGGCCTCGGCAGGAGCCGGAGCGCTGATCGTTCGCTCGTTTACAACACGTCGTACGCCGTTACCGTGGAAGCTGTCGCCGACTTGGGGAGAGCGGACGTGGACCGTCGAAAGTTCTTGGCAGCGGCGCCCTTCGCCGCGGTGGCAGCCGTCGGGCCCTCCCGCGACTGGCTGCTCAACACCCTTGACCAGCAACCCGAGCCGGGGCCGCGGGTGCGCCTGGAAGACGTCGCTTCGGTCCGGAACATGTTCGGCGAGTTCCAGAAGATGGACGTCCTCCAGGGCGGTGGCTCCGGGCGGCTCGTCCTCGCCGAGTACATGAACCAGCACGTCTACCCGCTGCTTCGCCGCACCCACACCGAGGAGGTGCGGCGGGCGCTGTGCGAGGCCGCCGCCGAGCAGACGTATCTGCTCGGTTGGATGGCGTACGACAACGGCGAGCACGGTACGGCGCAGCGGTACCTGATCCAGTCTCTGCGGCTCGCCGAAGAGTCACGGAATCCGGCGCTCGGCGCGCATGTCCTGGCGGGCCTGGCCGACCAGGCGACTCTCCTGGGCAACCCCGAGGAAGGACGTCGCCTCGCGCAGGCCGGACGCGCCGGCCTCGGCCCGCGGACATCCGCGGCCTGCCTGGCCGACCTGTGGGCACTGGAGGCGCGCGCACTGGCCAGGCTGGGGGACAGGAGCGGGGCCACGCACGCGGTGGCCCAGTCGGAGGCGGCGTACACCCGGGTGCGCGTCGAGGAGGAACAGGAGTGGGCCGCCTTCATCGACCCCGCCTACCTCCACGGCGAACACGCCAACACCTTCCGCGACCTGGGCCAGGCCGCGATCGCGGAACAGCACGCCCGCCGGTCGATCGACCACGCCCGTCGGCAGCGACGCGCCCGGCGCGGCGCGATGTCCCACGCCGCCCTCGCCGCCTCCCACCTCCAACGGCGGGACCTGGAAGCCGCGCACGCCGCCGGACTGCGGACGCTCGCCTTGTCGAAGCAGGTCAAGAGCTCGCGCTGTGTCGAGGCCGTACAGGATCTCCAGCGGCGCATGAAGCCCTTCGGCCGGCACCGTCTCGTCGCCGACTTCACCGAACGCGCCCGCGAACTCGTCGCTTCCTAATGCTGTTGTCAAGCAGCCGTAGTCACTGGAGGTGCGACTTGATAGCACCGTCGGTCACGGATCAGGGCCCACAGAACGTTGACGCGTCGGCGGGCGAGGGCGAGCACAGCTTGGACATGCTTCTTCCCCTCGGCGCGTTTGCGGTCGTAAAACGCCCTCGAGTTCGGGTCGTACCGGACGCTGACGAGCGCGGAGGTGTAGAAGACGCGCTGAAGTCTTCGGTGATAGACGGCAGGCCGGTGGAGGTTGCCGCTGACCTTGCCCGAGTCGCGGGGTGCGGGAGCGACGCCGGCGAAGGCCGCCAGGGCGTCCGGGGAGTCGAAACCGTCCAGACTGCCGCCGACGGCGGCAAGGAACTCCGCACCGAGCACGGTGCCGATGCCCGGGACGCTCTGCACTATGTCAGCGAGTTCGTGCTCGCGAAACCGGCCCTCGATGAGCTTGTCCATCTCGGAGATCTGCTCGTTGAGGGCCATCACCTCCTCGGCCAGGGTGTGGACCAGCCGCGCGATGGTCTTCTCCCCGGGGACGGCCGTGTGCTGGCGCTCGGCTGCCTCGACGACTGCTTCGGCGAGGGCTCTGGCGTTTCGGACCTTGCGGTTGGCCAGCCATTTGGTCAGCCGCGTGACGCCGGCGCGGCGGATCGCGGCCGGGGTCTGGTAGCCCGTCAGCAGCTTGAGCGGGCCGGTGTTGGTCAGGTCCAGGGCCCGTTCCAGGGCAGGGAACATGCCCAGCAGCGTGCCGCGCAGGCGGTTCACCGAGCGGGTGCGGTCCTCGACGAGGTCGCCGCGGCGGCCGGTCAGCAGCCGCAGTTCGATGGCGGCTTCGTCGCCGGGGCGGACGGGCCGCAGGTCGCGGCGCATCCTGGCCTGGTCGGCGATCACGTAGGCGTCGCGGGCGTCGGTCTTGCCCTCTCCGCGGTAGCCATCGGAGGCCCGGTTCACCAGTCGGCCGGGGATGTAGAGGATCTCCTGGCCGTGGCTGACCAGCAGGGCCAGCAGCAGCGCGGGTTCCCCGCCGGTCATGTCGATGGCCCAGGTGACCTGACGGCCGTCGGCCAGGTCCAGGACGTCGCCGATCAGCTTCAGCAGCTCGGGCTCGTCGTTGGCGACCCGCCGCGACAACAGGGTCTTGCCGTCTGCGTCCAGTGCGAGGCCGTGATGGTGGCCCTTGCCGCTGTCGATCCCCGCCCATATCCGGCTCATCGTGCTCCTGACGTGCGTGTTCGTTCTGTTCGTGCCACGGACGACCTCGCCGGCATTGCTCTACTCAGCGACTTGTTCGCCGCCTGACGGCCACCGAGCGTGTCGTCCCCTCGGCTCCGCGAGCCGGACGGAGGACGATGGCCGGGGGAAAGGGGAGAGATGACAGTCAGCGAGCCCCGGACGTCCGGCGCCGCAAAGGGCACCGGAGTGGCCGTCCTCATCACCAACAGCCAGGGCGAGTACCTGCTGCACCTGCGCGACGACATCGAAGGGATCTGCTGGCCCGGCTACTGGGCGCTGGTGGGCGGAAGTCCCGAACCCGGCGAGCCGTTGGCGGACGCCATCGCGCGGGAGTTGAAGGAGGAGACCGGACTCACCATCGCGCTGGAGGAGTTCGCCACCGTTGCGCAGCGGGGTGCCGAGGACCTCGGCAAAGGTCCCATCGCCGTCTATCAGGGGCATTGGGACGGTGACGCCCACGCCCTCCCGCTCACCGAGGGCGTCATGCTGCATTGGTTTCCGGTGACGACGATTCCCCGGCTTCGGGTTCCGCCGTGGTGCCGGGAAGTGATCGGCCTCCATCGGGCGCGTTGACCGCCGGGCGCACTCCTCGGCGTAACGGGTCGATCACACCCACCCCCCGGGTGGTTCGCCCGTGTCAGGCTGCGTCTGGCGGATGTGTCGTGAATGTGTGGGGGTGGGTCGTGGGTGGGGCGCGGATATCGGGGGGTTCGGGGCGGCGGGGGAAGAAGGTCGCGTGGGGGGTGGGGGGCGCGGTGGGGGTGTTGGTGGTGGTCGGGGTGATCGGGAACGCCGTCGATCCGCGGCCGGACAAGGTGGTGGACGCGGGGCCGGCGGTGGCGTCGCCGTCGCCGACGCCGTCGGGGGAGTTACCGGTGCTGACGGGGCGGATGCTGACCGACGCGCGGCTGGCGGCGCGGGAGGCGGGGTTCACGCGGCTGGTCACGCATGACGCGACGGGTGCCCGGCGCGGGCAGGGGAGCGCGGCGGACTGGAAGGTGTGCTTCCAGCGGCCGGTGCCGGGGCAGGCGCGTACCGACGCCGCCGTCGATCTGGCCGTCGTGCTCGCCACCGAGCGCTGCCCCACCGCCGACGGCCGCCCGGCCCCGGTCCGTACCCGCGCCACGCCGCCCGTGGTCGGGACCCCGGCGGCCCCGTCGCAGTCACCGACACCGACACCGACCGACGACGGCACGGGCGACGACAGCGGCCCCACCGCCGCGTGCAACGACGGCACCCTCTCCTACGCCGTCCACCACCAGGGCGCCTGCTCGCACCACCACGGCGTCGCCGAGTGGTACCGCTGAGGGGCTACCGAGGTCAGCCCTGTTCCTCGTCGAGCCGGAAGCCCACCTTCAGCGCCACCTGGTAGTGCTCGATCCGGCCGTTCTCCAGTTGGCCGCGTACCTGGAGGACCTCGAACCAGTCGAGGTTGCGCAGGGTCCGCGCGGCGCGCTGGACGGCGTTGCGGATCGCGGCGTCGACGCCTTCGTGCGACGAGCCGACGATCTCGGTCACCCGGTAGACGTGTTCGGACATCGGGCCTCCGTAAGTTGTGGGGGGGCGGATGTCACCTTGCCCCGGTTCGTCCCGTTCCGCATGTGCAAGCGGGGCAGTGTGCGGGGTTGGCCGGGGAACCACCGAGAACCACCGATTCGCAGCCCCACCGTGCGACAATGCGACCGCGTCGGCGGGGCCACGCCGGTCCGCCGGACGCCGGGGCACCCCGAACACGGCCGCCGGACGCCAGTGCCGCATCAGCCGAGGTTCGCCCCGTCGCGACGCCCGGCAACGCCGCGAGGCACCGCACCGGACGCCGTTCCTTACCGGGCAAACCTTGGCTGACGCGGCACTAGGGAGAGCACGTGGGGGAGACCACCCCGGGCATCGTGACCCGGCGCAGGAACACGGAGCTGGCGCTGACCGTCCTCGCCGTGCTGCTCGGCGTGGCCGGATCCGCCACCGCCGGGCTCGCCCTCGACGGCCGGGTGCCGGCCCGGCTGCCCACCGCCGCCGCCGTCCTCGGCGCCCTCGCGCTCGCCGCCCACCTCGCCGTCCGCCGCTTCGCCCGCTACGCCGATCCGCTGATCCTGCCGCTCGCGGTGGTGCTCTCGGCCCTCGGGGTGATGCTCATCGCCCGGCTGGACCCCAGCTACGCGATGGCCTACGGCTCCCCGCCCAAGGCGCCCAACCAGGTGATGTGGCTGGCCGTCGCCGGGGTCGGCTTCATCGCCGTGGTCGCCCTGCTGCGCCACCACCGGCTGCTCCAGCGGTACTCGTACGTGACGATGGCCGGCGCGCTGGTGCTGCTGATGGCCCCGGCCTTCTTCCCCGGGGACGTCTACGGCGCCAAGCGGTGGATCCGGCTGCCGGGGATGACCGTGGAGCCGGACGAGTTCGTCAAGCTCGCCATCACCGTCTTCTTCGCGGCCTATCTGATGGCCAACCGGGACGCGCTGGCGCTGGTGGGGCGCCGGGTGTGGGGGCTGAGCCTGCCGCGGGGCCGCAACCTGGGGCCGGTGCTGGCGATCTGGGCGGTCAGCCTGCTGGTGCTGGTCTTCGAACGCGACCTGGGCACCTCGCTGATCTTCTTCGGGATCTTCGTGATCATGCTCTACGTGGCCACCGAACGCACCGGCTGGGTCGTCTTCGGCCTGCTGATGGCGGCGGGCGGGGCCGTGGTGGTCGGCTCGCTCGAACCCCATGTGCACGGCCGGGTGGTGGCGTGGCTGCACCCGATGGCCGCCCTGCTGCCGCAGAACCAGGCCAGGGGGATGAGCCAGCAGGCCGCGCAGGCGCTCTTCAGCTTCGGCAGCGGCGGGGTGCTCGGCACCGGGCTGGGCCACGGCCACCCGTGGCTGATCGGCTTCGCCGGCCAGTCCGACTTCATCCTCACCACGGTCGGCGAGGAGCTGGGGCTGGCCGGGGTGACCGCCGTGCTGATGCTCTACGTCCTGCTGGTGGAACGGGCGGTGCGCACCGCGCTGGTGCTCACCGACCCGTTCGGCAAGCTGCTGGCGGCCGGGCTCGCCACCTCGCTGGCGCTCCAGGTCTTCGTGGTGGCCGGTGGGGTCACCGGGCTGATCCCGCTGACCGGCAAGGCGCTGCCGTTCCTGGCCGCCGGCGGCTCCTCGATGGTCTCCAACTGGCTGCTGGTGGCCATCCTGGTCAAGCTGAGCGACGCCGCCGGGCGCACCCGGTACGCCGACGCCGTGCCCCGCCCGGTCAGTGCCGCGGAGGCGCTGACCGCTGCGGTGCCGAGAGTTGTTGGCTGAGCCAGCCGAACGCGGCCGGGTACTCGCTCGTCCAGGTGCCGTAGTTGTGGCCGCCGGTGGGCACCAGGACGACCTTGACCCGTACCGGCCCGCCGGCCGCGACCTGCTGGAACTGGGTGAGGTAACGCGGCGGGCTGAACCGGTCCTGGCGTGAGGTGGCCAGGAAGATCCCGACGTCGGCGGTGGAGTGGCGGACCAGGTAGGTGGGGGCGTTGGCCTCCCGCACCGCACGGTCCGGGAGCACCGAGGGGTCTCCGGTGAGCCGGTCGGGGTCGAGCGCCGCCCCCGCCCCGAAGACCCCCGGGTACTGCAACGGCAGCTTGGCCGCGCAGTAGCCGCCGGTGGAGAACCCCAGCACGCCCCACGCCTTGGGACCGGGCAGGGTGCGGAACTTGTGCCGGATCAGCTCGGGCACGTCGGACGCCAGCCAGGTGGCCACCTTGCGGTCCGGCAGGTCGGTGCAGTCGGTGTCCACCCCACCCGGGTTGATCGCCGGCATCGCCAGGATGAACGGGTGCGAGGTGCCCGCCTCCATCAGCTGCTGGACGTCACCGGGCACCCCGCCGTGCTCCAGCCAGGACTGCGGCGACCCGGGGACGCCGTGCGCGAGGAGCAGCACGGGGAAGCGGGTGTCGCGGTAGCGCGGGTCGTCGTACTGCGGCGGGGTCCACACGATGACCTCGCCGGAGAGCTTGGAGTGCGGTCCGTGGACGTAGGTGTCGAGCAGGCCGTTGCCGGTGCGGTTGAACTTGGCCCGGGACGGCGGCGGGCCCGGCATGGCCACCGTGTTGGCGTTCTTGTCGGTGCCCAGCAGGTCGTCCCACGAGGCGTACAGGCCGTAGCTGGTGTTGATCCACACGGCGACCACGGAGATCGCGGTGAGCTGGCACAGCCCGATCATCACCAGCCGCGCCGCCAGGCGCACCACCCGTGGCCCCGGCACCCGGGCCCACAGCACCAGCGTGCCGACGACCATCAGGACCGTCGCGGCGATCAGTACGGCCAGGAACGGCGTTCCGGTGAGGCTCACGCGACGGACTCCCGCGGACTCGAAGGGCGTCCGCTCCATCCGCGGGACCCTTGGTTTCATCGGCTGAACTACAGCGAGGATCCAGCATCACCAGGCACCTGGGCAACAAAACCGGGGAAATGTAACGAACCTGGGCGTTGGTAGTGCGTATTTCGCAATACGGTCGGCGCAACCGCCGCCCGAGGCCCCCGGGCCTACCGGAGAAGACGACGTGGCGGCCCGAGACGTTGCGCCCCGACCGGTCCCGTTCGTCCGCCGCCCCGGTCCCGCCGCCCCCGGTCCCGTCGTCCGGCCCGTCCCGCCCTTCGCCCGCCCGGCCCAGCCGGACGGGACGCCCCGCGCCCCGGGTGGCAGCGTCGGAACCACCCCGTCCGCCGCAGCCCCGCACCGTGAGGAGGCCCCGGCATGAAGCCCAGTGGCCGCGTACGGTCGGTGCTGCTGTGCCTGCTGGTGTGGGCGGCCGTGACGGCGGCGCCCGGGGCCGCCGCGCCCGGGGCCGACCCGGTGGGGCCGTGCGCGCTGCCGCGGACCGACGCCTGGCTCTCCGAGGGGGTCACGCCCTGGGACGACGCCCATGTGCGCCCGCTGGGCACGGTGCGGGCCGCGATGGTCTTCGTCCGCTTCCCCGACCACGTACCCCGGCGGGCGCCGCGGCAGGTCGAGTCGGCGTACCTGCCCTCGGTGCCCAAGTTCTACCTCGACGCCTCCTACGGCAAGGCCCGGCTGGCGATCGACCCGGTCGAGCGGTGGATCACGCTGCCCAGGACGGCCGCCGGGTACGGCATCCACCGCGGCACGCCGTACGACCGTACGGTGGCGTACCTGCGGGACACCGTACGGGCGGCGCACCGGGCCGGGGTGGGCTTCCCCGGCGACCGGCTGCTCTACGTGGTCGCCGACCCGGACGCCCCCGGGGTGGACCACGACGCCACCGCCGCCGTCACCCTCGCCGCCCGCGACACGCTCGCGGTGGACGGCACCCGCATCCGCAACGTCGCCCTCATCTGGGAGGCGGCCACCCCGGACCGCAACGTCGTCGCCCACGAGACCGGCCACCTGTTCGGCCTGCCCGACCTGTACGTCCAGCCGCAAGGGGCGGGCGGCGACTGGGACTCCATGGTCGGCGACTGGGACCTGATGGGCGACCAGCGGGCGGCGGCACCGGAGTTCCTGGCCTGGAACAAGTGGAAGTTCGGCTGGTTCGACCCCGGCCAGGTGGAATGCGTGGCCGCCCCCGGCGTCAGCCGGCACACCCTGACGCCCACCGAAGTCACCGGCGGCACCAAGCTCGTCGTGGTCGCCCACGGCCCCACCGACGCGTACGCGATCGAGGCCCGCAGCCCGTACGGCAACGACCGCGGGCTGTGCGCGCCCGGCGTGCTCGTCTACCACGTGCGCACCACCGTGGACTCCACCCTCGGCCCGATCGACGTGCGCAACGCCCACCCCGGCACCGTGGCCGCCGACCTCCCGGCCACCGCCGACGGCCCCTCCGGGGTGCCCGGGGTGCCCCGCAGGTGCGCCCGGGTCCAGGAGCCCTCGATGGCCCGGGCCACCCTCCAACCCGGCGAGAGCTACACCGCCGACGGCGGCGCGCTGAAGGTCACGGTGGTCGCCGAGCGCCCCGACGGCGACTACCTGGTGGACGTCACCGCCGGCCCGCCCGCCCCGCCGCCGGGCCGGGGTGGCGGGCCCGTGGCGCGTTGACCGATGCCGTGACGGGCCATCAACTCCCGTGGGAGAATCGGCGCGTCGTTGACCCGCGAGGGGACGGGGGAACGCAGTGGGAGACGATGTCGTCATCACGGTGAGCGGGGTCAAGGCCCCGGACACCGAACTGGCCGCCCTGGAAACCTGGCTCCGCTCCGAGGACGAACTCAAGCAGAGCGTCAAACGGGAGGAACGCACCCCGCAGGAGGCCATGGGCATCGCCTACGACCTCCTCGTCCAGATCGGCGGCGAGGCGGTCTTCGCCACCGCCATGGTGCTGCTGCGCTCCATCCGCAACTTCCGCGGCAACCGGCACTCCCAGCGCGGCGGCGACGGCTTCACCGTCACCCTGCGGCTGCCCGAGCGCGACCTGGAACTCGTGCTGCGCTCCGGCGACGACCTGACCACCCGGGACCTGGAGGAGTACGGCCGCCGCATCGAACGCGCCCTGACCGGCGGCGACGGCGACGGCCGGGGCGAGGACCCGCCGCGGTCCGGCACGACGCGACCGGCGCGGCCCACGGAGTAGGCGGTGGCCTACGAGCCCAACGCCTCCCGCTCGCGGGCGGTGCTCATCGGCGTCTACGCCTACGAGCACCGGGCGGACTTCGCCAACCTGCCCTCGGTGCGCACCAACGTCCGCAAGCTCCACGAGGTGCTCACCGACCGCACCCTGGGGCGGATGCTGCGCACCACCGTCGAGGCGCCGCGCGAGTCGTGCACCCGCGACGAGGCGTTGCGGCTGATACGCACCTCCGCCGCGCAGGCCACCGACCTGCTGCTGGTCTACTTCGCCGGCCACGGCTACATGGACGTCCTGGGCGACGAGCTGTACCTGATGACCCGCGAGTCGTCCCGGCGGACCGCCCGCACCACCGGCATCCCCTACACCGGCCTCCTCGCCGAACTGGCCCGGTCCCGTGCCGAACGGGTCGTCCTCATCCTGGACTGCTGCTGCTCCGGCAACGCGAAGCTCGAATCCCTCGACGACCGGAAGTTCTCGCTGCTGGTCTCCTCCCGGCCGCGCAGCATCATCTACGGCGGCGACGGCATCGCCCCGACCCCGTTCACCGCCGCCCTGCTCAAGCTGCTGACCACCGGCACCCACGAGGACGGCTCGGTCACCGTGCAGAGCCTGGGCCAGGGGCTGAAGGAGATCGCCGAGGCCGAGGCGGCGGCCATCGACCCGGACGCCGACTACGACCCGTGGGTGCCGCGCGAGGTCTCCAGCGGCGGGGCGGGCGACACCGTGCTGTCGGCGGCCCGCCACCACCACGCCGAACCGTGGTGGCGGGCCGCCGCGTCACGCGCCGGGCAGCGGCTGCGGCGCGTCATCGGCTACCTGGGCTTCTGCTGGAAGACGTGGGCCTGGGGGCCGGGCCAGCCGTGGTGGCACCGGCTGCTGGCCGGCGTGGTGATCACGGCGGCGCTGGCCGGCCTCGGGATGGGCGTGCTGACCGCCACCCGCCCCGAACCGCTGTGCCCCACCCCGCTGGAACTGCGGGCGCTCACCTCACCGGAGACCCGCGACGCGCTGGCCGCGGTGGCCGACGCCTTCCGGACCAGCCAGGAGGACCTGCGCCCGCTGGGCGGACGCCCGGCCGGCTGCTACCAGATCAACGTCACCGTGCAGGCCGCCCCCAGCGACCAGACGGTGGCCGCCTTCTCCGACTCGGCGGCCTGGGCCGAGCCCCAACTCGCCTGCCCGCAGCCCGGATCGACCGCCTCCCCCTGCCCGGAACCGCTGCGGGACGTCGGCCCCCACCCCGATGTGTGGCTGCCCGCCTCGGCCACCGAGTACCAGCGGGTGGCCGACGCCGTGCGCCGCCCGGAGTCCGCGGTGAGCCTCGGCGTACCGTTCACCGTCGCCCGTTCGCCCGCCGTCCTCGCCGTCTCCCGCCGGGACGGGCTGACCGGCCGCGCCAGGGCCGGGGAGACCGACGCCGATCTGGTACGGGCCGCCACCGCCCAGGGGTTCACGGTGCGCGGCGCCGCCCCGCTCTCCTCCGACACCGCCCTCGTCCACGCCCTCCACCTGCCCGCCGGCACCGGCACCGACGACCCCGCGCCACGCGGCGACGACACCGCCGTCATCTGCGACGCCGCCACCGCCACCGGACAGCGGCGGGCGCTGCTGATCACCGAGGCCGAGGCGGCGGCGCTCTTCGACCCCACCATGCCCGGCCGCCCCTCCTGCCTCGGCCAGTACGCCGACCCGTACACCGCCTACTACCCCCGGGACGTCCCCGGGCTCGACCTGACCTTCGTACCGGTGACCTGGCGCGACGCGCACGCCGACACCGCGCAGCGCACCGAGGCGGTACGCCGCTTCGCGCAGTGGCTGCGCTCCCCGGACGGTCTGCGGGAACTGGGCCGGGAGGGGTTCCGCGGCGCCGACCCGAAGGCGCGGCCCACCACCGCCCCGCTGCTGCGCGACGTCTTCGTCCGCGACCCCGGCCCGCCGCCCCCACCGCCCCCGGCCGCCGACGTCGACGCCCTGGTCCGCCGCTACGGGCAACCCGGCGGCCGGCGCGACGTGCTCTTCGCGGTGGACGTCTCCACCTCGTCCTACTCCGGCAGCCGGGCCGCCACCATCAGGTCCGTGCTCTCGGCGGCCGTCGGCGGCCTCGCCGCGGACGACCGGTACGGCATCGCCGCGATCCCCGGCTCGACCGGAACCGACGGCCACCCGGCCGCCCCGCTGCCGCTGGGCACCCACCCCGCGGCCGACGCGCACCGGGCCATCGGCGCGCTGACCGCGGTCGACGACGACGCGCCGATCGCCGCCGCCCTGACCGGCTGGTCCGACCAACTCGCCCGGGACCACGCCGGGTTGCCACTGCTCGTCCTGATCACCGACGACGAGGACAGCCGCGGCATCAGCCGGCCGCCGCGCGGCGACGTCCCCGTGGTCGTCGTCTCCACCGAGGAGTTCGGCTGCAAGCTCGACTTCAACATCGAGCTGACCCGCGCCAAGGGCGCCTGCCTGGACGCCTCGCAGGACCTGCCGGGCCGGATCGGCCGCACCATCGCCCAGCTCACCGCCACGGGAGGCACCGGATGAGCCGCGTCCCGACGACCCGCCGCCGGGGCCGCCTCGCCGGGCTGCTGCTCGCCGCGGCGCTCGCCCTGCCCGCCGGATGCGGCTCGGGCCCGTCCGCCGCGCCGCCCCGCCCGCTGGACGACGGCCGGCCCCTCGTGGTGGCCAGCGGCGCCGACCTGACCACCGGTTCCGGCGCCGGGATACGCAGCCACCTGATCGACCGGTGGAACGCCGACCCGCACCACCGCAAGGCGGTCCTGGTGGAGCTGCCCTGGGCCGCCGACGGCCAGCACAGCGAACTCGTCGGCGCCCTCCAGTCCGGCGCCGCCGACTACGACGTGGTCAACCTCGACATCACCTGGATACCCGAGTTCGCCGCCGCCGGACTGATCCGCCCGCTGCCGGACACCATGGTGGACTCCGGCTTCCTGCCCGCCGCGGCGGCCACCAGCCGCTGGCAGGGCCGCACCTACGCCGTACCGTTCAACTCCGACGTCGGCCTGCTCTACTACCGCACCGCAGACCTGGCGGAGGTCGGCCTGAAACCGGCCGACCTCGGCGGCTACGCCTCCGTCGGCGACCTGCTCTCGGTGATCAACCAGCACGGCCGCCCGATCTACACCACCCAACTGCGCGAGTACGAAGGGCTCACCGTCAACACCCTGGAGGCGTTCTGGGACGCCGGGGCCGACCTGGTCGACGCCAAGGGGCGCTACATCGGCACCGACAACGGGCTGCGCAAGGGGCTGGAGGCGCTGCGCGGCCTCGGCGTCGGCGGCACCACCGACCAGCGGTCGCTCGACGCCGACGAGTCCGACTCGCTGGCCATGTTCGTCCAGGGCAAGCAGGGCGCGGGCATGCTGATGCGCAACTGGCCGTACGCCTTCAACCGGCTCGACGCCGGCCTGCCGCCCGGCACCGGTTTCGGGGTGACCCGGCTGCCCGGCGTCGCCGCGCTGGGCGGGCAGAGCCTCGCGGTCACCACCGGCAGCGACCACCCCGACGACGCGCGGGAACTGATCCGCTTCCTCACCGGCGACAGCAGCGAACGCGCCCTGCTGGACGCCGGACTCCCCGCCGCCCGTACCTCCGCGTACGACCCGCGCGGGATCACCTGCGGCACCCCCAGCACGTCCTCGGTCGAGGTCGACCGGCAGGGCGGCAAGGAGCGTTCGGCCGTCACCGCGGCGGTACGGCGGCGGTGGACCGAGGTGCTGTGGTGCGCGCTGCGGCAGGCGCGGGCACGGCCCGCCTCGACGCACTACGTCCCCTTCAGCCGGGTACTGCAACGCGAGGCCCACCGCTTCCTGCTCAACCCCACCGGCACCGCCGAACAGCAGGCCGTCGACGACCTCCCCGGCGAACTGGGCAAGGCGCTCGGCGGTCGATGAGTGATGCCCCGGTGGCCCACGGTGAGCCAAAGGGGGGATTCGGGCGAACGGCTTGGATTCAAACCCCGAGTCTATTAACGTTCGATAACGCAACGCGGTCGGAAACGTCACCGACTCGGTGGCACCGTGCGCCGTCGCCGAATCCCGCGCGCTCACCGCGCCGTGGGAACCGGGGAACCACCTTCTGGGGTGAATCGGGCTGATCAGAGGCGACTCTGACGGCCCGTAGGAGACCTTCCTGCTCCGAACCCGTCAGCTAACCCGGTAGGCGGAAGGAAGGAAAGGAGTGCGCCAGCAGTGGCGTCGATGGAGCCTGCCGTAGCGGAACCCGCCCAGGACGAACCGGCGGTGACCCCGGACCCGGTCCCGGTCCCGGGTCCCGGGGACGGTGATCGGGGGCGGCACCGGCTGCCCAAGCAACGTACGGTCTCCCGTGGTTCGACGGTGCTCGGCGTGGCGGCGATGGCCGCCGTGGGCGCCGGCGGCGTCGCGGCGGCCCAGGGCAAGTCCCCGGTGCCCGTCTCCGTCCCCGACCTCGTGCCGGAGGGCGTCAAGCAGGCGTTCACCGGCGAGTCCGCGGAGCAGTCCGCGCAGCCGGCCGCCGCCGACGAGCCGGTGGCCGTCGCCGACCCCGGCGAGGCGCTGCGCAACCGCATCCTCGCCCAGGTCGACCAGCAGAAGTCCGCCGCCGAGCGGGCCGAACTGGAGAAGCGGGCGGCGGCCGAGGCCAAGGAGGCCGCGGCCCGCCGGGTGCGGGAGGAGGCCGAGGCCAAGCGCCAGGCGGTCGCCGAGGCCGCGCGGAAGGCCGAGGCGGAACGTATCGCCAAGCTGGCCAGGAGCTACGTCAAGCCGGTCGCCTCCTACACCCCCAGCTCCCACTTCGGCGAGGTCAGCTCGTTGTGGGCCACCACCCACACCGGCCAGGACTTCGCCGCCCCCACCGGTACGCCCGTGACGGCCGTCCACTCCGGCACCATCACCTCGGCCGGCTGGGCCGGCTCCTACGGCTACCGCATCGTGCTGCGCCTCGACGACGGCACCGAACTGTGGTTCTGCCACCTGTCCTCGATGGTGCGCACCTCCGGCCAGGTCACCACCGGCGACGTGATCGGCCGCGTCGGCGCCACCGGCAACGTCACCGGCCCCCACCTCCACCTGGAGGTCCGCCCGGACGGCGGCGCCCCGATCGACCCGGTGGGATGGCTGGCGGAGCGTGGCCTGACGGTGTGAGGGCGCGCGGCGCGGCGGTGTCCTGACAGGGGCGCGGGTTGCCGCGTCCTGCCGCCGTGTGCGGGGGCTCGTCGCGGCGTGGCCGTCGTAACGGGCGTGCCCGTCGTGGCCGGGCGTCCCGGAATCCCGCCGTGTGAGGCATGCCGTGGCGGACGCCCCGTTCCCCCGCCGCGTATGAAGCCGTCGGCGGCCCTGGTGCCTTCCCCCGACGCCAGGGCCGCCGGCCTCATCCGGCCGTACGGACGGTCACGCCTTGCGGTCGGCGACCAGCCAGGAGGTGACGGCGACCGCGCCGGCCACGGTGAAGACCGCCGGCCAGGCGCCGACCTTCTTCGCCAGCGGGTGGGAGCCGGCGAAGGCGGCGGTGTAGAGACCGGTCAGCGCGGCGGCCTTGCCGGTACCGGCCTGGCGCTGCCACTGACGGGCCGCCACCGTGCCGGCCGCGGCCAGTGCCACCCCGCCGAGCTGCCGCTTCTTCGTCCAGCGCGCCACCCCGTACCCCCCGACGAGCCCGCTCGCCGCGACGACAGCACCCGGAATCTTGGCCATGGCCACACCTTCCATTTCCACTGGAAATTCTTAGGGTGAGGCTAACTCCCGGCGCTCGACGTGTTCATACCAGGTCCGGGTCGGTGATCTGTTCGGCGTAGTACGTGGCGAGCGGCTGCGGCCCCACGTACTGCTGGCACGCGCACGGCCGCGACTCGTAACTGAGCGGCTTGCGCTCCCGGTCCCACGCCGCGGGCACCTCCACCGTCTCGTGGCACCTGCCCTGCTTGTCGTGTTTCGCCAGGTGATGCGTACAGCCGCACACCGGCTCCGGAGCCTTCCCCGCCGCCTCGATCTCCGCCCTCCTGCGCTCCTCGAACGCCAACCGCTCCATCCGCCTGCTGTGCCGGGTCCGCAACGCCCCGCGCACCCACCCACCCCCCATCACGGCCACCCACACAACCGCCCACCACGGCACCCCCGAGACATGCATCCCCGTTCCCCCGTCTTCCCCGCTGTTGTGTTCTCCCTGTGGTCAGTGCAGTATCGCAGCGGCTTCCCCGTCAGCGGAGCCCCCCGCCCCGCACCGCCGCGACGAACGCGTCCCACGCCTGACGGCTGAAGGTGAGGACGGGGCCGTTCGGGTCCTTGGAGTCCCGGACGGCCACCGGGCCGTGGCTGTCGGCCACTTCGACACAGTTACCGCCGGTGCCGTTGCTGTAGGAGGACTTGAACCAGGTCACTGTGGCTTCGGAGGGCGAGGTGGAGGTGCGCATCACGGCTCCTGCTGGGCGGCGCTTCAGCTCAGTGTGTCTTCCCGGATGGCGTCCAGGAAGTCGGCCCATGCTCCCGGCGCGAACGTGAGCACAGGGCCTTCGGGGTCCTTGGAGTCTCGGACGGCCATCCCCTCCGTGAGGACGGCGGCCTCGACGCATTCGGTACCGGATCCGCCGCTGTAGGAGGACTTGAACCAGGTGGTGGTGGCTTCGGAGGAAGAGGTTGGGCGGCGCATCACAACTCCCGCTCGGCTTGTCGGATCAGGGTGATGGATGATTCGGGATCGAGTGCCCGCGCTTTGAGGTAGATGAAGGCGCGTCGGTAGCGATCCAACTCCGCCTCCGTCTCAAGGAACAGCGCTCCGGCGAGGGTGTCGAGGTAGACGACATCCAGCGACGGCTCGGCTCCGCCGAGGACCACGAAGCTACCGCTGGCCGACGCGTGCGCGCCAGTGGAGAACGGCAAGACCTGAACGGTGACGTGCGGACTGTCCGCGCACGCCGACAGGTGGGCCAACTGCTCGCGCATGACCCCGCCACCACCTACAACTCGGCGGATCACGGACTCGTCCAGAACGGCCCAGATGTGAGGCGGTCGCGGTCTCCTGAACAGCTCTTGGCGTCTCATGCGGATGCCGACCATGCGCTCCACTTCCGCGTCCGGCACGCTTCTCTCCGACGCGCGGTGCACCGCCTCGGCATAGCGTCGGGTCTGGAGCAGGCCGGGGACGTACATGGTGGCGAACTGATCCTCACGCGTGGCTTCGTTTTCCAGGGTGAGCATGAGGTTCATCCACTCCGGGATGGTGTCGGTGTACGGGGTCCACCAGCCTTGCAGCTTCGCGTCCTTCGCCATCTGGACGATGGCTGTGCGTTCCGCCTCGCTCGCTCCGTACTCACGGCACAGGGCGTCAACGACGAGCCACTTCACCGGGCCCTCAGTCGTCTCGTAGCGGCTGACCGTGGCCTTCGACACGCCCACGAGACGACCGGCCTCCTCAAGGGTCATCCCCTTCCGGGTGCGCAGCTTCCGCATCGTCGCGCCGAGCTGGCGCCGACGGGTCGTTGGTCCATTCCGCATGGCGTTCGTCCTTTGGTCAGCGCGTACGTGGGAGGAAGACGCTTGGTCGCTCAAGAGGCTATTGGCTGACGGGAGTTGAGAGGCGTGAGGTTCACTCGATCGATTCGGGCTGAGAAGTTACATTCGGCAACTTCTCCCTGCCATACTCGACCGCGAAGAGCGATGGGTGCGGCGCGCTCTGTAACCGTCGATGGCCGAGTGAGAGGACATACACCCATGTGCCTCCGACAAGAAGAACCTCCACGTCAGCAGTGCGTCCTTCCTTTCCGTGCGACCCCGAGAGCCGTGGGCGAGCTGCGTCGAGTCGTCCGCGCCCAACTCGGCGCCTGGGGCCTGGGGAACCTCGCCGACCTGGCGGAGTTGGCCCTCTCCGAACTCGCGACCAACGTCGTTCGGCACGTCGGCGACGGCACGCCTGCCGCGTGCACGCTGGAGGCCCACCACGACCGCGTGCGTCTCACCATGCATGACGTCAGCGCGACGCTTCCGGCCCAGCGGCAAGCCACGGTCTTGGACGAGAACGGTCGCGGGCTCGACCTGGTCGCGGCCGTATCAAACGCGTGGGGAGCGTCCCCCGGCCCGGCCGGCAAGAGCATCTGGTGCGAGTTGGCGGACTGGACGAGCCCGGAAGACCGCATGCTGCGCCGCCGTATCCAGCGGGCGTCTCGCGTGGTGGAGTCATACCGGCGGGAGTACAACAGCGACCGCCACCTGCTCGCTCACGTCCCAACCGCGGAGGAGACCACGACCGCCCTGATCTCTGACCTGCTCCGCTGGCTCGACGCTCAGGGAGGAGACCCCCGAGAGGTGGTGGAGCAGGCATGCATCCACCACTTCGGGAGGTTTGAGAAGGGTTGGTAGCCCTAGGCGAGAACCGTCAACTCGCGTTCATCGCCGAGTAGGACCAGACGTCAGCGGGAAGCTCGTGGCGTAGTCTCCACACGACGCCCATCGGCTTGCTGCCTTCATGGGTGACGTACTCGGCAGGGCCTAGAAGCATCCACGGCTGAGGGCCGCCTATGTCGGTCTTCTTGTAGCGACGGATGAAGAGCAGGACGTCTGTTCCCCGCTCCCGGTGTTCTCTGTAGCGCAGGCCGGTCGGCGACTCGCTCGACGTCCGGTTCTGGGACTCCCAGTGGAAGAGGGACTCACTCATCGCGTAGTCCTTGTAGCGCGTTTGCGGGGAGAAATCCTTTTCGTTCTTCTCGTGCGTGATCAGTAGAGCGTCTGTTTGCACGTTTTCACACCAACAGACGCCCGCTTGGAAGTGCCCGGGAAGGTAACTTCCGAGGGACGCTTGCCCGAGGGCCGGAAGAATCTCTTCACGGCTGTAGTAGGCATGCACGGTCAGCGGCAGAGGGTGGTTCATACCCAGCAAGGGCACGGGTACATGCTCGGCGTGCTCCAACGCGTACGAAAGTACCTGTGTCACCTCGTCTCGGAAGGCCGCGTGTGGGCGCAGGGCGTCGAGTCCTTCGCGGTAGCTGGTGAACCCGCCGCCGAGCGGCCAGATCGAGAAGAAGAGCATGCGGGCAAAAGCCTGATCTCGCTCGTTCAAGTCGTCGTACCCAGGCGCGTCGTCCGCGAGGATCCGCTGGTAGGCGTCGACTCGGGCAGGGTCGCTGGCGTGCAGGAAGGCAGGCACGCGCCGGAGCAGTGCGGCTTCTCCCTCCGGGGCGGGGGAAGGCAGGAGGTTTGCTGTGCGCAGCAAGCCGGTCCACGAGTTGTCTTTGCCTCGGTAGAGATCCTTGATCTCCCGGGTGCTCTCTTCGAGGTATCCGGCAAGTCGCAGCTTGCCGTAACTACGGACCTCGCGTACGAGTTGTCTCGCATTAACCCGGAGTTGACTCCGGATGTTGTTGAGGATCTCATCCTTGGCTTTCGGCTCAAGGATGATCTGGCAGCCGGACGGGAGTTGTGGAAAGTCTCGCTCGATGTTGTCCAACAAGCGATTGCGAGTAAAGCTTGTCAATGCTTGGAAGGGTTCCTCGAAGCGGAATTCCTTCCGGTGGTGTCCGATGAAATCAAGGACGGTGAGCACTGCCTTGCCTTCGCTACGCCGCAAGCCTCGTCCGAGCTGCTGAAGGAAGACGGTGGCGCTGGAAGTCGGCCGTAGCAGCAACAGTGTATCGACGTCCGGAATGTCGAGTCCTTCATTGAAGAGATCGACGGAGAAGATCACCTGAAGGTTGCCGTTCTTGAGCTCTTCAAGTGCTGCCTTTCGCTTCTCCTTGGGTGTTTCTCCTGACAGTGCTACGGCGTTGAGGCCTGCTTTGCGGAAGTAGTCGGCCATGAAGTGCGCGTGTGGTACGGAGACGCAGAAGCCCAGTGCACGCATGGAGCCAGGGTCTGCGATCTTGTCCTTGACCGCCTGCACCACAAGGCGGGCTCGGGCGTCGTTGCCGGTGAACAGGTTGTCCAGGGCGCCGGGGTCGTAGGAACCGCGCTTCCATTCGATCGCCGTCATGTCCGTGTTGTCGGCGATACCGAAGTAGTGGAAGGGACAGAGGAGATCGTTCTCCAAGGCTTCCCAGAGCCGCATTTCTGCGGCGATGCGACCGCCGAAGAACTCGTCCTGAATATTGCGGCCATCGGTTCTTTCAGGAGTCGCTGTCAGGCCCAGGAGTTCCATCGGTGTGAAGTGATCCACGATCTGACGATAGGTGCGGGCCGTGCCGTGATGGAACTCGTCGATGACGACCACGTCGAAGTGGTCTGGCGCTAGGTTCAGGACGCGATTGGTGAGTGACTGGACGCTGGCGAATACGTGTGTCCACTCGGTAGGCGCTTCACCGTCCGCCAAGAGTTCCCCGAAATTGGCATCGATCAGCACATCCTGGTAAGTGCGTAGCGACTGCTCCAGGATCTCCTTGCGATGGGCGACGAAGAGCAGCTTGAGGTCACGTCCGTGTTTGGCTCGTAGGCGCTTGTAATCAAGAGCGGCCATGACCGTCTTGCCTGTCCCCGTGGCGGCGACGAGAAGATTGCGGTGCAGCTTGTGGATCTCCCGCTCGACCTCTAGACGCTCCAACATGTCGCGTTGGTGTGGGAACGGACGGATTTCCAGGCCGGAGAGGGTGATGCGTCGGGTGGCGCTTGCTCCGCTCAACGGTCTCCCGGCCGCAGTGAGTGCCTCGTCGAGGCGCTGGGCATCCCGATCGGGGTCGTAGGGCTCGAAGGCCGGTTCGCTCCAGTAAGAGTCGAAGGTGGCCTCGAATTTCTTCAGCACGGCGGGGGTGGCTACGGATGACAGCCGTACGTTCCACTCCAAGCCGTCAAGCAGGGCCGCCCGGGACAGATTGGAACTGCCTACGTAGGCGGTGTGGTAGCCCGTATCGCGCCGGAAGAGCCATGCCTTGGCGTGTAGGCGGGTGGAGCGCAACTCATAGTTGATCTTCACCTCGGCGCCGAACTCGCGGACGAGGCGGTCAAGGGCACGGCGTTCCGTTGCGCCCATGTAGGTCGTGGTGATGACCCGTACGGGCACACCACGGGACTTGGCCGCCTGGAGTGACCGTTCCAGCACACGCAACCCGTGCCATTTGACGAAGGCGCAGAGCAGGTCGATGCGGTCGGCGGTGGCCAGTTCGGCCCGCAACTCGTAACCGAGGTTGGGGTCCTCCGGCGCGTTGGTGATCAGCGCTGTCTCGGATAGGGGGGTGGCCGGACGGATGGCGTAGACGCCTGGGGCCTCCTGCTCAGCGAGCGCGAGGAGTTGGCGTGGCCCGTCGGCGACCGGATCGATCCACTCTTCGGCGCCCTTTATGGTGCTCAGTGAGTGCAACACCGCGTTGGCTGCGGTGACTTGGTCCTCTGGGTCCAAGTGTCGGATGACGTTCTGTACCGTGTCGCCGATGTGGCGGGAGAGTACGTGCGGCGACGACTCTTTGGTCACCACTTCGTCGACGGCATGCCATCCCTTGCCGTTCAGTTCCTTGATGCGTTTGGCAAGCTGGCTGGTGATGATCTGCTCGTAGAGCCCCGCCACCGGCTTGCCGTCTCGCTGTACCGCGTCCGTCACAGCAGCCCCCCTGCTTCGCGTCGTGTGCTCAATTTCTAGCAGGGGCCACCGACAAGCAGCATGCGGTGGCGAGCCGTCGAGACGCGTTCCAGCACCGGGAAGCCGCGCTCACCGACCATACGGCCCCGCCCCCGGCCCCCACCCCTGCCCCGGCACCCCACCCTGCCCCGGGAACGGCCCCTGCCCACCCGGCGGGGGACCGTACGGACCCGAGCCGTACGGACCCGAGCCGTACGTGGCTGGACCCGGCCCATACGGACCCGGACCCGGCCCATACGGAGCCGGACCCACCCCATACGGGCCCTGGGCCGGCCACTGCGGGGGCATCGGGGGATGGACGGCGTAGGCGGCTTGGACGAGGACGGGCTGGGCCAGGGCTTTGCGTTGCCACATGTGGTGGAGGAGTTCCTGCTCGCGGAGGGCGAAGTCGGGATCGACGGTGCCGCGGGCGGCGCGGGCGCGGAGGAAGGCGAGGGAGGTGGCGAAGGACTCGTACTCGCGGACGGCGCGGGCGTCGGCGGGGCCGCGGGCGCGCAGGGCCATGTCGCGGGCGAGTTTGCGGGCGCGCAGGGAGGACAGGGCGAGGGGTTCGAGGGGGGAGAGCCAGCCGGCCATGGCGTAGGCGGGCAGTTGGGTGCGTATGGTCTTCAGTTCGTTGCCGCGGGACCAGACCGCGAGCCATATCAGCAGGCCGAAGACGGGCACCATGAACGCCGCGTAGACCACGAGGAAGCCGAACGGGCCGAGGGTGGACGAGCCGTTCCATATGCCGTGCATGGTCATGGCGAGCAGCCAGCCGCCGAGCGGGGCGAGCCAGCGGCGTATCTGGCCCCGGCGGGCGGCGGCGGCGATGCCGAAGCCGATCCCGGTCATCGAGGTGAACAGCGGGTGGGCGAACGGGGACATCACGACGCGGATGAAGAACGTGCCCAGCAGGGTGACCGCCGGGGCGCCGGTGTGGCCGGCCGCCTGGTCGTGGCCGAAGGCGGAGCCGAGGTAGAGGATGTTCTCGGTGAACGCGAAACCGGTGGCCGTGGTCCCGGCGAGGACCACGCCGTCGACGATGCCCTGGAAGTCCCGGCGGCGGAAGAGGAAGAGCAGCAGCACCGCGGTGCCCTTGCAGCTCTCCTCGACCAGTGGGGCCACGAAGGTCGCCCCCCAGGCGTCGCTCTGCCTGGGGGTGGCGGTGAACGTCGTGGCCAGCAGGTGTTCGGCGTAGCTGTTGGCCAGGATGGCGATGAGGGTCGCCGCGCAGGCGCCCCAGGCGAAGGCGAAGACCAGGTGGCGGAAGGGCTGCGGTTCGACGCGGTCGATCCAGCGGAACGTCAGGATCAGCAACGGCACCGGAAGCACCGCCAGCGCCAGGCCGACCCCGAGGCCCGCGGTGCCCGTCTGGCGGCGCACGATCGCCAGGATCAGCAGCCCGCACAGCGCGAGCAGCACGGCCATCGCGCCCACCCGCACCGCCTTGGACTCCCAGAACGCCCGGCGCGGCTTGTAACGCCACCGCGAGGGCAGGGTGAACCGCGGCTCGGGGTCGTACGAGGGGACCTCCGGTCCGCCGGGCGCCTGCCCGTCCGGCACGTCACCGGTGACGGCGGCTGCGGGGGCGGGCGGCTGGGGGCCGAAGGCTCCGGGCGGGGCGGACGGTCTCGGCGGTTCGGACGGGCCGGACGGATGCGACTGCGAGAACACCCGTCGAGCGTAAGGCCGGTGGACGGTCCGCGCGACGAGACCCCGGGTACGCCGGCGCACTCCGGTCACCCCCGCCGGCGGGCCGGGGACGTCAGCGGCGGACGAAGATCACGTCGTGGACGACGTGGCCCTTGGCCAGGCCCTGGCGTTCGAACTTGGTCATCGGGCGCCAGTCGGGGCGCGGGGCGAAACCGTCGTGCGCGTTGCGCAGCGCGGGCTCGGCGGAGAGCACGTCCAGCATCTGCTCGGCGTACGGCTCCCAGTCGGTGGCGCAGTGGACGACGGCGCCGGGCGCGAGCCGGGAGACGGCCAGGCGCACGAAGTCGGGCTGGATGAGCCGGCGCTTGTGGTGGCGGGCCTTGGGCCAGGGGTCCGGGAAGTAGACACGCAGCCCGGCGAGGGAGTCCGGCGGCAGCATGTCGCGCAGCAGGATCACCGCGTCGCCGTTGGCCACCCGGACGTTGTCGAGCCCGTCGCGTTCCGCGAGGTGCAGCAGGTTGCCCTGGCCGGGGGTGTGCACGTCCACCGCGAGGATCCCGGTGGACGGATCGGCGGCGGCCATCCGCGCGGTGGCGTCGCCCATGCCGAAGCCGATCTCCAGCACCACGGGGATCCCGGTGCCGCCGAAGAGCGCGGTCAGGTCGAGCGGGGTGCCGTCGATGTCCACGCCCCAGGCCGGCCACAGCCGGTTGATGGCGTCCGCCTGGGCCCCGGTGACCCGGCCGCGCCGCGGGTGGAAGCTGCGGATGCGCCGCTCATGGTGGGAGCCCGCCGGATCCGCGGCCGGCCCGTCCGGGAACATCGGCGCGCCGGCGGTGCGTGACCTGTTGCCGTCCGCCGTGGTGTCGGTCGCCGTGGGGGAAGTGGACATGGGGTCCAAGTCTACGGGCCCGTGCGGGTACGCCCGGCGGCGCGGTCGAGGCGGCGCGGGGCCGGTGGGGGACGCTTCGGGCGAGGGCTCCGGCGTCGGCGCCCGGGGTGTCAGCGGCTGGCGACGCTCGGGCGGGGCGCGCCGGTGAGGGATCCCAGCGCCCGGGAGGCTATCTCGCGGCCGATGGGGAGGGCGGCGGTGGCGGCGGGGGAGGGGGCGTTGAGGACGTGGACGAAGGGGCCGGAGCCGGTGAGGAGGAAGTCGTCGACGAGGGTGCCGTCGGCGAGGACGGCCTGGGCGCGGACGCCGGAGGGGGCGGGGCGCAGGTCGTCGGGGGTGACGTCGGGGAGCAGGCGGCGTACGGCGGCGGTGAAGGCGCGCTTGGACAGCGAGCGGTGGATCTCGTCGACCTCGTACCGCCAGTGGCGGCGGGCGATCCGCCAGGTGCCGGGGAAGGCGGCGGTGCCGGCCAGGTCGCGCAGGTCGACGTCGCGCCAGCGGTATCCCTCGCGGGCGAGCGCGGGGACGGCGTTGGGGCCGATGTGCACCGTGCCGTCCACACCCCGGGTGAGGTGGACGCCGAGGAACGGGAAGGCCGGGTCGGGCACCGGGTAGACCAGGCCGCGCACCAGGTGCCGGCGGGCCGGGGCCAGCGCGTAGAACTCCCCGCGGAACGGCACGATCCGCATGCCCGGGTCGGTGCCGGCCAGCCGGGCCACCCGGTCGCAGTGGAGGCCGGCGCAGTTGACCAGCACCCGGGCCCGTATCTCGGCGGGGCCGGTGCCGACCACCACGCGGCCGGCGTGCCGGGTGATCGAGCGCACCTCGCACCCGTACCGCACCCGCGCGCCGGCCTCCTCGGCGAGGCGGGCCAGGGTGCGGGCGACGGCGGTGAAGTCGGCGACGCCGGTGGTGCCGACGTGGATGGCGGCGACCCCGCGGACGTGCGGCTCGTATTCGGCGATCTGGGACGGGACGAGTTCGCGCACGGGTATGCCGTTCTCCCGGCCGCGCTGCACCAGGGCGTGGAGCCGGGGCAGCTCGGCGCGGTCGGTGGCGACGATCAGCTTGCCGGTGACCTCGTGGGCGATGCCGTGCTCGGCGCAGAAATCGACCATCTCGGCGGCGCCGCGCACCGCGTAGCGGGCCTTGAGGGAGCCCGGGCGGTAGTAGACGCCGCTGTGGATCACCCCGCTGTTGCGCCCGGTCTGGTGGCGGGCCGGGGCGGGCTCCTTCTCCAGCACGGTGACCCGGGTGCCGGGGGCGGCCCGGGTGATCGCGTACGCCGTGGACAGGCCGACGATCCCCCCGCCGACCACCACCACGTCGCACTCGTGCGCCATCGGGCACCTCCCCGGGTCCAGTACCGCCGCCGACCATCCCCATCATGGACTGGCCCACTGACAACGGCCCCAAACCCGTTTCCCGGCGGCATCCCGGCCGGGCGGACTACGCCGGGGCGGCCAGCAGCGGCCTGGCCCGCTCGCGCAGCTCCACCACGCACGGCTCGTTCCCGTACCGTTCCAGCCGGTGCAGCAGGTCGCGGACGTACTCGGTGGTGCGGGCCGAGGAGATGCGGCCGGCCACCTCGACGGCCCGGGCGCCGGCCGCGCAGGCGGCGTCCAGGTTGCCGGACTCCAGCTCGGCGACGGCGGAGACCACCAGGCGCAGCCCGTGCGAGCGGACGAAGTCCTCGGTGGGGCGGGCCAGCGCGGTCTCGGTGAAGCGCCGGACCTGCCGGGGGACGCGCAGGTCGCGGTAGCACTCGGCGGCGTCGGCGGCGAGCCGGTCGTAGGAGTAGAAGCCGAGCCAGGCCGGGTCCTGGTCGCCGTCGCGGGAGCGCTCCAGCCAGCTCTCGGCGGCCGACAGCGCGGCGGCGCAGGCGGCGGCGTCCCCGGCCTTGGCGTGCGCGCGCGCCTCGACCATGTGGAAGAAGCTCAGGGTGCGCGCGGTGGCCAGGCCCCGGTTGCGTTCCACGGCGGCCTGGGCGAGGTCGACGCCCTCGTCCGCGAAGCCGCGGTAGATCGCCTGGAGGCTCATCGAGGCGAGGACGTAACCGCCCAGCGGAAGGTCGGCGGCGGCCCGGGCCAGCCGCAGCGCCTGGATGTAGTAGCGCTGGGCGGCCTCCTGCTGGCCGGTGTCGAAGGCCATCCAGCCGGCCAGCCGGGTCAGCTCGGCGGTGGCGCCGAAGAGCGCGCGGCCCACGTCGTCGCTGTACGAGCCGAGCAGCAGCGGTGCCGCCTCCACCCGCAGGCACTCCGGGACCATGCCCGAACGCCAGTCTCCGCCGCCGTACTTGGAGTCCCAGCGGCGGGCGTCGTCGGCCGCCTCGCGCAGCTTGGTGACGTCGGAGTGGCCCACCCGGACGGCCCCCGGCCCGGTCGGCTCGCGGGCGACCGAACCGTCCGCGGGGGTGATCAGCCAGCGGGACGCCGGGGTGGCGTAGGCGGTCACCGCGAAGGAGCCGGTGAGGAAGTCGCGGCGGCCCGCGAGGTCGAGCCGCCACAGATCGGTGGCGCTCTTGACCGCCTCGCCCACGTCGCGCGGGAAGGCCAGCCCCACCTCGGGCGTGGGATCGGCGTCGGCGAGGCCGATCTCGTGCAACGGCACCGGGCGGCCCAGCTTGCTGCCGATCGCCGCCGCGATCAGATGGGGCGCGGCCCCCTGCGGCACCATGCCCTTGGCGACCCAGCGGGCGACCGAGGTCTTGTCGTACCGGAGGGTGAGCCCGCGCTGGGCGCCGAGATCGTTCACCCGCCGGGCGAGACCGGCGTTGCTCATGCCGGCCAGGGCGAGCATGGTGCCGAGCTTCTCGTTCGGCCCGCGGTGTTCTCTGGGCATGCGCACTCCTCGTCGCGCTCGCCGGCCCGTCCGCCGCGGGCCGCGGCTCGATCCGATCGCTCCGACCGGCTGCCCTGTGCGGCCGGCAGCATCGGCCGGCCGTCGGTCGCCCCCCAGGGGCCGTGGCCGAGCCCCGAGCCGTCGGGACGTCCGCTCCTCGGGTAAACCCAGCGTAGTTCGCCGCATCCCGACCGTTAAGAGGCCGTGTTTCGGATGGCGAGATTCCTGCCAACCGAACGATCGCCGGCCGCATCGCAAAAGCCCCGGTACGGCGGGTCGGGTGGGTACTGGTGTACGTGCTACCGGTCCGTGTGGCCGTGCGCCCGGCCGTGCGCTCTGTGCCGTGCGGGACGTCGGCGCTTGAGTGGAGGGCGTGGGTCGGCCCCCGTCGAAACTGCGGCTTCGGACAATTCGGCGGAGGCCAGGGGACACCGTCGCCTCATTCCCCGCGGGCGGCGGATCCGGTCCGGGGGGCGTGCCGACGCCCCCCGGACCGATGAGTCGGACCGGATGCCGATGGCCGGTGGACGCGGTATCACTTTGGCGTGAAACCGCCGGTTTAGGGCTCCGGTTCGTGGCGTACCGCCCGTTTCCGGACCGTCGGAGGGGGAGGCCCGGCCCGGGCGGTACGCCACCCGACGCACCGCAAAGCCCCTGAGAACGGACGAAACAGTCCGTACGGGATGAGGCATTTGGCATACGGCACTTGGCATACCGCGAACAGGGATGTATGCCGTATTCCGCCGCATAATGTCCGATCCTTCCCTCGCACCGGCACACCGCCCGCCGCTCGCCGCCCGTCCGCCCCCGAAGCCGCGTGGCAGCATGGTGCCTTTACGGCGCGGCAGTTCACGGGCGCCGGGCCAGTTGCCCATGGCCGGTGGAGGCTGCGATGCGGTGGTTGGTGGGATGGGGCGGCGCCCCCGGGCGGCCGTCGGACGCCACCCCGTTCGCCGCGCCCCGGGACGTCGTCCCGATCGGCGCCCTGCCGCTGTGGGCGGGGCCCGACCCGCTGTGGGCGGTGGGCGACTGGCGGTCGGACGAGATCCGGGTGGTGGCCCGCGGCGACCGCCACGCCGCCGCCGGAGGCGGTGGACGGTACGGGGACCGGGTCGCGCGGCTGGCGGTGTTCGGCCGCTGCGCCGCCTCCGACGACCAGCTGCGCGCCGCGCTCGGCGCGGCCCGCGGCGGCGCCCTGCGCCACCTGACCGCGTGGCCCGGCAGCTACACCGTCGTCCTCCAGACCGGACGCCGGATCACCGTGCTCGGCGACCTGGCCGGCGCCCGCCCCGTCTTCCACACCCCGTGGGCCGGCGGCACCGCCTACGCCACCGCCGCCCTGCCCCTGGCCGACCTGGCCGGCTCCACCCTCGACACCGGCCACCTCGCCGCCCGGCTGGCCTGCCCCGACGCCCCCGAGGCGCTGCGCGACGGCACCCCCTACACCGGCGTACGCCGCCTGCCGCCCGGACACGCGCTGACCCTGCGGGCGGGCGGCGCCCCGCAGATCACCGGCTACGAACCCGCCGCCTCCCTCGCCCTCGGCGCCCCGCACGACGGCACCGACCCGGACGCGGCCGTCGCCGGGGTGCGCGAGGCGCTCGTCGGGGCGGTACGCGCCCGGCTCACCGCCCCCCGCCACCCGCCCGGCCCGGACGACCCGCCCGCCCCCGGCGTCGGCGCCGACCTCTCCGGCGGCAGCGCCTCCGGCACCGTCGCGCTGCTCGCCGCCGGACTGCCCGGACCCCTGGGGGCGCCGCCCGGCGACGGCCACCGGCTGCTCGCGGTCACCTTCAACGACCTTGCAGGAACGGCCGGTTGGGGCCCCGACGTACGCGCCGCCGAACTCGACCGGGCCCGCCGCATGGCCGCCGACCCCCGGCTGCGCCACGTGGTGGTGGCCGGCGGCGCCGAGGCGCTGCCCTACGCCGGGCTGGCGGCCGGGCCGCTCACCGACGAACCCGGCCCGGCGCTGATCACCGCCGCCCGCCACCGCGCCCGCCTCGCGGCCGGCGGCGCCGACCACCTCACCGGGCACGGCGCCCGCCACGTCCTCGACGGCCACCCCGCCCGCCTCGCCGACCTGCTGCTCGACCGGCACCGGCGGCATCTGCTGCGTCCGGTGACCGCGCTGGCCCGCGCCGAGGGCGCCCCGGCCCGGGCGGCGTTCGTCCCGCTGACCGTCTACCGGGCCGCCCGGCGGCTCGCCCGCACCAGCCGTCAACAGGGTGTGGAGGACGCGGCGGCCCGGCTGCTGCAACGCCGCTTCGACGACGACCCGGCCGGCAGCGGCGTCGCTGCCTCGGTGGCCGCGCTCACCTGGTGCCGCCCCGGCCCCGCCGCGCGCTGGCTGACCGGCGACGCGCTGGCCGAAGTATCGATTCGTCTCCAGGACGCCGCCGCCCGCCCCGGCGCGTCCGGCCGCCCCGGGGAACGCCGCGCCCGCGCCGCCCTCGCCCGCGCCGCCGCCGACCACCGGATCTACGAGCAGGCCGTCGAGGTACGCGGCCAGCGGCTGCACGCGCCGTTCCTGGACAACGAGGTGGTGCGGGCGGCGCTGGCGCTGCCGGAGACTCTGCGGGTGCGGCCGGGGGCGCGCACCTCGGTCCTGCGCGCGGTGCTCGCCGGCTCCGGGGTCCGCGACCTGCCCCCCGGCTGGGGCGCCCCCTCCTACCCGGCCGGCGGCCCGGCCCTGCGCACCGGACTGCGCGTCGCCCTCGACGAGGTTCTCGACCTCTTCCAGGCCCCCCTGCTGGCCGAGGCGGGCCTGGTGGACGCCTCCGTCGTGCGCCACGCGCTCCGCGCGGCGGCACACGGCGCGCCCATCGCCCTGGAGGGGCTGGCGGACGTGGTGGCCACCGAGGTCTGGCTGCGGCGGTTGGCCGCGCGGCGCGGCTCCTGCTGGCAGGGCCCCGCCTCGCCGAAGGCGAGGCTCGGCCGAGCAACGTTCCCCTCCACGGCCGAGCCGGCCATGACCCCCTGGCCGGTCCGCCCGTCCTAGACCGCCGGGGTGACCCCGGCAGCCCTGGTGTGGTGGGGGTGCCCCCGGATTCCCGCGGTGTGCGGCTGGCGTTGGCCTTGGCGTGGTGGCCGGTTCGCCCGTTTCAGGGTGCGGGGGTGCCTCCGGCGGGCCCGGGGTGGTGGGGGTGCCCCCGGATCCCCGCGGTGCCCGCGCTGGCGTTGGCCTTGCCGTGGTGGCCGGGTTCGCCGGATTCGGGTGCTCGGGCGCACCGCTTCCCTCCTGCCCGGTGGGGGGTGGGGGTGGGTTTTGGTTTGGTTCGGCACGGGGTGGGTTCGCCTATTGCCGGTGCGGGGTCGGGGGCGCGCCGGGGGTGACTCCTCGCTCCCCGTATCCGCCAAGGCTTGGCTCCGGCTGTTGGGTCGCTGCGGGGACACCCCCGGCACACCCCCTTCTGTCCGGTTGGCGGGTGCCTCTCTTCGCGGGTGGGGGTGAGTGAGGAGGTTGGGGTGACCCCGGTCTTTTTCTCACCCCCTCCGTGCCGCAGCGCGGAACGAGACCGGACGGGGGCGTGCAGGGGTGTCCCCGCAGCGACCCAGCAGCCGGAGCCAAGCCTTGGCGGATACGCGGAGCGAGGAGTCACCCCGGAGGGCCCCCGGACCCCAGGCAGACAGTGCGCACCCCGCGCTATACGCCTACAGCCACGGGTGGGCGGGGGGAAACACTGGACGCCAGCCACGACGAAACGGAAACGGGCGCACCCCGGGGAGGTAATGGCTGACCGCCAGCGCGAGCGAACCCTCACCCCGGAGGGCCCCCGGACCCCAGACGGACAGTGCGCATCCCGCACTGTACGAACACAGCCACGGGTGGGCGGGGGGAAACATCCGTGACGCCAGCCACGACGAAAGGGAAACGGGGGCACCCCGAGGAGGTAATGGCTGACCGCCACGACGACCGCACGGCGACAATGGCTCTCGTGCGATACCTCATCCTCGGCGTCACCGCCCTCCGCCCCGCCGGGGACGCCCCCCTCGGGGGGAACGAGTCTCCTCCCGCGTCGGGATCGGGGGCACCGGGACCCCTCGGGGCGAACGAGTCTCCTCCCGCGTCCGGATCGGGGGCGCCCGGACCCCTCGGGGGGAGCGAGACTCCTTCCTCGGCCGGTCCGGGGGCGCCCGGGTCTCTCGGGGGGACGGGGGAGCCCGACGGGGTCGGGGGGGCCGGTGTTTTGCGGGGGGCGCGGTTGCGGGCGCTGCTCGCTGCGCTCGCGTTGCGCCCGGGACGCTTCGTCCCCGTCGAGTCCCTCGTCTCGGACGTATGGGGCGACACCGACCCCCCGGCCGACGCGGTCGGCGCCCTCCAGGCACTCGTCGGCCGGCTACGCCGGACCCTCGGGCGCGACGCGGTGCGTTCCGGCCCCGCCGGATACGCCCTCGACGCCACCCCGGACGACGTCGACCTGCACGTCTTCGAGCGCCTGGCGCGCGCCGCCGGCCAGGCGCTGGACGCCGGCGACGCGCCGACCGCGGCCCGTACCGCGGAACGGGCGCTCGCCCTGTGGCGCGGTCCCGCCCTCGCCGACCTGCCCGACCGCTCCGCCGCCGCCCGCGTCGAGGCGCTGCGGCTGACCGTCGCGCACCGCCGCAACGACGCCTGGCTCGCCCTCGGCCGCGCCGCCGACGTCGTCCCGTACGCCGAGGAACTCGTCGCCGCGCATCCGCTCAACGAGACGTTCCGCGCGCAGCTCATCCGCGCCCTGCGGGACGCCGGGCGGCCGGCCGACGCGCTCGCCGGGTACGAGGACGCCCGCCGGACGCTCTCCGAACGCCTCGGCGCCGACCCCGGCCCCGAACTGCTCGGGCTGCACGCCGAGTTGCTGGCCGGCGCCCCGGCCCCGCCGCCGCCGGCGGTGGCCCCCGAGCCGCCCGGCGCGACCAACCTGCGTCCGCGCCTGACGAGTTTCGTCGGGCGCCAGGACGACCTGCGGGCGATCCGCGCCGCGCTCGCCGGCCACCGCCTGGTGACCCTCACCGGCACCGGGGGCGCCGGCAAGACGCGGCTGGCGGAACGGACCGGCTCCGCGCTGCTGGACGCGTACCCGGACGGGGTGTGGGTGGCAGAGCTGGCCCCGGTGGAGGAGCCCGGCGGCGTACCGCGGGCGGTGCTCAACGCGCTGGGGCGCAGCGACACCACCGTCTTCCCGGCCGCCGGACGCGAGCCGGCCGACCCCACCGCGCGGCTGCTGGAGCACTGCGCGCACCGCCGGACGCTGCTGGTGCTGGACAACTGCGAGCACCTGATCGGCGCCGCCGCCGAACTCGCCGAGGCGCTGCTCACCCGCTGCCCCGGGGTCACCGTGCTGGCCACCAGCCGGGAGCCGCTGGGGGTGCCGGGCGAAGTGGTCTGCCCGGTCGGCCCGTTGCCGCATCCGGTGGCCATCCGGCTGTTCGCCGAACGGGCCGAGGCGGTACGTCCCGGCTTCGCCGCCGACCCAGACGCCGACCCAGACGGCGACCCAGACGCCGACCCAGACGCCGACGCGGACCGGGAGGCGGTGGACGAGATCTGCCGCCGCCTGGACGGGCTGCCGCTGGCCATCGAACTCGCCGCGGCCCGCCTCCGTATCCTGACGCCCCGTCAGATCGCGGACCGGCTCGACGACCGCTTCCGGCTGCTGACCGGCGGCAGCCGCACCGTACTGCCCCGCCAGCAGACGCTGCGCGCGGTGGTCGACTGGAGCTGGGAACTGCTCACCCGGCGGGAACGCACCGTGCTGCGGCGGCTCGCGGTCTTCTCCGGCGGCTGCACGCTGGCCGCCGCCGAAGCGGTCTGCGCCGACGGCGAGGAGGTGACCGGGGCCGAGGTGCTCGACCTGATCGGCTCGCTGGTCGACAAGTCGCTGGTGGTCGCCGACCCGCTGCCGGACGGCACCCGGTTCCGGCTGCTGGAGACCATCGAGGAGTACGCGGCCGAACGCGCCGCCGAGCACCCGGCCGACCGGCAGGCCACCGCCGCCCGCCACACCGCCTGCTACCGCGCCCTCGTCGAGTCCACCGCCCCCCGGCTGCGCACCGCCGACCAGCTCGCCCGGCTCGACACCCTGGAAACCGAGATGGACAACGTGCGGGCCGCGCTGGGCCGCGCGGTCTCCGCCGGGGACGAAGCGACCGCGCTGGCCTTCACCGGCTCGCTCGGCTGGTTCTGGTGGCTGCGCGACTACCGCGAGGAGAGCGTCACCTGGCTGACCCGGGTCGCCGCCCTCGCCGAGGTGCCGGAGGACGAGGACGACCCGATGTTCTGGCCGCGGACGGACCTGCGGCTGACACTGTTCCTCCTCGCCTCCGACCGCGGGCACGTCCCCGGCATGAGCGACGAGGAGGCGCACGAGGCCGCCCGGCGGTTCCAGGCGGTCTACGGCCGCCCCGGCCCGCAGGCCGCCCGCTTCCCCGGACTGCTGTGGCCGTTCGCCGTCCTCCACATCGACGATCGGCACGACATGGGGGACCTCATCGGTGACGTGGTCGCCAACTGCCGTGCGTACGGCGGCGACTGGGAACTCGCCTGCGCGCTGGTCTTCCGTACCCACGTGACCGCCGACTCGCCCGGCGGCCTGACCGGGGCGGCGGCCGACTGGGCCGAACTCGACCGGCTCACCGCCCGCGTCGGCGACCGCTGGCTGCGCGCCCAGGTGCACGGCGCCGGTGCCGACGTGGCGCTCCACCGCGGCGAGTACGCCACCGCGCGCACCGAGTACGAGGCGGCGCTGCGGCTCTGCGCCGAACTGGGCGCGCACGGCGAGGTCGCGTCCCTGACGGCGCGGATGGGGGAGCTGTCCACCCGGCAGGGCGACGACGCCACGGCGACCGAACTGCTGGACCGGGCCGAACAGGCCGTCGAACGGTACGGCATCGGGGACAGCCGCACGTACATCCGGTGCGTCCGCAGCGGGATCGCGCTGCGCGCCGGCGACGTGGCGGGCGCCCGCGCGCTGTGCGACCTCGCCCGGGAGGACGCCGGCCGGGGCACGCCGCCGGCGCTCCTCACCGCGGTGCTGCGCGGCATCGAGGCCGAGATCCTGGTGGCCGAGGAACGGCCGGCCGAGGCGCTGCGGGCGGTCGGCGAGGCGGTACGGACGGTGGCGCCCGGGCACTGTCCGGACACCGTGCTCGCCTGGCTGGCCGAGGGCGGCGCCGGGGCGCTGCTCGCCCTCGGACGCCCCGGCCCCGCCGCCCGGCTGCTCGGCGCCGCCGACACGCTCCGCGGGGAGCTGCCCCGTTCGGTGCCGGAGGAACGTTCCGTCGCGCGCACCCGGCGCGGCGCCCGCGCGGCGCTGGGCGAGCCGGCGTACGCCGAGGCGCACGCCGGCGGCGTCCCGCTGGACATGGCCGGGGTGGCCGAAACCCTCCGACGGGAGGCCGGGTCAGCGGCAGTTGATGCGTGACGCCGCCCAGTCGGCCATGTCCACCATGCCCTCCCCGTCGGCGCGGGCCACCACCAGCCGCAGCGTGCGGTGCCCGGTGAGGTCGGCGTGGACCGGCACCGCGCCGGAACCGCCGTCCGCCACCCGCGAGGCGTACAGCAGCGACTGGTCGCCGTAGACGAGGAAGCGCACCGCGCCCAGCCCCATCGACAGCCGGTCGAGCCCGGCCACCGCGTCGAAGGAGGTGCACGCGCGGTTGAGGTCGATCAGGACGGACGAGGGCGCGTGCACGATGGCCAGCCCGTCGCGCTGCCACATCCAGCCGGACTCCGAGGGGCGCACGGTCGGCGCGTCGGCCCCCGAACCGGACCCGGCGTACGCGAGCCGCTCCACCGCGAAGACGACCGGCGCCGGGGTTCGGGGCGGGGTGGGCCGGGGCCGCGGTGAGGGCGGCGCCGGCGTCGGTGACATCGGGGGCGATGCGCTGGGGCGCGGCTCCGCACGGTGCGACGGAACGGGACGCGCGACCGCCTGGCGGACCGGCGGCCGGGTCACCGGAACCGCGAGCCGCGCGGGGGCGGACGCGGACGGACCGGCCGGGATGGCCGGGGCGGACCCGGCCGGACGGGTCACCGGCGCCGCCACGGACGGCCGGGCCTGCGGCTT
This sequence comes from Streptantibioticus cattleyicolor NRRL 8057 = DSM 46488, assembly GCF_000240165.1. Taxonomy (NCBI): domain Bacteria; kingdom Bacillati; phylum Actinomycetota; class Actinomycetes; order Kitasatosporales; family Streptomycetaceae; genus Streptantibioticus; species Streptantibioticus cattleyicolor. The sequence goes on from NC_017586.1 coordinate 3,602,790, forward strand.
CGGGACCGGCCCGGACCCGCCGAGCAACCCCACCGCCAACGCCGCCCCGGCCGCCGCCACCACCAGCCCCCCCGCGATCCCCGCCTTGGCCCCCCCGCCCAACCCCCCGACACCCCCGGTGGTTCCGCTTGCCCCGGCGCTCCCGGTCGCGCCGGTGGCAGTGGTGGTTCCGGCGGTGCCGGTCGCGCCGGTGGCAGCGGCGGTTCCGGCTGTCCCGGCGGCGCCGGTCGCGCCGGTTGCGGCGGCGGCGCCGTGGGCTCCCGCGGCCCCTGCGGCGGCTCCGGTGCTTCCGGTGGCCCCCGCCGTACTCGCCGCACCGGCGATGCCGTGGGCACCCGCAGCGCTCCCGGCCGCGCCATGGGAGATCGCGCTGCTTCCGGCGGCTCCGGCCGCGCCGGTGGTCCCGGTGACACCGGCGATGCCGTGGGCTCCGGCGACGGCTCCGGTGCTTCCGGTTGCTCCCGTGGCCCCGGCAGTCGCCGCCGTACTGGCTGCTCCAGCGGTACTGGCGGCCCCGGAAGCACCTGCTGCACCGGAAGCTCCCACGGCCCCGGCGGTCCCCACCGTGCTGGCTGCCCCACTGGCCCCGGCGGTCCCGGAAGCACCCACCACACCGGAGGCTCCGGCGGCTCCAGCGATGCCATGCGAACCCGCGACGGCTCCGGCGGCACCGGTGCTCCCGGCTGTTCCGGCGGCCCCGGCGGCACCGGACGCTCCCGCCGTGCCGGACGCCCCGGCCACCCCGGCGGCGCCGTGGGCCCCCGCGACGGCTCCGGCGGCTCCAGTCGCACTGGACGCTCCGGCGGCACCGGCGGCTCCGTGCGCCCCGGCAACGGCTCCGGCGGTCCCGGTTGCTCCTCCCGTCCCCGTCGCGGTGGCTCCTGCGGCACTGGCCGCCCCCGCGCTCCCGGAAGCTCCCGCCGCACCGGCGACGCCGTGGGAGCCCGCAACGGCCCCCGCGCTCCCGGCGCTTCCGGCTGCTCCGGCGGTACCCGCGGCCCCGCCGGCCCCGGCCGCCCCCACCACACCCGACGATCCGGCAGCACCAGACGCACCGGCGGCGGCCGTCGCACCGGAAACCCCCGCGGCACCCCCGGTTCCAGCGGCGCCCGCCGCACCCGCCGCCCCAGACGCTCCGGCCACGCCCGCGGCCCCGGTCGCCCCGGAAACCCCTGCGGCTCCAGCGGCTCCCGCCGCCCCGGAAGCACCCACAACGCCCGTGGCCCCGGCCGCACCCGCGGCCCCCGCCGCACCGGCCCCCGCCGCCCCGGCGGCTCCCGCCACCCCCGCCGCGGCCCCCTTCACCACCCCCACCCCCGCGAACCACCCGATCACGGCAACCGGAAGCACGCTCTTCAGGCGGGCGTTGAGGTCCGCCAGGTCGGCGGCTGCCGCGCGGCAGCGGGGGCAGTCGGCGAGGTGTTTGCGGAGTTCGCGGTCGGCGCGGAGGCGGAGGGCGCCGCGGGCGTGGGCGCCGAGGCGGTCGGCGTAGCGGGCGCAGGCGCCGCCGGCGGTGAGTGAGGCGTTGACGTGTGCCTGGAGGTAGGCCTGGCGCAGCCCTTCGCGGGCGCGGTGGGCGAGGACGGCGGTGGCGTTGGCGGTCAGTCCGAGCAGGGGGGCGACCTCGCTGGGCGATTCGTCCTCGACGGCCGTGTGCCACAGCACCGCCTGCCATCGTTCCGGCAGGGTGCGGAACGCCTGGACGGCGAGGGAGCGTTCGGCCTGCCGCATGGCGCGGACGTCCGCGCCCGGCACCGTGGTGCCCGCCGCCGCCACCGAGAACGTGGCGAAGTCTTCGACCAGTTGCTCCCGTTTGGCGGTGCCGGCCCAGGAGGCCGCGACCCGTCGCACGGTGGTGAGGAGATACGCCCGCACCGCCGACTCCGGTCCGCTGCCGCCGCGTACCGCCTGGAGCGTGCGGGCGAAGACCTCGCCGGTCAGATCCTCGGCGGTGTGCGCGTCCCGGCAGCAGCCACGGGCGTACCGGCGTACGGCGTCGGCGTGCCGCCGGTACAGCTCCTCGTACGCGCTGTCGTCCCCGCCGCGCACCCGGGCCACCAGGTCGGCGTCGGACACCGTGCCGTCGGGGTGCTCGCGCTGCGCCGGGACCAAGCCGTCGACCAGGCCGTCGGCCAAGCCGTCCGCGTCGTCTCCCGGAGTCCGACCGGGCTCCTCAACGCCCATCCGACCCGCCCCCGCCCGCACCCAAGCACCCGACCACCGGCACAGGTTGGCACAGCGACCGCGTCCCCGCGCCCCCTGTGCGGGAGAACCACCCGTCCGGGGTGACTTCCCCGCAACGGCACCCCGGACCTACCCGGGAGAGTGGTATTCAGGGCACGCGATTGACGACGGGGCCGGACCCCACGAGCGGTACGGGGCTCAGGCCCGCACCGCCGGACGGGACCGCAGCCCGTCCAGCAGGATCTCCAGCAACCGGGCCGAGGCCGCCGCCTGCTGGGCCGGATCGGGCAGCGCCGGCGCCGGCGTCGCGATCACCAGCAGCACGTCGGTGACGGCCACGTCGGCACGCAACTCGCCCGCCGTCCGCGCCCGTTCGACCAGCTGGCCCACCACCGACAGCAGCGCGGCCACCCCGGCGTCGTCGTGCTCCGGCCCCAGCGGCGCGGCCGGCCGCCGGCCGAGCGGGAGGGACGGATCGGCCTGCGGCGCCTCCCGCTGCTGCGGCACCCGGGCCGCCGCCGTACCGTTGGCCGCCGCCACCGGCTCCGCGTCCACCCGCAGCACCTGCGGCGGCAGCAGCCGCCCGGCCCCGGACGCCGCCGAGGTCCGCAGGAAGCGGGAGAGCGCGGCCCACGGATCGTCCTCCTGACCCAGCGCCGCCCGCGCCTGCTCGGTCAGCCGCGCCGTCTCCTCCGCCGCGATCCGCCGCACCAGCACGTCCTTGCTGGGGAACCGCCGGTAGACGGTGCCCACCCCGACCCGGGCCCGCCGCGCCACGTCCTCCATCGGCGCCCCGTAACCCAGCTCGCCGAAGACCTCGCGCGCGGCCCGCAGCACGTGTTCCAGATTCCGCTGGGCGTCCACCCGCAGCGGCGCCGTACGGGTCCCGACGGGCCGCGTGCCGAAGACCGGCCGCTCCCCGTTGGTGCCGATGGCCGCCGCGGTCGCCCACTGAGGGTCCTGAATGTGCATGTACGTATCCCCCGGTTGTGACGTCTCCCCCCGGAGACTCCCCGCCCCACCTGAAGGCCGATGTGGTCCGACGCCCCTGGGCGGACGGACGCACTCCGGCGGAGTACGAACATAGTTGAGCGCGAGTCAAGAATGAAGGGGGTGAATCCACCCCGATTCCCCTCGATCGGAGTACGTCCCGGTCCGGGTGGGTACGCGCCCACATTTGAGCCCCGCTCCGGCCGCGTGCGCCGGGGGCCGCGCGGGGACGACGGGACGGACGGGAACCCCGAGGCACTGTGGACAAACGTCCCGCCGTGGGGCGTCATGGTGGGGTGAAGGAGCCCGCACGGATTCTCGTGGTCGGCGGCGGATACGTCGGCATGTACACCGCGCTGCGCCTCCAGCGGAAACTGGCGCGCGAGCTGCGGGACGGCAGCGTGGAGATCCTGGTGGTCTCCGCCGACCCCTACATGACGTACCAGCCGTTCCTTCCCGAGGCCGCGGCGGGCTCGATCGCGCCCGCGCACGTCGTGGTGCCGCTGCGCCGGGTGCTGCCGCGGTGCACCGTCGTGGTCGGCGACGCCCGCCGGATCGACCACGCCCGGCGCACGGCCTGGGTCTCCACCCTGGCCACCCGCAGCGAGGGCGGCGGCGACCTGGAGATCGGCTACGACGAACTGGTGCTCGCCCCCGGCTCGGTCTCCCGCACCCTGCCCGTCCCCGGCCTGGCCGACCACGGCATCGGCTTCAAGACCGTCGAGGAGGCCGTCGGGCTGCGCAACCACGTCCTCGCCCAGCTCGACCTCGCCTCCTCCACGCGGGACGTCGAGGTGCGCGACGCCGCGCTCACCTTCGTCTTCGTCGGCGGCGGCTTCGCCGGGGTGCAGGCGCTGGGGGAGCTGGCGGACATGGCCGGGTACGCCACCCGTTACTTCCACAACGTCGCCGCCGACGACCTGCGCTGGGTGCTGGTCGAGGCGGCCGACCGCATCCTGCCCGAGGTCGGCGAGGACATGGGCCGCTGGACGGTACGCCAACTGCGCGGCCGGGGCGTCGACGTACGGCTGGAGACCCGCCTGGAGAACTGCGAGAAACGCGTCGCCAGCCTCAGCGACGGCGCCCGCTTCCCCACCCGCACCCTGGTGTGGACCGCGGGCGTCAAACCCCACCCGGTGGTCGCCGCCACCGACCTGCCGCGCGACACCGCCGGCCGGCTGCGGGTCACCGCCACCCTGCGGCTGGCGGAGACCGAACACGCCTGGGCGGCCGGGGACGCCGCCGCCGTACCCGACCTCACCGCCGGTCACCCCGGCGCGGTCTGCCCGGCCACCGCCCAGCACGCGGTACGCCAGGCGAGGACGCTCGCCGACAACCTGGCCGCCACCCTGCGCGGCCGGGAACCGGCCGAATACCGCCACCGGGCGGCCGGTGCCGTCGCCTCGCTCGGCCTCCACAAGGGCGTGGGCCATCTGTACGGCCGTCAGCTCAAGGGCTACCCTGCGTGGCTCATGCACCGCGTCTACCACCTGCGCCGGGTGCCCACGGTGAACCGCAAGGCCCGGGTCCTCGCCGACTGGACCCTGGCCGCCCTCTTCAAACGGGAGATCGCCGCCCTGGGGTCGTACGAGAACCCGCGTGCCGCGTTCGAGCTGGCGGCGGGCGGCGAGAGACATCCGGAGGGCTGACCGGCCGACCCGGTGGCCGCCACGCCTCCGGCCGGGTGCCCGGCGCCGGTGCCGACTGGGCGCGCGCCCGGGGCGCCACTACGCTCCGAACGGTGACGCTGTGACCGCACGTACCCCCCCGTGCGCGAAGAGTGACACATTTGTACGGGATGTCCTGCCGCGGACCTCTCCCGGACAACCGGAACCGCATGTTCAACTGAGCCCGCCGAACCGTCCCCCGTCCGATTGACTCCGCCCGCCCTCCGTGACCACCCTCCCTCGACGGCCCACGACCCCCCCTTCCGACCGGCCGGACCCCGAGCCACCCGGTACGACAGCACGAGGCATCAATTCTGTGAATCTGACGCGCTGGAGCGCCCGGCTCCCCGGAACACAGCGACGCGCCGCCGCCAAGTCGCCGGCCACCCCGTCGCCCGCCACCGGTTCCGTCCCCGCCGCCCGCGGCACCTCGCCCGACCGGCCCGGCGGCCCCGGGCAGCTCTCCGTCCACGACGTCCTGGGCCGCGTGCCCGCCCTGATCGCCGTCACCCACGGCCCCGACCACCGCCTCGCCTACGTCAACGACGCCTACACGGACGTCTTCGGCCCGCGCACCGCCGGCGAACCCGCCTGCGACGCCCTGCCCGAACTCGCCGAACTCGGCCTGCTGCCGCTGATGGACCAGGTGCACCGCAGCGGCCGGCCCCGCACCGTCAAGGCCCGCAAGGTCACCTGGGTACCGCACGCCGACGGCGAGGCCCGCGGCTCCGGCGCCGAAACCGGCCGCGCCGCCCTCGGCCGGGGCCGCCCCGGCGCCGAACGCCACGGCTACTTCACCTTCACCTGCACCCCGCTGGAGAACGGCGCCGACGGCGGGGTCCTGGTCTTCGCCGCCGACGTCACCGACCAGGTGCGCTCCGCCGAACGCCTGCGGGCCGGCGAACGCCTCCAGCGCGAGGCCGCGGTCACCCTGCAACGCAGCCTGCTCCCGCAGGAACTCGAACAGCCAGACGACCTCCGGGTGGCCGCCACCTACCAGCCCGGCGGCACCGACGCGGCCGTCGGTGGCGACTGGTACGACGTCATCACCCTCGGCGCCGGCCGCACCGCCCTGGTCATCGGCGACGTGATGGGCCGCGGCGTACGCGCCGCCGCCGTCATGGGCCAACTACGCACCGCGGTACGGGCCTACGCCCGGCTCGACCTGCCGCCGCACGAGGTGATCCAACTCCTCGACGGCCTCGCCGCCGAGATCGACGCCACCCAGATCGCCACCTGCGTCTACGCCGTCCACGACCCCAGCGAGGGCCGCCTGACCTACGCCTCCGCCGGCCACCTGCCGATCCTGGTACGCGACCCGGACGGCACCGTGCACCGCACCGAGGGGCCCACCGGACCACCCCTGGGCACCGGCGGCTGGCTGCACACCTCCGGCTCGCTGCCGCTGGAACCCGGCGCCACCGCCGTCCTCTACACCGACGGCCTGGTCGAACGGCGCGACGCCGACATCGACGAGGGCGTCACCGCCCTGGAACGCGCCCTGGCCGGCGCCACCGGCACCCCGCAGGTCATCTGCGACCGGCTGCTGCGCGCGCTCGGCGTCACCGCCGACCACGACGACGACGTGGCCGTCCTCGTCCTCCAGCACCCCCGCCGCGGCGGCGCCGAGGCCGAACTCTTCCGCAACGCCACCCTCGAACTCCTCGGCGGCGTCGAAGCCGCCCCACGCGCCCGCGCCTTCGCCACCGGCGTCCTCGCCTCCTGGCGGTTCCCGGTGGAACTGCGCGACCTCGGGGTGCTCGCCGCCAGTGAGCTGGTGGCCAACTCGTTGCAGCACGGGACGCCCCCCATGCGGTTGCGGCTCCGCCGCACCGACCGGCGCCTGATCATCGAGGTCACCGACGGGGACGACCACCTCCCCCGGCGCCGCCGCGCCGACCCGGCCGACGAGGCGGGCCGGGGGATCGCGATCGTCGCCACGATCGCCTCGGGGTGGGGGTCACGGCGGACGCCGGGGGGTGGGAAGACCGTCTGGTGCGAGTTCGCCCTCCCGCGGGGATAGCCCCCTCCACCCCGTTCCAGGTTGCCGGGGCTCCCCCGGCGACCCCGGGGTGCCGGGGTGGTCCCCGTTCCCCCTGCCCGGTGGGGGGTGGGGGTGGGTTTTGGTTTGGTTCGGCACGGGGTGGGTTCGCCTATTGCCGGTGCGGGGTCGGGGGCGCGCCGGGGGTGACTCCTCGCTCCCCGTATCCGCCAAGGCTTGGCTCCGGCTATTGGGTCGCTGCGGGGACACCCCCGGCACACCCCCTTCTGTCCGTTCGCGGGTTCCTCTCTTCGCGGGTGGGGGTGAGATAGGAGGTTGGGGTCACCCCGATCTCCTTCTTACCCACCCCCGTGCCGCAGCGCGGAACGAAGCAGAACGGGGGCGTGCAGGGGTGTCCCCGCAGCGACCCAACAGCCGGAGCGCAACTGTGGCGGATACGCGGAGCGAGGAGTCACCCCGGAGGGCCCCCGGAAACCCAGGAAGACAGTGCGCATCCCGCACTAAGGGCTGTCCCGTAACTGCTGGTCACGGGTGAGATGATCTGGCTGTGTCTGGTGTGATCACGGCGTCTGAGCCCTCCTGGATAGCCCCGTTCACTGGGCTGAGCCCGCGCCAGTTCGGCAAGCTGATCACCGCGCTCCGGCGTGAGGGTGTGGACCCGGTGCGCAAGGGTCGGCCATGGAGCCTGCCGCTGGAGGACCGCGTGCTCCTGATCGCCGCGTACTGGCGGACGAACCTGACCCTGCGCCAACTGGCCCCGCTGTTCGGGGTGTCCAAGTCGGCGGCCGACCGCATCATCGACCACCTCGGGCCCGCGCTCGCGCTCCAGCAGCGCAAGCGGTTCCGCAAGGACACCGTGCTCATCATGGACGGCACCCTCGTTCCCACCCGTGACCACACCATCGCCGAGCAGTCCAAGAACTACCGGTACTCCACCAACCACCAGGTCGTCATCGACGCCGACACCCGGCTCGTCGTCGCGGTCGGCCGACCAGTCGCAGGCAACCGCAACGACTGCAAGGCGTGGGAGCTGTCCGGCGCGAAAGACGCCGTCGGCAAGACCACGGTCATCGCAGATGGCGGCTACCGGGGCACCGGCCTGGTCATCCCGCACCGCCGCGAGAAGGGCCAGACCGAACTCCCGGAATGGAAGGAGGAGCACAACGCCTCCCACCGCAAAGTCCGCGCCCGTGTAGAGCACGTCTTCGCCCGGATGAAGGGCTGGAAGATCCTTCGCGACTGCCGGCTGAAGGGCGACGGCGTCCAGCACGCCATGCTCGGCATCGCCCGCCTGCACAACCTCGTCCTTGCCGGGTGACGCAGAAACCAGCAGGCCACCAGACCCGTCAGAGATCATTTACGGGACAGCCCTTAGACGAATACAGCCACGGGTGGGCGGGGGGGGAACAGTCTGTGACGCCAGCCACGACGAGACGGGGGATCGGGGGAACCCCGGGGAGGTAATGGCTGGCGCAGCCGCGAGGGGAACCCTACGCGGGGCTGGTGATGGGCTCCGGGCGGGACGGCACCGTACCGCGCGGCGGAAGGTCCTGCGCCGCCGACAACCGCTTACCGAGCCGCAAGGCCAACGCCGTGATCCCTAGCGAGCACACGAGCAACAGCACGATGTACGCCCCGTACAGCCCCGCTCCGGCCAGCGCACCGCCGACCGCCGGGCCGACCGCCAGCGCGAGCTGCTTCACCAGCGCGAACGCGGAGTTGTACTGCCCGACCATGCGTGCCGGCGCGAGGTCCGCGACCAGCGGGGCCATCGTCGGCGACAGCAGCGCCTCGCCGAGCCCGAACAGGGCGTACGTCGAGATGATCGCCCCCGTCGCCCACGCCCGGTGACCGTGGATGAGGCCGGAGACCCCGGCCGCGGCCCACGCGACCGTCCACAGCAGGCCGACCGCGGCGATCACCCGGCTGCGGCGGCGCCGCTCGACCGGGCCGAGGACGACGAACTGGGCGATCACGATCACCGCGGTGTTGGCCGCCAGCGCGACACCCAGCGTGGCCGGACGGATCCGGGTGACCTCGGTGGCGAACGCGGAGAGGCCGGACTCGAACTGGCCGTAGCAGGCGAAGAACATCACCGCGCCCAGCACGCACAGCTGCACCATGGCCCGGTCCGCGAGGAGCGCCCGCCAGCCGCGGGTGGCCTTCTCCGCCGGGGCGTCGGCGATGTCCTCGATCGTCGCGGTACGTGGCAGCCGAACGGTGGCCACCACCGCGGCCAGCACCAGGAACATCGCCGCCTCGATGGCGAACAGCCGGGTGAACGAGGACGGGTGGGCGGTGTCCACGATGAGCCCGCCGAGCAGTCCGCCGATGCCGAGCCCCAGGTTGTTGAGGAAGAACTGGGTGGCGAAGGCGCGCGACCGGGTGGCGGTGCTGGAGCACCAGACGATGAGCGTGGCCAGCGCCGGCTGGATCACCGCGATCCCGGCACCGAGCACCGCCGAGCACAGGACCGCCATCGGCGCGTCGCTCGACAGCCCGAAGCCGAACGAGCCGACGGCGGAGACCACCGCGCCGACGAGGACCACCGGCACCGGCCCCCGCCGGTCGATGGTCCGGCCGGTGAACGGCAGGACGACGAGCGCCGCGGCGGCGAAGGCCGACAGCACCACTCCCGCGGTGCCGGCCCCCAGCCCGCGCACTTGGGCCACGTAGACGAAGAGGAACGGAACGGTGAATCCGTTGCCGAACGCGCTCAACGCGTTACCCAGCTGGATCCGGCGCAGCGCTGCGCCCATCGCGGTGGTCACACTCACCTACCTAGGTCGGGCACCCGGGCATCCCCGGACGTCCCGGGGCGGGTGCGGATGGAGTACGGGTCTGAAGACTTCAGGCGTAAACTTCGAAACTAAAATATACACACCCGAAGACTTAAGAGCGAACGAGTTTCGTGCGATACTCGACACATGACCTCAGCGGACGACACGGCCGCAGTGCCGAACGAGATCGACCTCGACGAGCAGATCGCGATCTACCAGCGCGAGTTCCCCGAGGTGGACCCGCGCATCGAGAAGGTCGTGTCGGCGCTCCAGCGCCTGAGCCGGCGCATGAACGTCTCCTACGGGCGCCAGGTCGCCGAGCTCGGCATCAGCAACGCCGAGTGGGAGGTGCTCAAGGCGCTCGTCCTGGTCGGCAAGCCCTATCGGCTCGGCCCCGGCGACCTCGCCAAGCGCCTGTGCCTCACCCCGGCCGCGATGACCCACCGCATCGACCGGATGGTCGCCGAAGGGCTCGTCACCCGGGAACGGGACGAGAACAACCGCGTCCGCGTCATCGTCGAGCTGACCGACGAAGGACGCGGCAAGTGGCTCGACGCCATGCGCATGGCCGCCGGCTTCGAGGCCGAACTCCTCCAGGACCTCTCCTCCGAGGAGCTCGCCGGCCTCGGCGACATGCTCAGCCGACTGCTCCAACGCCTGGATCCCGACGGCAGTTGACACCGGCCCCACCGGTCCGTACTGTTCTCCGAGTTGTCCGACGTGAGCGCCGACCTCGGTCGGTCCCCGGACAGCCATTCCGCAGAACACACCCGACGGGTAACCGTGGCCTCGGCTGCGCGCGCTTCGTCGTGTGCGTTTTCGAAATGGGAACCGGAATTCGCTCGATTAGACCGAGCGGCCAAGGATCCGCTAAAGTCTCACTCGTCGGAACGGCCGCCAGGCCGGAAAGACAAAACCCCGCCAGCGGGGATCGGATCCGAAAGGATCTGATAAGCTGGAGACAACGAAGGGAAAGCCCGGAGGGGCCGGAAACGGCAACGAAGGAAGCTTCCGTTCCTTGAGAACTCAACAGCGTGCCAAAAGTCAACGCCAGATATGTTGATACCCCGTCCGCCGGGCCTGACGGCCTGGATGGATGAGGTTCCTTTGAAGAAAACACAGCGAGGACGCTGTGCACGGACCGGATTATTCCTCCGGCCCGTGCCGCTCTCGTGACTGTGTCACCGGGATAGCCCGGAAGCATTCACGGAGAGTTTGATCCTGGCTCAGGACGAACGCTGGCGGCGTGCTTAACACATGCAAGTCGAACGATGAAGCCCTTCGGGGTGGATTAGTGGCGAACGGGTGAGTAACACGTGGGCAATCTGCCCTGCACTCTGGGATAACTCCGGGAAACCGGGGCTAATACCGGATACGATCCTGGGGCGCATGCCCTGGGGTGGAAAGTTCCGGCGGTGCAGGATGAGCCCGCGGCCTATCAGCTTGTTGGTGGGGTAATGGCCTACCAAGGCGACGACGGGTAGCCGGCCTGAGAGGGCGACCGGCCACACTGGGACTGAGACACGGCCCAGACTCCTACGGGAGGCAGCAGTGGGGAATATTGCACAATGGGCGAAAGCCTGATGCAGCGACGCCGCGTGAGGGATGACGGCCTTCGGGTTGTAAACCTCTTTCAGCAGGGAAGAAGCGCAAGTGACGGTACCTGCAGAAGAAGCACCGGCTAACTACGTGCCAGCAGCCGCGGTAATACGTAGGGTGCGAGCGTTGTCCGGAATTATTGGGCGTAAAGAGCTCGTAGGCGGCTTGTCGCGTCGGATGTGAAAGCCCGGGGCTCAACCCCGGGTCTGCATTCGATACGGGCAGGCTAGAGTTCGGTAGGGGAGATCGGAATTCCTGGTGTAGCGGTGAAATGCGCAGATATCAGGAGGAACACCGGTGGCGAAGGCGGATCTCTGGGCCGATACTGACGCTGAGGAGCGAAAGCGTGGGGAGCGAACAGGATTAGATACCCTGGTAGTCCACGCCGTAAACGTTGGGAACTAGGTGTGGGCGACATTCCACGTTGTCCGTGCCGCAGCTAACGCATTAAGTTCCCCGCCTGGGGAGTACGGCCGCAAGGCTAAAACTCAAAGGAATTGACGGGGGCCCGCACAAGAGGCGGAGCATGTGGCTTAATTCGACGCAACGCGAAGAACCTTACCAAGGCTTGACATACACCGGAAACATCCAGAGATGGGTGCCCCCTTGTGGTCGGTGTACAGGTGGTGCATGGCTGTCGTCAGCTCGTGTCGTGAGATGTTGGGTTAAGTCCCGCAACGAGCGCAACCCTTGTCCTGTGTTGCCAGCATGCCCTTCGGGGTGATGGGGACTCACGGGAGACTGCCGGGGTCAACTCGGAGGAAGGTGGGGACGACGTCAAGTCATCATGCCCCTTATGTCTTGGGCTGCACACGTGCTACAATGGCCGGTACAATGAGCTGCGATGCCGTGAGGTGGAGCGAATCTCAAAAAGCCGGTCTCAGTTCGGATTGGGGTCTGCAACTCGACCCCATGAAGTCGGAGTCTCTAGTAATCGCAGATCAGCATTGCTGCGGTGAATACGTTCCCGGGCCTTGTACACACCGCCCGTCACGTCACGAAAGTCGGTAACACCCGAAGCCGGTGGCCCAACCCCTTGTGGGAGGGAGCTGTCGAAGGTGGGACTGGCGATTGGGACGAAGTCGTAACAAGGTAGCCGTACCGGAAGGTGCGGCTGGATCACCTCCTTTCTAAGGAGCACATGGCCGGATGCGAGCGAGTGTCTCGCACGGTTGCTCATGGGTGGAACGTTGACTATTCGGCATGGCCTTGTGATGGGCACTAGTACTGCTTCGGCATGGAACGTGGTCCTTGAGCGGGGTGGTGTCGGGCACGCTGTTGGGTCCTGAGGGAACGATGAGTCCCCTCGGACATGAAGACCGGTCTCGCCGAAGGCGCCGTGAGGTGTTGGGTGTGGGGGATGGGTCGTTGCTTGAGAACTGCATAGTGGACGCGAGCATCTGTGGCCAAGTTTTTAAGGGCGCACGGTGGATGCCTTGGCACCAGGAACCGATGAAGGACGTGGGAGGCCGCGATAGGCCCCGGGGAGCTGTCAACCGAGCTGTGATCCGGGGGTGTCCGAATGGGGAAACCCGGCAGTCGTCATGGGCTGTCACCTACTGCTGAACACATAGGCAGTGTGGAGGGAACGCGGGGAAGTGAAACATCTCAGTACCCGCAGGAAGAGAAAACAACCGTGATTCCGGGAGTAGTGGCGAGCGAAACCGGATGAGGCCAAACCGTTTGTGTGTGATACCCGGCAGGGGTTGCGCAGGCGGGGTTGTGGGAGCTTTCTTGACCGGTCTGCCGGCCGGTCGGCGAGTTATAAACCGTTGGTGTAGGCGAAGGGCATGCGAAAGGCCCGGCGTAGAGGGTAAGACCCCCGTAGTCGAAACATCAGCGGCTTGCTTGAGAGCCACCCAAGTAGCACGGGGCCCGAGAAATCCCGTGTGAATCTGGCGGGACCACCCGCTAAGCCTAAATATTCCCTGGTGACCGATAGCGGATAGTACCGTGAGGGAATGGTGAAAAGTACCGCGGGAGCGGAGTGAAATAGTACCTGAAACCGTGTGCCTACAAGCCGTGGGAGCGTCGCCGTCAGCTTGCTTGGCGGTCGTGACTGCGTGCCTTTTGAAGAATGAGCCTGCGAGTTTGCGGTGCGTGGCGAGGTTAACCCGTGTGGGGTAGCCGTAGCGAAAGCGAGTCCGAACAGGGCGAGTCAGTCGCGCGCTCAAGACCCGAAGCGGAGTGATCTAGCCATGGGCAGGGTGAAGCGGAGGTAAGACTTCGTGGAGGCCCGAACCCACCAGGGTTGAAAACCTGGGGGATGACCTGTGGTTAGGGGTGAAAGGCCAATCAAACTCCGTGATAGCTGGTTCTCCCCGAAATGCATTTAGGTGCAGCGTCGTGTGTTTCTTGCCGGAGGTAGAGCACTGGATAGGCGATGGGCCCTACCGGGTTACTGACCTTAGCCAAACTCCGAATGCCGGTAAGTGAGAGCGCGGCAGTGAGACTGTGGGGGATAAGCTCCATGGTCGAGAGGGAAACAGCCCAGAGCATCGACTAAGGCCCCTAAGCGTGTGCTAAGTGGGAAAGGATGTGGAGTCGCAGAGACAACCAGGAGGTTGGCTTAGAAGCAGCCATCCTTGAAAGAGTGCGTAATAGCTCACTGGTCAAGTGATTCCGCGCCGACAATGTAGCGGGGCTCAAGTACACCGCCGAAGTCGTGTCACTCACACAATACCTCCAACGAGGGTGTGGGTGGGTAGGGGAGCGTCGTGTGCCGGGTGAAGCAGCGCCGGAAGGTAGTTGTGGACGGTTCACGAGTGAGAATGCAGGCATGAGTAGCGATACAAGAGTGGGAAACTCTTGCGCCGATTGACTAAGGGTTCCTGGGTCAAGCTGATCTGCCCAGGGTAAGTCGGGACCTAAGGCGAGGCCGACAGGCGTAGTCGATGGACAACCGGTTGATATTCCGGTACCCGTGGCAGTGCGCCAACGCTGAATCCTCGAATGCTAAGGCCGTGAAGCCGCCTCTGATCTCTTCGGAGTGAGGGGGAGTGGTGGAGCCGCCGGTCCAACGTGGTAGTAGGTGAGCGATGGGGTGACGCAGGAAGGTAGTCCAGCCCGGGCGGTGGTTGTCCCGGGGTAAGGGTGTAGGACGTCATGCAGGCAAATCCGTATGACACATAGTCTGAGACCTGATGCCGAGCCGATTGTGGTGAAGTGGATGATCCTATGCTGTCGAGAAAAGCCTCTAGTGAGTGCTGTTGCGGCCCGTACCCTAAACCGACTCAGGTGGTCAGGTAGAGAATACCGAGGCGTTCGGGTGAACTATGGTTAAGGAACTCGGCAAAATGCCCCCGTAACTTCGGGAGAAGGGGGGCCATTCCTGGTGATCCGTCGTGCACGGTGAGCTGGGGGTGGCCGCAGAGACCAGCGAGAAGCGACTGTTTACTAAAAACACAGGTCCGTGCGAAGCCGTAAGGCGATGTATACGGACTGACGCCTGCCCGGTGCTGGAACGTTAAGGGGACCGGTTAGCTCTGATTCGTCAGGGCGAAGCTGAGAACTTAAGCGCCAGTAAACGGCGGTGGTAACTATAACCATCCTAAGGTAGCGAAATTCCTTGTCGGGTAAGTTCCGACCTGCACGAATGGCGTAACGACTTCTCGACTGTCTCAACCATAGGCCCGGTGAAATTGCATTACGAGTAAAGATGCTCGTTTCGCGCAGCAGGACGGAAAGACCCCGGGACCTTTACTACAGTTTGATATTGGTGTTCGGTTCGGCTTGTGTAGGATAGGTGGGAGACTGTGAAGCTCAGGCGCCAGCTTGGGTGGAGTCGTTGTTGAAATACCACTCTGGTCGTGCTGGATGTCTAACCTGGGTCCGTGATCCGGATCAGGGACAGTGTCTGATGGGTAGTTTAACTGGGGCGGTTGCCTCCTAAAGGGTAACGGAGGCGCCCAAAGGTTCCCTCAGCCTGGTTGGCAATCAGGTGTTGAGTGTAAGTGCACAAGGGAGCTTGACTGTGAGACTGACGGGTCGAGCAGGAGCGAAAGCTGGGACTAGTGATCCGGCGGTGGCTTGTGGAAGCGCCGTCGCTCAACGGATAAAAGGTACCCCGGGGATAACAGGCTGATCTTCCCCAAGAGTCCATATCGACGGGATGGTTTGGCACCTCGATGTCGGCTCGTCGCATCCTGGGGCTGGAGTCGGTCCCAAGGGTTGGGCTGTTCGCCCATTAAAGCGGTACGCGAGCTGGGTTTAGAACGTCGTGAGACAGTTCGGTCCCTATCCGCTGTGCGCGTAGGAGTCTTGAGAAGGGCTGTCCCTAGTACGAGAGGACCGGGACGGACGGACCTCTGGTGTGCCAGTTGTTCTGCCAAGGGCATGGCTGGTTGGCTACGTTCGGGAGGGATAACCGCTGAAAGCATCTAAGCGGGAAGCCTGCTTCGAGATGAGGGCTCCCACCCACTTGATGGGGTAAGGCTCCCAGTAGACGACTGGGTTGATAGGCCGGATATGGAAGCCAGGTGACTGGTGGAGTTGACCGGTACTAATAGGCCGAGGGCTTGTCCATAGGTTGCTCGCGTCCACTGTGTAGGTTCTGAGGTAACGAAAAACCGTCACAATCCCCGTGTAGGGTGTGTTGTGTGGTCTGGTTGTTTACTTCATAGTGTTTCGGTGGTTATAGCGTTAGGGAAACGCCCGGTTACATTCCGAACCCGGAAGCTAAGCCTTTCAGCGCCGATGGTACTGCGGGGGGGACCCCGTGGGAGAGTAGGACGCCGCCGAACAATTTGTGGGCCGTTGGCCCGTACCGTGTGTCATCCGGTACGGGCCAACGGCCTTTTCGCGTTCACCACCCTCCCTAACCGGTCGCGCGGGCCCTACCCTGCTCGTCCATGGACGCAACGTTGCGGCACGGGCGGGTCTCGCTCGCGGTCAGCTTCTTCGTGCAGGGCGCGGTCTTCGCGCTCCTGGTCACGCGGATCCCTGCTGTGCAGGATCGTTACGGCATCTCCGATGCCCTGCTCCCGGTGTTCCTGGCCGCCGTTCCCGTACTCGCCGGCGTCGGCAGCGTCACCACCGAACACCTCGTCAAACGCGTACGTCCCAGCGTGGTGTTGCGGTGCGTCCAGCCGGCCGTGTGCCTGGCGCTGGTGGCGGCCGGGTCGGGGGACGCGCTGTGGGAGTGCGCGGTGGCGCTGGCGCTCTTCGGGGTGACCGTCGGAGCCCTCGACGCGTCGATGAACATGCTCGGGGTGAGCCTGCAACGGGCGTACGGGCGCAGCATCATGCTGGGCTTCCACGCCGCGTACAGCCTGGGCGGGATCGTGGGGGCGTCGCTGGCGTGGGCGGGGGCGCACTGGCATCTGTCGCTGGCGATGCTCTATGGGCCCACCGTGACCGTGCTCATCCCGGTGGCCGTGGTCGCCGGCTTCCGGTTCGTCGACCACGCGGGGGCGGCGGACCCGGGCGGGGCGGGGCCGGCCGTGTCGTTCCGGCTGCTGCTGCCGCTGTGCCTGGTGATGGCGTTCGCCTACATCGGCGACTCGACGGTCTCCAACTGGAGCGCCAAGTACCTCCACGACACGCTGCGCAGCTCCGAGCAGCTGGCCACCGTTCCGTACAACGTCTACATGGTGACCACGCTGCTCGGGCGGGCGGTGGGGGACTTCGGGGTGCGGCGGTTCGGGGCGGCGGCGGTGGTGCGGTTCGGGGCGGTGGTCGCCGCGGGCGGGTTCGTGGTGGTGGCGGTGGCGCCGGACGCGTGGGCCGGGATGGCGGGGTTCACGGTGCTGGGGCTCGGGCTGTGCGTCGTGGTGCCGCAGACGTTCGCCGCGGCCGGGCGGGTCTTCCCGCACGCCTCGGACACCGCGATCGCCCGGCTCAACGTCTTCAACTACGTGGGTTTCCTGGTCGGATCACCGCTGGTCGGGGCGATCGGGGACGCGTGGAGCTACCGCGGGGCGATGCTGGTGCCGATGGTGTTGGTGCTGGTGACACTCGCCTATGCGAAGTCGTTCACGGCACAACCGGACCGATACGGTGTCGGGCATGAGCGGGCGCGCGCAGTTGATGTGGGATGACGCGGTGACGGGCTACGATTTCGGGCCCGGCCACCCGATGGACCCGGTGCGGCTGGCGCTCACCAGGTCGTTGGTGGAGGCGTTCGGGCTGACCGCGAGGGTGCCCGTGGTGGCGGCGCCGCCGGCCGGTGAGTCCACGCTGCGGCTGGTGCACCGGGCCGACTACATCGAGGCGGTGCGCCGGGCCTCGCTCGATCCGGCCGGCGCCGACGGCTCGTACGGGCTCGGTACGGTCGACGATCCGGCGTTCGCCGGGATGCACGAGGTCTCCGCGCTGATCGCCGGCCAGTCGGTGGGGGCGGCCGAGGCGGTCTGGCAGGGGCGGGTGGCGCACGCGGTGAACTTCGCCGGCGGGCTCCACCACGCGATGCCCGGGAGCGCGTCGGGGTTCTGCGTGTACAACGACGCGGCGCTGGCGGTGGCCCGGCTGCTGGAGCTGGGCGCGCGGCGGGTGGTCTACGTGGACGTGGACGTCCACCACGGCGACGGGGTGCAGACCGCGTTCTGGGACGATCCGCGGGTGCTCACCATCTCGTTGCACGAGCACCCGGCGACGCTCTTCCCGATGACCGGCTGGCCGGAGGAGACCGGCGGGCCGGGGGCGGAGGGGAGCGCCGTCAACGTGGCGCTGCCGGCCGGCACCACGGACGACGGCTGGCTGCGGGCGTTCCACGCGGTCGTACCGGACTTGGTGGCCGCGTTCCGTCCGGAGGTGGTGGTGAGCCAGCACGGCGCGGACACGCATGTGGAGGATCCGCTGGCGCACCTGGCGGTGAGCCTGGACGCGCAGCGGGCGGTCGCCGAGGCGGTGCACGAGCTGGCGCACGAGCACGCGCGGGGGCGCTGGGTGGCGCTCGGCGGCGGCGGTTACGAGGTGGTGGAGGTGGTGCCGCGCAGCTGGACGCACCTGGTGGCGGTGGCCGCGGGCGCCCCGATCGATCCGGCGCGGGAGACACCCGAGGAGTGGCGGCACGAGGTGTACGCGCGGACCCGGCGGGCGGCGCCGTCGCGGATGACGGACGGGCGCACCCCTCAGCTGCGGCCCTTCGACGACCTGGGGTACGACCCGGCGGACCGGCTGGACCAGGCGGTGCTGGCGACGCGGCGGGCGGTCTTCCCGGCGCACGGGCTGCTGCCGTAGCGGTGGGTGTCCCCTTCCGAGGGGGATTTGACGGTTTGCCGACCCCGGCGGGTGGCGAGGCGTCAGGATCTGGGTGTGCTGACTGCCGGCGCGTTGCGCGCCCACCTGCTGGCGGCCCGGCTGGCCGGGCCGGTGGCCACGCCGCGGGAGAAGAGCCTGCGCAGCTACCGGATGTTCGCGGCGGGGGATCCGCGTTACCTCATCGGGCTGGAGCCGGAAGGGTGTTGGACGCCGATGGCGGTGCTGCGGCTGATGGCCCGGCGGTGCGGGGTGTCGCCGGATCCGGGGCACACGGCGGGGCCGGACGCGATCGATCCGGACCGTACGGTGGCCGCGCTGGAGGCGTTCGCGGACCGGCTGGCGGTAGCGGCGGGGCGGCGGGTCCCGGTGCTGCTGGGTACCGGGCATCCGCAGCGGCTCCTGGGGTTCTACGCCGTTTTGGCGGCCACGTTGTCGGCGGCGGGGTGTCCTGTCCTCACCCCCGCGTATGGTCGATGTATCGACATTTCGACCCGGTTCGGGCTACGTACCCACACCCTGGACTACGTACGGGGGGTGGCGGTGGTGCGGCCGGTGGAGGGGGGCGGGCTGCCCGGTGCGCACTGCCATTCGCCGCTTCCGGTACGGGTCGCGCTGGCCGAGGCGGCGGCCCGTGGCGGACCCCTTCCGGGGCTGGTGATCGGGGACCACGGATGGGTCTGCGGCGCAGGTCAGCTGGGGATCGAGGCGATCGGGCTGGGGGACGTCAACGACCCGGCGATCTTCGTGGGGGAGGCCGAGGGACGGCTCGCGGTGGCCGTTCCGGTCGACGACGCCGCGCGCTCGGACTACTACGGTCCGCTTACTCGCTATGTACTCAATCGGGCGTGTCTGTCACAGTAGGCGACCGAACGATACTCCTCTTCCCCACTTGCCTCACCCGCACCTAACCTGGTGGCAGCGCACGTGGATGCAGCAGTCGCCGGAGGGGAAGCCGGCGGCCGGCATGTGCGGAAGGTGCAGGTGTTGTCATGGCAGCTGACCAGAGGCCTCTCAACGAGGTCGTGTTCCTGACCGTGGCCGAGGTGGCCACGGTGATGCGCGTCTCCAAGATGACCGTGTACCGGCTGGTGCACAGCGGTCATCTGCCCGCGATCCGGGTCGGCCGGTCCTTCCGGGTGCCCGAGCAGGCCGTCCACGACTACCTGAGGGAGTCCTACGTGGGGGTGGAATCGGCGTAGCCGGCACCCTGGATTACGTCCCTCGCGCGGCGCCGGGTAGTCTAGGCCGACGTAGGTCGTGTGGGCTCGGACGCCCCGCACCGAGTGATTCCAATCATGAGCGAGGGTTGTCGTGGGCTCTGTCATCAAGAAGCGCCGCAAGCGCATGGCGAAGAAGAAGCACCGCAAGCTGCTCAAGCGCACGCGGGTGCAGCGCCGTAACAAGAAGTAGCCGGTCGCCCCGTTCCACGGGGCCGATCGCGGACGGGCCCGAGGGTCCGTCGCTCTGCCCGCCCGCCGCCGGTTCTCCGGCGGCGGGCGGGCAGTGGTGTTTCGGCGGGCCGAACGGGCGAGTGGACCGCGCCGCCCGCCGCCTGGACATCACGGTGTGACACCGAGCGGGTACGGTGGCCGGGACAGCCGGGCGGGAAGGAAGGTCCGAACGTGGGCAAGGTCGTGCTCGTCACGGGAGTGGCCCGCCGTCTGACCGGTCGCTTCGTCCGCCGGATCCAACGTGAGCCGGGCGTCGACCGGGTGATCGGGGTGGACGCCGAACCGCCCGGACATCCGCTGGGCGAGGCCGAGTTCGTCCGGCTGGACATCCGCCAGCCGGCGATCGGCAAGGTGCTCGCCGAGCACGACGTGGACACCGTGGTCCACATGGACGTCAACGGCACCCCGCTGGGGCGCGGCCGGGGCGGCCGGGCGACGGTGAAGGAGACCAACGTCATCGGCACCATGCAGCTCCTGGGTGCCTGCCAGAAGTCGCCGACCGTCGGCCGCCTGGTGGTGAAGTCCACCACCAACGTCTACGGTTCCGCGCCGCGCGACCCGGCGGTGCTCACCGAGGCCATGCAGCCCAAGTCGCTGCCGAGCGGCGGCTTCGCCAAGGACGCCGTCGAGGTCGAGGGGTACGTACGCGGGTTCGCCCGGCGGCGGCCGGACGTGGCGGTGGCGGTGCTGCGGTTCGCCAACATCCTGGGGCCGGGCGCCGACTCGCCGCTGGCCGAGTACTTTTCGCTGCCGGTGCTGCCCACCGTCCTCGGGTACGACCCGCGGCTGCAGTTCGTGCACGAGGACGACGTGGCCGAGGTACTGCGGGTGGCGGCGCTGGACCCGGCGCCGGGCACCCTCAACAGCGGTACGTTCAACGTGGCCGGGGCCGGGGTGCTGCTGCTGTCGCAGGCCGCGCGGCGGCTGGGCAAGCCGATGGTGCCGGTGCTGCTGCCCGCGGTCACCTGGGTGGGGCAGGCGCTGCGCGGGGTGGGCGTCACCGATTTCTCCCCGGAGCAGGTCCGGTTGCTGACCCATGGCCGGGTGGTCGACACCACGCAGATGCGCGAGACGCTCGGTTTCCGGCCCCGTTACACCACGTCGGAGACGTTCGCCGACTTCGCCAGGGCGCGCGGCCCCGGTCTGCTGCCGCCGGACCGGCTCGCCCGTGCCGTCGACCGGCTGGCCGGCGCGCTGGCCGTACCCCGTCTTCCCTAGGCTGACGAAGAGGAGCCCAACCATGGCGGATGCCAAGGTGATCCCGTTGGACGAGGACACCCGGGCGCGGCGCGGCACGCGTACCGGTGCCCGGCCGGCCCAGGGGCGCCGCAAGGCCGCGGTGCCGGGGTCGGCGCGGCTGGCGGCGGTGGGCGACGACACCGACGCGGGCCAGGAGGAGCCGCGGTCCGTGCCGCCGGCCGGGGAACGCGCCGGCGCGAGCGGGGTGACCGGGACGCTGGGCGGGGTGGCCGAGCGGCTGCTGGGCGGCGACTGGGACCGCAGGGTGGCCGGCGGGCTGGCGTTCCTGCGCCGCCGGATCACCGGGGAGTACGAGGTCGACGACTTCGGCTACGACCAGGAGCTCACCGACCAGGTGCTGATGTCGTTGCTCCGGCCGCTGTTCGAGAAGTACTTCCGGGTCGAGGTGCGCGGGATCGAGAACATCCCGGCCGAGGGCGGGGCGCTGGTGGTGGGCAACCACTCCGGCACGCTTCCGCTGGACGCGCTGATGGCCCAGGTGGCGGTGCACGACCACCATCCGGCGGGGCGTCATCTGCGGCTGCTCGCCGCGGACCTGGTGTTCGTGCTGCCGGTCGTCAACGAGCTGGCGCGCAAGGCCGGTCACACGCTGGCGTGCGCGGAGGACGCGCAGACGCTGCTGGAACGCGGTGAGATCGTCGGGGTGATGCCGGAGGGCTTCAAGGGGCTGGGCAAGCCGTTCGGGGAGCGGTACAAGCTCCAGCGGTTCGGGCGCGGCGGGTTCGTCTCGACGGCGTTGCGGACCGGGGTGCCGATCGTGCCGTGTTCGATCGTGGGCGCCGAGGAGATCTACCCGATGGTGGGCAACGCCAGGACGCTGGCGCGGCTGCTGGGGTTCCCGTACTTCCCGCTGACGCCGACGTTTCCGTGGCTGGGGCCGCTGGGGATGGTGCCGTTGCCGACGAAGTGGACGATCCAGTTCGGCGAGCCGATCCGGACGGACGGGTACGCCCCGGAGGCGGCGGACGATCCGATGCTGGTGTTCAACCTGACCGACCAGGTTCGAGAAACGATTCAGCACACGCTGTACAAGCTGTTGGTGCAGCGGCGGTCGGTGTTCTTCTGAGGTGTGCGCCCCCGGTGCCGGCACCGGGCGTGGACCCGGTGCCGGCTTTCCGTACGGCTACTTGGTGCCGTGGTCGGTGTCGCCGCCGAGGCCGAGGCCGGGCAGGAGGCCGGGGAGCAGGGGCGGAACGGTGATGTCGGGCTGGGACTTGCCGTCGCCGCCGCTGGGTGAGGCGGGTTGGCCGGGGGGCGGGTTGAGCAGCCCGGAGCCGCCGATGAGGCCGTCGCCGGAGGTGTCGGAGGCCGACGGGGTGGCGCCGCCCTTGCCGTGACGGGCGGTCTTGTCGTGGCCGGGGGTGTCGGAGGCGGAGGCGGAACGGCTGCCGGGGTCGCCGTGGCCGGGGGTGCCGGTGCCCGTGGCGGAACCGTGGCCGGGGCGGGTTTTGCGCCCGGGGTGCTCGGTGGGCTGCGCGGCCAGCATCCCCTTGAGCGGGGCGACGTCCTGCTCTATGGCGTCGAAGACCGAGCTGACCTTGGCGCCGACATCGGAGAGCTGGGCCGGCAGTTGGGGCCTGAGCCGGCGCCAGGCGACGCCGTGGGACTCGGAGAACGCGTTGAGCACCTGGATCGGCTGGAGGGAGCCGTCCCGCTGGTAGGCGCCGCTGAGCAGGGAGTGGCCCTCGGCGGCCTCCCGTTCCATGCCGGACAGGGCGCGGCGGACCTCGCGTACCGAGTCCTGGTCGAGCGGTCCGGAACGGCCGCGTTCCAGCAGGCGCCGGGCCTCCTGGAGCCGGGTGGAGGCCATGTCGAGCAGGACGGAGCCGCGATCGGCGTCGTCGGAGGCCATGTCGAGGCGGAGGTCCTCCATGCCGCGTTTGAGGCCGTAGAGGGTGTCGCCGGGCAGCGCGTCGGTGCTGGCGGCGGCGACCCCGCTGAAGGCGCCGGCCGCCACGCCGACGGTGAGGCCGCCGGCCGCGAGCCGCCTGGACCACCGGGACCGTGGCCGCAGCCCCCGCGGCCGGTGGCGGTCGGACTCGCCGTCGCGCTGTTCGGGGACGCGGCCGGAGGTGTCGAGGGTGCCGTCGGCGAGGGCGGCCTCCATGGCCGCGATGAGTTGGGCCCGTTGGACGGTCTTGACCTCGGGATCGAGCCCGGGGCGCGGCAGTTGGGCGAGGGCGTCGGCCACGGCGACCATGCGGTCCTGCCCGGGGTCGGCGGCGCGTTCCGCGGCGCGGCCGGGGGGTGGGCCGGAACGGTCCGGACGGCCGCCGGGGCCGGACCGCGGACCGGGCCGTGGGCCCGGCTCGCCGGAGCCCTCCGCTGTGCGGGCCCCGCCCTCGGGTTCGGCTGTGGGCTCCTGGCCGGCCGTGGAGTCCAGGGCCTGGGCGAAGGCGTTCGCCCGCCGGTGCGCCGTCGCCTGTCCGATCACGGGCGGCACCTCCTCTCGTCAGATCTTCCGACTCCCCGCGCTACCCGTAGGGTTGCGCACCCCGCGCACTTCCACTCGATCGAGTGATTCGTTGTGAACGGACTGCGACCACGGAGAGTCTCCACACCACGCAACGAGTGGCGTGCCGAGAGGGTTACGCGATCACCGCCGGGTATCCGGGCGCTCACCCTGCGTCCACCAGCGCACTCGTGGCCGCGGCCGGGGCTGTCGCCGCCGCGGCCGTCGTCCCCGCCGAGGTCATCGGGCGTCGTCGGGCAGCAGGCGCGCGAGGGTGCGCACCGCCCGGTATTGCAGGGTCTTGATGGCGCCCTCGTTCTTGCCCATGATCCGCGCGGTCTCGGCGACCGACAGGCCCTGGAGGAAGCGGAGGGTGACGCACTCCTGCTGCTGCGGGTTGAGCTTGCGGACCGCCTGGAGCAGCGCCTCGTTGGAGAGCGACTCCAGGACCGACTCCTCGGGGCTGCGCTCGACCTCGTTGGCGTCGAGCATCTCCCCGGTGGTCACCTCCAGCCGGAAGCGGCTGGACTTGAAGTGGTCGGCGACCAGGTTGCGGGCGATGGTGACCAGCCAGGCGCCGAAGTCGCGGCCCTGCCAGGTGAAGGTGCCGATGCGGCGCAGCGCGCGCAGAAAGGTCTCGCTGGTCAGGTCCTCGGCGGTGGCCTTACCGCCGACCCGGTAGTAGATGTACCGGTAGACGGTGTCCGAGTAGTGGTCGTAGAGGCGGCCGAACGCCTCCGTCTCGCCCGCCTGGGCCCGTTCGACCAGCTCCATCATGCGCAGGCTGTCGCTGTCGGCGGGGGGGCGCCGGGACGGTGCCGTGCCGGGGCCGGCGGCCTGCGTGGCGCGCTGCGCCGGGCCGCTGGGCCGGGTGGCTCGGCGGCCGACCGCGGAGGTGCCGCCGACGGCCATGGCGTATGCGGGTACGGATGCGGCGTACGCGGGGACGGCGTACGCGGGGAGGACCAGGCGCAGGCGGTGGGCCACCTGAGCGCGCAGCGTGGCCAGACCTGAGGCGTCAACCCCGACGAGTGGGTACACGGGACTCCCAGAGGCAGAACTTCCATCACGTGCAGTTCGGGACCGTTCACCCGCCATAGGGACGTGTGGGTACCGGTGTGCGTCTGAGGAGAATAACGCTTCGTACAGACGACACTACACCGAGTTGCTGAATTCGCCGGTTGCGTCCACTCGGTGTCGGTTTGACGACCGATCAAGTGCCGTTTCTAGTGCGGGAGTTGACCGGACATGCACCTTGTATGTCCGAGTTGAGGGCGTGTTGTGACGATCCGGTCAAGATGCGGCTGAGCTGGGCGGAGCGGGGTAGGAACGATGGATGCGCCCGGCGCGCCGGGGGCGCGGGGTGGTCACGGAGGGTGTTCGTACGGCCGTACGGGGGGCGTACGCGGGCGCGCACGGCGCGCGGGGCCGCCGGGGCGGCGGAGGGGTCAGCGGCGGCGGCGGTGGAGGGCTGCGGCAGCCGCGGCGCCGCCGGCGACGGCGCCCACGCCCGCGGCGGCGGGCAGCCCGATGCGGGCCGCCTTGCGGCCGGTGCGGTAGTCGCGCAGCCGCCAGTCGTGCTCGCGCGCGTACTTGCGCAGCGCGGCGTCCGGGTTGATCGCGTACGGGTGGCCCACCAGCGAGAGCATCGGGATGTCGTTGGCCGAGTCGCTGTAGGCGGCGCAGCGCGACAGGTCGAGGTCCTGGGCGGCGGCGAGCGCCTTGACCGCCTCGGCCTTGGCCGGGCCGTGCAGCGGCTCGCCGACCAGGCGGCCGGTGTAGACCCCGCCCACCGACTCGGCCACGGTGCCCAGCGCGCCGGTGAGCCCGAGCCGGCGGGCGATGATGGTGGCCGTCTCCACCGGGGCGGCGGTCACCAGCCAGACGCGCTGGCCGGCGTCGAGGTGGGCCTGGGCCAGCGCCCGGGTGCCCGGCCAGATCTTGCCCGCCATGTACTCGTCGTAGATCTCCTCGCCGATGGACATCAGTTCCTCGACGCGGTGGCCCTTGACGATGGACAGGGCGCTGTCCCGGGCGTCCTGCATGTGGCCGGGGTCCTCCAGGCCGGCCAGCCGGAACCAGGTCTGCTGCCAGGCGAAGCGGACCAGGTCGCGCTTGCTGAAGAAGTGGCGCTTGTACAGCCCGCGGCCGAAGTGGAAGAGGGCGGCGCCCTGCATCACGGTGTTGTCGAGGTCGAAGAAGGCGGCGGCGCGTTCGTCGCCGGCCACCGGGAATCGTTCCTGCACGGCCCGCTCGGGGCGGGCCGGCGGCTCGGTGACGGCGGTGGCGGGGGCGGCCAGCGCGGCCTCGGCGGAGGCCTCGCCGGCCAGGACGCTGCGGGGGCTCGCCGAGGTCCGGCCTGGCATGAACCGGCCCCACCGGCGGACGGTCCCCAGGGGGTTCCAACCGGGGTGGTGTCCGGGCGACGGGTGAGCCATACCGCGAGCATAGTCACTTGCCCGGCCGCCTCGGCCGCGGGCCGGAGCCGGGGGTGTGAACTCTTGCCGACGCCTTTCCGACGGCCCCGTACGCCCGGGTGCCGCGAGGCCGGCCGGGGCCCGGCCCGGCGCCTGGCCGCGGCCGGGCACAATGGGCGGAATGAGCCCGCTTCTCGGCCGCCGCGCCCGCCCCAACCCCGCCGACCGTGTGGTCACGTTGATCGGCAAACCCGACTGCCATCTGTGCGACGACGCCCGCGCGGTGGTGCGCAAGGTGGCCGGTGAACTCGGGGCGCGGGTGGAGGAGCGGTACATCACCGAGGACCCGGAGCTGCACCGGAAGTACTGGGAGCAGATCCCGGTGGTGCTGATCGACGGGGAGCAGCACGACTTCTGGCGGGTCAGCGAGGAACGGCTGCGCAAGGCGCTCGGCGGCTGATCGGCCGGCCGGGTGACCGGCGCGTGGCGGTCCGCGGTTGAACGGCGGGCGGGGCGGGGCACCGGTTCCCGTTTCCGTCCGCTTCCTCACGCTCGCGCATTCGATTACCATCGAGGGGTTTTTGTGCGTCGGGGGCATAGGCAGGGCAGGTGACGTGGTGTCCCCGGGGCAGGTGAGGGGGGCTCTTGGCGCCTCCGGGCTGATCCCCGGCGGTACCGGGGCGCGCGGGTACGCGGTGGTCGACGTGGAGGCCACCGGGTCGAGTTCGCGGCGCCACCGGGTGGTGGAGCTGGCCGTGGTGCTGCTGGATCCGGCGTTGCGCACGCAGGGCGAGTTCAGCACGCTGGTCGACCCCGAGGGGCCGGTCGGGCCCACCCACATCCACGGCATCGAGGCGGCCGACCTGCTGGCCGCGCCCCGGTTCGGACAGATCGCGCCCCGGCTGCTGGGGCTGCTGCGCGGACGGGTGCTGGCCGGCCACAACGTCGGCTGCGACCGGGCGTTCCTGGCCGCCGAGTACGGGCGGCTGGGGGTGACGCTGCCCGCGGTGCCCGAGGTGTGCACGATGCGCCTGGCCGAGCGGCGGCTCGCCCGGACCGGCGGGCTGTCGCTGCGGGCCTGCGCCGAGGCGGCCGGGCTGCCCGGCTGGGAGTCGCACACCGCGCTGGGTGACGCCCGCACCACCGCCCGGCTGCTGGCCCGGTGTCTGCCGGAGGGGGCGGCCGGGGCGGTCGAGGAGGCGGCGGCGATCGAGTGGCCGGTGCTGCCGTGCCCGGCGCCGGCTCCGGCCCGCTGGGTCGGGCGTGACGCCCTTCCGCGGGCCGTCGAGGGGAACGATCAGGGCCGCCGAATGGTTTCGTATGCCGGAAATGGGGGTGCGTGATGCCCATCACTTCCCGGGGACAAAGCGGACACCATCTTTGTGCACGCGTTCACAAAGACATAGCCTGGCATGGACGGGGCGGTCCCAACGGTGGTCGCCCGCAGCCCAGCTCTACCCGCAGGAGCATCGTGGCAACTGGCCGAACTCACCGACCGGCGACCCGGAGCCGAGGGATCCCCGAGGCCACCGTCGCCAGGCTTCCGCTGTACCTGCGGGCGCTCACCGCTCTGTCGGAGCGGTCCGTACCCACGGTCTCCTCGGAGGAACTCGCCGCCGCGGCGGGGGTCAACTCCGCGAAGCTGCGCAAGGACTTCAGCTACCTCGGGTCGTACGGCACCCGGGGCGTCGGGTACGACGTCGAGTACCTCGTGTACCAGATCTCCCGTGAGCTCGGCCTGACCCAGGACTGGCCCGTGGTGATCGTCGGTATCGGTAACCTCGGCGCGGCGCTCGCCAACTACGGCGGTTTCGCCTCCCGCGGCTTCCGGGTCGCGGCGCTGATAGACGCGGACCCGGCGCTCTCCGGGCGGATGGTGGCCGGGCTGCCGGTGCGCCACACCGACGAGCTGGAGGCGATCGTCGCCGACAACCAGGTGTCGATCGGCGTGATCGCCACCCCGGCCGGCGCCGCCCAGGAGGTGTGCGACCGGCTGGTGGCCGCCGGGGTCACCTCGATCCTCAACTTCGCCCCGACCGTGCTCGCGGTGCCGGACGGCGTCGACGTCCGCAAGGTCGACCTGTCGATAGAGCTGCAGATCCTCGCCTTCCACGAGCAGCGCAAGGCCGGTGAGGAACTCGACGGCGCGGTCGCCGCCACCCGCCGCCCGCTGCCGAAGGCCGACGGCGCCCCCGCCGCCCGGCCCGCGGGGGACGAGCGCCCTGGACCTGACGGGGACCTGCCCGCCGTGATGCCGGCATGAGTCTGCTCGTCGTCGGGCTCAGTCACCGCAGCGCACCCGTGAGCGTCCTGGAGCGCGCCGCGCTGACCACGGACGCCAAGGCCAAGCTGCTCCAGGACACGCTGGCCGCCGAACCGGCCGCCGAGGCCGCGGTGCTGGGCACCTGCAACCGCATCGAGCTCTACGCCGAGGTGGACAAGTTCCACGCCGGCGTCGCCGAGCTGTCCACGCTGCTCGCGCTGCACAGCGGCGTCGCGCTGGAGGAGCTGACCCCGCACCTGTACGTCCACTACGAGGACCGGGCGGTGCACCACCTGTTCTCGGTGGCGTGCGGGCTGGACTCCATGGTGGTGGGCGAGGGCCAGATCCTCGGCCAGATCAAGGACGCGCTCGGGCTCGGCCAGGAGCTGCACACCGCGGGACGCAACCTCAACGACCTGTTCCAGCAGGCGCTGCGGGTGGGCAAGCGGGCGCACAGCGAGACCGGGATCGACAAGGCCGGGCAGTCGCTGGTCACCTTCGGGCTGGCCGAGCTGACCCGGGTCACCGGTGAGCTGCCCGGCAAGCGTGCCCTGGTGGTGGGCGCGGGCTCGATGTCGTCGCTGGCGGCGGCGACGCTGGCGCGCGCCGGGGTGAGCGAGCTGGTGGTGGCCAACCGCACGCTGGAGCGCGCCGAGCGGCTGGCGCAGTCGCTGGGCGGACGCGCGGTGCCGTTCTCCGCCGTGCCGCACGAGCTGGCCGCCGCCGACGTGGTGGTCTCGTGCACCGGCGCGACCGGCCTGGTGCTGGACGCCGAGACGGTCACCGCGGCGCTGGCGCAGCGTGCCGCCGCCGGTCCGCTGGGCCTGCTGGACCTGGCGATGCCGCGGGACGTGGACGGTGCCGTGCACGAGCTGCCCGGCGCCCACCTGGTGGACATCGAGGACCTCGCCGCGGCCTCCGCGGACGCCCCGATGGCCGCCGACGTGGACGCGGTGCGCCGGATCGTGGCCGCCGAGGTCACCGCGTTCGGCGCGGCCCAGCGGGCGGCCCGGATCACCCCGACCGTGGTGGCGCTGCGCACCATGGCGGCCGACGTGGTCAGCGCGGAGCTGGCCCGGCTGGACGGCCGCCTCCCCGATCTGGACGACAAGGAGCGCGCGGAGATCACCCAGACCGTGCGCCGGGTCGTCGACAAGCTCCTGCACGCGCCCACCGTGCGGGTCAAGCAGCTCGCGGGGGAACCCGGCGGCGCCGGGTACGCCGACGCGCTGCGTGAACTGTTCGACCTCGACCCGCAGGCGGTGGCCGCCGTGAGCCGGGCCGATTCCGTGGGCACGCAAGACTCGAATCGAGGCAAGAAATGACCGCGACGCGCAGCGCGCAGGCGCTGCGGCTGGGCACTCGGCGCAGCAAGCTGGCGATGGCCCAGTCGGGCATGGTCGCCGACCAGGTGGCCCGGGTGACCGGCCGCCCGGTGGAGCTGGTGGAGATCACCACCTACGGCGACACCTCCCGGGAGGCGCTGGCGCAGATCGGCGGCACCGGGGTGTTCGTCTCGGCGCTGCGCGAGGCGCTGCTGGCCGGGGAGATCGACTTCGCCGTCCACTCGTTGAAGGACCTGCCGACCGCCGCCCCGAAGGGGCTGCTGCTGGCCGCCGTCCCGGTCCGTGAGGACCCCCGGGACGCGCTGGTGGCCAGGGACGGGCTGACCTTCGCCGGGCTGCCGGAGGGCGCCCGGGTCGGTACCGGCTCGCCGCGCCGGATGGCCCAGCTCAACGCGTGGGCGCGGGCGCTGGGCCGGCGTATCGAGACCGTGCCGATCCGCGGCAACGTCGACACCCGGATCGGGTACGTCACCTCCGGTGAGCTGGACGCCGTGGTGCTGGCGGCGGCCGGGCTGAGCCGGCTGGGCCGGCTGGACGTGGTCACCGAGTACCTGGCCACCGACGAGGTGCTGCCCGCTCCCGGCCAGGGAGCGCTGGCCGTCGAATGCGCCGCGGGTGACGCGGGGCTGGCGGCGCTGCTCGGCGAGCTCGACGACCCGGTGACCCGGGCCGCCGTGACCGCCGAGCGATCCCTGCTCGCCGCCCTGGAGGCCGGCTGTTCCGCCCCGGTGGGCGCGCTGGCCGAGCCGGGGGTCCCCGGTGACGGGGACGACGAGTCCGTAACCGAGCTGCGCCTGCGCGGTGTCGTCGGCACGACCGACGGCAGCGAGCTGGTGCAGATGTCCGCCACCGGCACCCTGTCGGCATCCCTGGACGAGGCCGCGGCGCTGGGCCGCTGGCTCGCCGAGGACATGCTGGCCAAGGGCGCGTCCGGTCTGATGGGGGAGCGAGCACGATGAGCCCCACCGCCACGCACAAGCCTGCCGCAGGGCACGTCACCTTCCTGGGTGCCGGGCCCGGTGACCCCGGGCTGTTGACACTGCGCGCCGTGGAGGCGCTGGCCGACGCGGATGTGCTGGTCGCCGACCCGCGGGTGCTCGACGTGGTGCGCAGGCACGCGCCCGCCGCGACGGAGGCACCGGAACTGACCGCGCTGGACGGCACCTCGGGCGCCGCCGCGCACGCCTCCAAGCTTGTCATGGCGTCCGCGAGCAACGGCAAGCGGGTGGTCCGCGCGGTCGCCGGCGACCCCGGGCTGGACGGCGGCGCCGCCGAGGAGATGCTGGCCTGCGCCAAGGCCGGTATCCCGTTCGAGGTGGTGCCGGGTATCGCCAACGCCGTCGGGGTGCCCGCGTACGCGGGGGTGCCGATCGGCGGTGACGTGCGGTTCCTGGACGGCACGACGGCGGACGCGCGCTGCTGGGCGGAGGCGGGCGCCTCCGACGCGACCCTGGTGGTCAGCACCACGCTGGAGGCGGTGGCCGGACACGCGGCCGAGCTGATCGCGGCCGGCCGCAAGCCGGACACCTTGCTGACCGTCACGGTGGCGGGCACCACGACCCGGCAGCGGACCTGGACCGCCACGCTGGCCACGATCGCCGCCGAGCTGAAGGCCACCAAGGCGTTGCCGGCCGCCGAGCCGGGGCAGGCGGCGATAGCCGTGGTCGGGGAGCGGGCGCTGGCCGACCGCGACCACCTGTCGTGGTTCGAGACCAAGCCGCTGTTCGGCTGGCGGGTGCTGGTGCCGCGCACCAAGGAGCAGGCCGCCTCCCTCTCCGACCAGCTGCGTTCCTACGGCGCGGTGCCGCACGAGGTGCCGACCATCGCGGTGGAGCCGCCGCGTACCCCGCAGCAGATGGAGCGGGCGGTCAAGGGTCTGGTGACCGGGCGGTACGAGTGGATCGCCTTCACCTCGGTCAACGCCGTCAAGGCGGTGCGGGAGAAGTTCGAGGAGTACGGGCTGGACGCCCGGGCGTTCGCCGGGATCAAGGTGGCCGCGGTCGGCGAGCAGACCGCCAAGGCGCTGGTGGACTTCGGCGTCAAGCCGGACCTGGTGCCCTCCGGTGAGCAGTCGGCGGCCGGGCTGCTGGAGGACTGGCCGCCGTACGACCCGGTGTTCGACCCGATCGACCGGGTGTTCCTGCCGCGCGCCGACATCGCCACCGAGACGCTGGTGGCCGGCCTGATCGAGCTGGGCTGGGAGGTGGACGACGTGACCGCGTACCGGACGGTGCGCGCCTCGCCGCCGCCGGCCGAGACCCGGGAGGCGATCAAGGGCGGCGGGTTCGACGCCGTGCTGTTCACCTCTTCGAGTACGGTGCGCAACCTGGTCGGCATCGCCGGCAAGCCGCACAACGTCACGGTGATCGCCTGCATCGGCCCGGCCACCGCGAAGACGGCCGAGGAGCACGGGCTGCGGGTGGACGTGATGGCGCCGGAGCCGTCGGTGCACGCGCTCGCCGAGGCGCTGGCAGACTTCGGCCGGGCGCGCCGGGCGGCGGCGGTGGAGGCCGGCGACCCGGTGACCCGGCCCAGTGAGCGCCGTCCCGGCGCACGGAGGAGGGCCCGCGGATGAGTGGGAACGAAGCACCGGTGGTCCGGCCGCGGCGGCTGCGGACCACCCCGGCGATGCGCCGGATGGTGGCGGAGACGCGGCTGCACCCGGCCGATCTGATCCTGCCCGCCTTCGTGCGGGAGGGCATCGACGAGCCGGTGGCCATCGGTTCGATGCCGGGGGTGTACCAGCACACCCGGGACTCGCTGCGCAAGGCGGCGGCCGAGGCGGTGGCGGCCGGGGTGGGCGGCATCATGCTCTTCGGGGTGCCGCTGCACAAGGACGCGACCGGCTCCCAGGGCACCGACCCGGACGGCATCCTCCAGGTGGCGATCAGGGACGTGAAGGCCGAGGTCGGCGACGACCTGGTGATCATGTCCGATCTGTGTCTGGACGAGTTCACCGACCACGGTCACTGCGGGGTGCTGGACGAGCGCGGCCGGGTGGACAACGACGCCACGCTGGAGCGGTACGCGCAGATGGCCCGGGTCCAGGCGGACGCGGGGGTGCACGTGGTGGGCCCCAGCGGCATGATGGACGGCCAGGTACGGGTGGTCCGCGCCGCGCTGGACGCCGCCGGCCACCAGGACGTGTCGATCCTGGCGTACACCGCCAAGTACGCGTCGGCGTTCTACGGCCCGTTCCGCGAGGCGGTCAACTCCTCGCTGCGCGGGGACCGTAAGACGTACCAGCAGGATCCGGCCAATGCGCGCGAGTCGCTGCGCGAGCTGGAGCTGGACCTGGCCGAGGGCGCCGACATGGTGATGGTCAAGCCCGCCCTGCCGTATCTGGACATTCTGCGGCAGATCGCCGACGCGGTGGACGTGCCGGTGGCGGCGTACCAGATCTCCGGCGAGTACGCGATGGTGGAGGCGGCGGCGGCCAACGGCTGGATCGACCGGGACCGGGCGATCATGGAGACGCTGACCGGGATCCGGCGGGCCGGCGCGGGCATGGTGCTGACCTACTGGGCGACCGAGGCGGCGCTGCGGTTGCGTCGCGGGGAGTGAGGGAACCTCCCGGTTCCCCGATGTGAGGGCGGACGGGCAAGGCCGTGGGTACGCACGGCCGGCCCGTCCGCCCTTTTGTGCGTCCACGCGCCGTGGGGGTCGGCGGGAAACCGCCACCGGCCGCCGCGAGGGCGGGTGACATCCGGCCACCCCGTTAACGGAATACGTCAACTCACCTTTACAGTACGGGAGTTGTAAGGACGTTCGACGGGGGAAGCGCGTGACGTACGCCCGTGGCTGGAGGAGCGCAGCGCGATGACGACGACGGCGAAGTCGCCGGCCCTTGCCGAGCCGATCGCGCGTGGCAGCCGCCGGTGCAACCGGTGCGGCTGCCTGCTCAGCGCGTACAACACCGACGAGCACTGCGGGGCCTGCGCCCGGGCCGCGCTCCCGCCGGCCGAGGGCACCCCGCGGGTGCCGCCCCGGGTGTGGGCCGACCCGGAGGTCAGGGAGGCGCTGGCCGCCTGGAACTTCGGCCAGGTCAGCCGCCTGGTACGGCAGCGCGGTTCGATACGGCAGGAGGACGTGGCCCAGCTGACCGGGCTCAGCCAGGGGTTCTTGTCCATGCTGGAGTCCGGGGCGCGCCGGCTGACCAGCATCGACCGGATCGTGGACTTCCTGGACGGGCTGGCGGTGCCGGCGGATCTGGTGCGGGTGCCGCGGCGCCGCCCGGTACCGCGCAGCGCGGTGGTCCCGGCGCAGCCCGGCCCGTCGGCCGTCGAGGGGCGGCGCGCGGAGCCGGAGGGGCAGTGGACGGCCGAGCAGGCGGTGGCGGCGCTGGCCGAGGCGACCGCGGCTGCCAGCGGCCCCGGCGCCGGTCCGCGTCCGCCGGACGTGGCCGCGGTGGCCCGCCGATGGGCCACCGCGCCCCCCGGCCGACTGGTCAGCAAGGGGCCGGCCGGGGTGGAGGTGCCGCCGGAACTGCTGGACCAGCTCCAGGCCACCACCGATCTGCTGCGCCGGATGGACGGCGAGTACGGCGGCGGCGGCCTCGCCCAGGCCGGCACCGCCCATCTCGCCGTCGTGGTGGGCCTGTTGCGCAACGGGCAGTACGGGCCGGAGGCCGGGCAGCGGCTGGCGGTGGTGGCCGCCGACGCGGCCGGGCAGGCGGGCTGGTACCAACTGGACGCCGGTCGGCCGGGCCCCGGCCAGCGGCTGATGGCGGCCGGACTGCGGGTCGCGCACGCCGGCGGGGACACCCGGACCGGCGCCGGCATCCTGGCGCACCTGGCGGTGAGCGCCTACGCGGTGGGCCGTCCGCAGGCGACCGTGGAGGCGGCCCGCACCGGCCGGGAACGCACCGCGGAACTGGACGCGCCGGCGCTCCACGTGCTGCTGCTCACCTGGGAGGCGCGCGGCCACGCCAAGCTCGGCCGGCGCCGCGAGGCGCTGCGCGCGCTCGGGCTCGCCGCCGAACTGTGCATCCGCGGACGCGGCCCGGACGACCCGCCGGCGCTGGCCGAACCGGCGGAGGGCGACATCCACGCCCAGGCCGGCAGCTGCCACCTGGACCTCGGCGACCACCAGCAGGCGGCGGCCTCGCTGCTGCTGGCCGTCGAGAAACTGCGCCCGGCGCAGGTGCGGGCCCGCGCCGTGGCACTGGCTCGCGCCGCGGTCGCCCGACTGCGGCTCGGGGACCGCGTCGGGGCGCGGGAACCTGCCGCACGGGCGCGGGAGTTGGCGGTCCGCGTGAGGTCGGCATGCCTGGACGAATTGCTGCGGGCGCTCCCAGAGGGGTAGCGCTCACGCTGGCGTCAGCCACGGACTCCTCGGGGTGCGCCCGATTCCGCTTCGTCGTGATTGGCGTCACTGATGTTCCCCCCGCCCACCCGTGGCTGTATTCGCATAGCGCGGGGTGCGCACTGTCTGCCTGGGTTCCCGGGGGCCCTCCGGGGTGACTCCTCGCTCCGCGTATCCGCCACGGTTGCGCTCCGGCTGCTGGGTCGCTGCGAGGACACCCCTGCACGCCCCCGTTCTGTTGCGTTCCGCGCTGCGGCACGGGGTGGGTGAGAAAAAGATCGGGGTGACCCCAACCTCCTATCTCACCCTCTCCCGCGAAGAGAGGCACCCGCGCGACGGCGGGAGGGGGTGTGTCGGGGGTGTCCCCGCAGCGACCCAGCAGCCGGAGCGCAACCGTGGCGGATACGGGGAGCGAGGAGTCACCCCCGGCGCGCCCCGACCCCATACCGGGCATAGGCGAAGCCCACCCCGTGCCGAACCAGACCAAAACCCCACCACCCACCCACCAACCCGCGCCCGCCGGAGGCACCCCGGCACCCCGAACCGGGCGAACCGGTCATCACGCAAGGCTGGCGGCGGCCCGGGCGCCGCGGGGATCCGGGGTTACCCCCGCCACCACGGGGCCGACGGGGCAACCCCGGCGCCCTGAAACGGGCGAACCCGGCCACGGAGCAATGGCTGACCGCAAGCGCGGGCGAACCCGTAGACTGGGGGTCTTTGCAGGGCCGGGTGACGCGGACGGGAGGGTGGACGGTGGCCTCATCAGGGGGCGCGGAGTTCGCCGATCCGCCCGCCGATCTGTTGCAGGAAGCCGCCGCCGCGTTCGGGCTGCTCGCCTCACCGGCCCGGCTGCACATCGTGTGGGTGCTGGCGCAGGGCGAGTGCGACGTGACCGGGCTCGCCGAGCGGGTCGGTGGCGCGTTGCCGGCGGTCAGCCAGCATCTGGCCAAGTTGAAGCTGGCCGGTCTGGTGCGCTCCCGGCGCGAGGGGCGGCGGCAGGTGTACCTGGTGGACGACCCCGACGTGGTGACCATCGTGCGGCTGATGGTCGGCCAGCTCGCCGATCGCCGTTCCGGGCGGCCGGAGCGCCTGCGTGGCCTCGGCGCGTAGCGCCGCGGAGCCGGGCGGGCCCAAGGTGCCGCCGGACGCCGGGCTCACCCCGTTGGAGGTGCTGCGGCGGCTGGATTCCCGGCCGCGCGGGCTGCTGGAGTCGGAGGCGGCCGAGCGGCTGGCCCGGTACGGCGAGAACACGGTGGCGGCGGCCCGCCCGGCCTCCTGGGCACGGCGGCTGCTGCGTACCGCGCGTGATCCGTTCACCGCGGTGCTGCTGGTGCTCGGGGTGGTCTCGGCGGCGGTGGGCGCGTGGGGCACCGCGGCGGTCATCGGCACGCTGGTGGCGGTCAGTTGTGTGCTGCGGTCGGCGGGGGAGTACCGGGCGGACCGGTCGGCGGCGGCGCTGCGGGAGCTGGTGGCGGGCACCTCGACGGTGCAGCGGCGGGCCGCCGAGGGGGCGGCGCCGCTCGCCCGTGAGGTGCCGGTGGAGCAGGTGGTGCCGGGGGACGTGGTGCGGCTGGGCCCCGGTGACCTCGTCCCGGCCGATCTGCGGCTGCTGCGGGCCGACGGGCTCACCGTCCACCAGGCGGCGCTGACCGGGGAGTCGGCGCCGGTGCCCAAGTACGTGCCGGCCGGGGCGCCCGCCGGCGGGGTGTCGCTGTTCGAGCAGCCGCAGTTGTGTTTCGCCGGGACCAGCGTGGTGGCCGGCACCGGTACCGGTGTGGTGACGGCGACCGGCGCGGACACCCGGTTCGCCGCGGCGCAGCCGCCGGAGGGCAGGCGGTCGGGGGCCTTCGACGCCTGCGTCAACAGCATCTCGTGGACGCTGATCCGGTTCATGCTGCTGGCCGCGCCGCTGGTGCTGGCCACCGGGGCGCTGATGCGCGGCCGGGGGCTGGAGATCTGGCCGTTCGCGGTGGCGGTGGCGGTGGGGCTCACCCCGGAGATGCTGCCGGTGGTGGTGACCACGGCGCTGGTGCGCGGCGCGACCGAGCTGGCGCGCCGGGGCCGGGTGATCCTGCGGCGGCTGCCCGCCCTGCACGACCTGGGCGCGATGGACGTGCTGTGCACCGACAAGACCGGCACGCTCACCCAGGAGACGCTCAGTGTGGAGTGCTCGCTGGGCCCGGACGGGCGGCCGGATCCGGCGGTGCTGCGCTGGGCGGCCGTCAACAGCCTGTGGACGGTGCGGCTGGCCGAGCTGCCGGTGCCGGATCCGCTGGACGAGGCGATCTGGCGGGCGGCCGAGGACGTCGGCGAGGCGGCCGGGGTCGAGGTGATCCCGTTCGACCCGGTGCGCCGGCTGGCCACCGCGGTGGTGACGGTGCCGGCCCGGCCCGGCCGCCACACGCTGGTGGTCAAGGGCGCGGTCGAGGACGTGGTGGAGCGCTGCGTGATGGACGCGCGGGCGCGGGCGCGGGTGCTGGGCCTCGCCGAACAGCTGGCCGGGCAGGGGCTGCGACTGCTGGCGGTGGCCACCGCCGACCGGGCGGCCCGGGCCCGCCGCTACACCCCGGCCGACGAGCGCGGGCTGACCTTCACCGGACTCGTGGGGATCAGGGACACCCCCGCGCCCACCGCCGCCGCGGCGCTGGCCGCGCTCGCCCGCCGCGGGGTCAAGGTCACCGTGCTCACCGGCGACCACCCCGGCACCGCCGCCCGGGCCTGCCGTGACCTGGGGCTCGACCCGGGCGAGGTGGTCACCGGGGAGCGGATCGACGCGCTGGACGACGCGGCGCTGGCCGAGGTGGCGACCGCCACCACCGTCTTCGCCCGGTGCACCCCGGCGCACAAGGCGCGGATCGTCGGCGCGCTGCGCCGCGCCGGGCGCACGGTGGGCTTCCTGGGCGACGGGGTCAACGACGTGCCGGCGCTGCACGCGGCCGACGTCGGGCTGTGCCCGCGCGGCGCGGTGGACGTCACCCGGCAGGCGGCCGACGTGGTGCTGGCGGAGAAGGACCTGACCGCGATCGATCTGGCGGTGGGGCTGGGCCGGCGCAGCACCGCCAACATCGCCACGTATCTGCGGGTGGCGGTCTCCTCCAACCTGGGCAACGTGCTGTCGATGCTGGTGGCCGGGGTGCTGGTGCCGTTCCTGCCGATGCTGCCGGCGCAGGTGCTGGTGCAGAACCTGTGCTTCGACGCGGCGCAGGCGTCGTTCGCGGTGGACCGCCCGGATCCGGCGATGTGCCGTCGTCCGCTGCTGCTGCGCCCGCGCGCGTTCACCCGGTACGTGGCCGTCTTCGGGCTGCTCAACTCGGCGGCGGACGTGGCCACCTTCGCGGTGCTCTCGGCGGTGGCCGGGGGTGAACAGGCCTTCCACACCGGGTGGTTCACCGAGAACCTGATGACGCAGGGGCTGGTGATGCTGATGCTGCGCACCGGACGCGGGCGGGTGCCGCGTCCGGTGCGGCTGGCGGCGGCCGTGCTGGCCGCCGCCGGGCTGCTGCTGCCGCTGTCGCCGCTGGCCGGGGCGCTGGGGATGCGTCCGCTGCCGGTCCTCTACCACCTGCTGCTGGCGGGGGTGCTGGCGGCGTACGCGGGGGCGTTGCTGCTGGCGCGCCGGTCGGCGGTGGGCCGGGCCGGCGCCGGTCAGCCGTAGGAGATGTTGGAGCAGGGGTTCTCGTCGGCGGAGCGGGCCTGCTTGGCATCGTCGGCCGGGAGCGCGCTGGGCGGGGCGGAGGACGGCGTGCCGCCGGTGTCGCTGGTGCCGGCCTGCTGGGCGTAGTCCTGGCCGACCACGAGGTTGATCCCGGAGGTGGCGGTCTGCCGCAGCTGGGCGCCGGGGAAGAGCTTGGCGAGGTTCTGGGCGGCTGCCAGCCGGCCGGCGCCGTACTGGACCTCGGTGACGGCGTGGTCGCGGGTGTGGGCGTCGCCGGTGCCGGTGACGGTGAAGTCGGCGCCGCGCAGCTTCTCGGCGGCCTTGCCGGCCAGGCCGGTGGTGAAGGTGCCGTTGTAGACGGCGACGGCGGTGCCGGAGCCGTCGACGTGGGCGTCGGCCTGGGCGGTGGAGGCGGACGCGGAGGGCTTCTTCTTGCCGCCGCTGGCGTCCTTGCCGTCGAGCGTGCGGTCGGCGCGCAGGGTGGCCCACAACGTGTCGACGTCGGGGTGGACCAGGGCCACGCGCTTGCCGAGGTAACGCCAGGGGGCGGTGATGAACTGGATGTTGTGCAGGTCGATGTCCTTCATCGACATGGCGAAGGACATCAGCTTCTCCGCGGAGCCGAGGCCGGGGTCGACGGTCATCGACTTGGTGGCCGCGTCGGCCAGCGGCAGCAGGGTGGTGGGGCTGAGCCCCTGGCCCTTGACCTTCTTGATCAGCTGGGAGAGGAACGCCTGCTGGCGCTTCATCCGGCCGATGTCGGAGTTGTCGCCGATGCCGTGCCGCAGCCGTACGTAGTCCAGCGCCTTCTGGCCGGAGACGTTCTGCTCGCCCTTGGGCAGGACCAGGGAGCCCCGGTGGCCGAGGTTGGGGTTCATGTCGCCCTGGTAGATGTTGTTGGGCACGCAGACCTCGACGCCGTTCACGGCGGAGGTCATCGCGGCGAACCCCTTGAAGTCGACCACCATGGTGTGGTCCACCCGCAGCCCGGTCAGCTTCTCCACCGTGTTCTGGGTGCACGCGGGGTTGCCGACGGTGGAATTGCCCTGCGTGAAGGCGGAGTTGAACATCGCCGAGGGCTGCTCGGCGGTCCACTTGCCGTCCGGCAGCAGGCAGGGCGGGATGTCGACCAGGGAGTCACGGGGTATGGAGACGCCGACCGCGTGCTTCCCGTCGGAGTAGACGTGCAGCAGGATGGTGGTGTCGGAGTGGGCGACGTCGCCGGCGGCGCCGCCGAGCGCGTCGTTGCCGTTGGCGCGCGAGTCCGACCCGATGAGCAGGATGTTCTGGCCCGCGGTGTCCATCGGGCGGTCCTTGCTCAGGCCCTTGCCGTCGAAGGTCTTGATGTTGCCGTTGAGCTTGAGGTAGACCGCGCCCACCCCGGCCACCAGCAGTACGGCGACCGACAAGGTGATCACCGCGGCCTTGCGGCCCCGTCGTTTGCGCTTGCGACCGCGCGCGGGTGGCTGCGGGTCACGCTGCCGCGCGGCACGGCGGCCGGATTCGCGGTCGTCGCGGCGGCGGCTGCCGCCCTGCCGTCCGTCCCGCCCCCCGGTCACTGCGCCATGGCTGCCTGTCATGTTCACACCCTTGTCTCCACGACTTCCTGGTGGGAAGACGATCGGTCCGGGCTTTTGGTTCGCCACTTGCGCAAGGGCCCAAGTACGCGGACAAGCCCCCCGGAACGGTATCCGGGGGGCCTGAGAAACCTTCTTAGAGCCGCTCGGGCGTCCGGATGCCGAGCAGCGCCATCCCTTGGTGCAGCGTACGGGCGGTGAGGTCGCAGAGGAACAGCCGGTTCTCCACGAGCTGCGGCGACTCCGCCTTCAGCACCGGGCACTGGTCGTAGAAGGTGGTGTACGCCGACGCCAGCGCGTACAGGTACGACGCCAGCTTGTGCGGCTCGTAGCTCTCGGCGACCGCGGCGAGCGTCTCGCCGAACTCGTCCAGCAGCAGCCCCAGGGTCCGCTCGGCCGGGGCCAGCGGCAGCTCGGGGTGGGCCACCGGACGCGCCTCGCCGGCCTTGCGCAGGATCGAGCGGATGCGGGCGTAGGCGTACTGGAGGTAGACGCTGGTGTCGCCGTTGAGCGAGACCATCCGGTCCAGGTCGAAGACGTAGTCCCGGCCGAGGGAGGTCGACAGGTCGGCGTACTTGATGGCGCCGATGCCCACCTCGGCGGCGCGCTCGGCGACCTCGGCGTCGGTCAGCTCCTGGCTCTTGGCGCGGATCACCGCGGCGGCCCGCTCCACCGCCTCGTCCAGCAGGTCGACCAGGCGGAAGCTCTCGCCCTCGCGGGTCTTGAACGGCCGGCCGTCCTTGCCGAGCACGGTGCCGAACGGCAGGTGGCGCACGGTGACCTCGTCGGTGAGCCAGCCGGCCCGCCGGGCGGTGGCGAAGACCATCCGGAAGTGGAGCGCCTGGCGGGCGTCGACCACGTACAGCAGGGTGTCGGCGGCCAGTTCGCCGGTGCGGTTGCGGATCGCCGACAGGTCGGTGGCCGCGTAGCCGAAGCCGCCGTCGGCCTTGCGCACGATCAGCGGGACCGGCTCGCCGTCCTTGCCCTTGATGTCGTCGAAGAAGACGCACAGCGCGCCGTTGGAGCGGACCGCGACGCCGGACTTCTCCAGCAGCTCGCAGGTCTCGACGAGCATGTCGTTGTAGGCGCTCTCGCCGACGATGTCCTCGTCGCGGATGGCGATGTCGAGCTTGTCGTAGACCGAGTTGAAGTAGATCTTCGACTCGTCGACGATCTTGTGCCACAGCGCCAGCGTCTCCGGGTCGCCGGCCTGGAGGTCGACCACCCGGCGGCGGGCCCGCTCCTTGAACTCCGGGTCGGCGTCGAAGACCGCGCGGGACGCCTTGTACAGCCGGTTCAGCCGGGACATGGCGCCCTCGCCGCTGTCGCTGTCGGCGGGGTGGTCCAGCTCGTGCGGGTGCTCGATCAGGTACTGGATGAGCATCCCGAACTGGGTGCCCCAGTCGCCGATGTGGTGGCGGCGGACCACCGTCTCGCCGGAGAACTCCAGGATCTTGGCGATGGCGTCGCCGATCACCGAGGAGCGCAGGTGGCCGACGTGCATCTCCTTGGCCACGTTGGGCTGCGCGTAGTCGATCACGGTGCGCCCCGGCTCGGCCTTGACGGCCACGCCCAGCCGGTCGTCGGCGGCGCGGGCGGCGAGCCGGGTGGTGATCGCGGCGTCGGCCACGGTCAGGTTGAGGAAGCCGGGGCCGGAGACCTCGACCTCGGCGAGGACGTCGTCGGCCGGCAGGTGCCCGACCACCTCGGCGGCCAGCTCCCGCGGGTTGGCCTTGGCCTTCTTGGCGATCCCCAGCACCCCGTTGGCCTGGAAGTCCGCCCGGTCGCTACGTCGCAGCAGCGGGTCGGCGCCGGCCGCCGAGGGGCTCGCCGCGGCCAGGGCCGCGGAGACGCGCTGCTGGAGCGAGGCGGTGAGCGAGGGGACCGAGGTCATGGATTGCCGTTCCAGTCGAGGGGAAGGGTCTGATCCCCCCGAGTATCCCATGCCACCCACGGCCCGCCCGGGCCCACGGCCGGTGGCGTCCGGACACCGTCCGGGGATGGGACAATCGAGGGGTGCCCTGCCTTGATAGGGATCCAAGGAAGGAAGTAGAGACTGTGGCTGCCAGCACCGAGGCCGACTGGGTCGCCCGTTTCGCGGATGAGGTCATCGCGGAGGCGGAACGGCGGGCGCCCGGCCAGAAAATCATCTGTGCCTCGGGGATCAGCCCGTCCGGCCCGATCCACCTGGGCAACCTGCGCGAGATCATGGTCCCGCACCTGGTCGCCGACGAGATCAAGCGGCGCGGCATCGACTGCGAGCACATCCTGTCCTGGGACGACTTCGACCGTTACCGCAAGGTGCCGGCCGGCTACGACCCGTCCTACGCCGACCACATCGGCAAGCCGCTGACCTCGGTGCCGGCCCCGGCCGGGTCCCCGTACGCGAGCTGGTCCGACCACTTCAAGGCACCGTTCCGCGCCGCCCTGGCCGAGCTGGGCGTCGAGGTCACCGAGATCAGCCAGACCGAGCAGTACACCGCGGGCACCTACCGGGACCGCGTCCTGCTGGCCATGCGCGAGCGCCACCGCATCGACGAGGTGCTCGGCCGCTACCGCAC
The DNA here is from genome assembly GCF_000240165.1 of Streptantibioticus cattleyicolor NRRL 8057 = DSM 46488. Taxonomy (NCBI): domain Bacteria; kingdom Bacillati; phylum Actinomycetota; class Actinomycetes; order Kitasatosporales; family Streptomycetaceae; genus Streptantibioticus; species Streptantibioticus cattleyicolor. Next base: position 3,645,498 of record NC_017586.1, read on the forward strand.
CAAGAAGAAGCAGGCCGAGGAGCAGGACGACGAGGAGACCGGCACCGCCGCCGACTACTACCCGTACAAGCCCTACTGCGCCGTCTGCGACCGCGACCTGACCACCGTCACCTCCTACGACGAGGAGACCACCGAGCTGGCGTACACCTGCGTGTGCGGCCACGCCGAGACGGTGCGCCTCGCCGAGTTCGACCGGGGCAAGCTGGTGTGGAAGGTCGACTGGCCGATGCGCTGGGCCTTCAAGGGCGTGATGTTCGAGCCCTCCGGCGTGGACCACCAGTCGCCGGGTTCGTCGTGGATGGTCGGCCAGCAGCTGGTGCGCGAGATCTTCGGCGCCGAGCCGCCGATCGGCCCGATGTACGCCTTCGTGGGCATCAGCGGCATGGCCAAGATGTCCAGCTCCAAGGGTGGCGTGCCGACCGCCGAGGACGCGCTGCGGATCATGGAGCCGCAGCTGCTGCGCTGGCTGTACGCCCGCCGCCGGCCCAACCAGGCGTTCAACATCTCCTTCGACCAGGAGATCAGCCGCACCTACGACGAGTGGGACGCGCTGGAGCGCAAGATCGAGTCGGGCACCGCCGCCCCGGTGGACGTGGCCGTGCACTCCCGGGCCGCCCGCACCGCCGCCGGTGAGCTGCCCACCACGCCGCGCAAGCTCCCGTACCGCACGCTCGCCTCGGTGGTCGACATCACCACCGGCGACGAGGAGCAGACGCTGCGCATCCTGCGCGACTTCACCATCGAGGACCCGGTCTCCTCGCTGGAGGAGACCCGGCCGCGGCTGGACAAGGCGTCGGCGTGGGTCTCCACCCACGTCGAGGAGGACCAGCGCACCCGGGTGCGTACCGAGCCGGACCGCGAGACGCTGGCGGCGCTCGGCGACACCGACCGCGAGGCGCTCAAGCTGCTGGTCGAGGGGTTGGACGAGCACTGGTCGCTGGACGGGCTGACCACCTTGGTCTACGGCGTGCCCAAGGTGCAGGCCGGGCTGACGCCGGACGCCAAGCCCACCCCCGAACTCAAGGCGGCGCAGCGGTCGTTCTTCGCCCTGCTGTACCAGCTGCTGGTGGGCCGGGACACCGGTCCGCGGCTGCCCACGCTGCTGCTCGCGGTTGGCGCCGACCGGGTGCGCAAGCTGCTGGCCACCGGCTGAGCCGGATGACGTGACGACGAAGGCCGTCCCCCCGCGAGGGGGGGACGGCCTTCGTCGTCGTCGCGGGTCCGTCAGTGGCTGGAGGCGGAGGCGGACGGCTTGGACTTGGCGGGGGCCGAGGCGGAGGCGGAGGGGGTGGCCTTGGCGGCGGCGAGGGAGGCGACGGCCTGCTTGGCGGCGTCCTGGGCGTCCTGGTTCATCTCGTCGGCCTTGGGCTTGTCGTCGCCCTCCAGGCCGGCGCCGGAGAAATCCACGGTGACCACGGCGTTGGCGCTGCGCACCACCACGGTCGCGTAGTGGTAGTCGGTGTCGTCCTTGGTGGCGTCCCAGGTGAGCAGGGTGGCCTCGTCACCGAGTCCGGAGACCTGGCCGGTCTTGGCGCCGGAGGGCTTGTCGACGTTCTGCACGGCGAGCCGGTAGGCGTTCTTCGCCTGGTCCTCGCCGGAGGCGGCGCCCGGGATGGAGTCGAAGCGCTGGAGGGAGTCGTCGAGGAAGCGGAACTGGTAGCCGTCCAGACCGGTCCAGGAGCAGCCGCCGCGGGTCTTGGGGTCGGATGAGGTGACGGCCTTGCCGGAGGCGTCCTTGGCGCTGGGCACCATCTGCTTGACGGTGTCCTGGGAGATCGCCTTGCACGCGTCGGGCAGCGCGGCGTACTTGTCCGCGGGCAGGCTCGCGGTGGGGGAGGACGAGGGGGCGGACGGCGCCCCGGAGGCGCCCTTGGACGCGTCGTGAGCGCTGCCGGAGCCCGAGGAGCATGCCGTCAGGAGCGCCACCGGTACGGTCGCGCAGGCGAGCAGTCGGGCGAGTCGCTGGGCTGAGCTGTGCATCGGTTCCTCTGTCGTCGTGGGGCGGTTGGTGCGTGACGCGCGACCGTCCCGGCCGCAGACACAAAGCGCCACAATACGTGCCGTTGGGCAGGGCTTCACTCAGCTCATTCGTCGATCTTGTCGTCGATCTCCCGCGCCACCTGGGCCGCCCCGGTCTGCAGGTCGGCGCTGGGCGGCAGCACCGACTTCTGCCCGGACCACTGCGAGAAGACCACGGTGACCAGGACGTTGGCGTCCTGGAAGACCACGGTGACATCGCGGTGGACGCCGGAGTCGCGGGTGGTGAGCACATCGGTGAGGAAGGCGGCGTCGCCGATGCCGTCGAGCCTGCGCGGCGCGCTGGTGTCGTCCGCGCCACCCGGTCCGGAGTCGGTGGGATCGGCCGAGTCGGTGGGGTCGGCGGAGCCGGTGGCGGACGGGGTGGCCGGTGTGGCCGAACTCTCCTCGGTCCGCGGCCTCGAACCGCTCGGGGTGGACCCCGGGGTGGCGGTGGGGCGGCCGGTCGGCGAGGACGGGGCGGTGGTCGGGGTGTCCACGGGGACGTGGGCGGCGGTGGCCCGCTGGGCGTACTGCTGGGCGGCCCGGTCGTCGTCGCTGACCGCCGGGTCGTAGGAGACCACCCGTTCCAGGTCGATGGTGAGGAAGCGGTTGCCGTCGGCCACCGGGCCGCTCCAGCGGCAGCCGACCCGGCGGTCGGTGTCGTAGGTCACCGCGGCGTCGCCGGAGTAGTCCGAGGAGTGCGGCAGCAGGGCGTGGAGCGTCTGGCCGCCGACGGTGCCGCACGGCTCGGGCAGCCCGCTGAACTTCCCCGGCGGCACGGGGGAACTCTGCGTGCCGTGCGCGCCCTGCCCGGCGCTGTCGGTGCCGCCACCGGAGCCCGTCGAGCCGGAACATCCGCCGAGCGCGCCGAGCGCGGTGAGTGAGAGCACCCCCGCGAGCGCGCCTTTGGTCAGGGCCCGCGCCGTCTGCCGTCCGGGCGCCCGCCTTGGCTCCACTGACCTGGCCCCTTTCGAAAACATGTTGCCGCCGCCGGGCGGCCGGTGGACACAATGTCTACCGCAGACACCGGCGTCGTCGCCGGTCGCGTGAAGTGATTGCGGCGGTTGGCCCGTCATTCTCTTTTCGCCCGGATTCCCGGGGAATTCACTGTTGTCCGAAACGTCCGTCCGTCTGCCTGTCGTTCGCCTGTTGGAGGGGGAGAATGCCGATGTCCGCGGATGAGTCCGCACCTTACGTGGTCTCCGGCGGCCGGGTGCCGATCCGGATGTGGACCGACCCGGCCTCGGTGGAGGACGTGGCGCTGCGGCAACTGCGCGACACCGCCACGCTGCCGTGGATCGAGGGGCTGGCCGTGATGCCCGACGTGCACTACGGCAAGGGGGCCACCGTCGGCTCGGTGATCGCCATGCGGGACGCGGTCTGCCCGGCCGCGGTCGGGGTGGACATCGGGTGCGGGATGAGCGCGGTGAAGACCTCGCTGACCGCGAACGACCTGCCCGGTGACCTGTCCCGGCTGCGGTCGCGGATCGAGCGGACGATCCCGGTGGGCCGCGGGATGCACGACGACCCGGTCGACCCGCGGGGGCTGCACGGCTTCCCGGCCGCCGGGTGGGAGGAGTTCTGGCGGCGCTTCGACGCGCTGGCGTCCGCCGTCCACCCCCGTCAGGAACGGGCCGCCAAGCAGCTGGGCACCCTGGGCTCGGGCAACCACTTCATCGAGGTGTGCCTGGACACCGAGGGGGCGGTGTGGCTGATGCTCCACTCCGGCTCGCGCAACATCGGCAAGGAGCTGGCCGAGTACCACATCGGCGAGGCGCAGCGGCTGCCGCACAACCAGGGCCTGGTCGACCGGGACCTGGCGGTCTTCCTGGCCGGCACCCCGCAGATGGCCGCCTACCGGCGCGACCTGTTCTGGGCGCAGGAGTACGCCCGGCACAACCGGGCGCTGATGATGGCGCTCTTCCAGGACGTGATCCGCAAGGAGTTCAAGAAGGCCGCCGTGACCTTCGAGCCGGTGATCTCCTGCCACCACAATTACGTCAGTGAAGAACGTTACGACGGTGTCGAGCTGCTGGTGACCCGCAAGGGCGCGATCCGGGCCGGCGCCGGGGACCTGGGCATCATCCCCGGCTCCATGGGCACCGGCTCCTACATCGTGCGCGGACTGGGCAACCCCGCCTCGTTCAACTCCGCCTCGCACGGCGCCGGCCGCCGGATGAGCCGGAACGCGGCCAAGCGGCGCTTCACCGAGGCCGACCTCGCCGAGCAGACCCGGGGCGTGGAGTGCCGCAAGGACTCCGGGGTGGTCGACGAGATCCCCGGCGCCTACAAGCCCATCGAGCACGTGGTGGAGCAGCAGCGGGACCTGGTCGAGGTGGTGGCCAAGCTGAAGCAGGTGGTCTGCGTCAAGGGCTGACACACCGTCAGCTCTCGCGGTGCACCTTGTAGTTGGACGCCTGGGCGCGCGGACGGACCACCAGCAGGTCGATGTTGACGTGGGCGGGGCGGGTCACCGCCCACACCACGGTGTCGGCCACGTCGTCGGCGCTCAGCGGCTCGGCCACGCCCGCGTAGACGGCCGCCGCCCGCTCCTGGTCGCCGCGGAACCGGGTGAGCGCGAACTCCTCGGTGCGCACCATCCCGGGGGCGATCTCGATCACCCGTACCGGCTGCCCGCACAGCTCCAGCCGGAGCGTCTCGGCGATGACGTGGGCGCCGTGCTTGGCCGCCACGTAACCGCCGCCGCCCTCGTAGGTGGCGAGCCCCGCGGTGGACGACATGACCACCACGTCGCCCGCCCGTCGCCCGCCACCACCCTCAACGGAGGCGCTGCGCGCCGCATTGTCCGCCGCCCGTCGCCCGCCACCACCCTCAACGGAGGCGCTGCGCGCCGCATTGTCCGCCGCCCGTCCGTCCGCGCCGGCGGCGGTGAGCGCGGGCAGCAGGGCCTGGGTGACGTTGAGCACCCCGAGCACGTTGACCTCGTACATGGTGCGCCAGTCGGCCGGGTCGGCGGTGGCCACCGGGTCGATGCCCAACGCGCCGCCGGCGTTGTTGACCAGCACGTCGCAGCGGTCGAGGCCGGCCGCGAACTCGTCCACCGCGGCCCGGTCGGTGACGTCCAGCGCGCGGGCCACCGCCTGGTGGCCGACCGCGGTCAGTTCGGCGGCGAGCGCCTCGATGCGGTCGGCGCGGCGCGCGGCGAGCACCACCCGGTAGCCGGCCTCGGCCAGCCGCCTGGCGGTGGCGGCCCCGATGCCGCTGCTCGCTCCGGTGACCACTGCGGTGCGGGTGGTGCTCATGGTGTCCCGTCTCCTCCGGCGTCGAGTGTTGGGTGCACCCTAACCGCGCCGGTCACCGGCGGCGGGGCCAAGCGGGTCACGGTGTTTGCGCCATCGGGCGGACAATCCTCACATGTGTGTGATTCCGCGGTGGCGTTCGTCAACGATGGCTGCGGCCGACCCTCCCGACCGCGTCCTTCGCGCCTCGCTCCCGGGCTGCGGAACGACGCGCCGCGCCCCCTGCCGTACGCCTTGCGGCAGGGGGGTGGGCCGGCGCGTCAACGGCCGTACGGCGGCGGATCGTTACGGCCACACCAGGCAGTACATCTGATGACCGGTCTCGTAGCAGCGCTGCGCGAAGTCCTGCCATTCGTGGAGCATCCGGTAGATCACGAAGGCGTCCCGCGGTCCCCGGCGGTCGGGAACGGTGGACCAGATGAAGGCGGCGGCGCCCAATTCCTCCTCGCCGGCCTTGCGCAGCGGTTCGACGACGTTGGACGGGAGTTTGACGACCGCGTAGTCGGGGTGGAGGACGACCAGTTCCAGCGGCGGGACCTTCGCCAGCGGTATCCCCTGGATGCCGGTGAGCACCATCGCCGCCATGGTTTCCGGTTTGACCTTGGTGAACATGCCGTTGCCGAGCTCGTCACCGCCGAGTTCCTCGGGGCGCATGGAGATCGGCACGCGGGCCGCCGTGGCGCCGTCGGGCGCGCCGAAGTACTTGTAGGTCACCCCCACTCGGCCACCCCTGTTTCCACCCTCTGCGGCTCGCGGACGCCCGGCCCGTGCGGGTCGGCGTCTCCTGCCGGTGGGGCGGGCGTGCTCGGGGTTGTGGTCGCCCGCCCCTTCGCCCAGTTCGCCACCTGGCTGCATTTCACTACCCGACCATTCGCAGTCCCAACCGCGCAACCCGATCATCGTCTCAGATGCAGGGTCGAGACCTGATCACGCAACGCCTTTCCCCGACGCCCGCCCCCACGAAACGTCCGAGGCTGATGAGACCATGTATATGTGAGCAATCGTTTCCCGTTTGAAGCCCCAGTTTCGCAGAGTCTCTACGACCGGGCCGCCGCCGTGACCCCGGGTGGCGTGAACTCTCCGGTACGGGCCTTCCGTGCCGTGGGTGGAACGCCGCGGTTCATGGTGTCCGGTAAGGGTCCGTACCTTACCGATGCGGATGGCCGTGAATATGTGGATTTGGTGTGCTCGTGGGGTCCGATGATCCTCGGGCACGCCCACCCGGTGGTCACCGAGGCGGTGCAGGCGGCGGTGGCCCGCGGCACCTCCTTCGGCACCCCGGGCGCCGGTGAGGTGGAGCTGGCCGAGGAGATCACGGCCCGGGTGGCCCCGGTGGAGCAGGTGCGGCTGGTCTCGTCGGGCACCGAGGCGACGATGTCGGCGATCCGGCTGGCCCGCGGCTACACCGGCCGCTCGAAGGTGGTCAAGTTCGCCGGGTGCTACCACGGTCATGTGGACGCGCTGCTGGCCGCCGCCGGTTCCGGGGTGGCCACCTTCGCGCTGCCGGACACCCCCGGGGTGACCGGGGCGCAGGCGGGCGACACCATCGTGCTGCCCTACAACGACCTGGCGGCGGTGCGGGAGGCGTTCGCCGCCCACCCCGGGGAGATCGCCTGCGTGATCACCGAGGCGTCGGCCGGCAACATGGGCGTGGTGCCGCCGCTGCCCGGCTTCAACCAGGGGCTGGCCGACCTGTGCCGGGAGTACGGCGCGCTCTACATCTCCGACGAGGTCATGACCGGCTTCCGGGTCTCCAGGGCTGGCTGGTACGGGATCGACGGGGTGACCCCCGATCTGATGACCTTCGGCAAGGTGATGGGCGGCGGCTTCCCGGCGGCGGCGTTCGGCGGCCGGGCCGACGTGATGGCCCAGCTCGCCCCGGCCGGGCCGGTCTACCAGGCGGGGACGCTCTCCGGTAACCCGGTGGCCACCGCGGCCGGCGTCGCCCAGCTGCGGCTGCTGGACGACGCGGCGTACGCCACCGTCGACCGGGTCGCGGCGGAGGTCTCCCGGCTGGTGGGTGAGGCGCTCACCAAGGAGGGCGTGGCCCACCGGGTGCAGACGGCGGGCAACATGTTCTCGGTCTTCTTCACCGAGGCGCCGGTGACCGACTACGCCGGGGCCAAGGCGGCCGAGGCGTACCGTTTCACCCCGTTCTTCCACTCGATGCTGGCGCAGGGCGTCTACCTGCCGCCGTCGGCCTTCGAGTCGTGGTTCGTCTCCACCGCCCACGACGACGCGGCGGTCGAACGGATCGCCGCGGCGCTCCCGGCCGCCGCCAAGGCCGCCGCCCAGGCGGAGGAGGGCCGATGACCGCGGGCGACAACGAGCTGACCGTCGTCCACCTGATGCGCCACGGTGAGGTGGAGAACCCCACCGGCGTGCTCTACGGGCGGCTGCCCGGCTACCACCTGTCCGAACTCGGCCGCCAGATGGCCGAACGCGTCGCCGAACACCTCGCCGACCGCGACATCCGGTACGTGGTCGCCTCCCCGCTGGAACGGGCCCAGGAGACCGCGGCGCCGATCGCCAAGGCGCACGGGCTGGAGGTGGCCTCGGACGAGCGGCTGATCGAGGCGGAGAACGTCTTCGAGGGCAAGACGTTCGGCGTGGGCGACGGGGCGCTGCGCAAGCCGGGCAACTGGCGGCACCTGACCAATCCGTTCCGGCCGAGCTGGGGTGAGCCCTACATCGAGCAGGTGGTCCGGATGATGGCGGCGCTCGGCGCCGCCCGCGACGCGGCCCGCGGCCACGAGGCGGTCTGCGTCAGCCACCAACTGCCCATCTGGATCGTCCGCAGCTTCGTCGAACGCCGCCGCCTGTGGCACGACCCGCGCAAGCGCCAGTGCACCCTGGCGAGCCTGACCAGCTTCACCTACCGCGGCGACAAGATCGTCTCGGTCGGCTACAGCGAACCGGCCCGGGACCTGGTGCCGGCGCATCTGCTGGCGGGGGCGAAGAGGAAGGGTGGGGCGAAGGGCTTCGGAGCGTGACCGCTGGGCGCTGAGCCAAAGCCCGGGTCCCGCCCCCGCCGGCCGGCCGCCCCCGGGCGAGGTGCCCCCGGTGGATCCCCGCCCCCCGCGTTGCCCGGCCGTTCCCTGGCCCAACGCCACCCCGCCGGTGTCGCGGGTTGGGGTGCTCCCGGTGGGCCCTGGCCCATTGGGGGGCCTCGGCCGGCCCAGCTGCCCCTGGTTCCGGCCCCCGGTTGCCTGGCGGTTCCCTGGCTCCGGCCCAACGGCCGCCCCGGCTGCCCGGCCACTCCCCGGCCCCGTCCGCCCCGCAGGCCTTGCAGGATCGAGGTGCCCCGGCGGACTCCCGCCCGGGCCCAACCGTCCTGGCCTACCCGGCGTTCCCTGGCGGGTCGGCTGCTCGCCGTCCGGGGCGGGGGGCATACGGACACGGGTCCTGGCGGCGGTATCGGGCCCTGGTCCGTGCCGGACGGCCCGGGGGTCCCGGACCGGGGCCGTCCCTGACGCACCGTCAGTTATCGGCCCGCCTCCCCGGGGCTCCTTCGGGGGCGTTCGGGCTGCGCGTTGTGATGTGCGTCACTCGGGGGATCTTGGCTGGAAAGGGAAGGGTGGCGGAAAGGCGCGGGGGGAGGGGTGAGCTGCGGGGGTGGGGGTCAGTCGGATGGCGCTGAGGGGGCGTCATCGCGGTGGAAGTGGACGAATCCGTACATAAACTGGTCGGACCGCTTCGGAACCCGAGGCAATTCGGCCGCGTCTTAGGTCGCGTGTGCGAGTTCGGCCGGGCCGGCGTCCTGGCCTCGTACACGCCGAGGCGTGGACCAGGACCAGAAGTAGACGACCGCGGATGGCGGGGACTGTATGCGTGCGATGACCCGAAGGAGCTTGCTCACGGCGACCGCGGGGGCCGCGATGGGCACCGTGGCCGGGTGCGGCGGGGGGAGCGGAGGCTCCCGGCCCAACGCCGCGCCCCCGGCCGCCTCGGTCTCCCAGGGGGCCACCGCCCAGCCCACCGGCACCCCGATAGGCGACGGCTCCACCGCCGACACCGGCCCGCAGCCGTTCCAGCCCGAGGCCGAACGGCTCGCCCCCGGCCAGACGCCGCCGCAGTTCGTCATCTTCTCCTGGGACGGCGCCGGCGAACTCGACAACGGCCTGTTCGCCCGGTTCCGCAAGCTCGCCCAGGACCACGACGCGAAGATGACGTTCTTCCTCTCCGGGCTGTACGTCCTGCCGGAGTCGAAGAAGCACCTGTACCGTCCGCCGAACAACCCGATAGGCGCATCGGCCATCGGCTACTTCAGCGACAAGCACATACGGATGACCCTGGAGCAGGTACGGCTCGCCTGGCTCGAAGGGCACGAGATAGGCACCCACTTCAACGGGCACTTCTGCGACGGGCACGGCTCGGTCGGCAACTGGACCCCGGCACAGTGGGAGAGCGAGACCCGGCAGGCCGTGGAGTTCGTCACCCGCTGGCGGACCAACACCGGCTTCACCGACCTCCCGCCGCTCCCCTTCGACTACCACAAGGAACTCAAGGGCGGACGCACCCCGTGTCTGCTCGGCCAGAAGAACTGGCTGCCCACGGCGAAGAAGCTCGGCTTCCGCTACGACGCCAGCTCCTCCGGCGGCCTGCAGATATGGCCCGGCAAGCTGCACGACGTATGGGACCTGCCGTTGCAGTCCATACCCTTCCCGGGCCGCAAGTTCGAGGTCCTCTCGATGGACTTCAACATGATGTTCAACCAGTCGGGCAACGCCACCAAGAGCGACCCGCGCAACTACCCCGCCTGGCGTGAACAGGCCGCCCAGGCGTACATCGCCGGCTTCCACCGGGCCTACGAGACCAACCGCGCCCCGCTGTTCATCGGCAACCACCTGGAGCAGTGGAACGGCGGCATCTACATGGACGCCGTCGAGCAGGCCCTCAAGCACATCGCCTCCCTCGGCAAGCGCGACGTGCGCCTGGTCTCCTTCAAGCAGTTCGTCAACTGGCTCGACGTCCAGGACCCCCGTCTGGTGGCCAAGCTGCGCACCCTCAACGTCGGCGAGCGGCCCAAGGAGGGCTGGAAGGCGTTCACCGCCGCGGTGTGAGCCGGCGGCTCGCCGGTGGCACGTTCTTCCAGGTCGCGGGGGACGCGCCGGGCCAGGGCGGGGGGTGCCCGAGGGCACGGGGACGGCCATGCGAAACTTTTCACATGAGTCTGACGCGCGCCCCGCACCCGCGCCCGCACCGCCGTGCCGCGGCGGCCCTGGCCGTCGGCGCGGCCCTGGCAGTGACCCTGGCCGGCTGCGGCTCCGACGGGTCGTCCTCGGGCGGGTCGCAGACGAAGTTCGTCGCCGGCACCGGCCAGATCAGCACCCTGGCGGCGGCCAACCGCCCGGCCGCACCGGACATCTCCGGCACGACGGTCGACGGGTCGCAGCTGTCGCTGAACTCGTTCAAGGGCAAGGTCGTCGTCCTCAACGTGTGGGGATCGTGGTGCGACCCGTGCCGCGCCGAAGCCCCCAACTTGGCCAAGGTCGCCAAGGCCACCGCGGCCGAGGGCGTCCAGTTCGTCGGGATCAACACCCGCGACTACGACACCGCGCAGGCCCGCAGCTTCGAACGCGGCTTCGGGATCACCTACCCGAGCCTGTACGACCCGGACGGCAAGCTGCTGGGCAAGTTCCCGCGCGGCAGCCTGCCCCCGCAGTCCATCCCCACCACCTTGATCATCGACCGCCACGGCCGGATCGCGGTGCGGGCGCTCAAGGCGCTGGGCGAGGACGAACTGCGCAAGGCGCTCGACCCGATCGTCGCGGAGAAGTGACGTGATCGCCCTGGCCGCCGCCGACGTCAACCGGACCGTGCTGTCCGGAGCGCTGCTGCTGGCGATCCCGGTCGCCCTCCTCGGCGGTCTGGTCTCCTTCTTCTCGCCATGCGTGCTGCCGCTGGTGCCCGGCTACCTCTCCTACGTCACCGGGGTCTCCGGCGCCGACCTCGGCAACGCCCGGCGCGGCCGGATGGCGCTCGGCGGCTCGCTGTTCGTCCTCGGCTTCACCGCGGTCTTCGTCTCCGGCGGGGCGCTCTTCGGCTTCTTCGGGTCCACCCTCCAAGCGCACCGGGACGTGATCACGCGTGTCCTGGGCGGCCTCACCATCGTGCTGGGGCTGGCGTTCATGGGCGCGCTGCCCGGGGTGTTCCAGCGGGAGCTGCGGGTGCACAAGCGCCCCTCGATCGGACTGGTCGGCGCACCGCTGCTCGGCGTCCTCTTCGGGCTGGGGTGGACGCCGTGCCTGGGGCCGACGCTGGCGTCGGTGGAGGCGCTCTCCGCCTACCAGGCGAGCGCGGCGCGCGGCGCGCTGCTCACCGCGGCGTACTGTGTCGGGCTCGGCCTGCCGTTCATCCTGGCGGCGGTGGCGTTCCGGCGGGCGCTGGGCGCGTTCTCGTTCGTCAAGCGGCACTACGCCTGGGTGATGCGGATCGGCGGCGGCATGCTCGTCCTGGTGGGCGTGCTGCTGATCACGGGGGCCTGGGACCGGGTGGTCTACCAGATGCAGATCTGGTCCAGCAGCTTCAACGTGGGGATCTGATCCATGCGCAGCACCGGAACCGGCGGCGGGGCCTCCCAGGTCACCGAGGCCGCCGACGCCTCGGCGGAGTCGGCCGCCGAGGCGATCAGCACCGCGCCGCGTGAGGAGGAGCCCGGCGCCGGCGAGGTGACCATGCCCAAGCTGGGCGTCATCGGCTGGGTGCGCTGGATGTGGCGGCAGCTCACCTCGATGCGGGTGGCGCTGATCCTGCTCTTCCTGCTGTCGCTGGCGGCGATCCCCGGCTCGCTGGTGCCGCAGGAGAGCAGCGACCCGGTCAAGGTCAACGACTTCCTGGCCAAACACACCACGCTGGGCCCGATCTACGACAAGCTGGGGCTCTTCCACGTCTACGGCTCGGTGTGGTTCTCGGCGATCTACATCCTGCTGTTCGTCTCGCTGGCCGGCTGCATCGTGCCGCGTTCCTGGCAGTTCGTGGGCCAGCTGCGGTCGGCGCCGCCGCGTGCCCCGCGCAAGCTGGACCGGATGCCGGCGTACGCCACCTGGACCACCGAGGCCGATCCGGACGAGGTCCTCCAGGCGGCCCGCAAGGCGCTGCGGGGCCGCCGTTACCGGGTGGCGCCGGAGAACGGCGACTCGGTGGCCGCCGAACGCGGTTACCTGCGCGAGGCCGGCAACCTGCTCTTCCACATCGCCCTGTTCGGGCTGCTGATCGCGTTCGCGGTGGGCACCTTGTGGAAGTCGGACGGCAACAAGCTGGTGGTGCAGGGCGGCGGCTTCACCGACAACCTCACCCAGTTCGACGACTTCCGGCACGGCGCCCTGTTCGACCCGGGCGACCTGGCGCCGTTCGGCTTCAAGCTCGACGCCTTCCACGCCACGTACGCCCCCTCCGGCCCCAACCGGGGCACCCCGCGCACCTTCCGCGCCGACGTGACCTACTCCGGCGCCGACGGCGTGCCGCACCGGACCTCGGTGCGCGTCAACGAGCCGCTGGAGATCGAGGGCAACAAGGTCTACGTCACCGGCCACGGCTACGCCCCCGTGGTGACCGTCCGGGACGGGCGGGGCGACGTGGCCTACAAGGGCCCGGTGCCGTTCCTGACGATGGGCGACGGCGGGATCACCTCGCAGGGCGTGATCAAGGTGCCGGACGCCTTCGGCAAGGACGGCCGCAAGGACCAGCTCGGCTTCTCCGGGCTCTTCACCCCGACCTTCGCGCTGGACGCCAAGAACGGCCCGCACTCCTCGTTCCCGGCGCTCGACTTCCCCGTGCTGGTGCTCACCGCCTACCACGGCGACCTGGGGATGGACGCCGGGCTGCCCCAGAACGTCTACCAGCTGGACACCGCCGGCAAGCGGCTCACCCAGTTCAAGCAGGCCAACGGCGAGCCGCTGCGGCAGTTCCTGCGGCCCGGGGACACCATGGCGCTGCCCGGCGGCGCCGGCTCGCTCACCTTCGACCGGATCGACCAGTGGGCCAACTTCGAGATCGTCCACCAGCCCGGCAACGGGCTCGCCCTCGCCAGCGCGGTGTGCATGCTCGCCGGACTGGCCGGCTCGCTGTTCATCCAGCGCCGCCGGGTGTGGGTGCGGGCCCGCCAGGACGACGACGGGCGCACCGTCGTCGAACTCGCCGGCCTCGGCCGCAGCGAGTCCCCCAAGCTCGGCGAGGAACTGGCGGTACTGGTCGACCGGGTGCACGCCGCGGCGCCCACCGCCCCCGAACCGCCCCCGCCGCCGGCCGGACCGGAAGAACCCCTGCCCACGAAGGACCGCTCGGACAAGGAGCACGCGTGACCATCGCTGCCGCGGTCAACGACAACGTCGCCAGCATCAGCAACTACCTGCTCTACTCCGCGATGGCCGTCTACACGCTGGCCTTCCTCGCGCACATCGCGGAATGGACCTTCGGCAGCCGCAGCCGGGTCGGCCGCACCGCGGCGGCGCTGTCGGCCACGCCCGCCACCACCACCACCGCCCCGGCCGTACGGGTGGCCCGGCGCGGCGGCGGCACCGCGGTGCTGGAGCGCCCCAAGGTCGTCACCCGGGACGTCTCGGCCGACCGCGGGGTCGGCGACGGCGACGGGGCGGCCGGCAAGAGCGAGCGCGGTGAGCTGTACGGCCGGATCGCCATCTCGCTGACCACCCTGGCCTGGCTGCTCCACCTCGGCGCGGTCACCGCCCGCGGCATCTCGGTGGGCCGGGCGCCCTGGGGCAACCTGTACGAGTTCTCGGTCACCCTGGCGCTGGTGGCGATCACCCTGTACCTGGGGCTGCTGGCGCTGCGCAAGAACGTCCGCTGGGCCGGGCTCTTCCTGGTGACCACCGTGCTGCTGTCGCTGGGGCTGGCGGTCAACAACCTCTACGCCGCCGACGACCAGCTGGTGCCGGCGCTCCACTCCTACTGGCTGTGGATCCACGTCAGCTGCGCCATCATCTGCGGCGGCGCCTTCCACGTGGGCGCCATCGCCACGGTGCTCTACCTGTTCCGGGACCGCTACGAGGCGGCGCTGGCCGACGGGCGGGACGGCGGCAGGTTCGCCTCCATGCTGAGCCGGCTGCCGGCCGCGGCGACGCTGGACAAGTTCTCGTACCGGATCAACGCGGCGATCTTCCCGCTGTGGACGTTCACCATCATCGCCGGCTCCATCTGGGCCGAGTCGGCGTGGGGCCGCTACTGGGGCTGGGACCCCACCGAGACCTGGTCGTTCATCACCTGGGTGGCGTACGCCTGCTACCTGCACGCCCGGGCCACCGTGGGGTGGAAGGGGCGCAAGGCGGCCTACCTGGCGCTGATCGCCTTCGGGTGCTTCCTGTTCAACTACTACTGCGTCAACATCTTCATCGTCGGCAAGCACTCGTACGCGGGGCTGTGACCGGCACGGGCGGTTGACGGCGCGGACGGGCCGGGGCGGACGGCGCCCCGGCCCGTCGGCGTACCGGGTCAGCGGCGCCTGCGGCTGCCGGGCTCCTGGCGCGGCGGGGTCTGCCCGGCGCCGGGGAACGCCGGCTTGGGCAGGTGGTCGACGTCCCACTCGGCGGTGGTCAGCTCGCGGCCGGTGTCGTGCGGCAGCGCCGGCGGCTTCGCGGCGGGGGCGCCGAAGCCGAACGCCGAGGTGAGGTCGCCGAAGGTACGGCGGCGCCACTGGCTGATGTTGGGCTCGGCGACCCCGGTGACGCGTTCGAGGAACCGCAGCACCGAGGTGTGGTCGAAGCGCTCCCCGGCCACCCAGCCGCCCACCGTCCACGGCGAGACGATGATGCACGGCACCCGGAAGCCGGCGCCGATCGGCAGCCCGTCCACGTACTCGTCCGGGGTGCCCGGCGGCGCCACCGGCGGCGGGACGTGGTCGAACAGGCCGTCGTTCTCGTCGTAGTTGAGGATGAACGCGGTCTTCGCCCACAGCGCGGGGTTGGCCGCGATCGCCTCGATCTTGGCGGCCACGAAGTCGGCGCCGGCCGCGGGCAGGTGGTCGGGGTGCTCGGACTGGTGGCTGGTGGGGATGAGCCAGGAGACGGTGGGCAGCCGGCCGGCCCGGGCGTCCTCCTCGAAGGCGCCCTCGGGCTGGGCGGCCAGGCCCCGGTCGTGCAGCGGGTCGCCGGGGCCGGCGTCGGCGAAGGGCTGGAAGTTCTCCAGCATGTTGCACCCGTAGTTGTCCTCCTGCTGGTACACCCGCCAGCTCACCCCGGCGGCCTCCAGCCGTTCGGCGTAGGTGGTCCACCGGTAGGGCGAGGGGGCCGAGTTGCCGGTCACCGGGCCGCCGTGGGTGCCGTCCGGGTCGATGGTGCCGGTCATCCAGTACAGCCGGTTGGGCCAGGTGGGCCCGAGGACCGAGCAGAAGTAGTTGTCGCAGATGGTGAAGGTCTCGGCGAGGGCGAACTGGAAGGGGATGTCGTCGCGGGTGTGGTAGCCCATCACGTAGGGGCCGGCCGCCCCGTCGGCCCTGCGGTGGGCCGGCAGCCAGCGGTCCATCCGCCCGCCGTTCCACGCCTCGTGCTGCACCTCCCAGGCGTGGCTGGTGGAGGGGATCGCCTGGGCGCTGGTGCTCTTGGTGTCGAGGTGGAACGGGAGCAGGTAGCCGTCCGGGTGTTCCTCGTCGGGCTGGTGGAAGACCGAGCGCCCGGTGGCGAGCGTGAGCGCCTGCGGGTCGGAGAAGCCGCGCACCCCGCTCAGCGTGCCGAAGTAATGGTCGAACGAACGGTTCTCCTGCATCAGCAGGACGACGTGTTCGACGTCGGCGAGCGAGCCGCGCCGGGGCGGTCCGGCGGCCACCGCCCGGCGCACGCTGGGCGGCAGCAGCGTCAGCGCGGCGGCGCTCGCCGCGGAGCCGAGGAGTCTGCGCCGGGTCAGGTCGGGCATGGGAAGTCCCCTCTCCCTGGATGTCCACGCATCGCGCTCGCCGCCGACTCTCCTGCCGTCCGCGGAGCGCGGGGAGGAGGTTTTGTCTGAACGATCCAACAATTGACCGTGTACGGCTAGTTTCGCCGTGTCCGGCGTGTCATCGGCACGCGACGGGTGAGCGCTTCGCGGGAGCGGGGTGAGGGGACGTCAGGAGGCGGCCGGCGGGGTGTCCTCCGGGCCGGTGCCGCGCTCCTTGCGGCGCAGTTCCTCCTCGCGGCGGCGCAGGTCGGCCTCCCAGTCCTTGAGCATCGCCTCGTCCCTGGCGCCCGCGGCCTTGAGCGAGCGGAGGAACTCGGGGTTGTCGTCCGGGGCGACCCAGTGCGCCGGCTCGGCCGGCCGGCCGCCGGCCGCGGGGCCGCCGCCCGGGAGCCGTCCGGACCGCGGGCGGCCCGCGGCGAGCCAGGCCACCGGGCCGACCAATACCTCGCCGAAGAGCAGGATCACCAGCACCCACACCGCCTTGGGCAGGTTGCGCACCTGCTCCTCCGGGGTGTTGAGGCAGTCGATGAACGCGTAGATCCACAGCGCCAGCACCAGCAGGAAGGGCAGATACCTCAGCATCGCGACGCGGTCCCCCAAGTCGGCGGCGGGCCAGCCAGGCCCCGTGACGCCACCAGGGTAGTGGCAGCCCCGAAGAGGCCATGACGGATACTGGAACGCATGGCTTACGACGATCTCCGCTCGTTCCTGCGGGCGCTGGAACGGGACGGCGACCTCAAGCGGGTCAAGGCCGAGGTCGATCCGTACCTCGAAGTCGGCGAGATCGTCGACCGGGTCAACAAGGCCGGCGGCCCGGCGCTGCTCTTCGAGAACGTCCGCGGCTCGGCGATGCCGCTGGCCATGAACGTCTACGGCACCGACCGGCGGCTGCTGAAGGCGCTGGGGCTGCCCTCCTACGACGCCATCGGGGAGAAGATCGCCGGGCTGCTCAAGCCGGAGCTGCCGCACGGCTTCACCGGGGTGCGGGAGGCCTTCGGCAAGCTGGCCGGGATGGCCCACGTACCGCCGCGGAAGGTCAAGGCGGAGCAGGCCCCGGTGCAGGAGGTCGTCCTCACCGGCGACGAGGTGGACCTGGAGGCGCTGCCGGCGCTCTTCACCTGGCCGCAGGACGGCGGCTCCTTCTTCAACCTCGGCCTCACCCACACCAAGGACCCGGTCACCGGGGCGCGCAACCTGGGGCTCTACCGGCTCCAGCGGCACGACAAGCGCACCATCGGCATGCACTGGCAGATCCACAAGGACAGCCGCAACCACTACCAGAGCGCGCAGCGCCGCGGCGAGCGGCTGCCGGTGGCGATCGCCTTCGGCTGCCCGCCGGCGGTCACCTACGCGTCCACCGCGCCGCTGCCCGGGGACATCGACGAGTACCTGTTCGCCGGCTTCCTGCAGGGCAAGCGGGTGGAGATGGTGGACTGCAGGACGGTGCCGCTCCAGGTTCCGGCCGCCGCCGAGGTGGTGTTGGAGGGGTGGCTGGAGCCGGGCCGGATGCTCCCGGAGGGGCCGTTCGGCGACCACACCGGCTTCTACACCCCGCAGGAGCCGTTCCCGGCGCTGACCATCGACTGCGTCACCATGCGCCGCCGGCCGCTGCTCCAGTCCATCGTGGTGGGCCGGCCGCCGACCGAGGACGGGCCGCTGGGCCGGGCCACCGAGCGGTTCTTCCTGCCGCTGCTGAAGGTCATCATCCCGGACATCGTCGACTACCACCTGCCGGAGGCGGGCGGCTTCCACAACTGCGCGATCGTCTCGATCGACAAGAAGTACCCCAAGCACGCCCAGAAGGTGATGCACGCCATCTGGGGCGCCCACCTGATGTCGCTGACCAAGCTGATCGTCGTGGTCGACGCCGACTGTGACGTGCACAACTACCACGAGGTCGCCTGGCGGGCGTTCGGCAACACCGACTACGCCCGCGACCTGACCGTCGTCGAGGGACCGGTCGACCACCTCGACCACGCCTCGTACCAGCAGTTCTGGGGCGGCAAGGCAGGCATCGACGCGACCCGCAAACTGCCCGAGGAGGGCTACACCCGGGGCGGCGGCTGGCCGGAGATGGTGGTCTCCGACCCGGCCACCGCCGACCGGGTGACACGTCGCTGGAAGGAGTACGGGCTGTGAGTGTGAGCGCTACCGACGGGGCCGGACCGGCCGTGACCCGGGGCGGGAGGGCCCGGTGAGCGCGGAATCGGCCGCCCCCGGACTGCTCGGCCCGGACCCCGCGCCGCCCGGCCGGATCCGCGCCTTCCTGCGGCTGGTGATGATCGAGCACTCGGTCTTCGCCCTGCCCTTCGCCTACACCGCCGCGCTCACCGCCATGCAGCGCCAGACCTCCTCCGTCCACTGGTGGCAGCTGCTGCTGGTGACGGTGGCCATGGTGGGCCTGCGGACCTTCGCGATGGCCGCCAACCGCATCATCGACCGGGAGATCGACGCCCGTAACCCGCGCACGGCGGGGCGCGAGCTGGTCACCGGGGCCGTCTCGGTGCGCACCGCGTGGACCGGCGCGCTCGTCGCCGTGGTCTTCTTCCTCGGCGCCGCCGCGCTGCTCAACCCGTTGTGCCTGGCGCTGGCGCCGATCGCGGTGGTGCCGATGGTGGTCTACCCGTACGGCAAGCGGTTCACCGACTTCCCGCACGCCATCCTCGGGCTCGCCCAGGCGATGGGGCCGGTCGGGGCGTGGGTGGCGGTCACCGGTACGTGGTCGTGGCAGGCGGTGATACTGGGCCTGGCGGTGGGCGTGTGGATCGGCGGCTTCGACCTGATCTACGCCTGCCAGGACGTGGCCGCCGACCGCTCGCACGGGGTGCGTTCGGTGCCGGCCCGCTTCGGGGTGGCCGGCGCGCTCTACGGCGCCCGGGTCAGCGCGGTGGTCACCACCGGGCTGCTGGTGTGGTTCGGGCTGGCCACCGGGGCCGGGCTGTTCTGGTGGATCGGCCTGGTGATCGTGGCCGCCGCCTTCTGTTACGAGCACTCCATCGTCACCCCGCGCGACCTGTCCCGGCTCAACCGGGCGTTCTTCACCGTCAACGGGGTCATCGGCATCGCCCTGTTCGTCTGCGCCCTGCTGGACCTGCTGGTCCGCGGGCTGGGGGTGTAGCGGCGTGACGGACGGCGGCCGGGTGCGCCGGCCCTGGGTGGTCGGGGTCTCCGGGGCCTCCGGCACCCCGTACGCGGCGTC
Source organism: Streptantibioticus cattleyicolor NRRL 8057 = DSM 46488 (assembly GCF_000240165.1). Taxonomy (NCBI): domain Bacteria; kingdom Bacillati; phylum Actinomycetota; class Actinomycetes; order Kitasatosporales; family Streptomycetaceae; genus Streptantibioticus; species Streptantibioticus cattleyicolor. The sequence goes on from NC_017586.1 coordinate 3,664,863, forward strand.
GGTGCTGCGCGCCCTGCTCGACGCCGGCCACGACGTCGACCTGGTGGTCAGCCGCGCGGCCCGGCTCACCGTGCTCGACGAGACCGGGCACGCCTTCCGCGACGCCCACTGGCGCGAGGACCTCACCCGGTGGCTCGCGCGCGGCGCGGACGGCACGCCGGACGCCTTCGACCCGGACGTCGGCCGGGTACGCCACTGGTCCCCCGGCGACCTGGCGGCCGGCCCCTCCTCCGGGTCGTACCCGGCGCGCGGGATGCTGATCGTGCCGGCCAGCACCGCGTGCGTGGCCGGGGTGGCCCTCGGGCTCTCCAAGGACCTGCTGCAACGGGCGGCGAGCGTCACCCTCAAGGAGCGCCGCCCGCTGGTGGTCGCGGTCCGCGAGACCCCGCTGAACGGGCCGACCCTGCGCCACCTGGTCGGGCTGGACGAGGCCGGCGCCGTGGTCTGCCCGGTCTCCCCGGCGTTCTACGGGGGCGCGGTGACCGCGCAGGACCTGGTGGACTTCGTGGCCGGCCGGGTGCTGGACGCGGTGGGGGTCAAGCACTCCCTCTACCGGCGGTGGGGCGGGGAACTGGGCGGCGGAGCCCGCAATGTCAACACCACGCCCCCGGTGCCTTAGATTCGTTCCGTAAGCGGCAGATCGCAGAAGGAATGGAAGGCTCCAGGCACATGGACGCGGTGGACAGGCAGCTCATCCAGGCTCTGCGGGAGAACGGCAGGGCGTCCTACGCGGAGCTGGGCCGGCTCGTCGGGCTCTCCGGGCCCAGCGTCACCGACCGGATCAACCGCCTGGAGCAGGCCGGGGTGATCACCGGCTACCGCGCCACCGTCAACCCGGCGGCGCTCGGCCTGGGCGCCACCGCCCTGGTCGGCATCCAGCTCAGCGACGCCGCCGACCACGAGGACGTGGCCCAGCGGATGCGCGACCTCGCCGAGATCGAGGACTGCTGGTTCATCGCCGGCGACGACTCCTACATGCTCAAGGTGCGGGTACGCGACGTGGACGGCCTGGAGCACACCATCCGCCGGCTCTCCGGCATCAGCGGCGTGGCCCGTACCCGTACCACCGTGGTGCTCTCCACCAAATGGGAGAACCGGGTCGGGGAGCTCCCGGAACAGGCATAGGGGGCGAGATCACCCGCCGAACCGGGGAGTAGTCTCGATCCGTTCGACGATGAAGGAGGCGGCATGGACGCTGGGCTCAAGCGGGAGCTGGAGGAGAAGGTCTACGCGGGGGAGCGGTTGTCCCGTGAGGACGGGATCGCTCTCTACGAGTCCGACGACCTGGCGTGGCTGGGTGGTCTCGCGCACCATGTCCGTACCCGGATGAACGGTGACGTGGTCCACTTCAACGTCAACCGCCACCTGAACATGACGAATGTGTGCACGGCGTCGTGTGCGTACTGCTCGTTCCAGCGCAAGCCGGGGGAGAAGGACGCGTACACGATGCGGATCGAGGAGGCGGTGCGGCTGGCGAAGGCCATGGAGGCCGACAGCCTGACCGAGCTGCACATCGTCAACGGGCTGCATCCGACGCTGCCGTGGCGGTACTACCCGCGGTCGCTGCGGGCGTTGAAGGAGGCGTTGCCGCAGGTGGCGCTGAAGGCGTTCACGGCGACCGAGATCCATCACTTCGAGACGATCTCGGGGCTGAGCGCGTCGGAGATCCTGGACGAGCTGATCGACGCGGGGCTGGAGTCGCTGACCGGCGGCGGGGCGGAGATCTTCGACTGGGAGGTGCGCCAGCACATCGTCGATCACCGCACGCACTGGGAGGACTGGTCGCGCATCCACCGGATGGCGCACGCCAAGGGCCTCAAGACCCCGGCGACGATGCTGTACGGGCACATCGAGGAGCCGCGCCACCGGGTGGACCACGTGCTGCGGCTGCGGGAGCTGCAGGACGAGACCGGGGGGTTCCAGGTCTTCATCCCGCTGCGTTACCAGCACGACTTCGTGGACATGAAGGACGGCAAGGTCCGCAACCGTCTCCAGGCGCGCACCACGATGGCCACCGGTGCGGAGGCGCTGAAGACGTTCGCCGTCTCGCGGCTGCTGTTCGACAACGTGCCGCACGTGAAGGTGTTCTGGGTGATGCACGGGCTGTCGACGGCGCAGCTGGCGCTCAACCACGGCGCCGACGACATGGACGGCTCGGTGGTCGAGTACAAGATCACCCACGACGCGGACAACTACGGCACGCCGAACAAGCTGACGCGTGAGGACCTGCTGGAGCTGATCCGGGACGCCGGGTTCCGTCCGGTGGAACGCAACACGCGGTACGAGGTGATCCGGGAGTACCCGGGCCCGGACCCGGACCGCCGTGAGCAGCCGCAGGCCATGCGCGTCTGACCCGGCACGGGCCGACCCCGGCACGGCGGGCCCCGGGGACCGTGCTTCACTGGTGTGGTACGCCGCAAACCGGAACGAAAGAGTGGAACGCCGTGAGCTGGAAGCCGAGTCCCATGCTCCGCTACACCGGGCTGCGCTTCGGCCTGTTCGTGGTCAGCTTCGTGGTGATCTGGGGCCTGGTGCGGCTGCGGGTCCTGCCGGCCGGGCTGGGCGACTCCAACTACCTGTGGGTGCTGCTGCTCGCGCTGGTCGTCTCCGGCCTGCTCAGCTTCGTGCTGCTGCGCGGCGCCCGGGAGAAGGCGTCGGTGCAGATCTCGCGGCGGGTGGACCAGGCCAAGCAGGCGTGGGACACCAAGGCGGGCGACGAGGACGCCGCCGACGACGCGGCCCGCTCGGCGTGACCTCCTCTCCGCACGTGTGACGCTCATCACTTGACATCGAGGCGCCCCGCCGGGAATGAGCAAGTCCCGGTGGGGCGTTGGCGTATCTCGTCAGCTTCAACCCAAAGAAAGCCTTTGGGTTGGTCAAAGCACGAGTGTTAGCGTGAATTCATGTCCACTTCAGCCGTCCCTGCCCGCGACCGCCGTCGAATACCCAGCGTCCCGTTCTGGGTGCAGATCCTGCTGGGGCTCGTCTGTGGCGCCCTGCTCGGCTGGCTCGCGCACAGCCAGGACATCCACTGGCTCGGTGCCACGCTGGACAAGATCGGCCACCTCTTCGTGCAGCTGCTGAAGCTGGCGGTGGCGCCGCTGGTCTTCTTCGCGATCGTGGTCTCCATCACCAACCTGCGCAACGTCTCCAACGCGGCGCGGCTGGCCACCCGTACGCTGCTGTGGTTCATGGCCACCTCGCTGATCGCGGTGGTCATCGGACTCGCCCTCGGCCTGATCACCCACCCCGGCTCCGGCACCGGGCTGACCGCCGCCGACGGCGCCAAGCCGCAGCACACCGGCTCCTGGCTGGACTTCATCACCGGCATCCTGCCGACCGACGTCATCACGCCGTTCACCCAGCTCAACGTCCTCCAGATCGTCTTCATGGCGGCCGTCGTCGGCATCGCCTCGCTCCAACTGGGCGACAAGGCCAAGCCGTTCCTGAGCCTGAGCAACTCCATCCTCGCGCTGCTCCAGAAGGCGCTGTGGTGGGTGATCCGGCTCGCCCCGCTCGGCTCGCTGGGCCTGATCGGCAACGCCATCAACACCTACGGCTGGAACCTGATCAAGCAGTATGCGACGTTCACGGTCGACATCTACGTCGGCTGCGCGCTCGTCCTCTTCGGCGTCTACCCGCTGCTGCTGGCCACCGTCGCCAAGGTGAACCCGGTGCGCTTCTACCGCGGTGCCTGGCCCGCCGTCCAGCTCGCCTTCGTCTCGCGTTCCTCGGTGGGCACCATGCCGCTGACCCAGCGGGTCACCGAGCGGCTGGGCGTGCCCCGCGAGTACGCCTCGTTCGCGGTGCCGTTCGGAGCCACCACGAAGATGGACGGCTGCGCCTCGATCTACCCGGCGCTGGCCGCGATCTTCATCGCCGAGGTCTTCGGCGTCCACCTCCAGCTCCGCGACTACCTGCTGATCGTCTTCGTCTCGGTGATCGGCTCCGCCGCCACCGCCGGCCTCACCGGCGCCACCGTGATGCTGACGCTCACCCTGTCCACCCTGGGCCTGCCGCTGGCCGGCGTCGGTCTGCTGCTGGCGATCGACCCCATCCTCGACATGATGCGTACCGCCACCAACGTCGCCGGCCAGGCCGTCATCCCCGTCATGGTCGCCTCCCGCGAAGGCATCCTCGACCGCCAGGCGTTCGACCACGCCCACGCGTCCCCGCTGGACGAGGACGAGGAGACCCCCGCGAGGGAGCCGGTCGCCGCGGCGGCGTGACGCGTCGCGCCATGCGAAGGGGCCCGTCCCGTGAGTGACGGGCCCCTTCGGTCTTGCGCGGGTCAGCCCGCCGGGGGCTCGCCGTGTTCTAGGTACCGGGGACGGGCGTCCGCCCGGGCGGCCACGGCCTGCTTGACCCGACGGCCCAGCCGGGGGATCAGCAACTCGTCGACGTTTTCGACGGGGTGGAACTCGGCGGCCAGCACCTCGTCCGGCGCCAGCTCGATCGCGCCCACTTCCTCCGGCCGCAACCGGCCACCGTCGAAGACGTAGAGGATCTTGTCGCCCTCGGCGGGGTTCGGGGCCCAGTCCACGACGAGGAGGTCACCGATGGCGGGGGAGATGCCCAGCTCCTCCCGGACCTCCCGACGGCACGCCGCGAGAGGGGACTCACCGGCCTCGACGTAGCCGCCCGGGATCTCCCAGAGCGGCTTGTACGACGGGCGGACCAACAGCACGTGGCTGCGTACGTCGAAGAACAACACCCCGGCGGCGACGCGTGGGTGAGCCATCCGCTGCTCGTGGTCGTTGTCGGCCATGGGGGAACACTACTGATCGGGTCGCGTGTCCGGGACAGCCGAAGTCCACTGATCGCAGGCCGCTGTCGGCCTTCGCATGTGAGACTCGTCACGGCAGAGTGACGAGAGGGTGACGATGCGTGGCATGACCGACCATCTCGCTTTCGGCAAGCGGGTGCGCTTCTACCGTGAGCGCCGAGGTCTGCACCAGTGGCAGCTCGGGGAACTGCTGAACCGGTCCGAGGACTGGGTGTACCGCGTCGAGGCCGGACGCATCCCGGTGAACAACGTGCGGATGCTCGCCGACCTGGCGGACGCACTCCGTGTTCGTCTCGAAGATCTCCAGGGAACACCGGCCCTGCTGGGGGACCGCGACGATCACAAGGGGAGTGTCCCGGCGATCCGTGCGGCGTTGATGAAATCCCGCGGACTGTCCGGGGCGCTTGTCGACGGAAGGGAGCCGCCGCAACCTGGACGCGTGGCGTTCGAGATGGAGCGGGCTTGGGACCTCTACCAGTCTTCGCAGTACGCCCGGCTCGCTGCGGTCCTTCCCGGTCTCCTGGTCGACGCCCGGTCAGCGGCCCGCAAGCACGTTGGGGCGCAACGGACCGAAGCGTTGCGGCTGTTCGCCTTGGCGCTGCACGTGGCAGCGGTCTTCCTGCGCAAGCTCGGTGAGACCAATCTAGCCTGGACCGCCGTGGACCAGGGCGACATCGCCGCGAGCGAGACCGGGGACCCGGTGGTCGTTCTGGCGCTTCGTCGCGGTGTGGCTCATGTCCAGCTCGGCGCCGGGCTGGCGGAGGAAGCGGTGGGCGTCACGCTGGACGCGACGAATGACCTGGCGCCCGGCTGGTGGGAGTCCTCGCGGCCGGCCTTGTCGGTGTACGGCACGCTTTTCCTCAACGGCGCCGTGGCTGCGGCGCGGATGCGGGACCGGGCGCTGACCGGTGAGATGCTCGACAGAGCACAGCGGGCGGCAGACCGGCTCGGCGCCGACGGCAACGAGATGTGGACCTCGTTCGGCCCCGCGAACGTCGGGATCCACCGCTTGGCGACAGCGCTGGAATTGGGGGACATCCAGGCGGCGGCAGACATGGCTCCCCGGGTCCGGGCCGCTGGATTGCCCCTTGAGCGCCGGGCACGTCTGAGTCTCGATGTCGCTCGCGCTTACGGTGAGGCCGGGCACACGGACGAAGCCGTGGACCACTTGAAGCGCGCGTTCAGGACGGCTCCGGAGCAGATCCGTGCCCACGAGTTCGCCCGCGACCTCGCCCGGCGCCTTCACCGGCGCACCCGTCGGCGCGATGCCCAGGAACTGGCGGTACGACTCGGCGCCATCACTTGACGGGCTGCCTCGTTCCGTGGCCGGACCCGGAAATTTCTTCCGGGTCCGCCCTGGTTTCGGGCCCTACGGTCGGTCCATGGCGGCAACCGATCACCACACGCCAACCGAGGCCACCTCGCGCTGGGCACGGCATGCGCGTTGCGTGGGCCACGCCCGTGCCGAACTGCGGACGGCTCTCACCCGATGGGGGCTGTCGGCTATCGAGGACCGGGCGCTTGTGGTGCTGTCCGAGTTGCTGACCAACGCTGTGCGCCACGCGCGTGTCTCCCCGGGGCGGGAGATCGAGACACGGTTCGTGCGCGTGGGCGACGGAGTGCGTATCGAGGTGCACGACGCGGACGACCGATGGCCCGTGGCGCGGGAGATGGGGGCGGATGCGCCGGGGGGACGTGGGCTGCTGCTGGTCGCCGCGCTCGCCGACGTGTGGGATGTCGCGCCGCGCGAGGGTGTGGGGAAGGTGGTGTGGGCGGAGGTGAGGGTGCCTGGCGCGACGTGACGGGGCGGAACGTCATGGCGTCCGCTGCGCCGCCGCGGCGGCCATGGCTTTGAGCGCGCCCAGTTCCGAGGGGTAACGCGGAACGGTGACGGCGCAGATCATCTGGGCGACGAAGAAACCGGCGAAGGCGGGCATGACGGGGGCGGCGATGATCAGGAGGGCGCGTCCGGTGACCGCCAGGCTCCGGCCGCGACGGGCTCGTTCACGCTTGATCCGCCACGCGTCTTCCGGGGTGGGCGGATCGGCGATCTCCTTCCGGTACTGCCGACGGGCCGCGATCCATCCCCACGGCAGCGTCACGCAGGTGGCGGCGATCTCCGCCCAGTCCCAGTACGGGCGGAGCCATGGCGGCAGAGCCGACCTGAACCCCTGGTAGAGGCTGAACGCGATGAAGCAGAAGAAGGCGGTGAAGAGCAGGATGAACAGGGCGATCGACGCGCGACGTAGCCAGTAGCGGACGCCGCGCCGGTACCAGGTGGTTCCGACGACGGGCAGGCGTGGAACCGGCGGGTCGGGAGTTGTTGGTGATGCCATGCCGGGCATGACTACCTTGCCTTGGATGGTCGTCATTGCCGGGGGCCTCGGCGGCGACCCCGGTGTTCGGACGGCGGAGTCGGCCGGTGGGTTCGTTGGTCAGGTTTCTCCTCCTCCGCCGCTTCGGCCATGGCTCGGCGCGCGCCGGCTTCCCAGGTGTATTCGGGGACCGTTGTCGTGGCGACCATGTAGCCGACGATCCAGGCGCCCAAGGCGGGTACGGCGGGTAGGGCGAGAATGACCAGGCCGCGTCCGCCGACGGCTTGGGCCGTGTGTCCTCCTACTCGCCTTCTGATCCAGGCTTGCTTGGGGGTCGGGGGGGCGAGCAACTGCTTCCGGTACTGACGACGGGCCACGATCCACCCGTGTACGAAGGCCACGAGGGAGAGGGCGCACTGGGACCAGTCCCACCAGGGCCGTACGGACGGTGGCAGCTCGGACCGGAAACCGCGGTACAGGTTCACCGTTCCGAAGCAGACGAACGCCACCCCGACCATGACGAGCGCGCCCATCCGGGCACGGTGGAACCAGTAGAGCGCCCCGTGCTCGTACCAAGAGGTACCGAAGTACGGAAGCGAAGGGATGGCTTCGTCAGAAGAGGCTTGTGATGCCATGCCAGACCTCCTTACCGAGCCTCAGGTAGTCGTCCCCCGTCTGCGAGGCCACCTGGTCCACGCCGTGCAGAATGCCGCCGACCACGCCGTGGTCGTGGATGTCCTCGCTCCAGTTCTCGTGCAGGGAGTGGTCGATCAGGCCCGTCGCCCCGATGGCGACAAGTCCGCCGACCCCGGCCACCGCCAGGGCCGGAGGGTCCGCCGCGAACGCGGCAAGGATTCCGCCGGTGATCGCCGATCCGGCCGCCAGGCCGCCTACGTTGGCTCCTTCGTCCACGACCAGGGCGTGCGTCCATGACCAGCCCTTTTCGTGGTCCTGGCGGGCTTCGAGGATGCCGCAGGCGCCGGCGGCGGCGACGTCGACGACGGGGAGGTCCTTGAGGAAGTCGGGGACTTTGTACAGGCCCTCGCCGAGGCGCAGGGCCGAGGCGGCGTCCTTCACGGACGTGCTCAAAGCGGCGTCGAAGGGCAGAGTGGTGGTGTGGCGTTCGGCGAGCGCGATCTCGCCCTTGAGGGATTCCACCTCGGCCACGGCGTCCCGGTACGCGGTCTTGGCGGCCCAGTCCTTGGGGAACGGACGGCCTTCTGCCTTGAGCGCCTTGCGTTCGGCGCGCAGCGCCTTCTTCGCGTCGGTTTCCGCCTTCTCCGCGTCGTCGAGCAGGGCGCGGGCGGCCGTGCCGTGCCGTCCGGCCTTGTCGGCCGCCGCCGAGTAGAGCCCGCGCAGGTAGTCGCCGAGGGTGATGCCGTCGCCGGCCGGGATGTCGGTGATGGCCGCGTACAGACGCCTCAGCCGGTCCGCCGCGTCCAGCCTCGCCCGCTGTGCGACCTGGAGCACCTCCTGCCGCACCGCGTCGTACTCCCGCAGTGCGGACACCTTGGCGTTGTCGGAGGCCGACGGGGGGTCGGAGACGGTGAAGGTGGCGGGGACGCCCTTGGCGGTCATGGGGATGCCGGCGCGGGCGGCGACGTCTTCGGCGTTCTTCAGGGCGGTCTCGGCGGCGGAGAGGTGGTCGGCGAGGGTGCCGAGGATCTCGCCGGCGGAGGCGACGAGGTCGGAGAAGGCGCCGGCGGTGAGGGCGTCCTGGCTCCAGGTGGCGCGGAACCGGGTCGCCGCCTCGCCGTGCCAGCCGGTGTCCGAGGTGAGCGAATCAACGGTCTCGGTAAGGGGTTTGACGACCCCTTCGAGATGCGGCTTGGCGTTCTTCCAGGTCTCGCCCATCGTGCGCAGGCCGCCGATGTCGCCGCCGATCCAGCTGTCGTTCACCGGTGGCCGTCCCCGTGCATCAGGTCGTCGAAGAGTTGGTGGGTGTCGTCGTCCTGCCGCTGGTAGGCGTCGTGGGCGTGGTGCACCTGGTCGCCGTGGGATCGCAGGCGGTCGGCGAAGGCGGTGTGCAGGGCGCGGATGAGGTCGGAAACCTCCCTGATGGCGTCGTTGAGCCCGGGGTCGCCGCCGTCGGCGAGGGCGGGGGAGACGTGGGGCGTCAGGCCGCGGTAGTCGTCGGCGGCGCGGTGGAAGGCGTCACCGGTGGCCTTGAGGTCGCCGAGTACGGCCTTGAGGTCGGCGGTCACGGCCGGCCCACCTCCTGGGCGTAGGCCCGCAGGTCCTCGGTGCGCCAGGTGCGTATCCCGGGGGCGACGGACGGATCGAGCCGGACCTTGGGCAGCCCGGCGTCGCGCACCGCCTCGGTGAACGGGCCTATGGAGCAGGCGACCCAGGGCTGGGCGGGGCCGAGGGCGTCGACCAGCTTGCGCAGGGTGGTGAAGGCCACCGGCACCGGTGTCGTCCCCGCGTGCTCCAGCAGTTCCACGGCTATGCGCGGCGCGCCGTCGGCGGGGTATCGCGGGTGGGCCGGTACGAAGACCGGGGTGTGGTAGGCGGGCACACCGTCGGCGGGGCCGGGTGCGGCGGCGGCGCCGGCCAGGCGGCCCACGATGTCCGGTTCGGGAGCGTCCATGCTTCGTCCCCCCTCGGTGAAGCGCTCCGGATGGCTGACACCGTACCGGCCGCCACTGACAACGGTGCCACCGGGAGCGGATCGTAGGGTTGCGTACCGAGGGGCCGTTTTCCGGATGGCCGGGCTGACGAGGCTTGCGGGGGTTTGCGGGTGGTGACCAGAGGCAAGAGGGTGCCGCGGCGGATCCGGGAGCAGCAGATGCTGGACGCGGCCGTGGTGACCTTCGCGCGGCGGGGGTACCGGGCCGCGTCCATGGACGAGATCGCGGAGCTGGCCGGGGTCTCCAAGCCGCTGGTGTACCTGTATCTGGAGTCCAAGGAAGCCCTGTTCAGCGCCTGCATCCGGCGGGAGGCGACCGCGTTGGGGGAGGCGGTACGGGCCGCGGTGGACCCGGCGGCGGCGCCGGACCGCCAACTGTGGTGCGGGCTGCGGGCGTTCTTCACGCATGTCGCGGAGCATCCGGACGGCTGGGTGGTGCTGCACGAGCAGGCCCGCGCCCAGGGGGAGCCGTTCGCCGCCGAGTGGTCGGCGCTGCGCGACGGGATCACCGAGTTCGTCACGGCCGCGATCGCGGCGGCGGCCCGGGAGGCGGGGTGCGGTCCGGAACTGGCCGGCGACGAGGTGGCCGGGGTGGCCCACGCGCTGGTGGGCGCCGCCGAGTCGCTGGCCGGGTGGGCCGGTTCGCGGCCGGGGCAGACGGGCCGGGAGACCGCGGCGACGCTGATGGACTTCGCCTGGTCCGGGCTGGACAACCTCATGCGGGGCCGTCGTTGGCAGCCGCCGCCGAACCCGTGAGGTGAAGCCGCCCCGGCACCCCGCCGGGCCCGTTCGCCCGCACCTCGAACCGGCCGTTGTCAGTGGCGTATGTCACGGTGGATGGCAGCAGGACGGGTGCCGTGAAGCGCACCTGGACGCGGACGGGGCCCGGGTCGTCGCCGAGTTCGGCCACGCACCGGGCGAGGGTCCACATCCCGTGGGCGATGGCGCGCGGGAAGCCGAAGGCACGGGCGGTGAGGGGGTGCAGATGGATGGGGTTGTAGTCGCCGGACACCCTGGCGTGCCGGCGGCCGAGCGAGGCCGGCAGATGCCAGGTCGCGGCGGCGGGCAGCGGGGTCTCCTCGGGCTGCTCCTGTGGTGGCTGCGGCTGCTCGGTCCGGCGGTGGCGGGCCAGGTACGTGCTCTCGTCGCGCCACGCCGTCCGGCCGTCCTTGCGGGCCTCGGTGACCACGACGACCTCGGTGCCGCGCCGGTGCGGGCGCAACGCGGCGGCGTGGACGGTGAGTTGGAGCGGGTCGGCGGCGTGCAGCGGTTCGTACCGGACGATCTCGGTGGCGGTGTGGACGAGGCCGAGCAGCGGCAACGGGAAGTCCCGCCGGGCCATCAGACGGGCGGCGAGCGGGAAGCCGAGGACGTGCGGATAGGTCAGCGGCAGCGGATCGGCCCGCGCGAATCCGCACACCCGGGCATACGCCGACACCCGGGCCGCGTCCACGGTGAGCCGCGGCACGGTCACCCCGTCGCGCGCCGGCCCGTCCAGCACGGGGGTCTCCCGCGGTACGCGCTTGCCCAGTGACGCCAACGCTCCGCCGGCCAGCACCAACGGCAGTCGTGGCGCGGCGGACAGGGTACGGATGGCCATGGTGCCGGTCCTTTCACGGGAGGGGAGGCTTGCGGCGCCCGCCGGTACGGGTCCGGGTGCCCGGTCCGGCCGGGGTGCGCCGGGGGTACGTGGTGGCCGGTGCGCGGACGGTGGCGCCCGGTCGGGTCCGGGGCCGTCGGGGTCCGTGCCCGGCGGGTGCCCGGCTCCCCGCCGGCGGCCGGGGGTGCCGGAGCGCGTTCGGGGTGGCCGGCGGTCCGGGGCGCCGGGGGTCCGGGGCTGACGGCGGCTCACGGGGCTGACGACGCTTACGGCGCTGAGGGCGCTGACGGGGGTCACGCGCCCAGGAGGCTCTGGCCGCAGACGCGGACCGTCTGGCCGGTCACCGGGGCGGAGTCGGGGGCGGCGAGCCAGGCGACGGTTTCGGCGACGTCGGCCGGGAGGCCGCCCTGGGCGAGGGAGTTCATGCGGCGGCCGGCCTCGCGGACGAGCAGGGGGACGGCCGCGGTCATCCGGGTCTCGATGAAGCCGGGGGCGACGGCGTTGACGGTGATGCCCCGGGCGGCGGTGCGCGGGGCGAGGGCGCGGACGAAGCCGATGATCCCGGCCTTGGATGCGGCGTAGTTGGTCTGGCCGGTGTTGCCGGCGATCCCGGCGATGGAGGCGGTGGCGACGATCCGGCCGCCGGAACGGAGGGTGCCGTTGTCGAGGAGGTGACCGGTGGTGCGCAGCACGCTGCCCAGGTTGACGTCGACGACCTCGGTGAAGCGGTCGGCGGGCATGTTGGCGAGTCTGCGGTCGCGGGTGATGCCGGCGTTGTGGACGAGGACGTCGAGGCCGTCGGGGAGGGCGGCGGCGATCGTGGCGCCGGCGTCCGGGGCGGTGATGTCGCAGGTCAGGGCGGTGCCGTCGAGTCGGTCGGCGACCTCGCGCAGGGCGGTGGCGGCGGCCGGGACGTCGAGGCAGAGGACGTGGGCGCCGTCCCGGGCGAGGGTTTCGGCGACGGCGGCGCCGATGCCGCGGGCGGCGCCGGTGACCAGCGCGGTGCGGCCGGCGAGCGGCCGGTCCGGGTCGTCCGGCGCGGACGCCGGGGCGGGGGCGCCGGGGCCGACGGTGATCACCTGGCCGCTGACGTAGGCCGACCTGGGGGACAGCAGGAAGCGCAGCGTGGACCCGGCCGCCGCGGGCCCGGCCCCGTCGGCGAGGCGGACGAGCTGCACGGTGACGCCGCGTCCGATCTCCTTGCCGAGCGAGCGGACGAACCCCTCCAGCGCCTGCTGGGCGGCGGCCTGGCCGGGGTCGTCACCGGGCACCGTGCCGAGCACGACGATCCGGCCGCCGGTGGTGACCGAGCGGACCACCGGGTGGAGCGCGGTGTGCACCCCGGCCAGCGCGGCGGGGTCGGCCACCCCGGTGGCGTCCACCACCACGGCGGCGCACGCGGGGCCGGGGCCGTCCAGCACCGGCAGCCCGGTGGCCTCCACCACGGTGCGCAGCGCGGCGGTGTGCGGACCGGCCCCGGCGGTCCGCAGCAGCACCGGACCTTCCAGGGTGGGGCGCTCCGCCGACCACCGGCGCAGCGGGACGGGCCGGGGCAGACCGAGGCGGCGGGTGAGGAAGCGGCCGGGGGCGGTACCGGTGAGACGAAGGTAGCGATCGGCCATTGGCCTTCTCCTTACTCTGGAGTAAGTTTACCGCCGGTAAGGCTACTGACGCCCCGGCCCCGGGCCAAGGAGACGACAGGAGAAGCCCATGCTCACCGCTGGCCGTGTCGCGGTGCTCGGCGGCAACCGCGTCCCGTTCGCCCGTTCCGACGGCCCGTTCGCGACCGCGTCCAACCAGGAGTTGCTGGGGGCGGCGCTGGGCGGGCTGATCGAGCGGTACGGGCTGGCCGGCACCCGTCCCGGCGAGTTCGTGGCCGGCGCCGTCCTCAAGCACAGCCGGGACTTCAACCTCGCCAGGGAGACGGTGCTGGGCAGCGCGCTCGACCCGGCCACCCCGGCGTACGACGTGCAACAGGCGTGCGGCACCGGGCTGCAGAGCGTCGTCGCGGTCGCCAACAAGATCGCCCTGGGTCAGCTCGACTGGGGCATCGCCGGGGGTTCCGACACCGCCAGCGACGCGCCGCTCGGCGTCAACGACGAGTTGCGCCGGCTGCTGCTGGCCGCCCGCCGCGCCGCCTCCTGGCCGGCCCGGGCGCGGCTGCTGGCCCGGGTGCGCCCGCGCCACCTGGTGCCGGAGATCCCGCGCAACGCCGAACCGCGTACCGGGCTCTCCATGGGCGAGCACGCCGCGCTGACCGCCCGGCGCTGGGGCATCGGCCGCCGGGAGCAGGACGAACTGGCCGCCGCCAGCCACCGCAACCTCGCCGCCGCCTACGACCGCGGCTTCTTCGACACCCTCGTCACCCCCTACCGCGGTCTCGCCCGCGACCAGAACCTGCGGCCCGGCTCGACCCCGGAGAAGCTGGCCGCGCTGCGCCCGGTCTTCGGGCTGGACGCCCCCGACGCCACCATGACCGCGGGCAACTCCACCCCGCTGACCGACGGCGCCGCCGTCGTGCTCCTGGCCGGCGAGGAGTGGGCCGCCGCGCACGGCCTGGAACCGCTGGCGTACCTCACGTACACGCGGACGGCCGCGGTGGACTTCGCCGGCGGCGAGGAGGGGCTGCTGATGGCCCCGGCGTACGCGGTGCCCAGGATGCTGCGCCGGGCCGGGCTCACCCTGCGCGACTTCGATCTGTACGAGATCCACGAGGCGTTCGCCTCCCAGGTGCTGGCGACCCTGGCGGCCTGGGAGGACCCGCGGTTCTGCGCCACCCGGCTGGGCCTGCCCGCGCCGCTGGGCACCGTGGACCGCTCCCGGCTCAACGTGGCCGGCTCCTCGCTGGCCACCGGCCACCCGTTCGCCGCGACCGGCGCGCGGATCGTCGCCACCCTGGCCACCCTGCTCGCCGAACGCGGAGGTCCCGGCCGCGGCCTGATCTCCATCTGCGCGGCGGGCGGCCAGGGCGTCACCGCGATCCTCGAACGCCCCTGACGTACCCCCACGCCCCGACACACCACCGACCGGCACCGCACCACCGCCTACGACCCTGGAGCCGCCGATGTCCCGCGTCGTGTCACCACCACCACAACCCACGTCCGTAGAACCGGAGTTGACCTACGAGAACGGGCGGGTCGTCCAGGCCGCCGCGGCGCCCCTGGTGCCGGAGGCGTCCGGCAGCCTCGCCGACATACCGTTCGACAACGCCCGTGAGGCCCCCGACGAGACCGTGCTGAGCCGCAAGGACACCGCGGGCCAGTGGCGGCCGGTGACCGCCGCCGCCTTCCGGGACGAGGTGCTGGCGCTGGCCAAGGGGCTGGTCACGGCCGGGATCCAGCCCGGCGACCGGCTCGCGATCATGTCCCGTACCCGCTACGAGTGGACCCTGCTGGACTTCGCCGCCTGGGCCGCCGGGGCGATCACGGTCCCGGTCTACCCGACCTCCTCGGCCGCCCAGACCGCGTGGATCCTGGCCGACTCCGGCGCCGTGGCCTGCGTGGTCGAGGGCGTGGAGCACACCCGGCTGGTCACCTCGGTGCGCGGACAGGTGCCCGGGCTGCGCGAGGTGTGGCAGCTCGACACCGGGGCGCTCGGGCAACTCGTCACCGCCGGGCGGGCGGTGGACGACGAGGAGGTGACCCGGCGGCGGGCCGCGCTCACCCCGCGCACCATCGCCACCCTCGTCTACACCTCCGGCACCACCGGCGTGCCCAAGGGGTGCGTGCTCACCCACGGCAACTTCTTCGCCGAGGTGGACAACGCCGTCGAGCTGCTGCACCCGGTCTTCAGGTCGGTGAGCACCGAGCCGGCCTCCACGCTGCTGTTCCTGCCGCTGTCGCACGTCCTCGGCCGGATGGTCGCCATCGGCTGCCTGCGGGCCCGGGTGCGGCTGGGGCACGCGCCGAGCATCGCCACCGAGGACCTGCTGGCCGACCTCGCCGGCTTCCGGCCGACGTTCCTGGTGGCCATCCCGTACGTGCTGGAGAAGGTCTACAACACCGGCCGGGCCACCGCGGAGGCGATGGGCCGGGCCGCCTCCTTCGACCGGGCCGCGGCGGTCGCCCGGGCCTACGGCGAGGCGCTGCTGGCCCGGCGGGACGGCACCGGGCCCGGCCCCTCGCTCGCCCTGCGGGCCGGCCACGCGCTCTACGACCCGCTGGTCTACCGGCGCATCCGGGCCGCGCTCGGCGGCAAGGTGCGGTACGCCATCTGCGGCGGCTCGCCGCTCGGCCGCAGGCTGGCCGCCTTCTACGCCGGCGCCGGGGTGGAGGTCTTCGAGGGGTACGGGCTCACCGAGACCACGGCGGCGGCCACCGTCACCCCGCCGTTGCGCCCCCGCCTCGGCACGGTCGGCCGCCCGATGCCGGGCACCGCCGTGCGGATCGCCGAGGACGGCGAGGTGCTGCTCCGCGGCGGCCAGGTCTTCGGCGGCTACTGGGAGGGCGGCCGGGTGCGCCCGGCGTTCGACGGCGAGTGGTTCCCCAGCGGCGACCTCGGCGCGCTGGACGACGGCGGCTACCTGACCATCACCGGGCGGAAGAAGGAGCTGATCATCACGGCCGGCGGCAAGAACGTGGCCCCGGCGCCGCTGGAGGACCGGCTGCGCGCCCACCCGCTGGTCGGCCAGTGCATGGTGGTCGGCGACAACCGCCCCTACGTCGCCGCCCTGCTCACCCTGGAGCCGGACGGGCTGGCGCACTGGCGGCGGATGCGCGGGAAGACCGAGGTCCCGCTCGCCCGGCTCGTCACCGACCCCGAACTCCTCGCCGAACTCCAGCACGCGGTGGACGACGCCAACTCCCTTGTCTCACGCGCCGAGTCGATCCGCCGCTTCGCCGTCCTGCCGGTCGACTTCACGGAGGAGCGCGGCCACCTGACCCCGTCGCTCAAACTGCGGCGGGCGGCGATCGCGGAGGACTTCGCACGG
Source organism: Streptantibioticus cattleyicolor NRRL 8057 = DSM 46488 (assembly GCF_000240165.1). Classification (NCBI taxonomy): domain Bacteria; kingdom Bacillati; phylum Actinomycetota; class Actinomycetes; order Kitasatosporales; family Streptomycetaceae; genus Streptantibioticus; species Streptantibioticus cattleyicolor. The sequence continues at coordinate 3,681,123 of NC_017586.1, forward strand.
GAGATCGAGGCGCTGTACGCGCGGAGTTGACGTACCGTCGGCGCGCCCGGGCCCCGCGTGCGGCCCGCCGGACGCAGGCAGGGGCCCCTGCGCATGACGCGCGGGGCCCCTTGGGTACTGCGAACTCGGTTACTACGGCGATCCAGGCGCCAGGCGCCCGGCCACATCCGTCAGACGGGGGTGACGTTCTCCGCCTGCGGGCCCTTCGGACCCTGGGTGACGTCGAAGTTCACCTGCTGGTTCTCCTCGAGGGAGCGGAAGCCGGCGGCGTTGATCGCGGAGTAGTGGACGAAGACGTCGGGGCCACCGCCGTCCTGGGCGATGAAGCCGAAGCCCTTTTCAGCGTTGAACCACTTCACGGTTCCGGTAGCCATAAAGCCCTCCTTGGGCCAAGGGTCGCCCTGCTCCAGAACCTGCAAAGAAGTCTGAAAATTACAAAAGCCTGCGGCGTTACATGCTCCGCAGGCTCTGTACTGCAAGGAAACCAAACTGCAACTTGCGATTGAGCGTAGCACGGGGAGGTGGGCAGCGGAAGGGATCTCAAGATCCGGTGTCGAGCCCCGTGCGAACGCCGCGCGGCGGCGCCCGGCGGCCCCGGGGAAAGATCCCCACGGGCCGGGTCTAGCCTCCTGATGTGGACAATTCTGCGCTTACAGCCCGCCAGGACAGCCGGCCGGGCCGCCCCCGGGTGGGCCACATCCAGTTCCTCAACTGCCTCCCCCTCTACTGGGGCCTCGCCCGAACAGGGACGTTGCTCGACCTGGAGTTGACGAAGGACACCCCGGAAAAACTGAGCGAGCGGCTGGTCGCCGGCGACCTGGACATCTCGCCGATCACGCTGGTGGAATTCCTCCGCAACGCCGACGACCTGGTCGCCCTGCCGGACATCGCGGTGGGCTGCGACGGGCCGGTGATGTCGTGCGTGATCGTCAGCCAGCTCCCGCTGGACCGGCTGGACGGCGAACGCGTGGCGCTCGGCTCCACCTCGCGCACCTCGGTGCGCCTCGCGCAACTGCTGCTCGCCGAGGAGTACGGGGTGCGACCGGACTACTACACCTGCCCCCCGGACCTCGGGGTGATGATGCAGGAGGCGCGGGCGGCCGTGCTCATCGGTGACGCGGCGCTGCGCGCCCGGCTGCACGACGGCCCCCGGCTCGGCCTGGCCGTCCACGACCTGGGCGAGATGTGGAAGCGGTGGACCGGGCTGCCGTTCGTCTTCGCCGTCTGGGCGGCCCGCCGCGACTTCCTCGCCGCCCGCCCGGACACCGTCCACGAGGTGCACAAGGCGTTCCTCGCCTCCCGCGACCTCTCCCTGGAGGAGGTCGCCAAGGCCGCCGAGCAGGCCGCCCGCTGGGAGACCTTCGACGCCGAGACGCTGGAGCGCTACTTCACCACGCTCGACTTCTCGCTGGGCGGGTCCCAGCTCGCGGGCATCGCCGAGTTCGCCCGCCGGGTCGGCCCCACCACCGGCTTCCCGCCGGACGTCGCCGTGGAGCTGTACCGCCCCGACGGACACCTGGGGTAACCGTTCCGCCACCGTGCGCGCGGCGGGCCGTCCGGACCCGCCGCGCGCACCGCGTCACAGCGACGTCAGCGGCACCTGGACGGTCCGTACCTCACCGTCGCCCAGGTGGAGCAGGCCGCGGCCGGGGACGACCGGGTTGCCCACCGAGCCGCGCTGGAGGCGCACCCCGATCAGGTCGGCGTCCGACAGGTTCTGCGGGGAGAGCAGCAGACCACGGCGGGCCTTGCGGATCTCCACCTGCCAGCCGGAGAAGCCGCCGCAGATGTCCTCGGCGTCACCGGCGATCACGATGCCCACGTCCTTGCCGGTGGAGCGGCGCACCACCGAGGCGAGGACGTCACCGGCGTCGCACTGGCGCAGCAGCTCGGCGTCGTCCACCAGGATCACCGCCGGCCCCTGCACCCGGTCGAGCACCTCCTGCATCCCGGCGGCCGGGATGTCCTCGTCGGCGAAGTAGCCGATCACCCCGGGGGCGTGCTTGAGCTTGCGCAGCGGCGACTGGCGGCGCGGGGCGGCCAGGATCACCTGGGTGCCCATGGACAGCAGCGAGCGGGTCATGGTCAGCAGCGTGGTGCTGCGCCCGGAGCGCGGCGGGCCGGCGATCACGAACGCCGGGCTGCCGGCCGCCAGGTCCGGGCCGAGGGCGAGCAGCTGGTCGCCGCCGACCGCGGTCATCGCCCACAGCGGGCTGTGCGTCTCGGGGGCGGAGCCGTCGCGCAGGTCCCACGCCTCCTCGAAGCTGATCCGCTGCGGCAGCACGTCCACCCGGAACGGCAGGCGGGCCCGCGGCACGTCGGCCCAGCGCCCCTTGGCCCACTGGCCGATGGTGGCCAGCGCCGCCGACTGGGCCTGGCCGCTGCGGTCGTCGGTGAGCAGCGCCACGTGCGTCTCCACCGCGCCCTGCGCCCGGAAACCGCGGCCGGGCGGCATCCGGGCCGGCACCTTGCGCGGGTTGAGGCCGATCAGCGACAGGTCGGAGGCCTCGCTGAGCTGGAAGGTCATCTTGTTCTCGGTCAGCGTGGAGATCCGGCCGAGCAGCACCGTACGGTCACCGGAGATGATCAGGTGGATGCCGACCGAGGCGCCCTCGCGCATCAGCTGGAAGACCGTGTCGGTCAGCGCGCCGGAGTTCAGCTCGCCCAGCGAGGGCATGAACCCTTCCCAGCGGTCCAGGAAGAGCACGATGTGCGGCAGCCGGTCGGCCTCGGCCACGCCCCGGCGCTGCTCGTTGATGTCGGTGAAGCCGCGCTCGCCGAGGAGCGCCATGCGCCGCTGCGCCTCGGCCGAGAGGTTGCCGAGCAGCCGCACCGCGCGGTCGGTCTCGTTGGCCCGGACCACCGCGCCGCAGTGCGGCAGCGAACCCAGCGCCAGCAGCGCGCCGTTGCCACAGTCGAGCGCGTACATGTGCACATCGGCCGGGGAGTTGGCGCGGGCCAGCGAGCCGGCCATGGTGCGCAGCGTCTGCGACCGCCCGGTGCGCGGTGAGCCGGCCACCAGCATGTGGCCGAAGGTCGGCAGCTCGATCATGCTGGTGCGGCGGGCCTGCTGGGCCGGGAGGTCGTCGACCGCGTACGGCGCCGGGAGCAGCCCGTCCGGGGAGAGCCGGCGCGGCGGCTCCAGGTCGTCCACGGTCAGCGACTCGGGCAGCGCGGGCAGCCAGGGGCTGTGCTGGGCCGGAATGGCGAGCTGCTGGTTGGCCTCGATGACGGCGTCCACCAGCACCGCGAGGTCGGTCAGCAGGTCGTCGTCGTCCGTCTTGGGGCCGGCCGGGCGCTCCGGGGCGGGGCGGCCGAGCGCGTCCCACCCCACCGCGGCGGTGAACGGCGCCGGGGCCTTGGTGGCCACCTGTCCCGGACGGCGGCCACCGACCCGGCCGGACTGGAACGGCAGCAGCGAGGAGGCGCCCAGGCGCACGTAGGCGCGGCCCGGGGTGGACTTGGCGATGTGGCCGGCGTCGGGCGCGTCGATGACGTCGGTGGACTCCGAGGCGTCGGTGACGCGCAGCGCGATCCGCAGGTTGGTGTTGGCCCGGATCTCCGGCGAGACCACGCCGGACGGGCGCTGGGTGGCCAGGATCAGGTGGATGCCGAGCGAACGGCCCCGCTGGGCGATGTTGACCAGACCGGTGACGAAGTCGGGCAGCTCCCGCGCCATGGAGGCGAACTCGTCGATGACGATCAGGAGCCGGGGCATCGGCGCGAGCGCGGGGTTGGTGCGCATCGCGATGATGTAGTCCTCCAGGTCCTTGGTGCCCGCGGCGGCCAGGATGTGCTCCCGGCGGCGCAGTTCGGCACCGAGCGACTCCAGGGCGCGTTCGACGAGGTGGGTGTCGAGGTCGGTGACCATGCCGACGGTGTGCGGCAGCTTGACGCAGTCCTTGAACGCCGAGCCGCCCTTGTAGTCGACGAGCACGAAGGTCATCGCGTCCGGCCGGTTGGCGACCGCCAGCGAGGCCACGATGGTCTGGAGCAGTTCCGACTTGCCGGAACCGGTGGTGCCCGCCACCAGGCCGTGCGGGCCGTCGCGGACCAGGTCGATGGCGAAGGCGCCGTCGAAGGAGGCGCCGACGACCGCGGTGGTGCTGCGTCCGCCCATGGACCAGCGGGCGGTGATCGCCTGCGCGGTGGGCGGCTCCAGGTCGATCACGTCCAGCAGGCGGCAGGCGTCCGGCAACGCCGCGCCCTCGTCGCCGCTGACGTCCCGGATGGGCGCGATGGCCCGGGCGACCTGCTCGCACCACCGCGGGGTGACGCAGTCCGGGCGGACCCCGGTGACCTGGTCCTGGCCGGCCACGGCGACGGTGAGCAGCCCGTGGTAGTCCTCCTCGACCAGCGCCCGGCACTCCTCGGGCAGCAGGCGGCGGTCGGCGTCGAGGCAGATCAGATGGATGCCGACGCGGGGGCCGTCACGCAGGATCTGGGTGAGGCCGGGCAGCGCGCGCAGCCGCCGGGAGCCGTCGAGGACGACGAGGACGGTGGGGCCGCCCCAGCGCTGGTTGTCGGCGACCCCGGCCTCGCGGGCGGCGTCCTGGCGGGCGGTGACCTGGGCGAGGAGTTCGCTGATGCGCCGGGCCACGCTGTCGGAGTCGGTGCCGATCAGGGAGATCGCCGACTGGCCCTCCCGGGCCCGGGCGTGCGGCAGCCAGCGCACCCACTCCCAGCTCTCCCGGCCGCTGGGGTCGGTGAGCACGCAGATCTGGAGGTCGGCGGGGGAGTGCAGGACGGCGGCCTGGGCGAGCAGCCAGCGGCCTATCGCGCGCGGCAGTTCGCCGCGGCCGGCGATGCCGACCACCCCGTGCGCCGGCAGGGAGACGGCCACCGGGACGTCGGTCAGCATGCGCGGCGCGGTGCGCTTGTGCTCCTCCTGCGCGGGGTCGGAGACCTCGACCTCGGAGGGCAGGGTGCCGGTGCCCATCCGCAGCAGGCCGTAGTCGCCGTCGGCGCGGCGGCGTTCCCACAGCCGCTGGCCCGGGCCGGTCGCGGTGACCAGCACCTCGGCCGGGTCGGGGCAGGCGTCGCGGCGGGCGCCGGTCTCGGCGGCGACGGCCTTGCGGGCCTGCCGCTCGATGGAGTCCTTGTGCTTCTCGTAGTCCGCGAGCGTCTTGCGGAACGAGGTCTTGCCGTGCTTCCGGTCGTTGACGTAGTTGGCGATCATGGTGATCGGGGACAGCAGCGCCATGAACAGGAAGCGCGGCTGATGCATCATCATCGCCATGGTGACCGAGCCGACCAGCGGCACCAGCGCCATCACCCACGGCAGCGGCCGGGAGTCGGACTGCTTGGGCTTGGCCGGCAGGGTGAACTTGGTGGGCCGGGGCGGCGGGGTGATCCGCGGCGGCCGGTTGTAGTCGAGCCCGGTGCCGTCGTCGGACGGCTTGAGCGCGGCGTCCGGGAACGAGGGGTGCTGGAGCTCCAGCAGGCTCTGGCCGACCGCGATCACGCTGCGCCGCCGCCACGGGGTGGGCCCGGTGAGCGGGGCGCCGTCCATGGTGACGGCGGCCTCCGCCCCGGGGTGGACGGTGACGCCGCCGCCGATGGCCACCTCGACCTCGACGGCGGAGGCCGGCAGCGCCGGGTCGGCCAGCCGGATCCACGCCTCCGGACCGCTGCCGATCACGGCGACCCCGGGGCCGAGCCGGTGCACCGCGCCCGCGTCGGGGCCGCCGGCCACCCGCACCTCCACGGTGCCCTGGGCGTCCGGGGCCGGGGCGGCGGAGGGGGCGGCCAGCGAGACCAGCGCGCCGTCACGGACCGGTGAGGCGTCCAGGCTGACCGCGGGGTCGAGCCGGAAGCCGTTGATGTGCAAGGCGGGCGGGGCGCCGGTGGCCGGGTCGGCCGGGTGGCCGAGGTGACGGGCTATCTCCGCCGCGAGCGCGCCGACCGGCGCCGCCGGATCCGCGTGGACCAGCACGTCCGCTCGGTCGTCGCGGACCGGGTCGATGACGCTGAGCTGGAGTTCCACTGGCCGTCCCCCTGGCGTGGCGGTGATGAGTCGTGCGGTGGCCACCATGATGCCCGACGGCCGCGGCTCAGGTCGCGGTGCGTCCGGCAGGGCTGGTGAGCAAAGCGTGAACATCGCGTCCGGAGCGTGGGCAATTGGCCGGTACTGGGCGGGAACGCAGGGTGCGACGGCTGTCGCGTCGCCCGTAAGCTGTGGCTTCGCGCGGGAGTTCGTACTGCTGCGTTTGGGAAACCAGGAGCCACGGGGGTAGGCCCTGAGGCGTGACTTGAGAGGTATGCCGGTATGGGAGCGAACGTAAACGTCACGTACCAGGACATGCGGGATGCTGCGAAGCACCTGGTGAACGGTCAGCACGAGATCGAGCACAAGCTCCAGGACATGAAGAAGTACATCGACAACCTGGTGAGCAACGGCTACGTCACCGACCGCTCGTCGAAGCAGTTCGAGCAGTCCTACACCGAGTTCAACCACGGTGCGACGCAGACCATCCAGGGCCTGGAGGGCATGGCGAAGTTCCTGGAGAACGCCGCCCAGGCGTTCGCCGACGCGGACGACCAGCTCGCGCGGGGCATCTGATCCGGCGCCCGACGGTCCGGCGCCGCTGACGCGGGGTCTTCCGGACCGGGGCACGGACGAGGAGCGGGGCCGGGGGATCACCCCCGGCCCCGCTTCGTTCCGTCAGCCGTGTGGACGTCGTCAGCCGTGCGGGCGGCAGATCGTCTTGGCCGGGGCGTAGCCGATCTGACCGTTGCTCAGCGCGATCACCGAGGCCACCGTGTAGCAGACGCCGGGCTTGACCGCCTCGGGGTTGGTGAAGACCACCTGGGTCTGCCCCTTGGGCGCCTGCGCCAGCCCCACCTGCTTCTCGCCGGCGGACGCCTGGACGAAGTAGGTGGTCACCGTGTCCGGGTTCTTCGGCGCCTTCCAGCTCACCCGCACCTTGCCGCCGCTCGCGTCCTCCGTCACCGCCTGCGGCATCAGCGCGGGCAGCTTGTCGGGGGCGACCTCCTGGGCGGAGGGGGCGACCCCGCCGGGCAGGTTGATGGAACCGCCGCCGGAGGAGGCGGACGCGGACGCCGAGGGGGCGGCGGAGGCGGAGGGGCCGGCCACCGTCTTCTTCTTGGCCTCGTCCTTGCGCAGCAGCAGCGTCATGGTGGTGGCCGCCCCGGCGAAGACCACGACCGCGGTGCCGGCCGCGATCAGCTTGCGCCGGTTGCGCCGCTTCTCGGCGGCCTGGGCCTCGGCGCCGAGCCGGGCCGCCTCGGCCTGCTCCTCGGGGGTGACGTCGTCGGCCGGGTCCCAGCCGGGGAGCATCGGTTCGGGGGCGGGCTCCGGCTCCAGCGCGGGCACCCGTCCGGCGAGCCCGGGCGGCAGCAGCATCCGCAGCACCCGGTGCACCTCGCTGAGCGGCGGGCGCCCCTCGGGGTTGACCGACATCATGCGGCGGATCAGGTCGAGCAGCGGCTCGGGGGCGTCCGGCCGGTTGGGACGCGGCAGTTCGCCGCGGAGCACCTCGTTGTAGAGCGCCGCCCACGAGGTGCTGCCCGCCTCGGCGTACGCGGGCAGGCCGTTGAGGAGCGCGTACAGCGTGGCGCCCAGGCTGTAGACGTCGGCGGCCGGACCCGGCTTCTCCCAGCCGAACAGCTCGCGCGAGGAGTACATCGGGTCGAAGATGGCGCCGATCTGCGGGGCCGAGCGCTGCACCACCCGGGCCACGCCGTGGTCGGCCAGGAGCGCGTCCCCGGCGTCGTCGAAGAGCACGTTGGCCGGGCGCACGTCCAGGTGGAGCACGCCGCGCCGGTGCGAGGAGGCCAGCGCCAGGGCGAGGCGCACCCCGATGACGAGCACCTCCTCCACCGGGAACGGGCCGGAGTTGACCAGCTTGGCCTGGGCGTTGCCGCCCCGGCAGAACTGCTGGATGAGGTACGGGCGGTGCTCCCCGGTGAACCCGGCGTCCTCCACCAGCACCGAGCACGGGTGGTTGGCGGCGGCGCCGGCCGACAGCAGTTCGGCGTGGGTGGCCAGCCGGGCGCCCTCCTCGGCCACGGTCAGGTGGAGCAGCTTGACGGCGACCTCCTGCCCGGTGGCCTCCTCGCGGCAGAGCAGCACGGTGCTGTGGCGTCCGGTGCCGGCCCGGCGCAGCAACTGGTAGCCGTGCGGGGTCTCCACGTGGTGCGGGGTGTCGGTGTCGGTGGGGATGGGGCTGAAGACCCCGCCCCCGGAGGAGGTCGCGGCGGGCGCGGGGGGCGCCGCCTCGGTACCGGCGCCCGGTACGCCGTACGCGGGGGTGCCGGAGTGGGCGGGGCCGGGGTAGCCGTAACCGCCTACCCCGTAGCCGGGGTCGCTGCCCGGGGCGGGGTAGCCGTAGCCGCCGCCCGCGAAGTTGCCGCCGGCGCCCAGGCTGCCGCCCCCGCCGGTGCCGACGCCCGCGCCGAGGCTGCCGCCCGGTCGGCCGAAGCCGCCGTTGCCGCCGTAGCTCGCGCCGCCCGGACCGGCGTGGGGACCCGGACCGGCCGCCCCGCCGGGTCCGGTCCCGCCGCCCGCGCCCGCGGCGCCGCCCGCGTCGTTCCGGCCCCATCCCGGCGTCCGGTTCACTGACCCTCCCGTGCCTTGCGTTCTTCTCCCGTTGCCACGGTGTCGCCGGATCCACCCGCCGGTGGTTCCGGGAGGCCCGCCGCCGGTGGAACCGGGCGGCGCGGGGCCGTTCGCCGTGATGCCTCAACGTATCGCGCCCGCCTGGTGGTGTGGCGGGCCGTGCGGGGTCAACGACTTGTTCGGTACACGATCGGAATCCGCCCCCGGCACGGCGGGAACCCAGGTCACCGGCGCCGGAACGCACGGCGGATTCCGGATGTGCCGATCTTTCGCGGATCCTGTACGGGATTCGCGTCGGCGCTCGCCGGGACGGCGGACGAAAGCGGTACGAGGGGCTGGCGTACGCTGGGCTGGTCCGACGCGAACCCCTCCGGAAGGGACCCCCGGTGCCCGACAACGCCGTGCTGCGATCCGTCCTCGACCGCGCTGCCGGCGGGGGGCGGATCTCCCCGGAAGAAGCGCTCGACCTGTACCGTTCCGCGCCGTTGCACGCGCTGGGCGCGGCGGCGGACGCGGCCCGCCGGCGGCGTTACGCCGGCGTGGAGCACATCGCCACGTACATCATCGAGCGGAACATCAACTACACCAACGTGTGTGTGACGGCGTGCCGGTTCTGCGCGTTCTACGCGGCGCCGAAGGACACCGACAAGGGGTGGACGCGGGATCTGGACGACATCCTGCGGCGGTGTGCCGAGACGGTGGAGCTGGGCGGCACGCAGATCATGTTCCAGGGCGGTCACCACCCCGACTACGGGGTGGAGTACTACGAGGAGCACTTCGCGGCGATCAAGGCGGCCTTCCCGCAGTTGGTCATCCATTCGCTGGGCGCTTCCGAGGTGGAGCACATGGCGCGGATCTCCAAGGTGGGCGTCGAGGAGGCGATCACGCGGCTGAAGGCGGCCGGGCTGGACTCGTTCGCGGGGGCGGGGGCGGAGCTGCTGCCGGAGCGTCCGCGCAAGGCGATCGCGCCGCTGAAGGAGTCCGGCGAGCGGTGGCTGGAGATCATGGAGACCGCGCACCGGCTGGGTCTGGAATCCACCTCCACGATGCTGATGGGCACCGGGGAGACCAACGCGGAGCGGATCGAGCACCTGCGGATGATCCGTGAGGTGCAGGACCGCACCGGGGGGTTCCGGGCCTTCATCCCGTACACCTACCAGCCGGAGAACAACCACCTGCGGGGGCGGACGCAGGCGACGGTCTTCGAGTACCTGCGGATGATCGCGGTGGCGCGGCTCTTCCTGGACAACGTCGCGCACATCCAGGGGTCGTGGCTGACGGTGGGCAAGGAGGCCGGCCAGCTGTCGCTGCACTACGGGGCGGACGACCTGGGGTCGGTGATGCTGGAGGAGAACGTGGTCTCCTCGGCCGGCGCGCGCCACCGGTCCAACCGGATGGAGCTGCTGCACCTGATCCGTACCGCCGGCCGCGTCCCGGCGCAGCGCTCGACCACCTACGAGCACCTGGTCGTCCACGACGACCCGGCCAACGACCCGGTCGACGACCACGTGGTCTCCCACCTGTCCTCCACCGCCATCGACGCGGGGATGGCGCACCCCGAACTCAAGCTCATCGACGCCCAGTAGGACGCCGGTTGCTGACGATCCACGCGGCGCCGCTGGTGGTGCCGCTCGGCGGCCGGGAGCCGTTGGCCGACGGCGCGGTGGCGGTGGACGGCGACCGGATCACCGCCGTCGGCCCGTTCGGCGAGGTCGCGGCCAAGTGGCCGGCGGCCCGGGTGCGCCGCTGGCCCGGCGCGCTCACCCCGGGACTGGTCAACCGGTACGGGCCCGAGCTGCTGGAGGGCGCCTACCACCCGGATCCGCGCGAGGCCGGGGAGTTGGGCACCGAGCCGCTCACCGGCGCCGCTTTTGCCGCCCTCGACTTGACCGACGCGCGGTGGGGGGCGAGCGCCCGGCGCGGGCTGCAACGGATGCTGCGGCACGGCGCGACCGCGGTGGCCGGACCCTTCGCCCGGGCCACCGTCCGGCTGGCGGTGGCGCGTTCGGGGCTGACGGTGGTGGCCCGCGGCGAGGAGCCGGAGGGGCGGCCGGCGCTGGACCCGCTGGACCCGGCGGCGCTGGAGCAGGCCGCGGCCGGGGTGCTGGCGCCCGGCGCCCGGGCCGATCTGGCCGCCTTCGCCGAGGTGGTGCCCGGCGCCTGCGTGGCCACCGTGCTCGGCGGGCGGCTGGCGTTCCGGCGCGTCTGACCGACGGCGTCCCCCCGGAGCAGGGCGTTGCCCGGGTAGTGACATATTGGATCCGTGACCCGAGCCTCCCTGGACAAGCAGCCGTCGGACGTCGCCGCCATGTTCGACGACGTGGCCGCCAAGTACGACCTCACCAACGACGTGCTCTCGCTGGGCCAGGCGAGGCTGTGGCGCAAGGCGGTCGCCAAGGCGGTGCAGGCGCGTCCGGGCGAGCGGGTGCTCGACCTGGCGGCCGGCACCGGCACCTCGTCGCTGCCGTTCCTGGACGCCGGGGCGGCCGTCGTGCCGTGCGACTTCTCCGTCGGGATGCTGCGCGAGGGCAAGCGGCGCCACCCCGGTCTGCCGCTCACCGCGGGCGACGCCACCCGGCTGCCGTTCCGGGACGGCGTGTTCGACGCGGTCACCATCTCCTTCGGGCTGCGCAACGTCCAGGACACCGAGGCGGCGCTGGCCGAGATGCTGCGGGTGACCAGGCCCGGCGGCCGGGTGGTCGTCTGCGAGTTCAGCCGCCCGACCTGGCGCCCGTTCCGTACCGTCTACACCGAGTACCTGATGCGCGCCCTGCCGCCGGTGGCCACCGCGGTCAGCAGCAACCCGGACGCCTACGTCTACCTCGCCGAGTCCATCCGCGCCTGGCCGGACCAGCCGGGGCTGGCCGCCCTGATGGCCCGGGTCGGCTGGGAGAAGGTTGCCTGGCGCAATCTGACCGGTGGCGTGGTGGCGCTGCACCGCGCCGTCCGGCCGCGGGGCTGACCGCGGGCCCGCGGGCACCGGGCAGCCGAGACAGTCACTCAGCGGCCGGCCGTGGGGCCGGCCGACCGCCGATGAAGGGAAGAACCCGACCGTGAGCGAGACCACCGCAGCGTCGGAGCGCAGCGCTGACGTGATCGTGGTCGGGGCCGGTCCGGCCGGCTCGACCACCGCCTACTACCTGGCCAAGGCCGGACTCGACGTCCTGCTGCTGGAGAAGACCGCGTTCCCGCGCGAGAAGGTGTGCGGCGACGGCCTCACCCCGCGGGCGACCAAGCAGCTGGTGCAGATGGGCATCGACGTCTCCGAGGAGGCCGGCTGGCTGCGCAACAAGGGCCTGCGGATCATCGCCGGCGGGATGCGGCTCCAGCTCGACTGGCCGGAGCTGGCCTCGTTCCCCGACTACGGGCTGGTGCGCAAGCGCGACGACTTCGACGAGCAGCTGGCCCGGCAGGCGCAGAAGGCCGGCGCCCGGCTGTACGAGCGGTGCAACGTCTCGGCGCCGCTGACCGACCCGCGCACCGGGCGGATCACCGGGGTGGAGGCCAAGCTGGGCGAGGAGAAGACCCCGGTCACCTTCCACGCCCCGCTGGTGGTCGCGGCGGACGGCAACTCCACCCGGCTGTCGCTGGCGATGGGGCTCCACCGGCGCGAGGACCGGCCGATGGGCGTCGCGGTGCGCACCTACTTCACCTCCCCGCGCCACGACGACGACTACCTGGAGTCGTGGCTGGAGCTGTGGGACCGGCGCGGCGGGCAGGAGAAGCTGCTGCCCGGTTACGGCTGGGTCTTCGGCATGGGCGACGGCACCTCCAACGTGGGCCTGGGCGTGCTCAACTCCTCGCCGGCCTTCAAGGAGCTGGACTGGCGCGAGGTGCTCAAGGCGTGGTGCGCCTCGATGCCGGAGGAGTGGGGTTACACCCCGGAGAACATGACCTGCCCGATCCGTGGCGCCGCGCTGCCGATGGCCTTCAACCGCCAGCCGCACTACACCCGCGGCCTGCTGCTGGTGGGCGACGCCGGCGGCCTCGTCAACCCCTTCAACGGCGAGGGCATCGCCTACGCGATGGAATCCGGCCAGATCGCCGCCGACGTCATCGTGCAGGCCCACTCCCGGGCCACCGAGGCCGGCCGTGAGCTGGCGCTCCAGCGCTACCCGCGGGTGCTCAAGGACACCTACGGCGGCTACTACACGCTGGGCCGCGCCTTCGTGCAGCTCATCAGCAACCCGAAGATCATGAAGCTGGCCGCCCACCGCGGTCTGACCCACCCGGTGCTGATGCGTTTCACCCTCAAGCTGCTGGCCAACCTGACCGACCCGACCGGCGGCGACGCGATGGACCGCATCATCAACGGCCTGAGCAAGGTGGCCCCGAGGGCCTGACCCCGCCCCGCCCGCACCCACGCGGCGTGCTCCGCCCCGGTGGCCGGATCACGCCGCGTACGGGTGTGCGGTACGGGTACGCGTACCGGCGGATGTCCCGGAGTCGGCCGGGTTCTGCCACAGCACCGTAACGGGGGATGACAAGCGCATGGTCATGGCGCACGGTCGATGGAAGGGGACAGTGAGCGACCGTAGCGACCGTACGGAGGAGAGGCATCATGCGTACCCGTAACGCCCGGCGTTCTGTGGCGGCTGCCGCGATGGTGGCCGCGGGGCTGGCGCTCACCGCGTGCTCCACGGGGACCACGGCGTCCTCGGGGGCGTCGGTGCCCGGGTCGTCCGGCTCCTCGGCCCCCGGGTCCTCGTCCGCCCCGGCGTCCTCCGGCACCTCCGGATCCTCCGCCGCGTCCTCCGGCGTCCACGCGCAGACCGAGGGGCGCAGCGGGGCCATCGGGCCGTGTGCGACGAGCCGGCTACGGGTGGCCCAGCGGGACGCGAGCGTGGGCGCCGGCCAGTACTACTCCAAGCTGGTCTTCACCAACGTCTCCGGCACCACCTGCACCCTGACCGGCTTCCCGGGGGTCTCCTACGTCAAGGGCGGCGGCGTCCAGTCCGGCAACCCGGCCCAGCGCACCGGTGGCGACGTCCGCACCGTCACCCTGCCCCCGCACGGCACCGCGGTGGCCACGCTGCACGACGCCAACGGTGTCGGCGGCTACGACCCGAAGGAGTGCCAGCTCTCGGCGGCCGAGGGCCTGCGGATCTACCCGCCGAACCAGAAGGCCGCGCTCTTCCTGCCGTGGAAGACCCAGCACTGCGCGGGCCCGGGCGTCCACTCGCTGAGCATCACCTCGGTCCAGCAGGGCTGACCCCGTCACCCGGCGGCGTACTCGAACCACACCGTCTTCCCGCGTCCCGCTCCGTACCGGCACACCCCCCACTCCGTGGCGCACCCGTGGATCAACGCGAGCCCGCGCCCCGATTCGGCCTCCGGCCCGGGCGTGCGGGCTTGCGGCATCCCCCGCGCCTCGTCGTGCACCAGCACCCGCAGCCTGCGGTCCACCCACTCGCCGAACAACGTGATCGGCGTCCCGCACCCGCTCGCCCGGCACGCGTTGACCGCGTTTGTCACCGCCTCCGAGGTCAGCAACGCGGCGGTGTCCGCCAACTCCTCCCGCCGCGCGGTGGTCAGCATCGTCGTCACGGCGTGCCGTGCCGCCCGCACCCAGGCCGGGTCGGGCGGGAAGACCAGGGAGAACTCCGTTGCGGGCATGGGGGATCGCCTCCGGCGCGGGATGTGGTGACGCTCGGTCAGGTGGAGATGACGGACGCACGCGGCGATAGCACTTGCAACCTCACCGGCAGGCTTGCTCCCAACGAGTGGACCGCGGCCCCGTCCGCCCGGCAGACTGCGCCTGATCCAAGGAGGCGTATGCCATGGGGCTGAGGGCCAACCCGACGCAACGGCAACGACGTTTGGGCGCCGAGCTGCGCAGGCTCCGCGAGACCAGCGGCATGTCCGCCACGGACGCGGGCGCCCTCGCCGGGCTCGGTCGCGCACACATGAGCCACATCGAGATGGGCCGCACCGCGATCCCGGAAGAGAAACTGCGCCTGCTGGCTCACGCCTACGGTTGCAAAAGTCCTGAGCTTGTTGACGCCCTGGTGGAGATGGCCCAGTCCACCGGGAAGGGCTGGTGGACGGAGTTCCGCGACACGTTGGCGCCCACGACGCTCGATTTCGCGGAGCTGGAAGCCTCGGCCGAGGTGATCAAGACGTTCACCCTGATCTACGTCCCTGGGTTGTTGCAAACCGAGGAGTACATGCGGGCGCTGTTCGAGATCGGGGTTCCCGAGGCGGACCGGCATTACATCGAGCGCGGTGTGGAGTTCCGCCTACGGCGTGGGCGGCTCTTGCTTGAGGAGGAGCCGCCGCAGTATTACGCGGTGGTTCACGAGGCCGCTCTCCACATGACCGGCGTGGGTCGGGACGTGCTCGTCCGACAGATCGAGCACCTGCTGGAGCTGGCCCAGCTGCCGCACGTGAACATCCAGATCATCCCGTTTCGGGAACGCCTTGCCCTGGCGTCGGAGTCGCAGTTCAGCATCTACGAACCGGCGGTTCCTCAACTCGGTACGATCCACTTGGAGAGTCCCGCCGCGACGCTGTTCCTCACAGAGCCACATCAACTCACCCGGTACAACGAGGACTTCGACAATCTGCGACAGAGTGCATTGCCACCGCTCGACCCGAAGACCGATATCGGTGCGTACTCAAGGCGTGATTCCCTGGGGTTCGTCCAGCACATGCTCTACACACTGTGAAAGGCCGCACGTGTCCGAACTGACCTGGCAGAAGTCGTCCTTCAGTAATGGCCAAGGTACTCCTGACTGCGTAGAGCTGGCCGCGGGCCGATCCGGTACCGTCCACCTCCGTGAGAGCGACGACCCCACGACCGTGCTCACCGCGGACGCGGCCGGGCTCGCTGCCTTGCTCAAGGAGATCAAATCCGGCACGTTCGGATGATTCCGCCCGAACGGAACTTTCGGAGGATCGTCATGACGCTGACCTGGCAGAAGTCGAGCTTCAGCGGAGGCAGCGGCTCGGGGGAATGCGTAGAGCTGGCCGCAGGCCGATCCGGCACCGTTCACCTCCGCGAGAGCGACAACCCCACGACTGTCCTCACCGCCGACGCGGCCGGGCTCGCTGCCTTGCTCAAGGAGATCAAGTCCGGGGGGTTCGACCGGGCGGGCTGAACCGACCCCCGCCCGTACCGGATGCGAACGGCCGCCATCCCTGCCGGGACGGCGGCCGTTCACGCGTGGGGGGCTCAGGCGACGCGGACCGCGCCGGTGGGCTGGGAGTAGGACAGCGGGCGCTCGACGACGCCGCTGCTCGGGTTCTGGGCGCCGATGAAGTTGCCGCCGCCGACGTAGACGGCGACGTGGTAGGCGCTGCCGGCGCCGCCCCAGTAGAGGATGTCGCCGGGCTGGAGGGCGTCGAGGGAGACCTGGGTGCCCGCGGTGGACTGGTCCTCGGAGACCCGCGGGAGGTCCACGCCGATGGTCCGGAAGGCGGCCTGGACGAGGCCGGAGCAGTCGTAGGCGGTGGGGCCGGTGGCGCCCATCACGTAGGCCTTGCCGAGCTGGGCCTGGAGGAAGCTGATGACGCTCGCGACGCTGCCGCCGGCGGAGGGGCGGGGGCGTCGGTGGAGGCGAGCCCCAGCGAGGTGCGCTCGGCGGAGCGGGAGGCGGCCTGGGACTCGGCGCGGGCGGCGGCCTGCTTGGCCTCGGCGGCCTTGGCGGCGGCGGCCCGGGCGGCCTCGTCGCTCGCCTTGCGCTGCTCGGCGGTGCGCTCCGCCTCGGTGGCGGCCTGGTCGTGCTCGGCCTGGAGCTGGTACGTGACGACGGCCTGAGCGGTGGCGTCGGCGGCACGGAGCTCGGACAGGTCGAGGGTCTGGGTGACCTCGTTGGTGCCGTTGTCACGGGCACCGGCGGCCTGGGCCGGGGAGGCGGCACCGGTCAGGGCGACGGCGCCGATCACGCCGCCGGCGACACCGGCTCGTCTCACCCAGCTCGGCGGCATATGTCGGGCATGCCGCCGGGTGCGTATCGCGGTACTCGCCTCGGCGGTCGGGGTCTGCGTTGGGGACATGGCAGATATGGCTATCAGCAAATCTTGGTTGCGTACAAAAAACGTAAGATGCGCCACAGTTGGCGGGGACCCGTCGCCATCGCCCTTTTCCGATCTTGTTCCGCACGGCGGTACGCGGATTTTCCCGGGGCGCGACGAGGTGAAGCGGAGGCGTTGACTCCGCCCGCTCGTGAGCGCGTTCACGTGGCGTTCGCCCAAGGTCAGTCGCACGGTGGCGACTTCACCCGGTCAGGTGGCGGCAGTTGTACGAGCCGCCGTACGCCCGATGCGCTATATCACGTGTGCCTACCTCTTGCCAAGTTTGCGTGGCCTGCGATGAGTTGATAATGAGACAGCCGTGGCGACCGGCCCGGATGTGAACGGAAATGACGTCTGGTGATCATCCGAGTGCTTCGAGTATGAAGATCTCCGCTCATCCGACTGCATGATCCTTCGTCAGGTGGCAAAGATCACAAAGGCGTTGGCGTCGCCCGTGTCGCAGATCACAGACCGGGGGGCATAGGATGCAGGCGGTTCGGGCTTGTGAACTGCCTCACATGGGTGCGATCTTCGTGTCGCATCTGGGGCGTCATCGGTCCCTACCGGTCCGTCATGGGACGGAAACGCCCATGTCGGTAAACGTCCGTCACGTCAGTCAACGCCGACTGGAAGGAGCGGAGGACGGTGAACGCGTACGCGCCCATCCTCGTGCTCGGCGGCCTCGCCGCGGGGTTCGCGATCTTCTCCGTGATCATGGCGTCGCTCACCGGCCCGAAGCGCTACAACCGGGCCAAGCTCGACGCGTACGAATGCGGCATCGAGCCGACCCCGCAGCCGGCCGGCGGCGGGCGTTTCCCGATCAAGTACTACCTGACGGCGATGCTCTTCATCGTCTTCGACATCGAGATCGTCTTCCTCTATCCGTGGGCGGTCAGCTTCGACTCCCTCGGCCTCTTCGGTCTCGTCGAAATGCTGCTGTTCGTCCTCACCGCTTTCGTCGCCTATGCCTACGTCTGGCGCCGCGGCGGCCTGGAGTGGGATTGATTGAGCGCGCGACAATAGATACGAACCCGGGCATTTGAGACAGGGGCAATCGCTATGGGTATCGAGGAGAAGCTGCCGAGCGGCTTTCTGCTCACCACCGTCGAGCAGGCCGCGGGGTGGGTGCGCAAGGCGTCGGTCTTCCCGGCGACCTTCGGCCTCGCGTGCTGCGCGATCGAGATGATGACCGCAGGCGCCGGCCGGTACGACATGGCCCGCTTCGGCATGGAGGTCTTCCGCGGCTCGCCGCGCCAGGCCGACCTGATGATCGTCGCGGGGCGGGTCAGCCAGAAGATGGCGCCGGTGCTGCGCCAGGTCTACGACCAGATGCCCAACCCCAAGTGGGTGATCTCCATGGGCGTCTGCGCCTCCAGCGGTGGCATGTTCAACAACTACGCGATCGTCCAGGGCGTCGACCACATCGTGCCGGTCGACATCTACCTGCCCGGCTGCCCGCCCCGCCCCGAGATGCTGCTCGACGCCATCCTCAAGCTGCACGACAAGATCCAGCACGAGAAGCTCGGCGTCCACCGCGAGCGGGCGGCCCGCGAGGCGGAGGAGGCGGCCCTCAAGGCGCTCCCGACGATCGAGATGAAGGGGCTGCTGCGATGACCGACCCCCGGAACAACGGCGTCAACCCCGACAAGGACGTCAACGCCGGCAACCTGCCCGGCCAGCGCGGCGACCAGGGCGAGGTCATCGGGGTGCGGCGCGGCATGTTCGGCGCCGGCGGCGGCGGGGACACCTCCGGCTACGGCGGCCTGGTGCGCACCGTACGGCTGCCCGGGGCGGCGAGCCGGCCCTACGGCGGCTGGTTCGACGAGGTCGCCGACGAACTCGAAGGCGCCCTCGACGAGCAGGGCCTGGTGCCGGAGAACGCGATCGAGAAGACCGTGGTCGACCGCGGCGAGATCACCTTCCACATCGCCCGCGAACACCTGCCCAGGGTGGCCCGCACCCTCCGCGACGACCCGGCGCTCCGCTTCGAACTGTGCACCGGGGTCAGCGGCGTTCACTACCCCGGCGACAAGGGGCGTGAGCTGCACGCCGTCTACCACCTGCGCTCCATCACCCACAACCGGCTGATCCGGCTGGAGGTCTCCTGCCCGGACGGCGACCCCCACGTGCCCTCCATCGTCGAGGTCTACCCGACCAACGACTGGCACGAGCGGGAGACGTACGACTTCTTCGGCATCGTCTTCGACGGCCACCCGGCGCTGACCCGGATCATGATGCCCGACGACTGGCAGGGCCATCCGCAGCGCAAGGACTACCCGCTCGGCGGCATCCCCGTCGAGTACAAGGGCGCCCAGATCCCGGCTCCCGACCAGCGGAGGTCGTACTCGTAATGGCCACTCCACACGCACCCGCCCCGGCCGAGGAACGGCAGACCACCGAGGGCCGCGTCTTCACCGTCACCGGCGGTGACTGGGACGAACTCGCCGAAACCGTCGGCAAGGCCGACGACGAGCGCATCGTCGTCAACATGGGGCCCCAGCACCCGTCCACCCACGGCGTGCTCCGGCTGATCCTGGAGATCGACGGCGAGACGGTCACCGAGGCCCGCTGCGGCATCGGCTACCTGCACACCGGCATCGAGAAGAACATGGAGTACCGGACGTGGACGCAGGGCACCACGTTCGTCACCCGCATGGACTACCTCACGCCGCTGTTCAACGAGACCGCCTACTGCCTGGCGGTGGAGAAACTCCTCGGCATCGAGGACGCCGTCCCGGAACGGGCCCGGATCATCCGGGTGATGATGATGGAGCTCAACCGGATCTCCTCGCACCTGGTGGCCATCGCCACCGGCGGCATGGAACTGGGCGCCACCACCATCATGATCTACGGCTTCCGGGACCGTGAGCTGATCCTGGACGCCTTCGAGCTGATCACCGGGCTGCGGATGAACCACGCCTACGTCCGCCCCGGCGGCCTCGCCCAGGACCTGCCGCCCGGCGCGGTGGACGCGGTGCGCGAGGTGGTCAAGAAGTTCCGCAAGAACCTCCCCGAGTACGACAAGCTCGCCACCGGCAACCCGGTCTTCAAGGGCCGGATGCGGGACGTCGGCTACCTCGACCTGGCCGGCTGCATGGCGCTGGGCGCCACCGGCCCCATCCTGCGCGCCGCCGGCCTCCCGCACGACCTGCGCAAGGCCCAGCCCTACTGCGGTTACGACAGCTACGACTTCGAGGTCCCGACCGCCGACAGCTGCGACTCCTACGGCCGCTTCCTGGTCCGGATCGAGGAGATGCGGCAGAGCCTGCGCATCGTCGAGCAGTGCCTGGACCGGCTCCAGCCCGGCCCGGTCATGGTGGCCGACAAGAAGATCGCCTGGCCCGCCCAGCTCGCCCTCGGCCCGGACGGCCTGGGCAACTCGCTGGACCACATCAAGAAGATCATGGGCACCTCCATGGAAGCCCTGATCCACCACTTCAAGCTGGTCACCGAGGGCTTCCGGGTGCCCCCGGGCCAGGCGTACGTGGCGGTGGAATCCGCCAAGGGCGAGCTGGGCGCGCACGTCGTCAGCGACGGCGGCACCCGTCCGCACCGGGTGCACTTCCGCGACCCGTCCTTCACCAACCTCCAGACCATGGCGGCGATGTGCGAAGGCGGCATGGTCGCCGACGTCATCGTCGCGGTGGCCTCCATCGACCCCGTGATGGGAGGCGTCGACCGGTGACAGACATCAGTTTGGGCATGCCGCGGATGCCCGCTCCCGACTACCCGGCCGACGTTCGCGAACGCCTGGAGGCAGACGCGCGGGAGGTGATCGCGCGCTACCCGGACCCGCGTTCCGCGCTGCTGCCGCTGCTCCACCTCGTCCAGGCCGAGGAGGGCCACGTCACCCGCACCGGCGTCCGGTTCTGCGCCGAACTGCTCGGGCTGACCACCGCCGAGGTCACCGCGGTCGCCACCTTCTACACCATGTACCGCCGCGAACCCGGCGGCGAGTACCACGTCGGGGTGTGCACCAACACGCTGTGCGCGGTGCTCGGCGGGGACGCCGTCTTCGCCGCGCTGGAGGAACACCTCGGCGTCGGCAACCACGGCACCACCGAGGACGGCAAGGTCACCCTGGAACGCATCGAGTGCAACGCGGCCTGCGACTACGCCCCGGTGCTGATGGTCAACTGGGAGTTCTTCGACAACCAGACGCCCGCCTCGGCCCGGCGGCTCGTGGACGACCTGCGGGCCGGACGCGAGGTCACCCCGACCCGCGGCGCCCCGCTGTGCACCTTCAAGGAGACCGCCCGGATCCTGGCCGGCTTCCCCGACGAGCGCCCCGGCGCGGTGGCGTCCGGCGGCAGCGCCGGCCCCGCCTCGCTCGCCGGACTGCGGCTGGCCAAGGGCGAGGAGACGGCCGCCCGCGGCGGGTCCGTCGTCCCGCCGCGTGATGCCGAGGAGGGGGAGTGATGAGCGTGGCGACCGAAGACGGCGGCACCACCCGGCCCGGCTCCGGAACCGAGACCACCCCGGAGAAGCTGCTCACCCCGGTGCTGTCGGCGTTCTGGGACGACCCGGAGAGCTGGACCCTGGAGTCCTACCGCCGGCACGACGGGTACGAGGGCCTGCGCAAGGCGCTCGCCATGCCGCCGGACGACGTGATCGCCCTGGTCAAGGAGGCCGGACTGCGCGGCCGTGGCGGCGCGGGCTTCCCCACCGGGATGAAATGGCAGTTCATCCCGCAAGGCGACGGCAAGCCGCACTACCTGGTGGTCAACGCCGACGAGTCCGAGCCGGGCACCTGCAAGGACATCCCGCTGCTGCACGCCAACCCGCACGCGCTCATCGAGGGCATCGTGATCGCCTGCCACGCGATCCGCTCCCACCACGCCTTCGTCTACCTGCGCGGCGAGGTCGTCCCCGTACTGCGCAGGCTCCACCACGCGGTGGCCGAGGCGTACGCGGCCGGCTACCTCGGCGCCAACATCCAGGGCAGCGGGTTCGACCTGGAGGTCACCGTGCACGCCGGCGCGGGCGCATACATCTGCGGCGAGGAGACCGCGCTGCTCGACTCGCTGGAGGGCCGTCGTGGCCAGCCCAGGCTGCGTCCTCCCTTCCCCGCCGTCGCGGGTCTGTACGCCTGCCCCACCGTGGTGAACAACGTCGAGTCGATCGCCTCGGTTCCCGCCATCGTGCACCGCGGCAAGGACTGGTTCCGTTCGATGGGCAGCGAGAAGTCGCCCGGGTTCACGCTCTACTCGCTCTCCGGCCACGTCGCCCGCCCCGGCCAGTACGAGGCGCCGCTCGGCGTCACGCTGCGCCAACTCCTCGACATCAGCGGCGGGATGCGCCCCGGCCACCGGCTGAAGTTCTGGACCCCGGGCGGCTCCTCCACCCCGCTGCTCACCGATGAACACCTCGACGTGCCGCTGGACTACGAGGGCGTGGGCGCCGCCGGATCCATGCTGGGCACCAAGGCGTTGCAGTGCTTCGACGAGACCACCTGCGTGGTCCGCGCGGTCACCCGCTGGACGGAGTTCTACGCCCACGAGTCCTGCGGCAAGTGCACCCCGTGCCGGGAGGGCACGTATTGGCTGGTGCAACTGCTGCGGGACATCGAAGCGGGCAAGGGGAACCCGGCCGACCTCGACAAGCTCGCCGACATCGCCGACAACATCAACGGCAAGTCGTTCTGCGCGCTCGGCGACGGCGCCGCCAGCCCCATCTTCTCCTCCCTGAAGTACTTCCGCGCCGAGTACGAGGAGCACCTCGACGGCCGGGGCTGCCCGTTCGACCCGGCCCGGTCCACCGCCTGGGCCGACTCCGCTCACCTGGAGGTGAACGCGTGACCGTGACGACTGGCGTGGCCGCCGGTGGCGGACCGGCCGCGGTGCCGCCGGAGCAGCTGGTCACCGTCACCATCGACGGCATCCAGCTCTCCGTACCCAAGGGCACCCTGGTGATCCGGGCCGCCGAACTGGTCGGGGTGGAGATCCCGCGGTTCTGCGACCACCCGCTGCTCGACCCGGTGGGCGCCTGCCGGCAGTGCATCGTGGAGGTGGAGGGCCAGCGCAAGCCGATGGCCTCGTGCACCATCACCTGCACCGACGGCATGGTGGTCCGCACCCAGCTCACCTCCCCGGTGGCCGAGAAGGCGCAGCGCGGGGTGATGGAGCTGCTGCTGATCAACCACCCGCTGGACTGCCCGGTGTGCGACAAGGGCGGCGAATGCCCGTTGCAGAACCAGGCGATGTCCGCCGGCCAGGCCGACACCCGCTTCGAGGGACGCAAACGCACCTACGCCAAGCCGGTCCCGATCTCCCCGCAGATCCTGCTGGACCGCGAGCGGTGCGTGCTGTGCGCCCGGTGCACCCGCTTCTCCCAGCAGGTCGCCGGCGACCCCATGATCGAGCTGCTGGAACGCGGCGCGCTGGAGCAGGTGGGGATCGGCGAGGGCGACCCGTTCGAGTCCTACTTCTCCGGCAACACCATCCAGATCTGCCCGGTGGGCGCGCTGACCTCGGTGGCGTACCGGTTCCGCTCCCGTCCGTTCGACCTGGTCTCCACCCCCGGCGCGTGCGAACACTGCGCCAGCGGCTGCGCGATCCGCACCGACCACCGGCGCGGCAAGGTGATGCGTCGGCTGGCCGCCGACGACCCCGAGGTCAACGAGGAGTGGAGCTGCGACAAGGGGCGCTTCGCCTTCCGCTACGCCCAGCGCCCGGACCGCATCACGCACCCGCTGGTACGCGACGCGGACACCGGTGAGCTGCGGCCGGCGAGCTGGCCGGAGGCGCTGGACGTGGCGGCCCGGGGGCTGGCCGCGGCGCGCGGCCGGGCCGGGGTGCTCCCCGGCGGCCGGCTCACCGTCGAGGACGCCTACGCGTACGCCAAGTTCGCCCGGGTGGTGCTCGACACCAACGACGTCGACTTCCGGGCCCGGACGCACAGCGCCGAGGAGGCCGACTTCCTCGCCGCCCACGTCGCCGGCCGCGGCCACGACCTGGACGGCACCGGGGTGACCTACCGGGCGCTGGAGAAGGCCCCCGCCGTGCTGCTGGCCGGGCTGGAGGCCGAGGAGGAGTCGCCCATCGTCTTCCTGCGGCTGCGCAAGGCCCACCGCAAGCACGGCCTGCGGCTGTACGCGCTCGCCACCCACGTCACCCCGGGGCTGGCCAAGGCGGGCGGCACGCTGCTGCCGGCCGCCCCCGGCACCGAGGCCGAGTGGCTGGACGCGCTCGCCGCCGGGGTGGGCCTGGACGAGGTGGGCGGCGAGGCCGCCGAGGCGCTGCGCCAGGACGGCGCGGTGCTGCTGGTCGGCGAA
Source organism: Streptantibioticus cattleyicolor NRRL 8057 = DSM 46488 (assembly GCF_000240165.1). Classification (NCBI taxonomy): domain Bacteria; kingdom Bacillati; phylum Actinomycetota; class Actinomycetes; order Kitasatosporales; family Streptomycetaceae; genus Streptantibioticus; species Streptantibioticus cattleyicolor. The sequence continues at coordinate 3,704,993 of NC_017586.1, forward strand.
CGCCTGGCCGCCGTGGCCGGCGGGCTGACCGCGGCGGTGCGGTGCGCCCGGGCCACCGGCGCCCGGGTGGCGTGGATCCCGCGCCGGGCCGGGGAGCGCGGAGCGGTGGAGGCCGGGGCGCTGCCGGATCTGCTGCCCGGCGGCCGTCCGGTGACCGACCCGCGGGCCCGCGCCGAGACGGCCGGGGTGTGGCGGGTCGGCGGGCTGCCGGAGCGGGCCGGCCGGGACACCGGGGCGATCGTCGACGCGGCGGCCCGGGGCGAGCTGGCCGCGCTGCTGGTCGGCGGGGTCGAGGTGGCCGACCTGCCGGATCCGGCGCGGGCCCGGGAGGCGCTCGACCAGGTCGGCTTCCTGGTCAGCCTGGAGCTGCGCCCCAGCGAGGTCACCGAACGCGCCGACGTGGTGCTGCCGGTGGCGGCGACCGCGGAGAAGGCCGGCACCTATCTGGACTGGGAGGGGCGGGCCCGTTCCTTCGAAGCCGCCCTCAAGCCCGACCAGATGGCGGTGCGTCACCTTCTCGGCGACGCCCGGGTGCTCCACCTGATCGCCGACGCGATGGCGGACGCCGGGCCCGGGCTGGGGCTGCCGGACGTCCGCTCCGTCCGGGCCGAGCTGGACCGGCTCGCCCCCTGGCAGGGCGCCCGCCCCGAGGTCCCGGCGCGCCCGCACCGGCCGCTGCCCCGGCCGGACCGTGGCGAGGCGGTCCTCGCCGGCCACCGGCTCCTGCTGGACCAGGGGCGCCTCCAGGACGGCGACGAGGCGCTGGCCGCCACCCGCCACCCGGCGGTGGCCCGGCTCTCGGCGGCCACCGCGGAGGCCGCCGGGGTCAAGGACGGCGACCCGCTGGCCGTCACCGGCCCGGCCGGCACCGTGACGCTGCCGCTGGCGGTCACCGAGATGCCCGACCGGGTGGTGTGGCTGCCGTTGAACTCGGTGGGCGGCGGGGTCCACGGCGACCTCGGCGCGGTACCGGGCGAACTGGTCCGGATCGGTGCCGCCGGCGCCGACGGCACGGAGGTGGAACGGTGATCGACGCAGCGACCGTGCCCCTGGGCGCGGCGACCGTGCGCCTGGCGGCGGAGAACCTCTCGTACTTCGGCCGCGATCCGTGGTGGCTGGTGGTCCTCAAGGCCGTTTTCTGCTTCGCGTTCGCGATGGTGACCGTGCTCTTCTCCATCGTCTGGGAGCGCAAGGTCGTCGCCTGGATGCAACTGCGCATCGGCCCCAACCGGCACGGCCCCTGGGGGATGCTCCAGTCGCTGGCGGACGGCGTGAAGCTGATGCTCAAGGAGGACGTCGTCGTCCGCGGCGCCGACAAGGTGGTCTACATCCTGGCGCCGGTGGTCGCCGCGATCCCGGCCTTCATGGCGTTCGCGGTGATCCCGTTCGGCCCGGCCGACAACGAGATCTCGGTCTTCGGGGTGCGCACCCCGATGCAGCTGACCGACCTGCCGGTCGGCATCCTGTACGTGCTGGCCACCGCGTCCATCGGGATCTACGGCATCGTGCTGGCCGGCTGGTCGTCCGGCTCGACCTACCCGCTGCTGGGCGGGTTGCGCTCCACGGCCCAGATGATCTCGTACGAGCTGGCCATGGGCGTGTCGTTCGCCGCGGTCTTCCTCTACTCGCACTCGATGTCGACCTCGCAGATCGTCGCCGCCCAGCACGACCGCTGGTTCATCGCGCTGCTGCCGGTGTCGTTCCTGATCTACATCGTGGCGATGGTCGGCGAGACCAACCGGGCGCCGTTCGACCTGCCGGAGGCCGAGGGCGAGCTGGTCGGCGGCTTCAACACCGAGTACTCGTCGATCAAGTTCGCGATGTTCATGCTCGCCGAGTACGTCAACATGGTGACCGTCTCCGCGGTGGCGACCACGCTCTTCCTGGGCGGCTGGCGGGCGCCGTGGCCGATCTCCGGGTTCTGGGCGGGGGCCAACCACGGCTGGTGGCCGCTGCTGTGGTTCACCATCAAGATCCAGCTGCTGCTCTTCGTCTTCATCTGGCTGCGCGGCACGCTGCCCCGGATGCGCTACGACCAGTTCATGAAGCTGGGCTGGAAGGTGCTGATCCCGGTCTCGCTGGCCTGGCTGATGCTGGTGGCCGCGGTACGGGCGCTGCGCGACGAGAACTACGACTTCCAGCGCATCGTGCTCTACGTGGGCGGCGCGGTCCTCGCCGTGCTGCTGCTCTCCCTGGTGGCCGACGTCTTCCGGGACCGGGGACGGCGGCGGGCCCCGGCGGGCGGCGCGGCGGGGACGGCCGGCGAGCCGTTCGACCCGATGGCCGGCGGCTTCCCGGTGCCGCCGCTGCCCGGCCAGACGCTGCCCCCGGTGCCCCGGCGACGGCCGCGCGGCGCGGGCCAGTTGATTGTCAGTGGCGGCCCCGATACTGACAGTGACGGTAAGGAGGCCGGTGATGCCTGACAACACCTCGCGGGACGGGGCCGAGCAGCCCCGCTCCGGCTGGGAGAACCCGGTGGCCGGCTTCGGCGTGACCTTCAAGGCCATGTTCAAGAAGCGGCTCACCGAGCAGTACCCGGAGTACAAGAAGCCCACGGCGCCCCGCTTCCACGGCCGCCACCAGCTCAACCGCCACCCCGACGGGCTGGAGAAGTGCGTCGGCTGCGAGTTGTGCGCCTGGGCCTGCCCGGCCGACGCCATCTACGTCGAGGGCGCCGACAACACCGACGAGGAGCGCTACTCGCCGGGCGAGCGCTACGGCCGCGTCTACCAGATCAACTACGCCCGCTGCATCCTGTGCGGCCTGTGCATCGAGGCGTGCCCCACCCGCGCGCTCACCATGACCAACGAGTACGAACTGGCCGACCGCACCCGCGAGTCGCTCATCTACACCAAGGAAGAACTCCTCGCCGGCCTCACCGAGGGCATGGTCGACACCCCGCACGCCATCTACCCCGGCGCCGACGAGCAGGACTACTACCTCGGCCGGATCACCGGCGCCGCCCCCGGCACCGAGCGCCAGCCGGTCCTGTCCAAGGGGGAGAAGCCGGCCGAGGAGGTCACCGCCGAGGAGACGGCGGCGGCCGGCCCGGAGGCCACGGCGCACCCGAGGGGGGCGGTCCGATGACGACATCCACCGGCGAGGCGGTCCAGTTCTGGCTGCTCGGCGTGGTCGCGGTGCTCGGCGCGCTGGGCACCGTGACGATGCGGAAGGCGGTGCACAGCGCGCTCTGCCTGGCCGGCACGATGATCGTGCTGGCCGTCTTCTACCTCGCCCAGGGCGCCTACTTCCTGGGCATCGTGCAGGTGGTGGTCTACACCGGCGCGATCATGATGCTCTTCCTCTTCGTGGTCATGCTGGTCGGCATCACCGCCGCCGACTCCCTGAAGGAGACGATCAAGGGCCAGCGGTGGGCCGCCGCGCTGTGCGGGCTGGGCTTCGGCATCCTGCTGATCGCCGGCCTCGGCAACGCCGGGGTGCGCCAGTTCAAGGGGCTCGGCCAGGCCAACGCGGGCGGCAACGTGGAGGGGCTGGCCAAGCTGGTCTTCACCACCTACGTCTGGGCCTTCGAGATCACCGGCGCCCTGCTGATCACCGCGGCGGTCGGCGCCATGGTCCTCACCCACCGGGAGCGCACCGAGCACGCGGCCACCCAGCGCGAACTCTCCGAGCGCAGGGTCCGCGAGGGCGCCCCCGTCACCCCGCTGCCCGCCCCCGGCGTCTACGCCCGGCACAACGCGGTGGACATCCCCGGCCTGCTGCCCGACGGCACCCCCTCCGAGCTGTCCGTCAACCCCACGCTGCGCGCCCGCGGCCAGATCCGCGACGTCAGCCGCGAACCACTCGCCGGAATCGCCGAGTTGGAGCAGCGCTCGGAGGACGACCTGGAGCGCGAGGCGGAGTCGGTGACGGAACCGGAGGCGAGCGAACGGGCCGCGCGCGAGCGGGCCCGCGACCACGAGAACGGGGCGGCCAAGTGAACCCAGCCAACTACCTGTACCTGTCGGCCCTGCTGTTCACCATCGGCGCCGCCGGGGTGCTGATCCGGCGCAACGCCATCATCGTCTTCATGTGCGTCGAGCTGATGCTCAACGCCTGCAACCTGGCCTTCGTCACCTTCTCCCGGCTGCACGGCAACCTCGACGGGCAGGTCTTCGCCTTCTTCACCATGGTCGTCGCGGCGGCGGAGGTGGTCGTCGGCCTCGCGATCATCGTGACGTTCTTCCGGTCCCGCCACTCGGCCTCGGTCGACGACGCCAGCCTGATGAAGCTGTGAGATAGGGGCAGTTGACGTGGATCACCTCATCGGAGCCCTGGTCGGGGCTCCACTTCTCGGCGCCGCCCTCCTGCTCGTCGGCGGGCGGCGGCTGGACCGGACGGGCCATCTGATCGGCTCGGCGCTGGCGGCCGTCTCGTTCGTGATCGGCGTGGTGCTCTTCGCCGGGATGCTGGGCCGCTCCGGCTCCGCGCGGACGATGACCTCGCACCTGTTCAGCTGGGTGCCGGTGGGCGGCTTCCGGGCCGACGTGGCCTTCCAGCTCGACCAGTTGTCGATGACGTTCGTGCTGCTGATCACCGGTGTGGGCACGCTGATCCACATCTACTCGATCGGCTACATGGCCCACGACGACAACCGCCGCCGGTTCTTCGGCTACCTCAACCTCTTCCTCGCGGCGATGCTGCTGCTCGTCCTCGCCGACAACTACCTGCTGCTGTACGTCGGCTGGGAGGGCGTGGGCCTCGCCTCCTACCTGCTGATCGGGTTCTGGCAGCACAAGCCGTCGGCGGCGACCGCGGCCAAGAAGGCGTTCATCGTCAACCGGGTCGGTGACGTGGGGCTGTCGATCGCGGTGATGCTGCTCTTCGCCTGGTTCGGCACCTTCTCCTTCGGCCCGGTGTTCGCGCACACCGGCTCGGCGTCCGAGGGCAAGCTCACCGCGATCGGGCTGATGCTGCTGCTCGCGGCGTGCGGCAAGTCGGCGCAGGTGCCGTTGCAGTCCTGGCTGGGGGACGCGATGGAGGGCCCGACCCCGGTCTCCGCGCTGATCCACGCGGCCACCATGGTGACCGCCGGGGTCTACCTGATCACGCGGTCGGCCGCGGTCTTCGACGGCGCCCCCACCGCCCAGCTCGCGGTCACCGTGGTGGGCGCGGTCACCCTGATCTTCGGTGCCGTGGTCGGGTGCGCCAAGGACGACATCAAGAAGGCGCTGGCCGGCTCCACGATGTCGCAGATCGGGTACATGATCCTGGCCGCCGGCCTCGGCCCGGTCGGCTACGTCTTCGCCATCATGCACCTGGTCACCCACGGCTTCTTCAAGGCGGGGCTCTTCCTCGGCGCCGGTTCCGTGATGCACGGGATGAACGACGAGGTGGACATGCGCAAGTTCGGCGCGCTGCGCAGGTACATGCCGGTCACCTACGTCACCTTCGGCCTGGGCTACCTGGCCATCATCGGCTTCCCCGGCCTCTCCGGCTTCTGGTCCAAGGACAAGATCATCGAGGCGGCGTTCGCCAAGGGCGGCACCGAGGGGTGGATCCTGGGCGCGGTCGCGCTGCTGGGCGCCGGGATCACCGCGTTCTACATGACCCGGGTCATGCTGATGACGTTCTTCGGTGAGAAGCGCTGGCAGCCGGCGCCCGACCCGGACCGCGCGGCCAGTGTCGAGCCCGGCGTCGAGGCCCACCCCGGTGAGCTGCCGCATCCGCACGAGTCGCCCAAGGTGATGACGGTCCCGATGATCGTGCTGGCCCTCGGGTCGGTCTTCGCGGGCGGGCTGTTCAGCATCAACTCGGCGTTCCTCAACTGGCTGCGGCCGGTCACCGGCCACGCCGAGGGGCACCCGCCGGTCGCCTCCTGGGTGGTCACGGTGGCCACCTTGGTGGTGCTGGCGATCGGCGTGGGGCTGGCCTGGCAGGCGTACGGGCGGCGGCCGGTGCCCGCGGTGGCGCCGCGCGGCTCGCTGCTCACCCGCGCCGCCCGCCGCGACCTGCTCCAGGACGACTTCAACCACGTCGTCCTCGTCCGCGGCGGTGAACACCTCACCCGCAGCCTGGTCTACCTCGACCACTCGGTGGTGGACGGGGTGGTCAACGGGGCGGCGGCCGGCGTCGGCGGGCTCTCCGGCCGGCTGCGCCGGGTGCAGAACGGCTTTGCCCGCTCCTACGCGGTCTCGATGCTCGGCGGTACGGCGCTGGTCGTTGCCGCGACCTTGCTGATGAGGGCGGTCTGATAGCGATGTCGTTTCCTCTGCTGACAGTGACGGCCGCGGTGCCCGCGGTCGGCGCGGTGGCCACCGCCGCCGTCCCGGCCGCCCGGCGCACCGCCGCCAAATGGGTGGCGCTGGCCTTCGCGCTGGTGACGCTGGCGTTGGCCGCGGTGGACACCGCCCGGTTCACCCCCGGCGGCCCGCGCTACCAGCTCACCGAGTCGCACGCGTGGATCCCGTCGTTCGGGGTCCGCTACGAGCTGGGTGTGGACGGCATCGCGGTGATGCTGACGCTGCTGACCGCGGTGCTCGTCCCGGTGGTGATGGCGGCCGGCTGGCACGACGCGGATCGTCCCTCCTCGCCCGCCTTCGGCGAGGAGGGTCCCTATCGGGGCCGGTACCACTGGAGGCCGGTGCAGGGCTTCTTCGCGCTGATCCTGCTGGTCGAGGCGATGGTGGTGATCTCCTTCGAGTCCACCGACGTCTTCCTGTTCTACCTGTTCTTCGAAGCCATGCTGATCCCGATGTACTTCCTCATCGGCGGCTTCGGCGACCGGGCGGGCAGTCGCGGGGCGGAGGAGCAGGCGGCCCAGCGGTCCTACGCGGCGGTGAAGTTCCTGCTGTACAACCTGGCCGGCGGGCTGGTGATGCTGGCTGCGGTGATCGGGCTGTACGCGGTCACCGCCCACCAGCTGGGCAGCGGCACCTTCTCGCTCACCGAGATCCTGCGGGCCCGCGCCGAGGGGCGGCTCCAGTTCTCCACCACCGCGGAGCGCTGGATCTTCCTGGGGTTCTTCTTCGCCTTCGCGGTCAAGGCGCCGCTGTGGCCGCTGCACACCTGGCTGCCCAACGCGATGGGGGAGTCCACCGCCCCGGTGGCGGTGCTGATCACCGCCGTGGTGGACAAGGTGGGCACCTTCGCGATGCTCCGCTACTGCCTCCAGCTCTTCCCCGGCGCCAGCACCTGGGCCACCCCGGTCGTCCTGGCGCTGGCGGCCGTCGGCATCCTGTACGGGGCGCTGCTGGCGGTGGGCCAGCGGGACATCAAACGGCTGGTCGCCTTCGCCTCCATCTCCCACTTCGGCTTCATCATCCTGGGCATCTTCGCGATGACCTCGCAGGGCCAGAGCGGCGCCGCGCTCTACATGGTCAACCACGGCATCTCCACGGCGGCCTGGCTGCTGGTGGCCGGGTTCCTGATCAGCCGGCGCGGCTCCCGGCTCATCGCCGACTACGGCGGGGTGCAGAAGGTGGCGCCGGTGCTGGCGGGCACCTTCCTGGTGGGCGGGCTGGCCACCCTCTCGCTGCCGGGACTCGCCCCGTTCGTCAGCGAGTTCCTGGTGCTGGTGGGCACCTTCACCCGGTACCCGGCGCTGGGCGTGGTGGCCACCGTGGGCATCGTCTTCGCCGCGCTCTACGTCCTCGTACTCCACCAGCGCACCATGACCGGGCCGGTCAAGGAGGAGGTGGCCGCGATCAAGGACCTGGGGGTGCGTGAGCTGGTGGTGGTGGCGCCGCTGATCGCGCTGCTGCTCTTCCTCGGGGTCTTCCCCAAGCCGGTCACCGACGTGATCAACCCGGCGGTGCGGGACACCCTCTCGGACGTCCACCGCACCGACCCGGCGCCGCAGATCAACGCCGTAGCGAAGGAGGCCGCCAAGTGACAGCGGCGATGACACCGGCGCTCGTCCACAGCCTGTGGACGAGCGCGGCGGCCCCGGCCGCGACCGAGAAGCTGCCGACCCCGAGGATCGAGTACGCCCAGCTCGCCCCGGTGCTGATCGTCTTCGCCGCGGCGGTGATCGGGGTGCTGGTGGAGGCGTTCGTGCCGCGCCGGGCCCGTCCGCTCGCCCAACTCGCGGTCACCGTCGTCGGGTTGGCGGCGGCCTTCGCCGGGGTGGTCGCCCTGGCCGCCGACGGGTACGCGGGCGGCAAGGCGCACGTGGCGGCGATGGGCGCGATCGCGGTGGACGGCCCGGCGCTCTTCCTCCAGGGCACCATCCTGCTGGTGGCGCTGGTGGCCGCGTTCACCTTCGCCGAGCGCCGGCTCGACCCGGCCGCGCACGGCGTCGCGGTGGACTCCTTCGCCGCCCAGGGCTCCGCCGTCCCCGGCAGCGAGCAGGAGAAGCGGGCGGTACGCGCCGGCTTCACCACCACCGAGGTCTTCCCGCTGCTGCTCTTCGCGGTCGGCGGCATGCTGGTCTTCCCGGCCGCCGACGACCTGCTGACCCTCTTCGTGGCGCTGGAGGTCTTCTCCCTCCCGCTGTACCTGCTGTGCGCGCTGGCCCGCCGCCGGCGGCTGATGTCCCAGGAGGCGGCGGTCAAGTACTTCCTGCTGGGCGCGTTCTCCTCGGCGATCCTGCTCTTCGGCATCGCGCTGCTGTACGGCTACGCGGGCACGGTGAGCTTCGGCGGCATCGCGGACGTGGTCTCCGGCACCGCCCGGCTCACCCCGGCGCTGGCCAACACCACGGCCAACGACGCGCTGCTGCTGATCGGCGGCGCGATGGTCGTGGTCGGGCTGCTGTTCAAGGTGGGCGCGGTCCCCTTCCACATGTGGACGCCGGACGTCTACCAGGGGGCGCCGACCCCGGTCACCGGGTTCATGGCGGCGGCCACCAAGGTGGCGGCCTTCGGCGCGCTGCTGCGGCTGCTGTACGTGGTGCTGCCCGGGCTGCGCTGGGACTGGCGGCCGGTGATGTGGGGGGTGGCGATCGTCACCATGCTGGTCGGCGCGGTGGTGGCGGTCACCCAGACGGACGTCAAGCGGCTGCTGGCGTACTCCTCGATCGCGCACGCCGGGTTCATCCTCGCCGGTGTCATCGCGGTCTCGCCGGACGGCGTCTCCTCGGTGATGTTCTACCTGGGGGCCTACTCGTTCGTGACGCTGGGCGCGTTCGCCGTGGTGACGCTGGTGCGGGACGCGGCCGGTGAGGCGACCCACCTGTCCCGCTGGGCGGGTCTGGGGCGGCGTTCCCCGCTGGTGGCGGCGGTCTTCGCGGTCTTCCTGCTGGCCTTCGCGGGGATCCCGCTGACCGCCGGGTTCTCGGGGAAGTTCGCGGTGTTCAAGGCGGCGGCGCAGGGTGGCGCGGTGCCGCTGGTGGTGGTCGGCGTGGTGGCCTCGGCGATCGCCGCGTTCTTCTACATCCGGGTGATCGTGCTGATGTTCTTCAGCGAGCCCAGGCCCGGCGGCCCGTCGGTGGCCGTGCCCAGTCCGCTGACCTCCACGGCGATCGCGCTGGGGGTGGCGATGACGCTGGTGCTCGGGGTGGCGCCGCAGTACTTCCTGGACCTGGCGGGCAAGGCGTCGGTGTTCGTCCGCTGACCGGGGGGGGCGTCGTCCGGCCGCGTCCGTCCTTTGATCACCAAAGAGTGGGTCATGTCGGAAAAGCCTTGCCCCGGGCGGGTGTTCGTCAGTAGCTTTCGGTGCGGGTAGGACCGCGAGGAGTCAGTCCCCATGAACCCAGTCGTGGTGATCGGCGCCGGGCCGTACGGCCTGTCGGCCGCCGCGCATCTGAAGGGTCGCCGGATGCCGGTGCGGATCTTCGGTACGCCGTTGTCCCGCTGGTGCACGGCGATGCCGCGCGGGATGACGCTGGCCTCGGCCCCGGCCGCGTCGACGATATCGGCACCCGTGTGGGGGCACCGGCTGTCGGACTTCCTCGCCGCGTCGGGAGAGCCGCCGCTGGACGGCCCGCGCGACACCGTCCCGTTGGAGACGTACGAGCGGTACGGGCGGTGGTTCGCGCGGCGGCTGGTGCCCGAGGTCGAGCGGGCCCGGGTGGTCGCCGTGGACCGGCGGGACGGCGAGTTCCGGTTGCGGCTGGACACCGGGGAGGAGCTGACCGCCCCGGCGGTCGTGGTGGCCGCCGGGCTGGCCGGCGCCGCGTACGTCCCCGGGGCGCTGCGCGTCCTCGCCGCGGGCGGCCCGTCCGCCACGGCACCGGTGTCGCACAGCTCGCACCACCGGGACCCGGCGGCGCTGGCCGGCCGCGAGGTGGCCGTGGTGGGCGCGGGCCAGTCGGCGCTGGAGTACGCGGTGCTGCTGAGCGAGGCGGGGGCCACCGTGCGGCTGCTGCCGCGGCGGGCGGCCCGGGTGCGGTTCGAGCCGCCGCCGGACGCCGCGGGGGTTCCGGGGTCACCGCTGGGCCCGGCCTGGTCGCGGTACGCGGTCAGCCGGCTGCCGGGCCCCGCGGGCGTCCGCCGGCTGCCGGAACGGGCGCGGCTGCTGCTGGAGCGCACCGTGCCCGGCCCGTGCGGGGCGTGGTGGCTGCGGGACCGTTTCCGCGGCCGGGTGCCGGTCACCGAGGGGCGGGTCACCGGCGCCGCCCTCGACCCCGGTTCGGGGCGGGTGGTGCTGGCCACCGTCGCCCCGGACGGACGGCCCGGACGGGTCGCCGCCGACCATGTGATCGCGGCCACCGGGTACCGGATCGACGTGGACGCCTGGTCGTTCCTGAGCCCCGGGCTGCGGGCCGCGATCGCCCGTACCGGTGGCTCGCCGCGGTTGGACGCCGGGTTCGGCTCCTCGGTGCCGGGGCTCTTCTTCACCGGACCGCCCGCGGCGGCCACGTTCGGGCCGTTGCTGCGGCATCTGGCCGGCACCGGATACGCCTCGCCCCGGCTGGCGGAAGCGGTGGTCGCGTCGCGCCGGCCGGTTCACCTGACGGGGGAGCCGGGGGTCACCCGGGCGACACCGGGGCGACACCTGTGATTCGCGGGCGAACACGGATGCCCCCGTAGTGATCCATAGGGGACCGGATACGCTGCAACTATTGGCACAGAGCCTTGCCGGGGGCTCGGGGCCACGTGACCCAATCAGCGACAGGAGTTCCCCTCGTGACCGTCGTCGGGCCCTTCGGGCTGAGCGTGCGCGACCAGGACCTCGATACCGACATCCGTGCGGGCCTGGCGGACGTCGAGGAGGGCCTGCTGGAGGCCACCAAGTGCGACGTTCCGTTCATCAACGGGGCGGCTCAGCACTTGGTACGGGCGGGTGGCAAGCGGTTCCGGCCGCTGCTGGTGCTGCTGGCGGCGCAGTTCGGCGACCCGCACGCCCCCGGGGTGGTCCCGTCGGCCGTGGTGGTGGAGCTGACCCACCTGGCCACGCTGTACCACGACGACGTGATGGACGAGGCCACCGTGCGCCGCGGGGTGCCCAGCGCCAACGCCCGCTGGAGCAACTCGGTGGCGGTGCTCACCGGTGACTTCCTGTTCGCCCGCGCCTCGCACACCCTGGCCGACCTGGGTCCGGAGGCGGTACGCATCCAGGCCGAGGCGTTCGAGCGGCTGGTCACCGGTCAGATCCTGGAGACCGCCGGGCCCCGGGAGGGCCAGGACCCGATCGAGCACTACCTGGAGGTGCTCGCCGGCAAGACCGGTTCGCTGATCGCGGTGGCCGGGCGGTTCGGCGCGATGATGTCGGGCGCCCACGAGACGGTGGTGCACACCCTCACCCAGTACGGGGAGCGGATCGGCGTGGCGTTCCAGCTCGCCGACGACCTGCTGGACATCGCCAGCGACAGCCACGAGTCCGGCAAGACCCCCGGCACCGATCTGCGCGAGGGCATCGCCACGCTGCCCGTGCTCCACCTGCGGTCCCGGGTGGCCAAGGCGGGCGCGGCGGCCGACCCGGCCGACCGCCACCTGGTCGAGCTGCTCGACAGCGACCTGTCCGACGACGAACGGCACGCCGAGGCGCTGCGGCTGCTGCGCGCCCACCCGGCGATGGAGCAGGCCCGCCGGGACACCCTGCGGTACGCGGACGCGGCGCGCGCCTCGCTCGCGCCGCTGCCGGAGTGCGCCGCCAAGCAGGCGCTGGCGGCGCTGTGCGACGCGGTGGTGCACCGCGCGGGGTGATCCGCCCCCGGGCCGGCCTCCGGCCCGCCGCCCGGACCACCTCCCGACCGGCCCCGACGCGGGATCACCGCGGCCGGCCCCGTTCCGGTGACCCTGAGAACCCTCGCCCACCGTCATACCGGCGGAGTACCCGGGGTTGATCCCATGGGTTGATGTGATGCGGTGCCACGTTTGGTGTGATGAACACACGATCCATAGGGGCTCGGGCCACAATGGGCCCGAGGTGGACGTGTGCGAGCGGTCCCACGCGCCGTCGGACCGCCGCCAACGACGGAGGTAGGCAATGGCACCGATCCAACCGCCGCAGCCCGGTGAGGACTTCGGGGGGAACGCGGACTTCGCGGAGGACGCCGGGCTCGGCCGCCGCCGCAAGCTGGTGCGCTACGGCGTACCGGTCGCGGTGGCGGGGGTGGCGGCGGCCACCATCGGCCTGGGCACCGCGCTGGCCACCACCGGCGGGGGCCCCGCGCTGCCGCATGTGACGGCCGAACAGCTGCTGGCCAAGGTGGCCGGCTCCGACGTGCAGACCGTCTCCGGCTCGGTGAAGATCAGCACCGACTTCGGCCTGCCGGCCGGGATCGACGGGCTCGCCGGCAACCTCGGCGGCGCCACCGGCGGCAGCCCCTTCGGCTCCGGTGCCGTCCAGGGCCACGGCGCCAAGGGCGGCGACGGGTCGGCCGCCGACCCCACGACGCGGCTGACCGGGCTGCTCACCGGCGACCACACGCTGCGGGTGGCCGCCGACGGCCCGGACCGCCAGCGGCTGTCCATCGTCGAGGGCACCTCCGAGTACACCCTCGTCCACAACGGCACCCAGGTGTGGGGGTACGACAGCGCCGGCAACGCGGTCTTCCACGCCACCGAGCCGGCCGGGGCCCGGGAACGGCACGCCAAGGGCGCCCCCGACGACCGGCTGCCGGCCACCCCGCAGGAGGCCGCCCGGCAGATCCTCAAGGCGGTCGGCCCGACCACCTCCGTCTCGGTGGGCGACACCGCCGAGGTCGCCGGGCGCAGCGCCTACCAGCTGGTGATCCGGCCCAAGCAGGCCGACACCACGGTGGACTCGGTGCGGATCGCGGTGGACGCGCACAACGGCGCCCCGCTGCGGTTCACCCTCACCCCCAAGGGCAGCGCCAAGGCCGCCGTCGACATCGGCTACACCAAGGTGGACTTCGGCAAGCCGGCCGCGAGCACCTTCGAGTTCACCGTGCCCAAGGGCGCCAAGGTGACCGAGGGCGGCGCGGCGCACGAGGGCGGCAAGGCGCCGGGGGACAAGCTGCCGCACGGCGCGTTCCGCCCGGGCCACGGCCACCGCGACGGGTCCGGCCTCAACACGCTCGGCACCGGCTGGGACACCGTGGTCAAGCTCGACGGTGCCCCCGGCGCCCTGCCCCACGGCGGCGGCGCCCCCGGCAAGGCGGGCGGCGGCCTCGACCTGCTGGGCAGCCTCGGCCACCGGGTCACCGGCGCCTTCGGCTCCGGCACCGTGATCAACACCCGGCTGGTCAACGTCCTCATCACCGACAAGGGCGCGGTCTACGCCGGCGCGGTGACCCAGGACGCCCTGGTCAAGGCGGCCGGCTCGGCCGCGAAGTAGGAGGGGTCCGGCAGATGGACGGGGCGCCCGGCGCGGTGATCGCCACGCGCGGTCTGACCAAGCGCTTCCGCGGCGGGCGCCTCGCTGTCGACGGACTGGACCTGACCGTTCCGCGCGGCAGCGTCTTCGGCTTCCTCGGGCCCAACGGCTCGGGGAAGACCACCACCATCCGGATGCTGCTCGGCCTGGTCGGGGCCGACGCGGGGGCCGTCCGGCTGCTGGGCGAGCCGATGCCGCACGCCGCCCGCCGGGTGCTGCCCAAGGTGGGCGCCCTGATCGAGGGGCCCGCGCTCTACCCGCATCTGACCGGCCGGGAGAACCTGCTGCGGTACGACAGCGCCGACCCCACCGCGGACCCGGCCACCCGGCGGGACCGGGTCTCCGCCGCGCTGGACCGGGTCGGGCTGACCGCGGCGGCCGGCCGCCGGGCCCGCGCCTACTCGCTGGGCATGAAGCAGCGCCTCGGCCTCGCCGCCGCCCTGCTGCGCCCCCGCGAACTGCTGGTGCTCGACGAGCCCACCAACGGCCTCGACCCGCAGGGGATGCGGGAGATCCGTTCCCTGGTACGGGAGTTGGCGGCCGACGGCACCACCGTCTTCCTCTCCTCCCACCTGCTGGACGAGATCGAGCAGCTGTGCAGCCACGTGGCCGTGATGTCCCGGGGCCGGCTGATGGTGCAGGGCACCGTGGCGGAGCTGTCGGCCGGCGCCCGCGACCGGCTCACGGTGACCACACCGGACGAGGCCGAGGCGGTGGCGGTGCTGGGGGAGCACGCGGTCACCGGGGTGACCGCCGAGAACGGCCGGGTCACCGGCGAACTCCCGCCCGACCCACCGGACTTGGCGGCGATCAACGCCGCCCTGGTCGCCGCCGGGGTGCGGGTACGCGGCTTCGGGGCCGAACGCGCCTCGCTGGAGGAGGCGTTCGTGGCGCTCACCGGGGAGGGGTTCGATGTCGCGGGGTGAGACGGCGGTCCGGCCGGGCCCGCTGTGGTCGCTGGGGCTGCTCCGCAGCGAACTGGGGGCCGTGCTGCGCCGCCGCCGCACCCTGGTGCTGCTCGCCGTGCTGGCGGCGGTGCCGGTGCTGGTCGGGGTGGCCGTCAAGGCGCAGACCCACGGCGGCCACGGCGGCGGCCCGGCGTTCATCGCCGAGGTGACCGGCAACGGGCTCTTCCTGGTGTTCACCTCGCTCGCGGTGACGCTGCCGTTCTTCCTGCCGATGGCGGTCGGGGTGGTGGCCGGGGACGCGGTGGCCGGCGAGGCGAGCGCGGGGACCTTGCGCTACCTGCTGGTGGCCCCGGCCGGGCGCACCCGGCTGCTGGTGGTGAAGTTCGTCTCGGTGCTGGTCTTCTGCGCGGTGGCCACCGCCGTGGTGGCCCTCTTCGCGCTGCTGGCCGGGGCCGTGCTCTTCCCGCTCGGCGACGTCACGCTGATCTCGGGCACCACCGTGCCGTTCACCGACGGGCTGCTGCGGGCCGCGCTGATCGCCGCCGTGGTGGCGCTCTCGCTGACCGGGGTCGCCGCCCTCGGGCTCTTCGTCTCCACCGTCACCGACAGCGGCATCGCGGCCATGGCCACCACGGTCGGGGTGGTGATCACCGCGCAGATCATGGACGGCGTTCCGCAACTGCACGCCGTCCAGCCGTACCTCTTCCCGCACTACTGGTTCAGCTTCGCCGATCTGCTGCGCTCGCCGGTGCCGTGGGACGGGCTCCGGCGCGACCTGGGGTCGCAGGCGCTGTACGTGGCGGTGTTCGGGTCGGCGGCGTGGGCGCGGCTGACCACGCGGGACGTGACCGCCTGACGGTGCGTCAGTCCGGTTCGGGGGTGCGCCCGGCGGCCAGCGCCTCGACGGCCCGTTCGACGTCGAACGGCAGGATGGTCACCGCCACGTCGGGCAGCTCCTCGACCGCCTTGGCGATCTGGTCGCCGGTGCCCCGGTGCAGGATCCGGCCGAGCACCGGGGCGTAGGTGCGCCGGGGCACCAGCAGGGTGAGCGCGGTCTGGCCGTCCTCGGTGGTCCGGGCGGCGAGGTCGACCACGGCCCGGCGCAGCCTGCGGTCGGGGCATTCGACCACCTCCAGCGGAACCGTGGTGCCCGCGGTCTCCTCCCAGCTCTCCATCAGCGGCCGGGCGTGGCCCTCGTCCACCATGAAGTGCACGGCGCGCAGCTCGTCCGGGCGGAGCCGGTGGGCGTACCGCAGCGCCTTGACGGTGGCCAGGTCGAGGCTGTCGACCAGGACGTAGACGATGTGCCGGCGCCAGGACGGCCGGTCGGCGCCGGGCACCGGCATCGCCTCCAGCGCCGCCGACTCCGAGCGGTACTGGCGGTTGATGCGGATCAGCGCCCACACCCCCAGCGGGAAGACGATCACCACCAGCCAGGCGCCCTCGGTGAACTTGGTGACCGCGAAGATCAGCACCACCAGCGCCGAGGCGATGGTCGCGGCCACGTTGACCGCCAGCTTCCACGGCCGCCCCGGCTCCTGGCGCCGCAGGTGGTAGGCGGTCAGCCCGGAGGCGGCCATGGTGAACCCGGTGAAGACCCCGATGGCGTAGAGCGCCACCAGCCGGTCGACGTTGCCCTCGGTGACCACCAGCAGCGCCAGCGCGAGCGCGGTCAGCACCACGATGCCGTTGGAGAACGCCAGCCGGTGCCCGCGCCGGGTCAGCTGGCGCGGCAGGAAGCTGTCCTCGGCGACGAAGCTGGCCAGGAACGGGAAGCCGCTGAACGGGGTGTTGGCACCGGTGTAGAGGATCAGCGCGGTGGCGAGCTGGACGTAGACCAGACCGGCGGTGCCCACCCAGCCGTCGCCGAAGAGCAGATGGGCCTCCTGCGCGATGACCGTGGGGTTGCCGCCGGCGTACGGCAGCGCGTGGGTGAAGTGGGCCAGCGCGGAGACGGCGAGCACCATCACGGCCAGCGCGCAGCTCATCGCCACCAGCGTGCGGCGGGCGTTGACCCCCTGCGGTTCGCGGAACGCCGAGACGCTGTTGGAGATCGCCTCCAGGCCGGTCAGCGAGGAGCCGCCGTTGGCGAAGGCGCGCAGCACGATGAAGACGCCGGCGCCGTAGAAGACGCCCCCGCCCGGGGTGCCGGAGGTGAGGGCGCCGGGGGCCCGCAGGTCGGCGTGGGGCAGGTGGCCGTGGAGCACGAAGCGCACCGCGCCGACGATCAGCATCAGCGCGACCGCGGCCATGAACAGGTAGGCCGGCATCGCGAAGGTCCGTCCCGCCTCCCGGATGCCGCGCAGGTTGCCGTACATCAGCACCAGCACCACGGCCACGCCCAGCGGGGTCTTGTAGTGGGCGAGCCCGGTGAAGCCGCCGCCGGCCAGGTGGGCCAGGGAGATCAGGGCGTCGGTGCCGGCCGCGGTCTGCACCGCCACGGTGACGATGTAGTCGATCAGCAGCGCCACCGCCGCGATCTGCGCGACGTTGGGCCCGAAGTTCTCCCGGGCCACCACGTAGGAGCCGCCGGCCCGGGTGTAGACGGTGACCACGTCCCGGTACGACAGGGTGAGCAGCAGCAGGACGAACATGATCGCCCCGGTGAGCGGCATCAGCAGCGAGAACGCGGCCGTGCCGATGACGGGGACGAGGATGCGCAGCATCTCCTCCGGGCCGTAGGCGGTGGAGGACATGCAGTCCGAGGCGAGCACCCCCAGGGCCAGCGGGTTGGAGAGCTTCTCCTGTCTGAGCTGCTCGGTGATGAGCGGCGGGCCGAGCAGCAGGCGCTTGAGGCGGTAGGTGTACCGGTCCCGGGTGAAGGTGGTCTCGGAGGCGGCCATGTACCAGTCATACGGGTGCCCGGCGGCTACGTCGGGGAGACGCAGCGGCCGGGCACCCGTACGGCCGGGGCCTGCCGGGCGTCAGCCGACGACCGTCCAGGTGTCGCCGCCGGCCAGCAGCGCGGCGAGGTCGCCCTTGCCCTGGCGGTCCACGGCCGTGTCGAGCTGGTCGGCCATGGCGGTGTCGTACACCGGGCGTGCCACGTCGCGCAGCACCCCGACGGGGGTGTGGTGGAGGGTGTCGGGGTCGGCGAGCCGGGAGAGGGCGAAGGCGGTGGTGGGCGAGGCGGCGTGGGCGTCGTGCACCAGCACGTCGGCCTCGTTGGCCGCGGTGACCTCGACGACCTTCAGGTCACCGGTGGCCGGGTCGCGGACCACGCCCTTGCCGCCGTCGGCGCCGAAGCGGATCGGCTGACCGTGCTCCAGCCGGATCAGCGCGTCCTGGGCGGCGGTCTTGTCCTTGAGGGCGTCGAAGGCGCCGTCGTTGAAGATGTTGCAGTTCTGGTAGATCTCGACCAGCGCGGTGCCGGGGTGGGCGGCGGCCTGGCGCAGCACCGAGGTGAGGTGCTTGCGGTCGGAGTCGATGGTGCGGGCGACGAAGGACGCCTCGGCGCCCAGCGCCAGGGAGACCGGGTTGAACGGCGCGTCCAGCGAGCCCATCGGCGTCGACTTGGTGACCTTGCCGACCTCGGAGGTGGGCGAGTACTGGCCCTTGGTCAGCCCGTAGATGCGGTTGTTGAACAGCAGGATCTTCAGGTTGACGTTGCGGCGCAGCGCGTGGATCAGGTGGTTGCCGCCGATGGACAGGGCGTCGCCGTCGCCGGTGACCACCCATACGCTCAGGTCGCGGCGGCTGGTGGCCAGACCGGTGGCGATCGCCGGGGCGCGGCCGTGGATGGAGTGCATCCCGTAGGTGTTCATGTAGTACGGGAAGCGGGAGCTGCAGCCGATGCCGGAGACGAAGACGACGTTCTCCCGGGCCAGGCCCAGCTCGGGCATGAACCCCTGGACGGCGGCGAGGATCGCGTAGTCGCCGCAGCCGGGGCACCAGCGGACCTCCTGGTCCGACTTGTAGTCCTTGGCGGACTGCTTGACCTCCGACTTGGGCACCAGCGACAGCGCCGGCAGGCCGGCGGCGGGCGGGTGGCCGATGGCGGGTGCCTCAGACATGCGCGCTCTCCTGCGTGGACGTGGCGGTGATCTCGGCGGTGATGGCGCCGGCGAGCTGCTCGGCCTTGAACGGCAGACCGGTGACCTGGGTGTGGGAGCGGGCGTCCACCAGGTACTTCGCCCGCAGCAGGTGGGCCAGCTGACCGAGGTTCATCTCCGGCACGATCACCTTGTCGTAACGGCGCAGCACCTCACCGAGGTTGGCCGGGAACGGGTTGAGGTGGCGCAGGTGGACCTGGGCGACCGGGTGGCCCTCACGGCGTACCCGGCGCACCGCGGCGGTGATCGGCCCGTAGGTCGAGCCCCAGCCGACCACCAGCGTGGTGGCGTCGCCGTCGGGGTCGTCCACGGTGACGTCGGGGACGTCGACGCCGTCCACCTTGGCCTGCCGGGTGCGCACCATCAGGTCGTGGTTGCGCGGGTCGTAGGAGATGTTGCCGGAGCCGTCCTGCTTCTCGATGCCGCCGATGCGGTGTTCGAGGCCGGGGGTGCCGGGGACGGCCCAGGGACGGGCGAGGGTGTGCGGGTCGCGCTGGTAGGGCCAGAAGGCCTTGGTGCCGTCGGCCAGTTCGTGGTTGGGCTCGGTGGCGAAGCGCACCCGCAGGTCGGGCAGGTCGGTGATCTCCGGGATCCGCCAGGGTTCGGAGCCGTTGGCCAGGTAGCCGTCGGAGAGCAGGAAGACCGGGGTGCGATAGGTCAGCGCGATCCGGGCCGCCTCCAGCGCCGCGTCGAAGCAGTCGCCGGGGGTGGCCGGGGCGACGATCGGCACCGGGGCCTCACCGTTGCGCCCGTACATCGCCTGGAGCAGGTCGGCCTGCTCGGTCTTGGTGGGCAGCCCGGTCGACGGTCCGCCGCGCTGGATGTCGACGATCAGCAGCGGCAGCTCCAGGCTGACCGCCAGGCCGATGGTCTCCGACTTCAGCGCCACGCCGGGGCCGGAGGTGGTGGTCACCGCGAGCGAGCCGCCGAACGCGGCGCCCAGCGCGGCGCCGATGCCGGCGATCTCGTCCTCGGCCTGGAAGGTGCGCACCCGGAAGTTCTTGTGCTTCGACAGCTCGTGCAGGATGTCCGAGGCCGGGGTGATCGGGTACGACCCCAGGAAGAGCGGCAGGTCGGACTGGACGGAGGCGGCCACCAGCCCGTACGCCAGCGCCAGGTTCCCCGAGATGTTGCGGTAGGTGCCGGCCGGGAAGGCGGCGCCGGCCGGGGCGACCTCGTAGACCGAGGCGAACTCCTCGGTGGTCTCCCCGAAGTTCCACCCGGCGCGGAACGCGGCGATGTTGGCCTCGGCGATCTGCGGCTTCCTGGCGAACTTCGACCGCAGGAAGGACTCGGTGCCCTGGGTGGGCCGGTGGTACATCCACGACAGCAGGCCCAGCGCGAACATGTTCTTGCTGCGCTCGGCCTCCTTGCGGGTGAGCCCGAACTCCTTGAGGGCCTCCACGGTCAGCGTGGTCAGCGGCACCGGGTGCACCGCGTAGCCGTCCAGCGAGCCGTCTTCCAGCGGGCTGGCCGGGTACCCCACCTTGGCCAGCGCGCGGGGGGTGAACTCGTCGGTGTTGACGATGATCTCCGCGCCGCGCGGCAGGTCGGCGACGTTGGCCTTGAGCGCCGCCGGGTTCATGGCGACCAGCACGTCGGGGGCGTCGCCGGGGGTGAGGATGTCGTGGTCGGCGAAGTGCACCTGGAACGACGACACGCCCGGCAGCGTGCCGGCCGGCGCCCGGATCTCGGCGGGGAAGTTGGGCAGCGTCGACAAGTCGTTGCCGAACGAAGCGGTCTCCGAGGTGAACCGGTCGCCGGTCAACTGCATACCGTCACCGGAGTCGCCCGCGAACCGGATGACCACCCGGTCCAGACGCCTGATTTCCTTGCTCGGCACCGTGCGCGCTTCGCCGGCCACGGCCTGCTCGGCTGTTCTACTGACCTGGCTGGTCACTGAAGTGGACCTCCCTCGGGGCGGCGGCTCGCGGAGAACGCCTCGGCCGTTACCGTTGGTAGCACCGGCCATGGTACGGGGGTGAGGGTCACCTTACCGGGGTGTCCCGCATGGCGGGCGGCCGCGCTGTGCCGGCCTGCCCGATCCGCGTCGCCGCGCGTCGCCGCCATGAACCCGGTCACCCCCCGAACCCCTTTCGTCCCCAACCTTGGTCGAACGCCGGCCCGACCGGTTTTATTTCCGTCCTCCGCGCCGCGGACTTCCTCGTCCAGCCGCCACGGTGTCAACAATCAGGAGTTCAAGTAGGTGAGAACGGCCAGGACACGTCGGTGATCTCCGTCACTCGGCGCCAGCCCGAGCTTGAGGAAGATGTTGCCGACGTGCTTCTCCACCGCGCCGTCGGAGATCACCAGCTGCTTGGCGACGGCCGAGTTGGTGCGCCCCTCGGCCATCAGCGCCAGCACCTCGCGCTCCCGTGGCGTCAGCCCGGCCAGCACGTCCTGCTTGCGGCTGCGGCCGAGCAGCTGGGCGACGACCTCCGGGTCGAGCGCGGTGCCGCCGGCCGCCACCCGCACCACCGCGTCCACGAACTCCCGCACGTCGGCCACCCGGTCCTTGAGCAGGTAGCCCACGCCCCGGGTCGACCCGGCCAGCAGCTCGGTGGCGTACTCGCTCTCGACGTACTGGGAGAGCACCAGTACCCCGATCGAGGGATGGTCGCGGCGCAGGCTGACGGCGGCGCGCACGCCCTCGTCGGTGTGGGTGGGCGGCATCCGCACGTCGGCCACGACCACGTCCGGCGGTACGCCGTCGGCGGCCAGTTCGCCGACCACCTTCAGCAGCGCGTCGGCGTCGCCGACCCCGGCCACCACCTCGTGCCCCCGGTCGGTGAGCAGCCGGGTCAGCCCCTCCCGGAGCAGCACCGAATCCTCGGCGATGACCACCCGCACCCTGTCCTCCACGAGCCGCAGCCCCCAGTCCCGTCGCGTCGTCGCGCCCGGCGTCCGCCGGCCACCACCACAGCATCCCAGCATCGGCGCCGCGGGTGCCGGGGCGACGCCGGTGCGGGGACGGACTGGGGCGCACGCGTGCGCGTCACGAGCGCCAGGGCAGCTCCGCGGTGATCCGGGTGGGGCCGCCCGCCGGCGAGTCGACCGTCAGCACGCCGTCCATCGAGTCCAGCCGCGCGGCGAGCCCGGCCAGCCCCGCACCGGCGCCGGGCCGGGCGCCGCCGTGGCCGTCGTCGGTGACCTGGACCAGCATCCGGTCGCCGGAGCGCCACACCTCTACTCCGGCGGTGCGGGCGCCGCTGTGCCGCCCGACGTTGTCCAGCAGTTCGGAGACGGTGAAGTAGGCGATGCCCTCGATGGCCGGCGCGGGGCGGGCGGGCAGGTCCACGGCGACGGTGACCGGCACCGGGCAGCGGGCGGCCACCGCGGACAGCGCCGGGCCCAGGCCGCGGTCGGTGAGGATCGCCGGGTGGATGCCGCGGGCCAGGTCACGCAGTTCCTGCAGGGCGGTCTTCACCTCGCCGTGCGCCGACTCCACCAGCCGCACCGCCGCCCGCGGATCGTCCCGCACCACCTCCTTGGCCTGCCCCAGCTCCATGGCGAGGGCGACCAGCCGGGCCTGGGCACCGTCGTGCAGGGCCCGCTCGATCCGGCGCAGATCGGCCGCCGCGGTGTCCACCACCACGCCCCGGTCCGACTCCAACTCCCGCACCCGGCTGACCCGTTCCGACGGCCCGAGCAGCCCGCGCACCAGCAGCGCCTCCACCGACGCCAGCCCGCGCACCACCCACGGCCAGGCCAGCGTCAGCAGCAGCCCGACGGCCGCGGTCGCCGCCAGCTCCGCCGACCCCGACAGGTACACCGCGTGGCCCCGGCCGTCCCCGTACAGCTGGATGCCGGGCTGGTCGACGTAGGCCGGGAAGACCCACCGCCACAGCGGGTAGGACAGCATCGACCAGCACACCGTCGTCCACACCGTGGCGACCGTGAAGGTGAAGACGCCCCAGGGCAGGCGCAGCAGGCAGTACAGGGCGTGCCGCCAGGAGGCGCCGGAGCGGAAGAGGCCGCCCACCCAGGCCATCAGCCCGCCGGGGCGCCGCCGTACCGGCTCCGGCTCGGCCACCTCGGCCCGCAGCAGCGTGCGGGCCCGCAGCCGTTCCAGCACCCCGATGCCGCGGCAGCCGGCCAGCATCGCGGCGAGCACCGGCACCCCGAGGAAGGTGACCAGCAGCCCGGCGCCGAGCGTGGTCATGGTGACCATGTAGCAGAAGCCGACGATGCCCATCGGCAGGTTGAGCAGCAGGTGGAGCAGTTCGCGCCAGGTACGGGCCTCGACGGGGGCGCGCAGCGCGGCGGGCAGCCGGCGCTGGTGCGGCCGGGGGTCGGTCAGGGCGGTCGCCATCGTGGGGTGTCCGTTTCTCGTCGGGTCGGCGGGGCCGGGCCGGGTGGTCACCGGTCGCGCCAGGGGAGTTCGGCGGTGACCGTGGTGGGGCCGCCCGCGGGGGAGTCGACCACCAGGACGCCGTCGACCGCGTCGAGGCGTTCGGCGAGGCCGGCCAGGCCCGAGCCGGTGCCGGTGGAGGCGCCGCCGCGGCCGTCGTCGCGCACCTGGAGCATCAGCCGGCCCCCGGCACGCCACACCTCCACGCCGGCGGTACGGGCGCCGCTGTGCTTGCTGACGTTGGTGAGCAGCTCGGAGACGGTGAAGTAGGCGATGCCCTCGATGGCCGGCACCGGCCGGGTGGGCAGCTCCACGGAGACGGCGACCGGCACCGTGCACCGGCCGGCCACGGCGGACAGCGCCGGGCCCAGACCGCGGTCGGTGAGGATCGCCGGGTGGATGCCGCGGGCCAGGTCACGCAGCTCCTGGAGGGCCTGCTTCACCTCGCCGTGGGCGGCGTCCACCATCCGGGCCGCCTCGTCCGGGTCCTCCAGCAGCTTCTCCTTGGCCAGCCCCAGCTCCATGGCGAGGGCGACCAACCGGGCCTGGGCGCCGTCGTGCAGGTCGCGTTCGATGCGCCGCAGATCGGCCGCCGCGGTGTCCACCACCGTGCCGCGGTCGGACTCCAGCTCGGCGATGCGCCGCTCCAGCGCGTCGGAGGGGGAGAGCAGGGCGCGCGCCATCGCCCGGTCGACGTTGGCCAGCCCGCGCGCCACGTACGGCAGCACCGTCCCGCCGATCACCAGCAGCACCAGCGTCAGGACGAAGGTGACCACCCCCCACGGCAGCCGGAGGAAGAAGTAGAGCGCGTGCCGCCAGGCCACCGGGTCCTTCAGCGAGGCCCACAGCCACTCGAAGAAGCCCAGGGTGCCCCGGCGCCACCGGCGCGGCGGATCGATCGCCACGCCGAGCAGCCTGCGCACCCGGGACCGCTCCCAGCGCCCCAGCGCCCGGCAGCCGCTGAGCCCGGCGGCCAGCAGCGGCAGCCCGACCACCGTCATCGACAGCCCGAGGCCGGCCACGAGCACCACGACCACGTAGACGAAGCCGAAGACGCCCAGCGGCAGGTCGAGCAGGAGGTGGCCGATCTCGCGCCAGGTGACGCGGTCGAAGGAACGGGCGCGGGGCAGCGCGCGGTCGGCGGACCGGACGCGTCCCGGGGCGGCCTCCAGGGCGCCCGTCGCCGCGCCGGGGGGCGTACGGAGCGCGGGGGCGGCCGGGTCGTCGTGGGGCGGGCGCTTGCTCATGGGACCAAGCCTGCCGGGCCCGCCGAGGGGGGCGCCATGGGGGCCGTGGGTGGACCGGGGGTGGGGTTTTCCCTACATTCCGCGGGCCGGGACGCCCGTCCCGCCGCCGCGCTCCGGCCACCGCACGGGCGGTGCGGCGCCATGCGCCCGCGTCGCCGTTCCCGGGCAGGCCATAGACTCCGTTGCGTACAGATCGTCCACCGGAATGTCCCACGACACCGCGTCCCACCAGGTGGACGGCGACCGTCCCGCAGGACGGACAAGCCGTCACCGGAGCGGGTACGGGACGTAAGACGGACGTAAAGAGACCACGGCAGACTACGCAGGACCTACGAGGAACGAGGGGCGGACGTGCTGGAGGCGACCGTGCCGGGCGTGCCGACGGCGTCGGCCGCGCCGGCCGTCCGGGAGGCGTGGGCGGCACCGGCCGGCGGACACCCGGGGCCGGTGGGCCCCGCCGTGGAGCAGGCGGCCGGCTACTTCCAGGCCTACTCGCTGGTCGGCCTGGTGGCCGTGGTCGGCGTGCTCTTCGTGGCGGCGGCCTTCGCCGCCGGCCACCTGCTGCGCCCGGTGGTGCCGACCCGCGAGAAGATGCTCACCTACGAGTGCGGCGTCGACCCGGTCGGCGAGGGCTGGGCGCACACCCAGATCCGCTACTACGTCTACTCGTTCCTGTACGTGATCTTCGCGGTCGACGCGATCTACCTGTTCCCCTGGGCGACGGTCTTCGCCGCCCCCGGGTTCGGCGGCACGACGCTGGTGGAGATGTTCGTCTTCATCGGCTTCCTCGCCGTCGGCCTGCTGTACGCGTGGAAGAAGGGCGTCCTGGAATGGACGTGACGGCAACGACCCAACCCCTGCCCGAGCCCCGGCGGCTGGGCACGCTGGCCCGGCTGGCGCCCGAGCCGATGAAGGTGATCCTCAACTGGGGCCGCCGCTACAGCCTGTGGGTCTTCAACTTCGGCCTCGCCTGCTGCGCGATCGAGTTCATCGCGGCCTCCATGGCCCGCCACGACTTCATCCGGCTCGGCGTGATCCCGTTCGCCCCGGGGCCGCGCCAGGCCGACCTGATGGTGGTCTCCGGCACGGTCACCGACAAGATGGCCCCGGCCGTCAAGCGCCTGTACGAGCAGATGCCGGAGCCGAAGTACGTCATCTCCTTCGGCGCCTGCTCCAACTGCGGCGGCCCCTACTGGGACTCGTACTCGGTCACCAAGGGCGTCGACCAGATCATCCCGGTCGACGTCTACGTCCCCGGCTGCCCGCCGCGTCCGGAGGCGCTGCTCCAGGGCATCCTCAAGCTCCAGGAGAAGATCGCCCGCGAATCGCTCGGCGAGCGGTACGGGACCGGGGCGGCGCGGCCGTCGGCACGGGCGCTGCGCAGCGGCCTGGTGACGCCGCCGCCGGCCCCGGCCGGGGAGGACCACCGGTGACCTCCTTCGACCGGCTGCCGGAGGGCGCCGCGGAGATCTTCGGCGAGGGCGCCACCGCGCACCACGCCTACGACCTGCTCACCGTGGACGTGCCCGCCACCGCCTGGACCGACGCGCTGCGCACCGCCCGCGACGAACTGGGCTGCACCTACTTCGACTGGCTCAGCGCGGTCGACGAACCCGGTACCGGCTTCACCGTGTGCGCCCACGTCGCCGCGCTGCCCGGGCCGGGCGGCGGAACGGTCCGCGCGCTGCTGCTGCGTACCACCGTCCCCCACGACAACCCCGAACTGCCCACCGCCACCGGCGTCTACGCCGGGGCCGGCTGGCACGAGCGGGAGACCCACGAGATGTTCGGCGTCGTCTTCACCGGCCACCCGCACCTGGTGCCGCTGCTGCTCCCCGAGGGGTTCGAGGGGCACCCGCTGCGCAAGGACTTCGTGCTCGCGGCGCGGGTGGCCAAGGCGTGGCCGGGGGCGAAGGAGCCGGGGGAGTCCGACCACGGCGGCCCCAAGCGCCGCCAGATGCTGCCGCCCGGCGTGCCCGACCCCAACGAGTGGGGGCCGCTCAAGGGCCAGCTCCCGCCCGCCCCGGCCCGCGCCCCCCGGGCCGCCGCGGCCGGCGGCGAACGCCCGGCGCGCCGCACCCGCACGGCCGGCGAGGCCACCCCGGCGCCGCGCCGCGCCCGCTCGGTGAGCGAGGGCTCGGCGACCCAGCGCGCCGCCGCCCCCGGTGACGCCGAGCGCCCCGCCCCCCGCAAGCGCACCCCCGACGCCCCCTGGCAGCGCCCCGAGCCGCCGGAACAGCCGGAGCGCACCGACCCGGAGCGCACCGACCCGGCCGGCGAGAAGGGGGACGACGCGTGAGCGGGACGCTCGACATCGTGCTGCGGCTGATCGCCGTGCTCGTCGCCTTCCTGGTGCTGCCGCTGGTCGTCGGCCAGACCGAGCACAAGGTCATGGCCCACATGCAGGGCCGGCTCGGCCCGATGTACGCCGGCGGCTTCCACGGCTGGGCCCAACTCGTCGCCGACGGCGTGAAGTTCGCGCAGAAGGAGGACGTCGTCCCGGCCGACGCCGACCGGCGGATCTTCCAACTCGCCCCGGCCGTCGCCCTGCTGCCCTACCTGCTGGTGCTGATCGCCATCCCGGTCGGCCCGCACGGCTTCGTGGGCACCGCGCCGGACGCCGGGCTCTTCTTCGTCCTCGCCGTGATGGGCGTCGGCGTGCTCGGCTCGCTGATGGCGGGGTGGGCCTCGGCCAACAAGTTCTCGCTGCTCGGCGGTTTGCGCACGGCCGCCCAGCTGATGGCGTACGAGCTGCCGATGCTGCTGGCCGCGGGTTCGGTGGCGATGGCCGCCGGCACCGTGTCGCTCACCGGGATCCTCGGCGCCTTCCACTGGTGGTGGATCCCCTGGCAACTGGTGGGCGGCGTGGTCTTCTTCGTGGCCGGCCTCGCCGAGCTGCAGCGCCCGCCGTTCGACATGCCGGTCGCCGACTCCGAGATCATCTTCGGCGCGTACACCGAGTACACCGGGCTGCGGTTCGCCTTCTTCCTGCTCGCCGAGTACGCGGGCATCGTGGTGCTCTCCGCGCTGACCAGCGTGCTCTTCCTCGGCGGCTGGCACGGCCCGTGGTCCGGCGGCCTGGGCTGGCTGTGGACGCTGGTCAAGACCGGGCTGCTGGCCTTCGTGGTCATCTGGCTGCGGGTGACCTATCCCCGGTTGCGCGAGGACCAGTTGCAAAAGCTCGCCTGGACGGTGCTCATCCCGCTGTCCCTGGCCCAGATCGCGCTCACCGGCGTCGTCAAGGTGGTGATCTCATGAGTCCCGTGCCCGGCCACGGCCTGGCCAAGGGCCTGGCCGTCACCCTGCGGACGATGACCCGCCGGTCCGTCACCGCGCAGTACCCGGACGCGCAGCCCGAACTGCCGCCGCGCACCCGCGGCGTGATCGGGCTGTTCGAGGAGAACTGCACGGTCTGCATGCTGTGCGCCCGCGAGTGCCCGGACTGGTGCATCTACATCGACTCGCACAAGGAGACCGTCCCGCCCGCCGCCCCTGGCGGCCGGGAGCGCAGCCGCAACGTCCTCGACCGGTTCGCGATCGACTTCTCGCTCTGCATGTACTGCGGTATCTGCATCGAGGTGTGTCCTTTCGACGCGCTCTTCTGGTCACCGGAGTTCGAGTACGCCGAGACCGACATCCGCGAGCTGACCCACGAGCGGGACAAGCTGCGCGAGTGGATGTGGACCGTCCCCGCGCCGCCCCCGCTCGATGCGGGCGCGGAGGAGCCCAAGGAGATCGCCGCCGCCCGCAAGACCGCGGAGAAGCTGGCCGCGGCCGAGCAGGCCGGGCAGGCCGGGCAGGCCGAGGAGACGGGACCGGCCGGCCAGGCCGATCCGGGGCGTACGGAGGGGGACGCGTGAGCCTCGCCGCCGCCCACCCCGGGTTCCTCTCCCCGAACGGGGTCGAGATCACCTTCGTGCTCGTCGGACTCGCCACCCTCGGCGCCGCGCTGGTCACCGTGACCACCCGGCAGCTGGTGCACGCCGCGCTGTGGCTGGTGGTGACGCTCGGCGGACTCGCGGTGGAGTACCTGCTGCTCACCGCGGAGTTCATCGCCTGGGTGCAGGTGCTGATCTACGTCGGTTCGGTCGTCGTCCTCCTGCTGTTCGGGCTGATGCTCACCAGGGCGCCGATCGGCCGGTCACCGGACGCCGACTCCGGCAACCGGTGGGCCGCGCTCACCGTGGCCGTGGCCGCCGCGGCCACCTTGGTGTGGGTCGTGACCGACGCCTTCCGCGCCACCTGGATCGACGTCGGCACCGCGGTGCAGGGCTCGACCAAGGTGACCGGCGCCGTGCTCTTCCGGCACTGGGTGCTGCCGTTCGAGGCGCTCTCGGTGCTGCTGCTCGCCGCGCTGGTCGGCGCCATCGTGCTCTCCCGGGGCAAGGGGATCGCCCTCGCCCCGCGGCGCGCCCCGGCCCGTTCCGAGGAGAACTGAGCCGATGCACCTCGTCTACCCCGCCGTACTCGCCGCCCTCCTGTTCTGCGCCGGCCTGTACGGCGTACTCGCCCGGCGCAACGCGATCCTGGTCCTGATGTCCGTCGAGCTGATGCTCAACGCGGTCAACCTCAACCTCGTGGCCTTCGACGTCTGGCTGCGCGACACGCTCCACGCCGGCCAGGCGCTCACCCTGTTCACCATCACCATCGCCGCCGCGGAGATCGGCATCGGCCTGGCGATCGTGCTGCTCGTCCACCGCAACCGCGGCACCTCGGACGTGGACAAGCTGACCGGCCTGGCCGACACCGGCGACGAACCCGATGCCGACTCCGCTGCCGCCAGCATCCCAGCCACCACTGACAATCCGGCCGACACCGCCGCCGACCAGGCACTTCACGCCAGGGGGCAGTCCGCGTGACCCTGACGACCCTCGCCGTCCTCGTCCCCGTCCTGCCGTTCCTCGGCGCCGTGGCGGGCCTGCTGCTGGGCCGCCGCGCGCCCGGCTTCGTCCGGCCGCTCGCCGTCCTGCCGACGCTGGCCGCCTTCGCGCTGGCGGTCACCGTCGCCGTACGCCAGGGCACCGGACCGGCCACCGACGCGGGCACCCGGCTCACCCCGACCGGCTCGGTGCCGATCGACCTCGCCCTCCACCTCGACGGCTTCGCCGTGCTCATCGCCGTCCTGGTCGGCCTGGTCGCCTCCGCGGTGCAGATCTACTCCACCGGCTACCTGCGCGACGACCCGCGCTACCCCTCCTACGCGGCGCTGGTCTCGCTGTTCACCGCGGCCATGCTGCTGGTGGTCTACTCCGGCGACCTGATGGTGCTCCTGGTGGGCTGGGAGGTGATGGGCATCTGCTCGTACTTCCTGGTCGGCCACTACTGGGAGACCCCGCAGGCCCGTTCCGCCTCGCTCAAGGCGTTCCTCGTCACCAAGCTGGGCGACCTGCCGTTCCTCATCGGGATCTTCGCGCTGGCCGCCTCCGCCGGGACGTTCCGGATCAACGGCGTGCTGACGGCCGCCGCGGCCGGGCAGATCCACCACCCGACGCTGATCGCGTTGCTGCTGCTCGGCGGGGTGGCCGGCAAGTCGGCGCAGTTCCCGCTGCACACCTGGCTGCCGGACGCGATGGCCGGCCCGACCCCGGTCTCGGCGCTGATCCACGCCGCCACCATGGTCGCGGCCGGGGTCTACTTCGTCGCCCGGCTGCTGCCGTTCTTTCTGCTGTCGCAGGCCGCGCTGGCCGTGCTGGCGGTGATGGCCGCGGTCACCATGATCGGCTCCGCGCTGGCCGCGCTGGCGCAGGACGACATCAAGCGGGTGCTCGCCTACTCCACCATCGGCCAGCTTGGCTACATGACCGGCGCGCTCGCCGTCGGCGACCGGGACGCGGCCGTCTTCCACCTGCTCACCCACGGCGCCTTCAAGGCCCTGCTCTTCCTCGGCGCCGGCGCGCTGATCCACGCGGCCGGCACCAACTCGCTGGCCGCGATGTCCCGGATGCGCACGCTGCGCGACCGGGTGCCGGACGCGATGTGGACCATGGGCATCGGGCTGGCCGCGCTCGCCGCGCTGCCGCCGTTCTCCGGCTTCTTCTCCAAGGAGGCCGTGCTGCGCGCCGCCGAGCACGCCTCGTCCGGCCACGCCGCCCACGTGCCGTCCGCGGTGGGCTGGCTGGTGCTGGTGGCCGGGCTGGTCACCGCGCTGCTGACGGCCGCGTACGCCACGCGGGCGTTCCTGCTGGCCTACCGCGGCGAGGGCCCCTCGGCGCCGGACGGGCACCGCGTCCCCGTCGTGATGAACGCCGTCCTGTGGGTGCTCGCCATCCCCGCCCTCGGCCTCGGGGTGACCGTACGCGTCCTCCCCGACTGGTTCGACGGCACCGAACTCACCCCGACCCTGGCCACCTCCGTGCTCGGCGTGGGGCTCGCGCTGATCGGCGTGGTCGTCACCTACGCGGCGTGGCGGGCCGCCGCCGCCCGCCGGGTGCCGATGGGCGCCGTGGCCGTACCCCCCCGGCCCGAGGCGGAAGAGCCCGCGGCCACCGAGGCCACCGCCATCGCCGCGCACGAACGCGTCTACGGCGACATCGCCGAGGCGCCCGACCCGGCCGACCCCGGACGGCTGCTGCTCGGCCCGCTGCACCGCGCCGCCGCGCACGGCTTCCACCTCGACCGGGCCTACTCCGCCCTCTTCGTGCGGCCGGTCCTCGGCGCCGCCGGCCTGGTGCGCTTCCTCGACCGCGAGGTCGTCGAGACGTACGTGAGCGGCGCCAGCGGACTGCCCAAGCTGCTGGGCGCGGCCGTACGCCGGGCGCAGACCGGCAACGTGCAGACCTACCTCAGCGCACTGCTCGCCGGCGCCGTCGTCCTCGCCGTCCTCGTCGCCGTCGGAGCGTGAGCCGTGAACGACACCGTCCTCAGTTACCTGCTCCTGGCCGCGCTCGTGCTCCCGCTGCTCGGCGCGGCGGGCGCCCTCCTCCCACCCCCGCCCGGGCTCAAGGGGCGCGACCCGGACCAGGCCGTGCTGCGCCACGGCGTCAGTGTCACCGGCGTGGTGCTGGCGCTCACGATCGCCCTGGCCGTCGGGTTCGACCACGGCCACCCGGCGCGTATGCAGGCCACCACCGACGTCAGCTGGATCCCGGCGCTGCACATCCGGATCCACCTCGGGGTGGACGGGGTCTCGCTCCCGCTGGTGGTGCTCACCGCGCTGCTCACCTTCCTGTGCGCGCTGCACGCCTACTTCAAGCGGCCCGAGGGCCCGGCGCCCAAGGCGTTCGTGGCGCTCCTGCTGCTGCTGGAGGCGGGCACGCTGGGCACCTTCGCCGTGCTCGACCTGATGCTGTTCTTCCTGGCCTTCGAGACGGTGCTGATCCCGATGTACTTCCTGATCGCCCGCTGGGGCGGCCAGGGCAGGCAGCGGGCCGCGTTCCGCTTCATCCTGTACACGCTGCTGGGCTCGGTCGTGATGCTGCTGGGCCTCCTGCTGATCGGGTTCAAGGCGGGCACCTTCGACATGGTGGCACTCGCCACCGACAACTCCGCCCTCGGTCACGGCACCCAGGTGGTCGCGGCGCTGGCGATCGGCCTGGGGCTCGCGGTCAAGGCCCCGATGTGGCCGCTGCACAGCTGGCTCCCGGACGCCCACACCGCGGCCCCCACGACCGGCTCGGTGCTGCTGGCCGGCGTCCTGCTGAAGATGGGCACCTACGGATTCGTCCGCATCGTGCTGCCGATCACCCCGCAGGGCGCCCACACCTTCGCGCCCTACCTGGCGGCCTTCGCGGTGGTGGGCGTCATCTACGGGTCGCTGGCCTGCCTGGCGCTGGCCCGCCGGGGCGCGCGCGGCGACCTCAAGCGGCTGATCGCCTACTCCTCCGTCGGCCACATGGGGTTCGTGCTGCTCGGCATCGCCACCCTGACCCCGACCGGGGTCAACGGGGCGCTCTTCGCCAACATCGCCCACGGCCTCATCACCGGCCTGCTGTTCTTCCTGGTCGGCGCCGTCAAGGAGCGGTACGGCAGCACCGATCTGGACCAGTTGGCCGGGGCGAACGGCGCCGCGCTGTACGGGGCGGCGCCCCGGCTCGGCGGGCTGCTCGCCTTCGGCGCGGTGGCCTCGCTGGGGCTGCCGGGGCTCGGCGGGTTCTGGGGCGAGATGCTGGCGATGTTCGGCGCCTTCCACCCGGCCGCGGGGCTGAACCGCCCGGCCTATCTGACCTTCATGGCGCTCGCCGCCTTCGGCACCCTGCTCACCGCCGGTTACCTGCTGGTCGTGGTGCGCCGGGTGTGCATGGGGGAGCGCCCCGCCGCCGGTGACACCCTGCCCGACGTGCGGGGGTACGAGTTCGCCGCGTGGACGCCGCTGGTGGCGCTGACCGTGGTGGCCGGCCTGTGGCCCGCCGTGCTGCTGGGCCTGACCGACCCGGCCGTCCGTACCCTGCTGGGAGCCCGTTCATGACCGACCTCGCCCACGGCAGCGCCCAGGTCCTCGCCCAAGGGCTGGTGCAGACCGTCGACTGGGCCGCCGTCGCCCCGCCGCTGATCACCGCGGTGGTCGCCCTGGTGGTGCTCGTCGCCGATCTGTTCCTCGGCGAGGCGCGCAAGGTGTGGCTGGGCCGCATCGCCGTCGGCGGCCTGGCGCTCGCCGGGCTGTCGCTGCTGCCGCTGACCGCCGGCGACCGCGCCACGTTCTGCCTCACCGGCACCACCGCGCACGGCTGCTCCTACGTCGCCGACCACTTCACGCTGGTCGTCCAGTTGCTGGTGCTGGGCGCCGCGCTGGTCACCGCGCTGATGTCGGCGCACCTGGCGGACCGGATGCCGGCCGGGGAGTTCTGGTTCCTGCTGCTGTCCTCGGCGGCCGGCGCCGCGCTGCTGCCCGCCTCGCGGGACCTGGCCACCTTGGTGGTGGCGCTGGAGGTGGTCTCGCTGCCCTCGTTCGCGCTGGTGGGTCTGGAGCGCGGGGACCGGCTGGCGGGCGAGGCGGCGCTGAAGTTCTTCCTGTCCTCGGTGACCGCGACCGCCGTGATGCTGCTGGGCGTCAGCTTCGTCTACGCGGCCACCGGCAGCATGCATCTGAACGCGGTCGCGGCCGGCCTCGGCCACGTCCCCGGCCAGCTCGGCACGCTGGCCAAGGCGGGCGTGGCGCTCACCCTGGTCGGCTTCGCCTTCAAGCTCGCGGTCGCCCCCTTCCACTTCTGGGTGCCCGACACCTACGCCGGCGCCCCGCTGCCGGTGGCCGCGTACCTGTCCGTGGTGGGCAAGGCCGCCGGGTTCTCCGGGCTGGTGCTGGTCACGGTGATCGCGTTCAGGCCGTACGCGCACGTGTGGGGGCCGGCGCTGGCGGTGCTGGCCGCGCTGACGATGACGGTGGGCAACGTGGCCGCGCTGCGGCAGCGGGCGTCGCACCCGCGCAGTGCGGTGCGCCTGCTGGCCTGGTCGTCGGTGGGGCAGGCGGGGTATCTGCTGGTGCCGCTGGCCGCCGCCGGGTACGTGGCCGATCCGCGCCGCCAGATCGGCGCCACGGTGGCGTACGCGCTGATGTACGCGGTGGTGAACCTGGGCGCGTTCGCGGTGGCCGCGCTGGTGACGCGCTCCCGCGCGCTGGGCCGGATCTCCGATTACCGGGGGCTGTACGCGCGCCGTCCGCTCGCCGCGCTGGCGCTGGCGTTCTTCCTGCTGTGCCTGGCCGGACTGCCGCCCGGGGTGATCGGGCTCTTCGCCAAGGTGGTCGTCTTCGCCTCCGCGGTCGACGCCGGCCTGGGCTGGCTGGCCGTGGTGATGGCCGTCAACGTCGTCGTGGCCCTGTACTACTACCTGCGGTGGACGGCGGCTCTCTTCGCCCGTCCGGAGGAGGCCGGGCCCGCGGAGAAGCCGGCCGGGGCGGTGCCGGTGTCCCTGGCCGCGGCGATCGCGGTGGCCGCGGTGGCGGGCGTCGGGCTGTCGGGGGCGCCGCAACTGGTGTTGAGGTTCGCCGCCTCCTCGCTGTTCTGAGATCACCGCAGGTCAGGGTGGGTACGCGGGGCTCCGGGGAACCCGGCGGCGCCGCGTGGCGTTGTCGGGTACGGGAGGTTCCACTCACAGGTGCGCAAACGCGCCGGGGGTGGAAGCTGCTGGAAGTTCCCCGCCGCACGTCTTGGAGGGCGTACCGTGCACCGCCGGCACAACGGGCTGAAGACCGCCGTACTCCTCGGGGGACTGTCCGCGCTCATCATCGTCATCGGCAGCTTCTTCGGCCGGACCGGCCTGGTCGTCGCCGTCCTGGTGGCGCTGGGCACCAACGCCTACGCGTACTGGAACAGCGACAAGCTGGCGCTGCGGGCCATGCGGGCCCGCCCGGTCAGCGAGTTCGAGGCCCCCGGGCTCTACCGGATGGTCCGCGAGCTGTCGACGGCCGCGCGGCAGCCCATGCCGAGGCTGTACATATCGCCGACCGAGGCCCCCAACGCCTTCGCCACCGGCCGCAACCCGCGCAACGCCGCGGTCTGCTGCACCGAGGGCATCCTGCGGCTGCTCGACGAACGCGAGCTGCGCGGGGTGATCGGCCACGAGCTGAGCCACGTCTACAACCGCGACATCCTGATCTCCTCGGTAGCCGGCGCGCTCGCCTCGGTGGTGATGTTCCTGGTGAACTTCGCCTGGCTGATCCCGTTCGGCCGGGACGAGGACGAGGAGGGGCCGGGCCTCGTCGGCACGCTGCTGATGCTGATCATCGGCCCGCTGGCGGCCTCGCTGATCCAGCTGGCGGTCTCCCGTTCGCGGGAGTACGAGGCCGACGCCTCCGGCGCCCGGCTGACCGGCGATCCGCTGGCGCTCGCCTCGGCGCTGCGCAAGCTGGAGACGGGCACCCAGCAGCTCCCGTTGCCGCCGGAGCCGCGGCTGGAGACCACCAGCCACCTGATGATCGCCAACCCGTTCCGGGCCGGCGACGCCTCCAAGCTGTTCTCCACCCACCCGCCGATGGCCGACCGCATCGCGCGGCTGGAGGAGCTGGCCGGCTACCGCCGCTGAGCCCACGTCCCCGGCGCCCGGTCAGCGGCCGGCGAACCCCTGGCCGGAGGGGACGACCTCGCGGCCGAGCGGCGTCAGCGAGATCGGGATCAGCTTGAGGTTGGCCCAGCCGAACGGGATCCCGATGATCGAGACGAAGAGCGGGATGCTGGTGATCAGGTGCCCCAGGGCGAGCCACCAGCCGGCGAAGACGAACCAGATGACGTTGCCGACGGCCGAGCCCACCCCGGCGTCCCGCCGCTCCACCGTCGTCCATCCGAACGGCCACAGCACGAAGCCGGCGATGCGCAGCGACGCGATGCCGAACGGGATGGTGACCACGAAGACGAAACAGATGACCGCCGCGACCACGTACCCCAGGGCCATCCACAGACCGCAGAAGACCAGCCACAAGACATTCAGGATGAATTTCACAATGTCTCCCTCCCGGGGAGACAAGCTACCGGTCGCGGGCGCCGCCGGTCCCGGCCCGGCCGCCGCTGCCGCCGGTTCGGTACGGGACGGTGACAGTGGTGACCGGACCGGGGCGCCGGCCCCGGTCCGGTCGGCGCCCGCGACGGGCACGCCGCGTCAGCGGTAGTTGACGAACTGCACCGCGAAGTCGAGGTCCTTGCCCTTGATCAGGGCGATGACGGCCTGGAGGTCGTCCCGGCTCTTGGAGGTGACCCGCAGCTCTTCGCCCTGCACCTGCGCCTTGACGCCCTTGGGGCCCTCGTCGCGGATGATCTTGGCGATCTTCTTGGCGTTCTCCTGGGAGATCCCTTCCTGGATGCTCGCGGAGATCCGGTACTCCTTGCCGGACGCCTGCGGCTCACCCGCGTCCAGCGCCTTCAGCGAGATGCCGCGCTTGACGAGCTTGCTCTCGAAGACGTCCAGCACCGCCTTGACCCGCTCCTCGGAGTTGGCCCGCATCTCGATCTTCTCGCCCGACCACTGGATCGAGGCACCCACGTTCTTGAAGTCGTAGCGCTGCGAGATCTCACGGGCCGCCTGGTTGAGGGCGTTGTCGATCTCTTGCCGCTCGACCTTCGAGACGATGTCGAAACTGGAGTCGGCCATCTTCAGTTGGCTCCTTGCGTCGGGTGCGTCAGGGGGTACGGGCCCGGCCCGGCCTGGGACCGCGTACCCGCAAGCGTAGTCACCGATCCCGTCCCGGACCGTGATCAACCAGGTGGCGGAGCACCCCCCGGCATCGGGTATCGTTTACCTCGTTGCCACGGAGACCCCGCCACGAGCGGCCTTCGGGGCGGCAACCCCGGCGGTGTGCCCGAGCGGCCAAAGGGAGCAGACTGTAAATCTGTCGGCTATGCCTACCCAGGTTCGAATCCTGGCGCCGCCACCCTTGAGGGAACCCCCTCCGAACTGCGGAAACGCAGCACGGAGGGGGTCTCTTTACATTCGAACACGCAGATTCGAACAATGGTCGAAAAGGGTGGCTTGTCTCACCTGGTCTCAGGTGCGTCCCGTACCTGATCAGCGCGTGTCCCCCAGGTGTCCCCCGGGGGAGACGCCCTCTGAGTGCCATTCCCGCAGGCCAGCCTCGATCTGACGGTTCGCTCGGTCTTGGGCCTGCGCCAGAACCTTTGCGTAGACCCGCAGGAGTACGGCCACGGAGTGCCCGGCCCTACGCGCCACCTCCATGGGGTCGACGCCGGAGAAGAGCCAGAAAGAGACCCCGGCACACCGCAGGTCGTACGGTCGGCGGGCAAGCGGCGACGCCACCTCGGAGGGAGACAGAGCAGCGCTCCGGGCTTCCGCCCAAACCTCGCCGTATCCCGTGTCCTGAATCACACCGCCACGGTTCGTGCGGAACAGACGGCCATCCGGTGCCGCCCCGTATCGCTCGACGTGCCAACGGAGCATCGAGACGAAGTGCGGCGGGATCGGCACCACCCGCGAGTCCCGGGCCGCTCGGGCTTTGAGGTGGCGCTCTTGGTGAGCCCGGTTGTCGTCCGTCCAGTCGTGGCCGGCATGGACGATGCCACCACGAAGCGTGAGGTGGCCCCACCCGTGCTTGGGCAGGTGGCACTGTGACGCCTTGAGGCCCACGGCTTCGGCGGGGCGCATGGCGGCGTAGTAGAGGCATCCGAAGAAGGCTTCAAGATGTGCCCCGCGCTCCCCCTGAGCGCGTACCGCTTCGAGCAGTTCCCGCACTTGACGTGGGTTGGCGACACTCGCCGGGTCAACTTCTTCGGTGGACTTCGGGGCCGTCCACTTCACCGTGGTCAGGGGGTTCACGGGGACCGTGAAGTACCGTCGCTCGACTGCGAGTCCGAGAACGTCGCTCAGGCAGGCTCGCTTGCGGCGGGCAGTACGCCCTGCGGCGGTTGAGCCGTCGAGCAGCGTCGATAGGGCGTCCAGCGCCGTGCGGAGCGTCTCGGGGTCTTCCAGGGTCGAGATGGCCACGGAGTTCTCCTCCACCCAGCGAAGAGCGTCGGCCACTTCGGCGGGGGGCTCTTTGTCCCAGCGGCTCTTGTTGTACGCCCAGCTGTACAGGGCCCTACGCAGCACTTGGGGCGCCGGGCGGCCGGCCGTGGTCTTGACCAGCACGGGCGTGATGGTGGCGAGAGCGTCGGCGTCGTTGCGGCGGGACTTCGCCGGAAGGCGGTCCCACCTGCGATCGACGTATGCACGGGTGTGCTCGTACCAGGTCACGGAGCCGTTCAGCGCGCGGAGTTCGGATGCGGGCAGACCCGTTTCCACGTCGAACTGCTCGCCCTTGCGGAGCGCGGACATCAGCTCGGATCGCCGGCCGTCCGCCTGCGCTTTGACGGTGTAGCTCTTCGAGTGCTTCTGAGGGCCCACGACCCACCGGACGCGATAGGGCTTCGGGCGGTCGCGGCGAGTTTCGATGCTGTAGACGCGAACGTCGTACGTGAAGGGCATTGCTCTCCAGGCAGCGGATGGGCCCGCCCTGGGGAGGGCGGGCCCGATGGGGTGTGCGGGTCAGGCGGCGTGTTCGGTGCAGCTCTCCCACCACGCGTCCAGGTCGGCGCGGCTGACACGGACCTGGCCGTTGGGGAGCTTGCGGAGCTTGGGGCCCTTGCCGCGGGCGCGCATCCGGTAGAAGGCGGCGCGGCTCATGCCGATCTCTTCGAGGACTTCGGGGAGCTTGAGCATCTTGGTGTTGACCATTCGATGGCTCCTCAACAGGCGTCTTCTCTTGCACGGGCCCGTCTGTCCGAGGTGCGGATTTCTGCGTCACCGCGTCACCTGCGTCATCCACCGCCTTGATCTGCGGATTCGGGTGACGCGGGGCGTAGCGGGTCTGTCACTGGTGACGCAGGCTGTCCGTCGTCGGTGACGCGGGTGACGCAGGGTGACGCAGCCACTGGCCGCCTGCGTCACCGCTTTAGTGGCTGGTCAGGGGCTACTTGACGATCTTGGGTGACGGAGGTGACGCGGCGACTCTCTACTTCGGACAGGAGGGGGTGTCTGTGGTGCGCCGTCGCCGAACAGCAAGAAGAGCACGCGGGGCCGGGTGCTCTTCTTGCTTGTGTGGTGGCTGGACTGCCGGTCAGAACGTCGGTTGTTGCTCGTGAGGTGGGGGCGTGGCCGGCGGTCGGGTCATTTCGATGTAGCGGGCGGCGTTGGTGCGGCCCCAGTCGATGAGGACGCCGCGGGCGGCGAGGGTGGGTTGGAGGCGCTTGAGGCGGTCGGAGAGCACCTTGCCGGTGGTCGGCCAACCCTTGGGCAGGGGACGGCACTCCTCGCCGCTGTAGAGGCTGGTGAGGCAGTGCAGCCACTCGGCCGAGGCCATCCGCTGTTCTGCACCCACCTCCAGGCCGGAGGCGTGCTTCAACACCGTCTGCGCCAGCAGGTCGCCCTCGATCACGTCGTCGTTGAGGTCGTCCAGGCTGGCCCGGTAGGCAGCCAGCGCCCCGAGGCCGGTGGCCGCGTCAAGCTGGGCGCACAGGTGGGCGAAGTCGGCCATGCGCAGGTCAGTGGGGATGTCCGCCTGTGCTGCGCGGACCTTGACCGTGAGATCGAGCAGGGACCCGAGGATGACCGGCAGCGCCTCTTCGTACTCCGCCCACAGCTCCGCTTCGGTGCGGCGGGTGCGGGGCCGCTCCAGACGCAGCGGCAGCAGCCGTTCGGCAAGGTCCGGACGGATCACACCCACATCGATGCCGGTCAGCAGCAGGGGGCGGCGGTAGCGGGCGCGGAACACGTCCCCGTCGGTGAACAGAGCGCGCTTGACGTTCTCGGCGCCGGTGACGATGCAGCACATGGCGTCGGACAGGTCCGGGGTCATGTGGGAGAGGTTGTCCAGGGCGGTGACCCATCCGGCCGCCACCGCAGCGATCAGGTTTTCCTCATCCTTCGGGGCCCGGCGCAGGTCCCCGCTCATGCCCTCGACGACCCGCACGAGCATCCGGCCGCCGGTGGACTTGCCGGCGCCCTGAGGCCCGGTGAGGAACGGCGCGGGGACGGGCACGGACGGACCGAGGCAGCCGATGAGCCAGGCGATGGCCAGGCACTCGGTCTCGGCCGTGGCGAAGTTGCACAGCCTGAGCAGGGCATCGATGCCCTTGCCGTCGGTGTTCTTGGCTGGCAGGGGCAGTTCCCCGGTGAGCTGGGTGCGGCGCCAGCACACCTCGCGCGGGTCGGGAACGGCGATGTCCCACCCGGTGGGGTGGATGCGGACGGACTGTCCGTCGCTGCGCCCGAGGTCCAGCCACGTTGCTCCGTCGAATCCGGGGGCGACGCGGATGTGCACGGGCTGCACGTCCTCGGTCAGCGCCAAGGCTTCGATCAAGTCCAGGGCCTCCTTGAGGGCGGTGCCGTTGAACACTCCCACTCCGTCGCGGTAGAGACCGACCATGA
Source organism: Streptantibioticus cattleyicolor NRRL 8057 = DSM 46488 (assembly GCF_000240165.1). Lineage (NCBI taxonomy): Bacteria > Bacillati > Actinomycetota > Actinomycetes > Kitasatosporales > Streptomycetaceae > Streptantibioticus > Streptantibioticus cattleyicolor. The sequence continues at coordinate 3,744,999 of NC_017586.1, forward strand.
GTTCTTGTCGGTGGCTGCCCGTGGTGCCCTGGGAGCGGATCGGGCGGGCCACGGGGTGGCCGTTCTTCTGCGCGTACACCGTCCCGTCGGCGGTGCGGAAGTACCGGAAGTGCGCTTGGGCGTAGTCGGTGATGACCTCGCGGGCGGGGTTCTTGTCGTCGTCCGCCATGGTCACAGTCCCAGCGTGGCGCGGGCGTTGGTCCACGCTTCGGTGCAGTGCCGGAGCGTTTCCCCCTTGGTCTGCGCGGCGGTGAACAGCCGTGCAATGTGGGCGTCGGTGAGGCAGCCGCACCGGCCGTGGACGGACAGCACGGCAAGGAACGTGCGGTACACCGTGGTGTGGATCGCGCTGGGGGCGGCGGTGATGCGCTGTTCGGCCATGGTGATGCCGCGTTCCAGGTAGGCGGGAGTGCGGTGCGGGCACTCCCCGCCCCCGGCGGGCGCGGTGACGGAGTGCGGTGCCGGCCGGACCGAGGCTGGCGCCTTGATGCCCAGGGCGCGGACCGTGTCCGGCAGGTCGGCCATGGCGCCGGTGCCGGGGCCGAGGTAGCGGGCGTAGGCCATGGTCGACTTGATGTCGACGCCGGGCCGGACCGCGTTGCGGGACGTCATGGCGCCCCGGTAGATCCAGTGCTCACCGCGCGTCGTCGGCACGATCCGGGTGGCGGGCAGGGCGGCACGGGCCCAGGCGACGGCCGCGGGGTCATCGAGGTCCACGACGGTCAGGCCGGCGCCGCCGGGGTGGTAGGCGACGGCCGCCGCCTGGCGCCACGCCGCCGCCCAGGCCGCGGAGGTGAGGATGCGGGGGTCGGTGGTGGCGGCGGCCCAGCCGTGGCACGGCGCCGGGCACCGGCAGGGGCCCGCCGATTTCATGGTCGGGCGTCCGCCGCACGCGCCGTGCGCGCAGAACGGGCAGTTGCCCACCGGCAGCTTCCCGGCCCGCAGGGGCAGCACGGGCACGCCCGCTAGGGCCAGGGCCAGCGCGGTCCGCAGGTGTCCTGGTGCTTCGCTCTGGGGTTTGGGTCGCCGGATGGGGGCGGGTTGGGCCATGCTGGAGTCTCCTCTCCTGGATGGGTGAGGGACCGGAGGCGGCGGACTGTCCTTGGCCGGTTGGCCGCCGCCTCCGGGCAGAGAAGGTCGTCAGGCTGTGATCGTGGTCGCGGCGCGGGTGTCGAGGACGGCGGCGACGCGGGCGCCGATCCACTGGGCGACGTTGCAGCTCACGGCGTTTCCGGCCTGCATGGTCTGCTCGCCCTTGTTGCCGTGGACGATGTAGTCGGCCGGGAAGCGCTGGGCGAGGAGCTGTTCGCGCGGCTGGATCATGCGGAAGTAGCAGTCCTCCACCGCCGGGGCGGCCCGCAGTAGCCCGGCGGAATCCCTGGTGCCGAGGGTGTGCAGCGGCTCGCCCGTCGTCTTGGGAGCCGCGTTCCGGTAGGGGATCACCAAGCCGTGGTGGTTGCCCTGCGCGGAGATGGTGGCCAGCGGCCGGGCCACGGGTTCGGCGCTGCCGTTACGCCGGTACTCCACGACGAACGGGGACGCCACCAGGGCTTCGAAGCCCTTGGGGTTGGCCATCCGGGTGCGCATCGGCTCGGCCGTGGTGGTGGCGGTGGTGTTCCACCCGCCGCCGACCGGCACCAGCAGCCCGTCACCGATCTTGGCGGTGCGGGAGGGCAGCGGAGCGACGTCGGCGGGAACCGGGCGGCCGTCGTGTCCGCCGTGGTTGACCGTGACGAGGGTCCGCCGGGTGGGGAAGAGCCGCAGCCCGGTACGGATGCGCTCCATGGTGCTCGCGGCCAGCGGCCGGGCCCGGTCCCCGATGCGCTCGCCGGTGTTGGTCCAGTCGATGATGTCCGCGGCCGGACGCACGTAGGGTTCCACGACGGCATGGCGGCATGAGCGGTTGGGGCAGCGGTAGTCGTACTGCTGCTTGTACTTGCCGACCCTGCGCCCGTTGCGCCAGGTCTGCACTGCCGCGACGTCCTGCTCGCAGCTCGGGCACCAGGCCAGCGGCGTGGGCTTCAGGTCGGGCAGCGTGATGCCGTGGCGGGTGAAGACGATGTAGATGCGGTCACGCCACTGCGGTGCGTGCGCGTTGCCGGGGCCGCCGACGTGGGCGGAGGAGACGGAGACAACCTGCGAGTTGTAGCCCAGCTTCTCCATGCCGGTGCGCCACCAGTCGAACAGCTCCCAGTCGGCGGCGAACTCCACGACGTTCTCGCACAGCACGGCGGCATAGCGGTGGACCTCGGTGGCGCGGATGACGTCGTAGGCCGTGGCCCTGGTGCGCTCCCACGCCGCGTCCGGCACGCTGCCGTACTCCAAGAGGGAGAGCTGTCCCTTGGTGCGGCGGCGCCCTCCGGCCGGGCTGATCTCCGTGCAGATAGGGGACGCCCACAGGATGTCGGTCTTGGGCAGGCGCCGCATGTCGTAGTTGTTGACGTCCGCGCACAGGTGGTCGGCGTCCCGGTGGTTCGCGGCGTGGGTTTCGATCGCTCGTTGCCAGTGGTTGGCGGCCAGCCGCAGCTCGAACCCGGCGGCAACCAGTCCGGTGGAGGATCCGCCAGCGCCGCAGAAGATGTCGGTGAACGTCAGGCTCACGCGTGCTCCTTCGCTGGATGGGAATGAGGCGAGCTGCCCGACAGCGGACTGTCCTTGGCCGGTTGGCCGCTGTCGGGCAGGTGTGGACGGTGCCGAACTGTCCGGCTCCCCTTGGCGCTCAGCGCTGCTGAGCGCCGCGGGCAGCCGTCAGGCGGTGCGGCGGCGCGAGGCCAGGTCAATGACGTTCGCGGCCAGCTCCACGGTGGACGGGCGCAGGGGCAAGACGGGTGCTGGCGCGGTGGTCGATTCGGCGGGAATGACGACGGGCTCACCGGGTGGGGGCGGCGGGGGCGACGTCGGCCGGGCGGTGGCCGCGCGCTGGTCGCGCAGTTCGGCGAAGACGGCGCGTTCGGCGGCGGCTTGCTGCTGGCCGCGGCGCCACAGCACCGCGTGGACGGGCAGGGCGACGGCGGCCGGACCGAACAGGACGGTCGCGGCGATGAGTTGGGCGTCCATGCGGGGCTCCTGTCAGTGGCCGAGGCTGGCGAGGGTGTGGGCCACGTCGGTGGTGAGGCGGGTGATCGGGCCGGCGGCGCCGGTGGAGGCGAGGAAGAACCCGAACATCACGGCGACGAAGGCGCCGCCGAAGCCGAGGGAGCGGGAGCGGAGGAGGAACGCGAGGAAGACTCCGAACAGGACGACAGCGGAGATCGTGATGAGCACAGTGGACTCCGGGACGGGAACGAGGCGGGGTCAGCGGGTGCCGTCGTGGTGGATACGGGCGGCGAGGTTGAACAGGTGGCGGCCGACGCGGATGCGGATGCCGTGGCCGTCGCAGCGGCGGCAGTGCTTGCCGCGGCGGGGGCGGCCCTTGCGGTCGTAGGTGAGCCGGTAGCCGAGTCCGCGGCACTTGCGGCAGTTGCCGAACGGGCTCGCCGCACATAGCAGGGCGTAACCGAGTGTGACGGCGAGGAGGAGGGTGATAGCGAGGGCGGTGAGGGTCATCGAGGGGCCTTCCTGGCGGGTTCATGGGGTTTCCGCAGGTGGGCCGCTATCCGCTAGCGGCCTGATCAAGGCAGGTTTGGGGTGCTAGCGGGGCCGCTAACGTTAGCGGGGTGTGCCGCTAGCGCTAGCGGCCCCGGGCGGTCAGCCCACGTCCCGCTTTCCGTCACGCTCCGCGATCGCGGTGGTGATGTGGGAGCGGTCGATGCCGCGCCGGTTGACGACCTTGCCGTCCACCCGGCGGCCGACCTGGATGGTGGAGATGCCGTGCGGTTTGAGCGCGGCGGCCAGGGCTTCGGGGTCCCAGCCGTCGTAGACCTCCGGCCGCAGCTCGGCCAGGCGCGCGACCACCGTCTCGGACCACACCTTGGGTTCCTTGGCGGGGGTGACGGCGAGGATGTCGGCGAGCAGGTCATAGGCGGGGCCGGTGACGGCCTCGGGGGCTTCACCGAGTGCGTAGCCGGACAGCAGTCCACGCTTCTCGCGCACGCTGCGGGCACGGGCGGCGATGGCGGCGGCGCCGGGGGCGTCCACGAACGCGCCGTAGACGATCCGGGCGTCCGCTCCCTCGCCGACGAAGTAGTGAATGCCCTTGTCACCCCAGGTGAACATGGTCGCCCGCACCCCGCGCTTGTAGGCGGACGTGCCCAGGACCATGTCGTTCTCGGTCTGGCCCATGACCTTCAGGCACCAGCGGGCGCCGGCGTTCGCGGAGATGCCGGTGGGCAGCGACTTGGCGTCGGGGCGCTGGGTGGCCAGCAGCATCACGATCCCCGTGGCCGGACCGCGCTTGACCAGGTCGGTGGCGATCTCCTCGAACTCCTTGCCGTGCTCGGGATGCTCGAAGAGCACCTGGCACTCGTCCACCCCGACCACGATCGGGTGCAGACCGAGCGAGCGCTTGTCGGCGAGCTGGCTGGTCACCTTGGACTCGGGGCAGATGTCCCGGGGCAGGGAGCGGATCACCTTGGTGCGGCGCCGCAGTTCCTCGCGCAGCGTGCGGAAGTCGGCCAGCACGTACCCGATCGTCTCGTCGTCGTCGCCGGCGGCGTGGCGGTGGGAGACAGCGTTGCCGACCGGGTCGAGGTCGCCGGTGCCCTTCATGTCGTAGGTGTGCAGCTCCGCCCGCGGATCCAGTGCCGCGATCAGCAGCAGCAGCCGCAACAGGAAGGTCTTGCCCATGCGCGGGATCGCGCCGATGATCCCGGCGATGTACATCAGCGTGACCTCGACCCAGCGTCCGCGCTGGTCGGTGCCGTAGGCGACGGGCTTGAACAGGTCCACCGTCCCGGACTTGGCCAGCGGCCATGCGGGCTTCTTGGCCTTGGCCAGGTCTTGGTCTCCGACCCACAGCACCAGGTGACCGGTGTGCTCGTCCGGCACCGCCTCGGGCCACACGCAGCCCAGCGGGCGGCGCAGACCCGAGGCAAGCCGGTCCCGGCGCTCGATCACGTCGGTGACGGTCACGCCGAAGGGCAGGTCGCCTTCCGCGCGCCACCCGGGGCCGTCGCGGGTGATCGGGGCGGTGAACTCGAACCCGCCCCGCCCCTTGCTCTGCGCCGAGTTGATGGCCGGGATGCCCAGCGCGCCCAGCGCCCGCAGCACGATGTCACTGGTCAGCTTGGTGGCCTTGGGCAGCTCCACCGCACGGTGGATGACCGGGTCATCGGCCTTGCGGCCGGCCGACCCCAGCGCCAGCACGACCGCGGTCACGGACACGGCTTGCAGCCAGCCGGGGGCCAGCACGTACAGGGCCAGGGCGGCGCCGATGCCGACGAACAGGGCCAGCACCGCTACCAGGGTGCGCATGCGCACCCGGCCGTCCCGCTGCCGCGACAGCCGCAGGTACTCCCCGGCGTCCTCGCGGCGCACGGCGGCGAGCCGGACCGGTTCGCCCTCGCTGTCGGCCATCCAGCGCAGCGTGCCGCCGACGAACTTCGCCGCACCGGTGGGAGCTTGGAGGGTCAGGCGGGCGGCGTAGACCGGGGCGCGCAGCGCGTGGTACCCGGCGGCGTGCCCGTAGTGCCGGGCCACCCACCCGGCAGCGGTCTTCAGCTCCGCGGGGGACTTCATCCACGGCGGTACCACCGGGCGCCGCTTCGCGGCCAGCAGGCGGCTCATGTAGCCGGGCCCCGTATCGGCCGGGACCGGCTGGTCAACCATCACCGGCACAGCCGGATCCGCCTCGGCGCCGTCCGCCGGTCCGGTGGCGGGTGCGGTGGCCGCCTCGGTACGGGCGGCACGTGCCTTGCCGAGGTCCACCACCTCACCACCACCCGGGGCGGGGGTCATTTCGGCTTCGAGCCGGTTGAACAGCTCGCTTTCATCGTCATGGTTCACTGAGGGTCTTCCTTCCACCAGGTTGGGAGAAGGCGGGCCCGGCCGCTGGCCGTCCAAAGCGGCGGCCGGGCCCGCGTCAGCAGCGCGGTGCGCTGCGGGTCAGAACAGGGATTTCTGGGAGTCGGCCGCCGTGGCGGCGCGGGCGCGGGTGGCAGCGGCCTGAAGGTGCTGCCAGCACACCGGGCACCACGCGCGCAGCTCGCCGGGCGGAACGGTGACCGCTTGGTGGTCCGGCACGCGCCGGGGCGGGGCGGCGATCAGGTGGGCCCGGTCGGTGTGGGGTGCCTGGCAGGTCCCGCCGGTGCGGCGGTGGGCGCTGCCGCATTCGCCGGCGCACTGGCAGACCCAGCCGGCCCGGGTCATCACGGTGGTGTAGAGGTCCGTGGCGATGATCGGGCCGCGGGTCATGCCGCCTCACCCATCGCGTCAGGCGGGGCGGATTCGCCGCCGTCGGCTTTGGCTTCCTGGTAGCGGGCGGCGACCCACCCGACGGACCAGCCGGTCAGTTCCGCAGTCTCACGCACGGACCGGCCGGTGTTCACGCCCTCGCGGGCGGCGGCCCGCGCCTCGTGCTCGGGCATCTTCACCACGGCGACGGTGGTGTTCACCGGCCGGGGCTCGGTGCCGTTCACGGGCGCGGCTGTGGCGTTCACCGGCCCGGGTTCCGAGGCGTTCACCGGGCGGGACTTCGGGGTGTTCACGGGCTCCCGGCGAGGGGCGGCCCCGTCGTGTTCACGCGGCGAGCGGGCGGCGTTGCGCCGCTGCTCCCGTTCCCGCTCGCGGCGTTGGTCTTCCTCGCGGCGGCGGGCGTCGGCGGCTTCGCGTGCCTCACGGGCCATGCGCGCTTCGTGTTCGCGGCGTTCACGTTCCTGGGCGGCTTCCCACTCGCGGCGTTCACGCTCGATCCGCTCGGCGTGTTCACGCTCGGCGTGTTCACGCTGTTCACGCATCGCCCGTTCCCGGTCCCGCTCTTCGCGGGTCCGGCGTTCACGGGCTTCGCGTTCGTCGCGTTCACGCTGCTGGGCTTCGGCGCGTTCGGCGTCCAGCCGGGCCAGTGCGCGGGCGATGGCCCGGCGGTAGGCGAGGCTGGTCTCGGAGGTGACGATGAGCAGCAGCGGGGCGACGGAGTGGACGGCGACGCCGACCCCGTCACCGGCGAGGGCGGAGTTGCCGACGTTCAGCAGCAGGGTCATGGTGCCGGTCATCCAGCGCAGCGTGACCGGCCACCAGCCGCCGTGTCCGCCGAGCCGGGCCAGGACCGCGTCGAGGCGGACGACGATGACCACCGCGGCGTCCACGACGACGGGCAGGATCGGCGAGGTCCACCGCCAGGCGGCCGGGGTGTGGCCGGCCGCCAGCGGGGTGACCGTCAGCACGCTGTAGAGCATCGCGCCGAAGACGATCAGCCATGTGCCCGCGCTCAACGTCCGCTCCGCCGCCCGGATACTGTCCGGTGACTTCAGGACGGGCACGGCCACCTCCCGAACCGCCCAGCCGGCGCTGCTTCGTCGCGCAGTGCGGCCACGACCGGCCCGGCCAGGCGGTTGACCGCGTCGGCCACCGCCGCCACGGCGGACTTGGCGTCCGCCACCAGCCCGGGACCACCGGTGTGTGCGGGGGTGGGCAGGTTCCATGTGTCGTCCACCGGCAGGCGGATCACCGTGGTGGTCAGCAGCGCCGGGCGGTCGCCGTCCGGCTCCCACCAGTAGCGGTACGGCTCCTCGCCGGGCGCCAGGTCCCGGTCCCAGTCACGCCACCGGCCCGGGACCGCCCGGTCGGCCACCAGCGCACGGCGGCCGAGAGGAACGTGGACGTCGACGGTGAGGTGCCCGTATTCCGACCATGCCGGGGTGACGGCGCGGATGTCGGGGCGCAGGCGTACGTACCCGGGCGACATCACCGGCGCGGTGGCGATCGGCCACACCGCCGCGGCGAAGTCCTCCGCCGGCAGCGGCGTCCCGTCCTCGTGCAGCCGGGCGCAGCGGTCGCGCAGGTACGCGCCGAACCGGGAGCGGCCGTCCGAGGCGTTGCGCCGGTCGTACGCGTCGTCAACAGCCGCGAGCAGAGCGGGGGTCCAGGTGACGCTCATGCTGCCCCCTCGCTGTCCGCGTCGGGGCCGCACACGCAGTCCTCGGGCGCCGCGCCCTGGCCGATCCGGCAGGCGCATACGGTGCCCAGCGGGCCGATCTGGTCGGGGTTGAGGCAGTGGTCGCACGTGCCCTCGGCCCACTCCTCGGACTCCTGGGCGTAGTCGTCGTCCCAGTCGTCGTCCGGCCAGGGGCCGTCGTAACCGTCGAAGTAGCCGGTCATCGCGCGTCCCTCCGGCGTTCGGCGCCGCGGCGGCCGGCGCGGCGGCCGTGGACGGTGGGCAGGGCGGGCACGGTGACGTCGGCGACGCACCAGCCGCCGCCGTTCTGCTTGGCCCGGTACATCGCCTCATCGGCCCGCCGCAGGGCGATGCCGAGGTCGGGCGTGGTCAGCTCGGCGCAGTGGTAGGCGCCGACCGAGGCACGCATGGGCAGCACACGACCGGCGAAGGGAACCGGTTCGGTGAGCAGCAGGTGCAGTGCCCGGAGGCGGTCCGGCAGGTCGCCGGGCCGGGGCAGGGTGACGACGGCGGCGAACTCGTCCCCGCCAAGCCGCCCGACCACCCCGTCCAGGGGCGTGCACCAGTCGGCGAGCCGGTGGCCGGCCGCGGCCAGGGCCGCGTCCCCGGCGGCGTGGCCGTGGGTGTCGTTGAGGGCTTTGAAGCGGTCCAGGTCCACGAGCAGCACCACGGCGTGGGGGTGGCGGAGGTGGCGGCGGGCGCGGGCGGTGAAGGCGTCCCGGGTCGGCAGGCTGGTGACCGGGTCGCGGCGGGCGGCGGACAGGCGGCGCCACATCCAGGTGCCGTGCACGGACCAGCCGGCCGCGAGCGGCGCGGCGGCGAGCAGGACGTTCATGCCGCCTCCGTCCGCGCCGGGCGGCGGAGGGTGGCCGGCCGCGGGAGGGCGACCACGTTGACCACGTCGGGGGCCCGGGTCTCGATCAGCTCGGCGACCATGCGGGTCGTGCGGTCGAACAGGGCCGGATCGTCGGCGAGGATGTCGCGGGCCGCGTCCAGACGCGCCGCACGTTCCTCGGGGGACTCGCCGTCCTCCGGGCCGAGCCACAGGTCGAGTGGTGTGCCGAGGGCGAGTTCGATCAGTTCGTCATCGGTGGCCACCTCGTGGCGCCCGATGAGGTTTCGCATGGACATGCGCTTCTCCTGCTGGATGGGGAGGGAAGCGCCGGGCGGCGGACTGTCCTTGGCCGGGTGGCCGCCGCCCGGCGCGGGTCACAGGGTGGTGATGAGCACGGCGGCGACCAGGAGCCACAGGTGGTGGAAGGACTGGTCGAGGGCGTAGGCGCCGGTGCCGAGGTGGGCTGCGGGCTTGCCGTCGGCGGTGGTCGGGTGCGCGGGGTGGGCCGGGGTGCCGAGCCGGTAGAACTCGGACTGCCCGGTGACCTTGGCCAGCCACGCGAGCGTGGTGCGGCGATCGGCCCACCAGTGCGTCACTGCATCCACCCCGAGTCCGGCCACCAGGCCGAAAGCCGACAGGCGCAGCCCCAGCGCAGCGGCTACGGGGAGCAGAAGGACGACCTTGGTGAGGGTCAGGGTGGCGACGTGCCGGGCGTCGGCGAGGCGGCCCGCCCACCCCGGGCGGCACTTGGCCGCGGACTGGGCGGAGGTTTGCACCCAGTGGTCACCCACGCTGTGGGCGACGTACAGGGCGATGAAGACAGCGGCGAAGGTTGTGGCATCCATTTGCGGAGTCCTTACGACGTGGGGCGGGGGCAACCGGGTGGCGCAAGGGCGGGTCAGTGGGTGCGGACGCGGCCGGAGAGGCTGTTGGCGCTCACCCGCAGGTGACCGGTGCGGGAGAGGTGGATGTCTCCGGAGACGCTGTGGGCGGTCAGTGCTCCGCGGGCGGCGTCCGTGGCCTGCGTGGTCACGTCGCCGGAGGTGGTGTTCAGCTCGGCGCGCTGTCCGTCGTACTGGACGATGCGGATGTCCCCGGAGACGCTGTGGACGGTGACCGCCTTCGACACGCGGCCGACCGACACGTCACCGGACGTGGTCCGGGCCGCGAGCGTCCGCACGCTGTCCGCGCGCAGGTCACCGGACAGGGAGCGGAACTCCAGTGAGTCCACCTCGCCGTAGGCGCAGGCGTCGGCAGAGGTGGAGACCACGGCCAGAGACGATCCGGTCGGCAGGCTGACGATGGCCTCGATCGGGCTGACCGTCTCCATCACGCCGGTACCGCCGCCGGTGATGATCCGGCCGTTGACGACCGTGAGGCCGGTGACCGACCCGTAGACGGTGCCCATGGTCTGCGTGACCCGGTTGCCCCGGGCGCTTTGCATCATCACGTTGGCGGGGATCGCGGGGACCTCGATGGCCAGCGCCTGGCCGTTCTGGTTGCTGCGGGCCCGGTTGACCGCGTCGGCGGCCGGACCGGAGGAGTCGTCCGTCCGCACGACCACGCGGGCGGTCGTGAGGTTGTCGAGGACCTGCACGTGGACGTTGCCCATCGGCAGGTCCAGTCCGAGGACGACCGGGCCGGCGGACTGGGAGACGAAGGTGCGCTCGGTCATTGCGGATCTCCTGATTGACGAGGAACGAAAGGGCTGAGGTGGTCGCGGCTTCGGCGAGAGGCGAACACCTCGGGATGACCCCGTGCGCCGCGATGCGGGAGGGGTGAGTGCCTTGGCCCGGTGGCCAGCGGGGCGGTTCGATCAGTGGCCGGTCACAGCGGCGTGCGGGTGGGGACGCGGAGGCCGTACCGGCAGCGGCGGCTTCGTCCGCTCATGCTCGGAACCGGTCATCACCGACCACCCCTTGCCGCCGCGTCGTTCTCGCTGCGACGGTTGGCGTCCTTGACCTTCTCCGACAGGTCTTCACGTTCCTGATCTGTCATGCTCAGCAACACGGCGCCTCCAACACAGGTGCCTGTCACGCGGCGCCCGGGGGGCATAGACCCCGGGCGCCGCTTTGCTTGGGCCGGCCGGTGTGGCCGGAGTGCCCCGGGCCGGCGTCGAACCGGCGTCGTCGCGGCCCCCGCGTGGTGGCGGGGCCGGGGCTTGGGCTGGGGGGTCATACCTGGCGGGCGGCCTCGGCGACGAGGCGGTCGGTGGCCGCGATTGCTGCGGTGCGGGCGGTGGTCAGGGCGTCGCGGTCGGGGGCGTGGCGCAGGGCGTAGGTGGCCTGCGCGGCCTCGGTGGCCACGGGGGCAAGATCGGGGGCGAGGATGGCGACGGTGGCCAGGGGCGCGGTGATGGCGGCGCGGGTGGCGTGGCTGTCGGCCCGCGCGGTGCGGTACTCCTCGTCCGCCGCGCCGGACAGCCGTAAGTCCTCGCGGACCCACATCGCCCGGCGGTGGTCGGCGAGTGCGGCGGTGAGCTGGGCGACGGCGGCGACCACGTCCCGGCGCCGCTCGGTGGCGCGATCCTCGCTGCGGGCGGAGCGGGCGGCGCGCTGCTGGAGAACGTAGGCGGTCACCGAGCCGAGCAGGGTCCCGGCCACGGCGATGACGGACTCGATCATGTGATCCTCCTGAACAGCGAGTGCTGCGGGTTCGAGCAACCCACAGCCCGCGCCGCACCGGCCGGTGCCGGGGCGGCGGGGACTGTGCGTGCTCGACGCAGGCGCGGCGTCGGCCCCGTCCGGCCATGCGGACGGAGCGGCGCCGCGCACCTGCCCGGTGGCAGGCTCCCGGCGGAACAGTGGTGGTGCCGGGCGGTGACTCGATGGGCGTAGCCGCCGTGGTGGTCAGGTACGGCGGCGCCTAACGCGTTCGTCGGCGATGCATTGGACCTCCCATTGGCCGAGGTGAGCGAGGGTGAAGGCCGCGTGAGCGCTCGAAGCGTGGCGGCCGTGGTCTTCCTGCGACATCGTCCGTTTCGGCTCTCACGCGCAACGTGAGGGAGTGCCTAGTCCGTCCGTGGCGACATTCGGAAGCTGTGTCGCCGCGGTCTTATCCACCGACCGGTCATCGCGGGGAGTCGCCCCCGCTCGGGATTCGGTGTCTCAGTGCCAGTGCACTCACGAGCCTGCGAAGTTCGGTTCCGCGCTCGTGGACCGCTGTCCAGGTTTTTCGCACCGGGTCTGACAGCCGACGGGCTGTGTCTGCCGCTCCCCTCTGACCTGACGGCCAAAGGGTGGTGCTGACTAGACGTCACCAAACCAACGCAACTCGCTTACTTCCAACTCGCGTTGGATGGCGGCGTGGGATAAGACTGCACTGCGGCGGTGGGCGACGTCAAGCATCCATCGCGCTTTGGATCGGTCCGTCTTACGTTGCTTCTTGCTCCGCAGGTCAGAACGTGAGAACGTCGGGAGCATGCCGAACGTCGGGAAGTACGCGGAGCTGGCTGAACGACTAGCCCAGCTCATCGAGGATGACTACTCGCCTGGCCAGCAGTTCCTCACCAACCCAGAGATTGCGAAGCGCTACAGCGTCAGCGGCAACACCGCCAGTCGCGCCGTGCAGGCGCTCAAGGAACGCGGACTGCTCTCCGGCAAAGTGGGCGGTAAGACCTGGGTGCGGGTCGCACCGGTCCGCCACCTGCGGAGCAACGAGATGTACCACCGAGAGAAGCAGCGCGTCCGCCTGGGAGAAGAGGAGCGGCGGACGTGGGGGATCTCCGAGGACAGCACCAAGATGGCAGTCACCGAAATCGCCGAGAACTCGGTGGACTTCGCCATCGTGACCCCGCCGGCGGATGTCGCCGAATTGTTGGGCCTCACCTCCGGCCAGAAGGTGCTGCGACGCAGCTACAGGCGCCGCAACCACCGCGGTGAGGGGGCCAGCACCTCGGTCTCGTACCTGCCGTACGACCTGGTGTCGCGCAACCCTGAGATCCTGGACCCGACGACCGAGCCTTGGCCCGGCGGAACTCAGCACCAGCTCTACACGGTAGGCGTCGAGGTCGACCGGATCGAGGACCGGGTCACTGCTGAGATGCCGACCGAGAGGGAAGTTGAAGAACAGGACATCCCGCCCGGGGTGCCGATGATCCGCGTCCGGAAGATCACATACGACACGAGTGACCGGGTGGTCGAAGTGACCGACATCCCGTTCCCGGCCGACCGCATCGAACTGCAATTCGTGACCCGATTGGAGCGTTGGGCGTAATGCCGATCATTTCTGTGATCACGCCGGTCTTCGACGGCGGGGACGCCTACCTGGCGGATACCTACGAGTCGGTGGCCTCCCAGCGGCTCCCCGACGGCTGGTCTCTCCAGTGGTGTGTCCAGGAGGACGGCAAGACCGGCAAGCCGCTCAACCGACTACCGGACCTGCCGTGGATCTCCAAGGACGCTGGACGGTGTGGGGGAGCCGCACGTGCTCGGACTCTCGCCCTGCCCCGCGCCGAGGGGTTGCTAGTCCGTACCCTGGACGCGGACGACCTGTTCCCGGACGAGCACACCCTGGCGCGGGACATCGAGGCTCTCGCCGCCAGCCCTGACCTGGGGTGGACCGTCGCTCCCGCGCTCGATCTCTACCCGGACGGGCGACTCGTCCCCGGCCCCAACGATCCGCCTCCCGGCCGCCTCCCCGCCGGCTTCCTTGCCGATGGCTTGCGAGCGGGCTCCCTACCCGTCATGGGGACCACGGCGACGATCTACAAGGAGCTAGTCCTGGCACACGGTGGCTGGCCGGCGATCCCCGCATTTGAGGATGTCGGTCCCCTGCTGGCGGCCGAGGCGGTTGTCGATGGGTGGATGCAGGAGAAGCCCGGCGAGATCTACCGGAAGCACCCAGGCCAGTCCACCGAAGAGCCGGAGTACAAGGACGACGCCGAAAGGGCCACGCGCATCGGAATCGTGCTCAGCCGCGCTGATGCGATCCGTAGCCTTGGCTGGAGGTGGCAGCCGAGGGAGCCCGTGACGGTCTAGACCGGAGCGGCGGGACTGAACGGTCCTAGCTATGTGGGAAGGGGCGGCCCCTCTCGGACTCGAAGAGGGGCCGCCCCTTCACGCTGCCTCTGCCACCCTCGGCGACACAGACTCGCGGTATGTTCTGCTGATGTTCAGTCAGATCGTGACCCTGATAGGGGTAGTTGTAGGCGCCCTGACCTCCTACTTAGCCACTACCGCGGCTGAGCGGGTCAGACATCGTCGCAAGCTGGAAACCCGCTGGGACAAGCGGAAGCTGAGCACTTACATCGAGTACGTCACCCTGGTGAAAGCGGCACAGGGAGCCGCTAAGCAGGCGTGGGAGAACCCCGAAGTCCGAGCCGAGGCGCTCGCCAGGATGGAAGCGGCGGAACGGAAGCGGTCTCTCGCCTTTGAGGCGTTGGTCCTCCTGGCGCATCCTCGCGCCGTTGTCGCGGCACACGAAGTGAACCGGGTCCTGTGGCAGGCTCTGGAGGCTGCGCGCCAACCCACCGAAGAGCCCCCGCCAACGGACCTGTTGATAGAGGCGATGAACCTCCTTCATGAGGAGACGAGGCGGGATCTAGGCGTCTCCAGCGACACCCCCTGAGCCGCCACGGCGACCGCCCGAGGATCCATGAGAACCATGATCGTTCCCCATGCGTCCCCCAGTAGGCCAACCTGCCGATAAAGACGCAGCTCGGGGCGCATGAAGGCGGCCCCCTGTAAATCTGTCGGCTATGCCTACCCAGGTTCGAATCCTGGCGCCGCCACACGGGAACTGAGGCCCCTCATCCACGGAGACGTGAATGAGGGGCCTCAGTTGTTGTCCGGGCGGATCGCGGTGGGCGGCCCGTCCGACTCCGTTCCGCCGCCCTGTGGTGGCTGTGACGGGACGGCCCCCGAGGGCCCGAGGGCCCGGTCGGGGTCCGTGCCGGGTCACGCGGCGAGGGCCACCCCCGTGCCCGGTGCGACGCCCGGGTAGGCATCGACGGCCAGGTTGAGCTGGCTCTGCATGTACCAGGTGTTCAGGCCGAAGACGAACGCGAGAAGCCAGCATGCCGCCGGGCTGCACGTCACGGTCAGCCCGGCCGCCCGCTGTGCGTTGGCGATGGCCTTGCCGGTGTTGTGGTACGAGACGAGGGGGGCGATGACGGTCCAGCTCAGGAAGATCAGGACCAGTACGCTGCCGGCCGGGCTGAGCACCCGTCGCCTGTCGAACTCGTGCATCTCCTTGTGGATCTTGTAGTACCAGACCAGGTGGTAGATCCCGAGAGTGATGAGGGGCAGGCCGATCCACACGGCGACGGAACCCCGGCGCTTCATGGCCAGGCCGGTCGGCCGGCCCACGACGGGGGCACCTGCGGGGTGGCCCGGCGGGAACGCGTTGCCGGTCGGGCCTGAGGCGTACGGGTCGTGCGCAGCGGGCGGCTGTGCGTTGTGCATGCGGTGTGCTCCATCGTGACTTGTAGCGGTTCGGGGCTCGGCCCCGGTGGAGCAGCGTGGCAGGAACATGATGGGAACGGGTGCGAAGTTGCTGGTCTGTGACCGGAAGGGCGGGCAACGGTGACCGTCCTTGAGCGCCGATCGCTGTCCCGGTTCTTTTCGCGGGCGGCCGGAGGGAGTTGACGGGCCGTCCGGGCCGCGGCGGAACGGTTCCCGGGCGGCGCCGACCCCGTGCTTCGAACGTCCCCGTGCGTCGAACGATCCCGTGCTTCGAACCGCCCGCGCCCGCCCAGGTCTGTGACACCCGCCCGCGGCGTGCGCACTCCCGACGAGCGTGCACACCGCCTCGCGCGCCGCCGCGTGCCGGACCCGCCACCGGTCCGACGCGCCCTCGGCCACGCCCGGGTCCGCCGGCCGGTCCTCGGGTTCCTCACGAGAGCCTACGCTGAGCGGTCATGCCGAACCTGATCTCCGTCGTCACGGCCGTTCACGCGCCCGGGGCCCGGTATCTGCCGGATGCCTACGCGTCGTTGTGCGAGCAGGAGCTGCCGGACGGGTGGCGGTGGGAGTGGGTCGTCCAGGAGGACGGGGAGACCGGCGCCGTCGCGCCGTACGTGCCCGACGACCCGCGGGTCAGCTTCGGGCAGGGGCGCCCGGGGCGGGCCGGGGTCGCCCGCACGATGGCGCTCTCCCGGGTGCGGGGCGCGTACGTGAAGGTGCTGGACGCCGACGACATGCTCACCCCCGGCGCCCTCGCCCGCGACCTGCGCGCGCTGGACCGCAACCCGGGGGTCGCCTGGGCCGTCTCCCGCGTCCTGGACCTGCTCCCGGACGGCTCCACGGCCGCCTTCGACCAGGACCCGCCGGAAGGCGTCGTCGAGCGCGGTGCCGTCCTCGACCACTGGACGTCGCACGGGTACCGGCTCCCCGTCCACCCCGCCACCCTCTTCGTCCGGCGCGACCTGCTGCTCGCCCTCGGCGGCTGGATGGCGCTGCCGGCCTCCGAGGACACCGGCCTCCTCCTCGCCCTGAACGCGGTGAGCCGGGGCTGGTTCACCGCGCGGACCGGCCTGCTGTACCGCAAGTGGCCGGGCCAGGTGACGAGCCAGGCAGCACACGCGGACGAGGCGGAACGCAACGCCCGTAAGGCCGTCGTGGAGGCGCGGGCGAGGGCGCTGGGGGAGCTGGGCGGATGGCGGTTCGACGCCCGCCCCTGATCGCCGCGCGCGGGGGCCGACGAGGGCCCGCGGACGGGTAGCTGACGGAGCATCAGATCAAGGCGTACCCTCGGAGGTCCACACGCTGCCGCGTTCCGGAGGTGTCGGACTCATGGATGACGGGACGGGTCTGCCGGTGCCGCTCGACGGACCGCCGCGCTATGTGGCCGTGTTCCGCCGGGCCGGGGGTGACTGGGTGGTCGCCGCCCAGTCGCCGGGACGGGGGCCGGTGGAGTACGCGGTCGCGGCGATGACGCGGACGGTACGGGCGCGGGGCCAGGCGCCGTGGGCCGAGGTGTGGGGGCCGGACGACGAGGGGCGGGGGTGGCGGCGGCTGCGGACGGTACGGGGGCGGCCCGGGCCGGCCGCGGCCTCCGGGGAACCCGGTCAGCCGCGGCCGAGCGCCAGCGCGCGCGACGAACGCCTGCGGGACCGCCGCCACCAGGTGCTCCTCACGGCGCTGGCGGCGGCCGGCCTCACCGACCTGGAACCGGCGGACACCTCGGCCGTCACCCACCTGACCGAGGTCGCCGACGAGGACGACCTGCGCCGGATCGCCCACTGGCTCGCGTCGGCGACCGCCTCGGGTCAGCGCGCCGCTGGGGAGCAGGCGTAGAGCGACTGCGCCGTGACGTCCGGTGCGCCGGGGGACGGGAACGACTGCGCCGTGGCGTTCACCGCGCCGTAGGACGCCGGGGGCACCTTGGCGCACGCGGCGCGCACCCAGGACGTGATCGCCGCGGCCGGACCGCCGGAGCCCCGGGTCGTACCGCCCAGCAGCACGTACCGCACCTGGCCGGAGCGCACCAGCTGCCGGAAACCGTCGGCCGTGGGGAACGGCGCGCGCCCGGAGAAGCCGCCGACCGGGAGCACGTCGGCGCCGGCGCCGAGGATGTAGGGCGAGGCGGCGCTCCAGCTGGTGGTGGCCAGGACGTAACGGGCCGATCCGCGGTGCGCCGTGGCGTAGTCGAGGACCCCGCGCTGCTCGGCGGTGAGGCGGCCGGATCCGGAGCCGAAGCCGCCGAAGCCGCCCCCGCCGCCGTGCCGACCGTCGGACCACGGCACCCGCGCGCCGCGCCCGGCCGCCCGGACCACCCCGCCACCGTGGCCGCCGCCGGAGGGGCCCACCGCGCCCATGCCGGAGCCGTGGTAACCGGGGGTGAGCACCTGTACCGCCCAGGCGCCCGGCGCCAGCAGCAGCGCGCAGAACGCGGCGAGCAACCCGGCGAGCGCCGTACGGCTGCGCGCGGTCACCCGCCCACCGGGCCGGGCCACCACCAGCAGCACGACCGCGAGCACGCCGGCCACCCCCACCACGGGCGCCAGCCACGGCAGGAAGGACGGGAAGCGCGCGGCCAGCGAGACCGCCCACGCCGTGGTGGCCGCCACCGCGGCCGGCAACGCCCAGGTCCGGGGGCCGCCCGCGCGGTACGCCCGCCACAGCAGCGTCACCCCGCCGCCGGTGAGCGCGGCGAGCGGCACCGCGACCACGCCCATGTAGTACGTGTGGCCGCCGACGCTGCCCGCGCTGAACACCAGGAAGTAGGTGGCCAGCCACACCCCCCACAGCACGAAGCCGGCCCGGGCCCGGTCGGTACGCGGGCTGCCGCGCCGCCACAGCAGCCCGCAGACGACGGCGATCGCGGCGAACGGGTAGAGCCAGCCGGTCTGCGAGGCGAGGGCGGAGCCGAACATCTTCGACCAGCCGTCCTGGCCCTCGCCGCCCCAGCCGCCGCCCTGCGGGGCCCGCTGGGCGGCGCCGTTCAGGGCGTGCGCGCCGGCGTGCACGCCCAGGGACGTACCCCGGTCGCGCGCCCCCGCGTCATGGCCGGAGTCGCGCGCCCCGTGCCGGAACGTTCCGGCGTCGAAGGCCCGCTGCCCGGACGGCTCCTGGCCGGACCCCTGGGGACCCCCCTGGCCGTGGCCGCCGCCGTGGCCCCCGCCCTGCGTCGCGCTGACGCTGCCGGTCGAGGCGGCGCTGATGCCCAGCGAGGAGAAACGGTTCAGGAAGTTGTAGCCGATCACCATGCTGAAGGCGGAGTTGTCGGTGGTGCCGTCGACGTACGGGCGGTCCTGGGCCGGGGTCAGCGTGACGGCGATCATCCAGGAGAGCGAGACGGCGGTCGTCACCACGGCGGCGAGCCCGAGGTGGGCCAGCCGGCGGCGCAGCGCGGTCGGCGCGGAGAGCAGGTGGACGGCGGCGAGCGCGGGGAGCACCGCCCACGCCTCCAGCATCTTCGCCTGGAACCCGAGGCCGACCCAGAACCCGGCCAGCAGCAGCGGACGCAGCCGTCCGGTCCGGGCGGCGCGCTGGGTGGCGTCGGCGGCCAGCAGCACGCACAGGGTGAACATCGGGTCCTCCACCGCGGTGCGGAAGAGGCCGACCGCCACCGGGGTCAGCAGGAAGGCGGCGGAGGCGATCAGGGCCGCGTTCACCCCGGCCCAGCGGCGCACCACGCGGTGGAGCACCGCCACGCTCGCCACGCCTTCGAGCACCTGCGGCAGCACCAGCGTCCACGGGTGGAAACCCAGGATCCGGGCGGAAATCGCCTGCGGCCACAGGAATCCCGGCAATTTGTCCAGGGTGATGGAATTACCCGGGTCGAAGGAGCCGAAGAAGAACGCCTTCCAGTTCTCCGTCATGCTGCGGGCGGCGTTCGCGTAGAACGTGTGGTATTCGCTGTGGTTGATCCCCCAGGCGTACAGGAGCGCGGCGAGCGCCAGGATCACCAGCAGCGCCGGACGGGCGTACCCGGGGTCGCCGGGGCGCGACCGCCAGGGTGCGCGCCGGGCCGCCGGGCCGGAGGCCGGAACGGGGACTGTCGTTGCCATACCCGGCAGTCTTCGGCACGCGGAACGCGACTCCGCACCGGAAGCGTTCCGTTCAAGGAATTTCTCATCCGTCCCGGAGGAATTCTTTAACGTGCCTGGGGCGTTCTTGGCCGGCCCTGGTCCTGCGCATTACCCGGCGGCGGACCGGAACGCCCGCCGCCGGGGGCGCGCGTCAGCCGGACACCGCCGCCACGGCCCGCTCCACCGGCGTCCCGCCGCCGATCAGCTCCAGGGTGCGGCCGGCCGTGCCCGGGGCGTCGAGCAGGGCGGCGAGGACGGCGGCCACGTCGTCGCGGGTGACCTCGCCGCGCCCGGTGTGCTCGGCGAGGGCCACGGTGCCGGTGCCGGGGTCGTCGGTGAGCCGGCCGGGCCGCAGGATCGTCCACTCCAGCGCGGTACGGGCCCGTACCTCGGCGTCGGCCGCCCCCTTGGCCTTGAGGTACTCGGCGAAGACCGGGTCGGTGCCGGGCGGGGGCGGGGTGTCGGCGCCCATCGAGGAGACGACGAGGTACCGACGTACGCCGGCGCGTTCGGCCGCGTCCGCGCAGAGGACGGCGGCGGCGTGGTCCACGGTGTGCTTGCGGGCGACGCCGCTGCCCGGCCCGGCCCCGGCGGCGAAGACGACCGCGTCGGCCCCGGCGAACGCCCCGGCCACCTGGTCGACGGAGGCCGACTCCAGGTCGAGCACGACCGGTTCGGCGCCGTTGGCCCGCAGCGCCTCGGCCTGTTCCGGTCTGCGGACGATGCCGCTCACCTCGTCGCCGCGTGCCGCGAGCAGCCGTTCCAGGCGCTGGGCGATCTGTCCGTGTCCTCCGGCGATGACGATGCGCATACCGCCGACCGTACGCTGTCGTACGCGCCCCCGCGCGCCGGTCGCCGACGACGCGGGGGCCCTACGCGGGCGAACCGCCGGAACGCGACTGGCGCGGCAGGTCGAGCCCGACCGCCGAGGAGCAGTCGGCGTACTCGCGCACCGCGCTGGTCCGCGAGACCACCCGGCCGCGGTGGACGACGATCCTGCTGTACGCCAGCGACAGCGCCGCGTCCACCCGGCTGCCGCGCACCGCGAGCAGCTCGGCGGGGAAACCGGCCTCCACCCGCACCTCGGGCAGCCCGAGCACGGCCCGGGCGACGGTGCTCACCGCGTCGTAGGCGGCCCCCGGCGGGCATCCGGCGTGCGCGGCGAGCAGGAAGGCGGCCTCCAGCGGGTCGCCGCGGCCGACCGGGTTGGCGGTGTCGCGCAGCGCGCCGCTGCCCGCGGTGACCCGCACCCCGGCGGCGCGCAGGGTCCGTACCAGGCCGGCCGCGGGGTGTCCGCGTTCCAGCGCGCCGCAACCGCCCTGCGGCAGGCAGACCACCGCGACCCCGGCCGCCGCGAGCTGGCCCGCGACCCGGCGCACCGTCTCGGCGGGGTACCCGGCCAGGGCGTCGCACGGACCGATGGCCACCCCGGGGCGCAGCCCGCCGGACATCGCGGCCAGCCGGGCGAGCCGGGCCGGGTCGGCACCGGTGGTGTGCAGGTCGACCGGGCAGCCGGACTCGGCGGCCACCCCCAGCACGGCCTCCACGTACCCGGTCGGGTCCGGGTCGAGGTCGGGGCAGCCGCCGACCACCCCGGCGCCCATCTTGACCGCGTCCCGCAGCATCGCCAGGCCGTCCGCGCCCGCCACCCCGGTCAGCAGCCGGGGCATGGCCACCGCGGTGACGTCCACCAGCCCGCGCAGGCTGCGGCGGGCCTGCAGGACGGCCTCCAGGGCGTTGAGTTCCTGCACGTCGCCGACGCGTACGTGGGTGCGCAGCGCGGTGGCGCCGTGGCCGAGCTGGAGCAGGGCGGCCTCGGTGACCCGGCGGCGCAGTTCCTCGCAGGTGTCCGAGGGCGGGCCGTCGTGGCCGGCGGTGAGGGCGGTGTCGAGGTGGGCGTGGGGTTCGGCGGGGGCCGGCAGCAGCAGGTAGCCGTCGAGGTCGACGCGGCGCCCGGCCGACCGCTGTTCCGGCGGACCCAGGCTGCCCGCGGTGCCCACCGCCTCGATCCGGCCGCCGCCGAGCCTGACGTCCACCACCCGCCCGTCCCGCAGCCGGGCGCCGGTCAGCAGCAGCGTGGACGCCGGCCCGCCGCCGTCGGAAGCGGGCTGCCTCGGCTGCTGCGGCAGGCTCTCGGTCATCGTGACTCCTCCGCAAGATCACGTACGCACGAGCCTATGGCGCCAGGGGCGGCGGGCCGGGGAGGAGGGCAATAGTCGTACCGGAGTGCCGCGCCCGGCGTCCCGCTGCCGGTCCCCTCCCGTGCCCAGGGGGCCGGGGCATCGGCCGGGCGCTCGTTGCCCGAGAAGCCGTCCCCGGACGGGGTGCCGGGAGTGCCCGGGCCACGGCCTGCCGCCCGTGCCCGGGGGCCTCGGCGAGACCCCTGCTGCCCGTGCCCGGGCGCCGTCGCTCCGGCGGGGATCGATCAGGTACCGGTAGGGGTCGCCGATCGGCCGGGGGCGGCGGGCGTGTGCGAGGCCCCGTGCTCTGTCCGCGCCCGGGGGAGCCGGCGCCTCGGCGGGAACCCTGCGGCCCGGCCGCCCGGCCCCCGGTCGGCGCCGCGGGCCCGGCGCGAAACGGGCCCCCGGGGGAGTCGGACAAGGGGGCCCGATACGGATTTCACGGATCGGGGGCGGAGCGTGTAATGTCTTCCTCGCTCGCCCCAATAGCTCAGTCGGCAGAGCGTCTCCATGGTAAGGAGAAGGTCTACGGTTCGATTCCGTATTGGGGCTCGGATGTAGAGGTAACCTCGTCTTCGGACGGGGTTGCCCTTCATCGCGGCGGTGTAGCTCAGTCGGTAGAGCAAGCGGCTCATAATCGCTGTGTCACCGGTTCAAGTCCGGTCACCGCTACTCTGTGTAGCCGATTGCGGGATCGGTCCTTCGATCGGCTACTCTTGCTGCGTTCATCAAACCTGTCCGTCAAGGAGCACTCACGTGGCTGCCACCGACGTCCGCCCGAAGATCACGCTGGCCTGCGTGGAGTGCAAGGAGCGGAACTACATCACCAAGAAGAACCGGCGTAACGACCCGGACCGTCTTGAGCTCAAGAAGCACTGCCCGCGCTGCAACTCGCACACCGCGCACCGCGAGACGCGCTGACACCAGGCCCGATCGCAAGGCCGCCCCCGACCGTTGGGGGCGGCCTTGCGTCGTTTCGTCGTACCCCACTCCCTTTTCCGGAGGTGCCGATGCCGCTCGACCAGTCCTTCGTCGGGCGTACGTACCCGCCCACCGAGCCCTACGAGGTGGGCCGCGAGAAGATCCGGGAGTTCGCCGAGGCGATCGGCGACGCCAACCCCGCGTACACCGACGTCGCGGCGGCCAAGGCGCTCGGCCACGCGGAGGCGGTCGCACCGCCGACCTTCCCGTTCCTGATCACGTACCGGGCCGCCGCCCAGGTGGTCGACGACCCCGACCTCGGGCTCGACTACAGCCGGGTCGTCCACGGTGACCAGAAGTTCACCTACATCCGCCCGGTGCGCGCCGGCGACCGGCTCTCGGTCACGGTGACCATCGACGCGATCAAGTCGATGGCCGGCAACGACCTGCTGACCGTCCGCGGCGACGTCCACGACGCCGACGGCGACCACGTGGTGACCGCGACGATGATGCTCGTCGCCCGCGCCCCCGAGGAGGACTGACCGATGGCCGCGCAGGTGAGGTACGAGGACGTGGCGGCCGGCGCCGAACTGCCGGTGCTCACCACCCGGGTGACCCGCGACACGCTGGTGCGGTACGCGGGCGCCTCCGGCGACTTCAACCCGATCCACTGGAACGAGAGGTTCGCCAAGGAGGTCGGGCTGCCGGACGTGATCGCGCACGGCATGTTCACCATGGCCACCGCGATCCGCGCGGTCACCGACTGGGCCGGCGACCCCGGCGCGGTGGTCGAGTACGGGGTGCGCTTCACCAAGCCGGTCGTCGTCCCCAACGACGACCAGGGCGCCGAGATCGAGGTACGCGGCAAGGTCGCCGCCAAGCTCGACGACGAGGCGCGTACCGTGCGGGTCGACCTGACCGTCACCTCCGGCGGCCAGAAGGTGCTGGGCATGTCCCGCGCGGTGGTGAAGCTCGCCTGACCGGCAGGTGGCCTTAGTCACCCGGGCCCGGCGACGGACGGCCCGGCGGACACGACCTCCTAAGCTGAACCCCGTGCAGCTCACCCACGACGCCCCGCTCGCCCCCCTGACCACCTTCCGGCTCGGCGGCCCCGCCCGGCGCCTGGTGACGGCGACCACCGACGCCGAAGTGGTGGAGGCCGTCCGGGAGGCCGACGCGACCGGCACCCCGCTGCTGGTGATCGGCGGCGGCAGCAACCTCGTCATCGCCGACGAGGGGTTCGACGGCACCGCGCTGCGCATCGCCACCCGCGGCGTCGCGCTGGACGGCACGCAGCTGGAGCTGGCCGCCGGCGAGCCGTGGCACGACGCCGTCGACCGCACCGTGGAGGCCGGGCTCGCCGGGATCGAGTGCCTGGCCGGCATCCCCGGCTCGGCGGGGGCCACCCCGATCCAGAACGTGGGAGCCTACGGCCAGGAGGTCGCCACCACCATCACCGAGGTGATCGCCTACGACCGGACGGCCGGCGAGACCGTCCGGCTGGCCGGCGGTGACTGCCGCTTCACCTACCGCAACAGCGTCTTCAAGGCGGAGAGCGGCCGGTACGTGGTGCTCCGGGTGCGCTACCGGCTCCAGGACGCCGACGGCCTCTCCGCGCCGGTGCGGTACGCCGAGGTGGCCCGGGCGCTCGGGGTGGCGGTCGGGGACCGGGTGCCGGTGGCCACCGCCCGCGACACCGTGCTGAAGCTGCGCACCGGCAAGGGCATGGTGCTCGACCCGGAGGACCACGACACCTGGTCCGCGGGGTCGTTCTTCACCAACCCGGTGCTCGACGACGCCGCCTTCACCGCCTTCCTGGACCGGGTGCGCGACCGGCTCGGCCCCGACGTCCAGCCCCCGGCCTACCCGGCCGGCGAGGGGTCCACCAAGACCTCGGCCGCCTGGCTGATCGACAAGGCCGGGTTCACCAAGGGGTACGGTGAGGGCCCGGCCCGCATCTCCACCAAGCACACCCTGGCGCTGACCAACCGGGGCCACGCCACCACCGCCGACCTGCTCTCCCTCGCCCGCGAGGTGCGCGACGGGGTCCACGCGGCCTTCGGCGTGACGCTGGTCAATGAACCGGTGATGGTCGGAACCCGTCTGTAACAACGGGTGAATCCACAGGGGCAAAGGACCCCATGGCCCCTCCCCGGTGCCCGTACACCAAAAGCTCATGACATTCTCATCCCTACGCCGAAAGGCGGGCAGATGGGGAGGACAGTCGTGCGGAAGACGGAGACGGCTGCCATGGAAAGGCAGGACGCCGCACAGGTGGGACGGATCGGACGCTGGCCGGTGCGCTGGCACCACGCGCTGCTCACCGTGTGGACGGTGGTCTGGTTCTTCGTGGCCGAGCGCCACGGCGGCGTTTCCTGGCAC